>CAZNWE010000089.1:3221-15522 GCA_964576715.1 uncultured Geminicoccaceae bacterium | reverse complement strand
GTGCGGCTGGCTCCGGACGCCGGGGATATCGCCGCCGTCGCCTGCTTCGTCCTAGCGACCGCGGGCCTGCCCGAGGCGGCCATTGCGCTCGGCGAACGGGCGATGACCCTGACCCCGAACCCGCCCGGGCACTATTTCGGCCATCTCGGCAATGCCTACCGGCTCGCCGGTCGCAACGCCGCGGCGATCGAAGCGTTCTGGGCCTATCACGCGCGCAATCCGGGCTTCGGGCTCGCCGACCTGGTGATCATTCGGCACGAGGCCGGAGCGGCGGACGACGCCCGGCGGATCGCCCGGCAGCTCCTGACGTTGCGCCCGGACTTCACGGTCAACAGCTGGCGGCAGACCCAGTTCCGCCAGGATCCGGCGCGGCTCGCGGCGGATGTCGCAACTCTCGTCGCCGCCGGCCTGCCGGTGCATTGAGCACGGCGACGCTTGCGGCTTTCCCCGCCGGTGCCTAAATTTGCGCCATGCCTCATACCGCCCCGGTCTCTTCCCGCCCGCGCATCGGTCTCACCCTCGATTTCGAGGAGCCCGGCGGCTATTCCAAATTTCCCTGGCTCGCCCTCCGGCAGAACTACGCAAGCTCGATCATCGCGGCCGGCGGCCTGCCGATCGCCCTGCCGCACGCGCCGGCCGAGCTGGTGGGGGCCTATCTCGACCAGCTCGACGGCCTCGTCGTCACCGGTGGGGCGTTCGACATCGACCCCGCTCTCTACGGCGCCACCGAGCGTCATCCGACGGTGGCGCTGAAAGCCGAGCGCACCGCCTTCGAATGGGCGATCACCGAACAGGCGCTGGCCCGCGACCTGCCGGTGCTCGGCATCTGCGGCGGCCAGCAGCTCTTGAACGTCGTCCTCGGCGGTACCTTGATCCAGCACATCCCGGACCGCATCGAGCAGCCGCTCGCCCACGAGCAACCGAACCCGCGTGACGAGCCCGGCCACGAGGTCGCCGTCCTGCCGGGCACCTTCCTGCACCGGCTGGTGGGCGTCACCAGCCTCGCCGTCAACTCGGCCCACCACCAGGCCGCCGACCGGGTGGGCGAGGGCGTCGTCGTCTCGGCCACCGCCCCGGACGGGGTCATCGAGGCGATCGAGCACCCTGACTACCACTTCTGTCTCGGCATCCAGTGGCACGCCGAGTTCCTCATCAGCAACGGCGACCGGCGCATTCTCGAGGCCCTGGTCGAGGCCGCCCGGCGATGAGCCGCAGCGGCGCCAAGGCGACGACGAGCGACACGCCCGCGGGCGAGCGCATCGCGAAAAGGATCGCCCGCGCCGGCTACTGCTCGAGGCGGGATGCCGAGCGCCTGATCGCCGAGGGCAGGGTCGAGGTCGCCGGCCGGACCATCGACAGCCCCGCCTTGAACGTCACCGCGGCCGACGAGATCCGGATCGACGGCGAGCACCTGAGGACCGCCGAGCCGACGCGCCTCTGCCGCTACTACAAGCCCGAAGGCGTGGTGACGACGGCCCGCGACCCCGAGGGCCGGCCGACCGTGACCGGGAAGCTCGCCAACCTCATGGGCCCCAAGGCATCGCGGCTGATGCCGGTGGGCCGTCTCGACATCAACTCCGAAGGCCTCTTGCTCGTCACCAATGACGGTGCCCTGAAGCGCCTGCTCGAGCTGCCGTCGACCGGCTGGCTGCGCCGCTACCGGGTCCGCGTCTATGGCAGCGTGCCGCCCGAGACGCTCAAGGCACTCGAAGCCGGCATCGAGATCGACGGCGTGCGCTACGGCCCGATCAAGGCCGAGGAGGAGACCCGCACCGGCGCCAATGCCTGGCTCAAGGTCGGCCTGCGCGAAGGCAAGAACCGTGAGGTGCGCCGCGTGCTCGGCCATCTCGGCCTCGAGGTCAGCCGGCTGATCCGCACCGCCTACGGCCCCTTCCAGCTCGGCAGCCTGAAGCGCGGCGAGATCGAGGAGGTGACGCCCAAGGTGCTCAAGGAACAGCTCGGCGGCATGGCCAAGGGCCTCCAGTTGCCGGAATCGCTGAGCCGGCGGACGGTGAGGCAGGCAAGCGAAAAACCGGCCCCGGACGCGCTTTGAGCCCACCCCGGATCATCGCCGGCCGGCATCGCGGCCGCCGGCTCGAGGTCCCACCGGGGCTCGCCGTGCGACCGACCGCGGAGCGGCTGCGCGAGGCCCTCTTCTCGATCCTCCAGCACCAGCAACCGCCCTTGGCCGGTGCCCACTTCCTCGATCTGTTCGCCGGCAGCGGTGCCGTCGGCCTCGAGGCGCTCTCCCGCGGTGCCGCCCGGCTCACCGCCGTCGAGGTCGACCGCACGGCGGCAGCGGCCCTGCGCCACAACATCGAAACGCTCGGCGAGACCGCCCGGGCCCGCCTCCTGGTCGCCGATGCGACCCGGCTGCCGAGCGCCGCCGAGCCCGTCGACATCGTCTATCTCGACCCGCCCTACGGCAGCGGCCTCGCCACCCCGGCCCTGGCCTCGCTGCTCGCTGGCGGCTGGCTGCAGCGGGGCTCGCTGGCGGTCGTCGAACTCGCCGCGCGGGAGGCCTTCCAGGCGTCCCTCGGCTTCACCATCGAGGACGAGCGCCGCTACGGTGCCGGCCGGATCGTGCGGCTCCGTCGGGTGGCCGGACATGATGTCGCCGCAACAGTAGCATGATACACGTTTATGCCGAGATTGGCGCCAGGCGCGGCCAAAGCGATTAAGCAGCTGTTAAGCATTCCAGTCGGGTCGAGCATGCAAGGGCGTCCACCGCACCGCCGCGCCGCACTGTGCCCAGTCGCCCGGCCGGACGGCTGGGCAGCCGCCGCGATGCCCGCTGCCCCGGGATTTGCGGCGCTGGTCGGGCGGCGCGCGTGCTGCCTGCGGTTGCGCTGCGGATGAGCGTATCGGTCGCCTTCATGGCCGGCGTTTTCGGTGTGCTCGCCGGCCTGGCCTACGCCGTGCTCGCGCTGCTGATCGCGATCGACCGCATCCGCCCGCCGTCCCGGTTCCTGTCCCTGGTCACGGCGGCCATCGTCGTTGCCGCCGCCTGCGGCTTGATCACGGCGTTGCGCGGCCCGATCGTGGCCCGGCCGGCGGCCCTGGTCGAGGTGCTGCTCTGGACCGTGCTGCTCGCCCTGGCCGGGCGGATCTTCCGCGACCGGGCAGCGCAGATCGTCGCCGGCCTCGCCCTGGTCCTGACCGTTGCCATCGCCCTCGTCGCACCTGCCGATCGCTGGTTGATGGCGATGGCGGCCACCTCGATCATCGGGCTGTTCCTGGTCACCGGCCTCGCCGGCAGCACCCTCACCGGTGCCGCCACCGGTCGCCGGCTGCTGCTGCTCGCTCTCGGCGCCGGCTTCAGCTTCGATATCGCACTCGCCGCCCTGGCGCTCGCCGATGCCGCCCTGCTCACCCAAGTCGAAGCGGTGCGCCCGCTGCTGCGCGGCCTGCTCGTGCCGCTGCTGGCGCTGGGCCTGGTGACGCTGCCGCGGCCCGACAGCGCTCTGGTACTGTCGCCCTCGCTCCGCCGACTGGGCGTGGTCGTCACCTGCACGGCGTTCGCGGTGCTCGTCGCCGCCGCCACGGCGGCGGTCCTCGGCCGCTATGCCGGGGCGATGCTCGGCCTCGCCCTCTTTCTACCGGCCACGCTGGCGATCCTCGCGGCGGCCCTGACACCCGCCACCTGGGCGTGGCTCGGCGACCGGCTCGGCCGCTATCTGCGCCCCCACCGCTACGACTACCGGGAGATCTGGCCGAGCTTCGTCGACATCCTCACCGGCGCCGACCCGACGATCAGCGACGACCTGCCCGAGCGCGTGATCCGCGCCGTCGCCGGCACGGTCGACGCGACCGGCGGTGCGATCTGGATCAACGAGGGCGAGGATCGCTTTCGGCGTCTGGCGGTGCTCGGCCTGCCGCCGGCGGCTTGCGGCTCGGGCAGTGCGCCCGGCCTCGCCGCCGCCTTGCTCGCCGGCGAAGCGCCGGCCGAGCCGGACGAGAGCAGCTCGCTGATGGCCGCCCTCAACGCCACTTCCGGCCCGCTGCCCGCCGGCCTCGCCTGGCCGAGCTTCCTGCCGCCGCAGCCGACGGTCTGGCTGGTCTTGCCGCTGGTGCACAAGGAGACCCTGTTCGGCTTTCTCGTCCTCGGCAACCCGCGGCAGCGGCGACCGCTCGACCAGGAGGATCGCGAGCTGCTCAGGCTCGTCGCCCGCCAGGCAACCTCCTACCTCGCCGAGGACGAGGCCGCCCGGCAACTCGCCAACGCCCGGCAGTTCGAGAGCTTCACCCGCCGCTTCGCCTACGTGATGCACGACGTGAAGAATGTCGCAGCCGAGCTCGCCCTGACCCACGCCAACGCCAGGAAGCACCGCGGCAACCCCGCCTTCTACGACGACATGCTGGAAACGCTGGCATTCTCGGTGGCGCGGATGAACCGGCTGATCGACCAGCTGCGTCGCGAGCGCGACCCGCGTCTCGCCCGCTTCGCCCTCGCCCCGCTGCTCCGCCGCGTCGCCGGCCGGCGTGCCGATCCGCGCCTCACCGTCGTCGAGCCGCTAGCCGAGCTCGCCGCCCGGGTCGAGGCAGAGGCGCTCGAGACGGCGCTCGAGCATCTGGTCGACAACGCGCTCGAGGCGGTGGGTGAGACGGGTAAGGTGCGCCTCGCCCTCGAGCGCCAGGGACGCATGGCCGCCCTGACCGTCGCCGATGACGGCCCGGGGCTGCCGCCCGAGGTCATGCACCATGCCGGGCGGGCGGTCGCCTTCGCCTCGAGCAAGCCGGGCGGGCTCGGCCTCGGCCTCGATCAAGCGCGCCACACCGTCGAGCGGGTCGGCGGTCGCTTCGACCTCGTCTCGAGCGCCGGGCAGGGGACGACGATCACCCTCTGCCTGCCGGAATTGCCGGCCCAGCCGGGCCCTTCGTCCCTGGAGGACCAGCGCCCATGAGCGAACGCCGCCTGCTGATCGTCGAGGACGATCTGGCCTTGCGCAAGCAGCTGCGCTGGTCCCTCGACGCCTTCGCCGTGCGCGAGGCCGGCACGCGCGAGCAGGCGATCGCCAGCCTGCGCGCCGACGAGCCGCAGGTGGCGCTGCTCGATCTCGGCCTGCCGCCGGACGCCGGCGGCGTCGGCGAGGGCTTTGCGACCCTGGCCGAGATGCTGGTCCTCTCGCCGACCACCAAGGTGGTGGTGATGACCGGCCAGGAAGGGCGCCAGCATGCGCTCGACGCCATTGCCGCCGGTGCCCACGACTTCCACCACAAGCCGGTCGATCCCGACCAGCTCGGCCTGTTGCTCGAGCGGGCCTTTTATGTCGGCGAGCTCGAGACCGAGAACCAGCGCCTGCTCGCCCAGAGCGCGCCGCCCCGCGCCTTCGGCATGATCGGCGACAGCCCCGCCATGCTGCAGCTCTACCGCGCGCTCGAGCGGGCCGGGCCGACCGATATCAGCGTCACCATCCTCGGCGAGAGCGGCACCGGCAAGGAACTTGCCGCGCAAGCGCTGCACAGCGTCAGTGCCAGGCGCCATAATCGCTTCGTCGCGATCAACTGCGCGGCCATCCCGCCGACCCTGCTCGAAGCCGAGCTGTTCGGCTACGAGCGCGGCGCCTTCACCGGTGCCTACCGGCAGACCCTCGGCAAGATCGAGCTGGCCCAGGGGGGGACCCTGTTCCTCGACGAGATCGGCGATCTGTCGCTCGATCTGCAGGCCAAGCTGCTGCGCTTCCTGCAACAACGGGTGGTCGAGCGGCTCGGCGGGCGGCAGGAGATCGCGGTCGACGTCCGGGTCGTCGCCGCCACCCACCGCGACCTCGCCGAGCGGATCAGCGCCGGCGTGTTCCGCGAGGACCTCTACTATCGTCTCGCCGAGATCACCCTCGAGCTGCCACCGCTGCGCGACCGGCCGGGCGACGCCATCCTGCTCGCCCGCCACCTCTTGGCCCGGTTCGGCGACGAACTCGGCAAGCGCCGCATGACGTTGACCCCCGAGGCGCTCGCCGCCATCGACGCCTATGCCTGGCCCGGCAATGTCCGCGAGCTGCAGAACCGCCTGAAGCGGTCGATCATCATGGCCGAGGGCCGCCGCATTGGCCAGGCCGAGCTCGACCTCGTCGCCGACGACGAGGACTACGGCGTGCTCAACCTGCGCCAGGTCCGCGAGCGGGCCGAGATCGGCGCGCTGCGCCGGGCGCTCGCCCGCGCCGAAGGTAACATCTCGAAGACCGCCCGGCTGCTCGGCGTCAGTCGCCCGACACTCTATGATCTCCTGCGTGCGCATGGGCTGCGTGACTGAGCGGCGACTTGACAAGTTCGGGACCGGCGCAGCTTACCTGCAAGCTGTAAGAATTTTTTACAAAAACGCGCAAGATTGTTGCTCATGTTGACTAGGGCTTGACACCACGCGTACCGACGTGCTCAAGCGACGGCTCAGTCGTCGACGCCGTGGCGGTCCATTCACCCTGCCGGCAATGGCGGTCACGGTCTAGCGATCCAGCCGTGGTGGCTACCCGACAGGGGCCGCGGCGACGACTTGGCGAGAGGGCTCAGAAGCCCGAGACTTCAACCCGTCCGGCGCCGTCGGACGGGTTTTTTTTGCCCCGAACGCAGCCGTCGGCGGCACGCCGGGCATGCCGACGGCTTGTTCAGCGGACACTCTGCGGTCATGATGATCGCGGCAGAGTGATGATGCGTAAGCTGTCGGTGACAAAGCGTCGAGCGCGCGCCTGTCGGTAGTGGCAACGATCGAGAAGGGCAGGTGTCGACCGTGGCGGCGAAGACCACGACACGAGCTGATCAGTCCGGCCGGCCGGCCCGGCAGCCCCGGCCGGACGAGCCGCCGGCCGCGACCAGGCTGGACGCGGGCGGGGATACCGCCGCGGCCAGGGCTGGCACAGCACCGCGGGGGCGCCGCCGCTGGCTCGAGGACAGCAGCGTCGGCGGACCGTTCGGCGAGGGGCAGGTCCGCTTCTTCACCCTCGCCGTGATGCGCTGGGTGGCACTGGGCGGTCAGGCCTTCACCATCCTGATGGTCCACATCTCGCTCGGCATCGAGCTGCCGCTCGCCTGGCTCGTGCCGGCGCTGGTGCTGACCTTCGCCGTCAACCTCACGGTCCAGCTCCTCGGCGCGCCCACCGACCGCCTGGGCGAGAACGCGATCTTCGCGCTGATGCTCTTCGACGTGCTGCAACTCGCCTATCTGCTCGCGGTGAGCGGCGGCCTGCAGAACCCGTTCATGCTGCTCCTGGTCCTGCCGGTCGGCCTGGGTGCGGCGACCCTCGGCCGGCTGCGCACCGCCGGGCTCACTGCCGCGGCACTTCTCGCCCTCGCCGCGATGGCAGCACTGCCGAGCGAGCTGCCCTGGCACGACGGCTCGCTGCGCCTGCCGCCGCTCTACCTCTTCGCCTCCTGGCTCGCCATGTCGATGACCGTGCTCATGGTGGCGGGCTATGTCTGGCACCTCGCCAACGACGCCAGGCGCCATGCCCTGGCCCTGACCGCGACCCAGCTCGCCCTCGCCCGCGAGCAGGAGCTCTCGGCACTCGGCGGCCAGGCGGCGGCCGCCGCCCACCTGCTTGGCACGCCGCTCGCCACCATCAACGTCATCGCCAAGGAGCTGGTCAGGGAGCTGCCGCCCTCGAGCCCGCTCAAGGAAGAAGCCGACGAGCTCCTCGCCCAGGCCCGGCGCTGCCGCGAGACCCTGGCCAGCCTCGGCCGCGGCGGCCGCGACCACGGCCATTCATCGTTCACCCGCGCACCGCTCGGCAGCCTGCTCAGCACCATCGCCGACGCCTACCGCAACGGCGAGACCGTCATCGAGGTCACGGTCGAGCTGGCACCCGGTCTCGCCGAGCCCAAGGTCAGCCTCGCCCCGGAGCTGCGCCACGCCATCGCCAACCTGGTCGACAACGCCGTGCGCTTCGCCGCCCGCCGGGTCGAGATCGGGGTCGCCGTCCATCCGCTCGGGGTCACGGTCGAGATCAAGGACGACGGCCCGGGCTTCATGCCCGAGATGCTGGACTGGCTCGGCGAGCCCTATCTGTCTTCCCGACGCAAGGAAGGCGGCCTCGGGCTCGGCGTGTTTATTGCCAAGACCCTCCTTGCCCGAACCGGGGCCAGCGTACATTTTGCTAACCGAGACAAGTTGTCTCACCGCGAAAAAGGTGCTTTGGTCCGCATCAGTTGGCCGACCGGTGCCCTCGAACAGCTTGGACGGGAGCCAACCCGTAATGATTGAGATGGAAACAGTGAGCGAGCCCACGCCACAGCGCTTCACCAGCGGCGAGCCGCCGGTCCTGATGCTCGTCGACGACGACGCGCCGCTGCGCCGCAGCCTGCAGCGCGCCATGGAGCGCCGTGGCTTTCAGGTCTACGCCGGCGAGAGCCTGAAAGAGGGGCTGAACATCGCCCACTCGATCAAGCCGGCCTACGCGGTGATCGACTTGCGCCTCGAGGACGGCTCGGGCATCGATCTCGTGGCGCGCATCCGCGAGCTGCACCCCTCGACCCGCATCGTCGTGCTCACCGGCTACGGCAACATCGCGACCGCCGTTGCCGCGATCAAAGCGGGGGCGGTCGACTACATCGCCAAGCCGGCCGATGCCGACGACGTGATCGCTGCCCTGCTCAGCACCGGCAGCGGGCTGCCGCCACCGCCGCAGAACCCGATGTCGGCGGATCGGGTGCGCTGGGAGCACATCCAGCGGGTGTTCGAACAGTGCAACCGGAACGTCTCGGAGACCGCCCGCCGGCTCAACATGCACCGCCGCACCCTGCAGCGGATCCTCAACAAGCGAGCACCCAAGGAATGATCGCGCGCGGCCGCTGAGGGCGAGCGGCACCCGCTGGCGCCACCCGCCGACCGCGACCGGGACCGGCGCGACACGGACCATAAGGCAGAATGGAGGGGAGGTGCGATGATCGCCGAAGGCGAAAGGGGCTGCAATGCTCTGCCCGCAGGTGCCGCCGGCAAGGTGCTGCTGGTCGATGATGACGCACCGCTGCGGCGCAACCTGATCCGCAGCCTGGAACGGCTGGGCTACGAGGTGGCACCGGCCGCCTCGCTGCGCGAGGCCTACGACGTCGCCGCGAGCTTCGTGCCGGATTGCGCGGTCATCGACCTCAACCTCTCCGACGGACACGGCATGGAGCTGATCCGGGCGCTGCAGACCGTGCGCCCAGGCCTGCGCGTCGTGGTGCTCACCGGCTACGACAGCATCGCCTCGTCGGTCGTTGCCACCAAGGCCGGTGCGATCGCCTATCTGGCCAAGCCGGTAACACCGGAGGATCTCGCTTCGGCGCTGGCCGGCGAGCCGCAATCGGCGGTCGACGACAGCCCGATGTCGGCGGATCGGGTGCGCTGGGAGCACATCCAGCGGGTGTTCGAACAGTGCAACCGGAACGTGTCGGAGACCGCCCGCCGGCTCAACATGCACCGCCGCACCCTGCAGCGCATCCTCAGCAAGCGGGCCCCCCGCCCCTGATCGCCCGCGGTCAGGTGAACAGCCGCACCGCCATGACAATGATGAAGGTGTAGGCCAGCACGCTGGCCGCGATCGCTACCGGCTGGTAGCGCTTGGCCACCGTGGCCTGCGCCGTCTGCCGGGCGAGCGACAGTGCCTGCGGCAGAGTGGTCGCGACGAAGTCGCGCTGGCTCACCATGCCGAGCGGCCGCTCATCGGCATCGACCACCGGCAGATGGCGAAACCCGCCGGCCGCCATCAGCTCGAGGCAGTCGATCGCCGCATCGTCGACCTTGACCGTCTTCGGCCCCCTGGTCATCACCTCGTTCACCTTGGTGGTGCGCGTGTCGAGATCCTTGCCGACCACCTTGTTCATGAGGTCGCGCTCGGTGAAGATTCCGGCGACCTTGTCGTTCTCGACGATCAACACGGCGCCGATCGCCTTGCCGGCCATCGTCTTCACCGCCTCATGCACGCTCGTCCCACCGGTCACGGTGATCAACGCGTCACGATCGAACGCCCGGAGCTCGGCAACCTTCATGACCACCTCCCTGAAACCCGACACCCACTTCAATATGACCGCCGAGCCATCGTGACAAGAGGTCGCAAAAAGCGAAGGGAGCAGAGCCCGCCGGTCATCTTCGCCGCATGACTTTGGCACGGCACGATTCTCGACGCTGCGGGCGTTGCGCATCGCTCGCGAGGCGCATCAGCCCCGCCACGCGCCAAGCGCTTCGCGATGCCGAAAAGTGCCTCCACGAGGGCCGTGACGACCTCTTCGGCAGCCTGCCGGCGCAGCGCCAATCCGGGATTTCGGGATCGAAGTCCAAATACGACCCCGCAATGCAGCTCCACAACAGAATCGTGGTGGCCGGCAACCGCTCGGCTGACTGTCGGACAACGCGTAAGTCGTCCGCCGGATCAACGAGATGCCCGAAGCCGGGCTGGCGGCTCGGACACAATCATGCCCCGCTGCCATCGGCCTGCCCCGCTGCCATCAGAGAGAGCCGGCCACACCCCCAACAATGTCGGCAATCGTGCCGTTGCCATTCGCCAGCCCGACACCAATCAGCTCGCTGCTGCCGCCCGACGATGTTTGGAAGTTGCCGATGAACACGCCTGTATTCTCATTGCCATTGCCAGGCGCCGTATTGTTGTTGCCGTTGAACCAACCGATATTCTCGTTGCCGGTGCCCTGGCTGCCGGCATTGCTGCCATTAAAGAAGCCGATGTTCTCGTTGCCGCGGCCGTTGCTGCCATTGATGGGGTTCAACCCGTTGAAGCCACCGATATTTTCATTCCCGCCGTTGAACAACCCGATATTCTCATCGCCATCATTGAAAAAGCCGATATTGTCGCTCCCGGTGTTGCCGATGCCGATATTGCCGTTCGGGTCGAGGCCCGGCAGGTTGATGGCGATGCCACCGACCGAGACCCCTGCTACCACGCTGTCCAACTCGCGATCGCCAAGCCGCTGGCTGTTGGTATCAGCCATGGCCGCCGACCCCATCGACACAACAAATACCGCGCCAAGGAGTTCCTTCATCGTTCCTCTCCCCGTCATCAACTAATTTTAGCCTCGCACTAATTAAAATGCAGCTCATGGACAACATTGTCAACAGTTCACTGCGGTCAAGACAGCGGCTTCTCGCTATACGCACATTCGGGGTTTCAAGGTGCCGCCACAGTTGATTTGTTGCCTGACATTGGAAGACGATTGTGAGAAGACCAATGATCGAGCGATGCCCGGCCGCCGTGCCTTGGTTGTGAGCGTGGCGTCGCGCACTTTTACCGCGCTGCAGGCCCATACCCGGCGGGCTGTCCGCCAACCACCGCAGAGCCGCGGTTCAACACATCTGGGCGAAAGTGTGACCAATGGGATGCGTGTCTTCCGGCGATCAATCACGCGACGCCACAGGGAAAGAGATCCGCTTTCGCGGGTCGAGCCGCTCGAAGCGGCCAGCCCGCCAGGCATCGCACCCGGCGGGCGCTCGCCACGCCGAGCTCAGCGTTCCAAGCTCGAGAGCATGATCGGCTGCTCTGCCGGTGCAATCGGTGCCAGCCCCACGAGATACTGCGTCCAGAAGCCTAGTGGCGGGTACTGCTTGCCGCCACTGGTGAACTTGTCTGGCCAATCCCAGTAGTGGTCCGTGGTGACGGTGGCGACCTTACGCTGGTTTCGCCCATGATACATGCTGTAGCTGAGAAGCTCGCCGTTCGCGTCACGCTCGACGCTGATGACGGTGCCCATATGGTTGATGAGCCCGGCGAAGAGCGGGGCGGTGCCGGCGCTCGGATCGGGCTTCTTGTGCGAGAACCAGAGGACGGTCCCCGGCCTGATCTGGTCGCGGTGTCTCGCCAGCGCCGCCTGCTCGTCGAGGCCCGGCTCGTAGGCGACCGGGATGAAGCTGCCGTTGTCCGCATACCACTTGGCCAGATCGCGCGTCGTCCGGGCGACTGCCGTTGCCGGCCGCGCCGAGTTGTTGCCGCCGGGCACAAAATCCGGGACACCCTTGGTAGCCGCGAGACGGCCATTCAACTCGGGACACCGTTCGGCCAGATAACTCGAAAGACGCAGGAAATTCCCGGAGCAGTCCCGCCACTCGTTGGCATCCACCTGCGAATAGGTGATCTGTTGGGACATCAGGCGGTCGGCGATTGGCCGCAGGATTGCCGCCAGATCGAGACGCCGCCCACCGCACAGCAGATAGCGAGCATCGACATCGACGTCGATCGTGGTCGCCGCCGGCAGAGAGGCTTGGTGAGCCGCAGCGACGGTCACCTCTGCCGTGCCGGGATCGGCCGTGACCGCAGTCGACATCGGCCGCGCGGTGGAAACCGGCTCGCTGGCGGTGAGCACCAGCTCGTCGATGGTGGAAACCGGC
>CAZNWE010000089.1:0-3121 GCA_964576715.1 uncultured Geminicoccaceae bacterium | reverse complement strand
GGTGGAAACCGGCTCGCTGGCGGTGAGCACCAGCTCGTCGATGGTGGAAACCGGCTCGCTGGCGCTGAGCACCAGGTCGTCAGTGGAGGTGAGAACCAGCTCGTCGGTGGTGGAATACGGTGCGCTGGCGGTTCGCTCGGCCGCGCCGGCAGTGTCCCCTGGAATAATCGACTGACACCCGGCAAGGGCCGCCGCCATGACGAGCAGATAGCCCGCGTTCCGCTTGACCTCGCGCATCACCATACTCCCTACCTTGATGACTTTGGTTCTTGAAGGCGTTGTGATGCAGGAACTCTGGCGTGGGCCCGCTGCCAGGACTGTAATGGTTGCTACAAACGAAAGAATCGCGGAATTTTTTTTAGCGCAGCGCACGCCGGCGTTAGCAGATCAAGGCCGCCGGGTGGCATGACGGGGGTTGCGGCCATCGCCGCGACCGACCAGCCGGCCCGAGGTTGCCGGCCCGAGCTTGAATGAGCGCGTGCGCGCCCGTATGTGATGAGCGCCAGATACCCCGAGAGGTTCATGTTCGTCCGTCGCCTCGGCTGCTTCGCCCTCGCCGCCGCCCTCGTCCTGCCGGCTGCCGCCGCCCGGGCCCATCCGCACGCCTGGATCGACCTCGACAGCCGACTGATCTTCGATGATGCAGGCAGGCTCGAGGCGGTCGAACTGGGCTGGCTGTTCGACGAGTTCTACACCGCCTTCATCGCCGAGGAGTTCGTCACCGCCGGCGTCGAACCCTCGGCCTTCCTCGAGCAGGTGGCGGCCGAGAATCTCGCGAACCTGCGCGAATGGGACTACTTCACGTCACTCGAGCAGGCCGGCTCAGAGCTTGCGCTGGCCGATGTCCGCCGCTTCGCGACCACGCTCAAGGACGAACGCCTCTGGCTCGGCTTCGAGGTCCCGCTGGTCGAGCCTGCCGACCCTGCCGCCGGCGCCATCTCGCTCGCGGTCTACGACCCCACCTATTACATCGAGGTGCTCTACCACGAAGGCGTCTCGCCGCTCGTCGACGGTATCGACGCGGCGCGCTGCACGGTGTTCGTGATGCCGCCGACCCCGACACCCGAGCAGATCGCCAGGGCCTTCGCGCTCGATGCGACCCAGTCCGGCGGTGACGGCCTCGGCCGCCATTTCGCCGAGGTCGCCACCATCGAGTGCCGGTGAGCGGCCGGGCTCGATGAGGCGTGCCCGCTGATGGCCCGGCGCCTGCCCCTCGGCCTCGCCGTCCTGGCCCTGCTCCTCGCCGCCAGTCTCTGGGCCCTGGCCTCCGCTGCCATCCAGCCCGCCGCCGCCTGGAACCAGACGGTCGCCTGGATCATCACCATGCAGCGCGAGCTGCACCAGGCCCTGGCCACCGCGCTGCGCGCCGTCCAGGCCGAGGGCAGCGTCGCCGCCCCGGCCCTAATCTGGATCGGCTTCCTCTACGGCGTCTTCCACGCCGCCGGCCCCGGCCACGGCAAGATCGTCATCACCACCTATCTGGCGACGCAAAAGGAAACCCTGGCCCGCGGCATCGGCCTCGCCGTCGCCGCCTCCCTCCTGCAGGGCCTCGTGGCCATCGCCGCCGTCTTCGCCACCGTCATGGCCCTCGAGCAGACCGCCCGGCAAAGCCAGCACCTCGCCACCCGCCTCGAGACCCTGAGCTTTGCCCTCGTGGCATCCCTCGGCGCCGTTCTCGCCTGGCGGCACGGCCGCAACCTCCTGCGCCCGACGCCCGCCCGAGCCTGCGCCACCTGCGGCCACCACCACGCCCCGCCACCCACCAAGGCCTTCGTCGCCTCGATCCTCTCCATCGGCCTCCGCCCCTGCACCGGCGCCATCCTCGTCCTCGTCCTCGCCATCGCCCTCGACCTCCGAACCGCCGGCATCGCCGCCGTCCTCGCCATGTCCGCAGGCACCGCCCTCACCACCGCTGCGCTGGCCACCCTCGCCACCCTCGCCCGCGACCAGGCCGCCCGCCTCGCTACCCGCCTCGACACCGACCAAACCCGCCTCACCCGCATCGCCGACACCATCGCCCTCCTCGGCGGCCTCGCCCTCCTCGCCATGGGCACAACCCTCGTCCACACCACCCTGACCATGCCCGCCCACCCCCTCATCCGCGGGTGACCTGGGCGGCCGGAGAGGAAAAAAGGATGTGGGGAGGCTCGCCTCCCCACGCCCCACCGTTCCTTTGGGGTGGGAGAATGGTGGCGGGTCAGGTGATTTCGCCGAGTAGCGCGTCAACGAGGGCAGGGCAGACGACGACAGTGCTGCAACGATCAAGAAAAGTGACGCTACGGCCACCGCGCGGATTCCGCTACTCGACCGAGGATGCTACTCTACCGCTCGATGCAATTGGTAGATCCAGCTGGACTCACGCCCCATGACTGGCGCCACGGCGCGGTATCACATCAACCTCTCTTGGTCCTGCGAGGACGCCTGCTGGGTCGCAGACATCCCCGACCTCCGCTTCTGCTCCGCCTTCGGCGAAACCCCCGAAGCAGCCGCACGCGAGGTCCAGGTGGCCATCCAAGCCTGGCTCGCCAGCGCCCGCGAGCACGGCGACCCGATCCCAGAACCTCGCTACCGCCCCGCCATCTACGCAGCGCTGGCGTCGAGCAAGGATGTGCTTTGAGGCGCCCAAGCCCAAAGATAGGCAAGCGACTATTGCAGAGGGATAAAAAAATGGTCAACTTCACAGATCAAAACATCGTCCGAATATTTGGGATCGAGGATGCGGAACGAGAGAACCCAGAGCGTTTAAAAGAGTTTTTTCTCAAAAACAAATCTTATGATAATCTTAAAGCAACGCTTCCAATGCGCATTCTTGTTGGCCACAAAGGTTCCGGAAAGAGCGCACTCCTTCGCATCGCATACTTAGAGGATCTCGATGATAAGCGATTAGCTTTGTGGCTGAAGCCAAATGACCTTAAGAGATTCGATATTCAATCTGACATCTCCTTCACCGGACTAATGAACATTTGGATGGAAGAAATAGCTGAAGCCATATACAGTAAATCGATCGAATTTCTTGCAGGAATAACTCGAGAAAAACTAGACTCTGCGTGGCAAAAGGTTACTATTACAACTCTCTTGAAAAACATTGACCTGTTTGTTCGGAATTCAAAAAAACAAATTC
>CAZNWE010000088.1:0-15592 GCA_964576715.1 uncultured Geminicoccaceae bacterium | reverse complement strand
CAATCGTCCCGATATTCGCATGCGGCTTCGTCCGCTCGAATTTCGCCTTCGCCATCTACCGTCTCCGTCCTCTGCCTGGTTCGCTTGTCGTTGCTACGATCAGGCGTATTTCGCGCGAATTTCCTCGGCCACCATCTGCGGCACCGCATCGTAGTGGTCGAAGTGCATGGTGTACTGGGCCCGGCCCTGGGAGAGCGAGCGCAGGGTGTTGACGTAGCCGAACATGGTGGCGAGCGGGACCATGGCGTTGACCACCTGGCCGTTGCCGCGCGGCTCCATGCCGGTCACCTGGCCGCGCCGGCTGTTCAGGTCGCCGATGATGTCGCCCATGTATTCGTCCGGTGTTACCACCTCGACCCGCATGATCGGCTCAAGGAGTTGCGGCCCGGCCTTCGACGTGCCCTCCTTGAAGGCGGCCCTGGCCGCGATCTCGAAGGCCATCACCGAGCTGTCGACCTCGTGATAGGCGCCGTCGATCAGCCGGACCGCGACGTCGGTCATCGGGAAACCGGCGATGATGCCGTTCGACATCGACTGCTCGAGGCCCTTTTGCACGCCCGGGATGTACTCCTTGGGCACCGAGCCACCGACGATCTTGCTCTCGAACTTGAAGCCCGTGCCCTTCTCGCCCGGCTCGAAGACGAGCTTGATCCGCGCGAACTGACCCGAACCACCGGTCTGCTTCTTGTGGGTGTAGTCGATCTCGGCGGCCTTGGTGATGGTCTCGCGATAGGCCACCTGCGGCGCACCGACATTGGCGTCGACCTTGAACTCGCGCTTCATGCGGTCGACCAGGATCTCGAGATGAAGCTCGCCCATCCCCTTTATCACGGTCTGCCCGCTCTCCTCGTCGATGCCGACCCGAAAGGACGGATCCTCCTGCGCGAGCTTGTTCAAGGCAATCGACATCTTTTCCTGGTCGGCCTTGGTCTTCGGCTCGACGGCGACCTCGATCACCGGCTCCGGGAACTCCATCCGCTCGAGGATGATCGGCTTCGCCGCATCAGAGAGCGTGTCGCCGGTGGTCGTGTCCTTGAGCCCGACGAAGGCAACGATGTCACCGGCCTGGGCGTCCTTGATCTCTTCGCGACTGTTGGCGTGCATGAGGAGCAGACGGCCGACACGCTCGCGCTTGTTCTTGACCGTGTTCTGCACATAGGAGCCGCTCTCGACCTGGCCCGAATAAATCCGCGCGAAGGTCAGCGAGCCGACGAACGGATCGGTCATGATCTTGAAGGCTAGGGCCGAGAACGGTGCTTCGTCCTGCGGACGCCGGGTGATGACCTCGTCACTGTCGGGTTTCAAGCCTTCGGTCGGCGGCAGATCGTTGGGCGACGGCAAATAATCGACCACCGCATCCAACAGCGGCTGCACACCCTTGTTCTTGAAGGCCGAGCCCGACAGCACCGGGGTCAACTTGTTGGCGATGGTGCCTTTGCGGATGCAGGCCTTGAGCGTCGCGACATCCGGCTCCTGGCCCTCGAGATAGGCCTCCATCGCATCGTCATCGAGTTCGACCGCGGCCTCGATCAGGGCCGCGCGATGGGCGGCCGCCGCCTCGGCATACTCGGCCGGGATCGGCTCGTAGGAAAACTGTGCGCCCAAGCTCTCGTCGTGCCAGATGATCGCCCGGTTCTCGACCAGATCGATCACCCCCTTGAAGTCGGCCTCGCTGCCGATCGGCATGTTGATGATGACGGTGTGCGCCCCCAACCGGTCGCGCATCATGGCGATGCAGCGATCGAAATTGGCACCCGTGCGGTCCATCTTGTTGACGAAGCACATCCGCGGCACGCGGTACTTGTCGGCCTGGCGCCAGACGGTCTCCGACTGCGGCTCGACGCCGGCGACACTGTCGAAGACGGCGACCGCGCCATCGAGCACCCGCAAGGAGCGCTCGACCTCGATGGTGAAGTCGACATGGCCCGGCGTGTCGATGATGTTGATCCGGTGATCATTCCAGAAGCAGGTGGTGGCAGCCGAGGTGATGGTGATGCCCCGCTCTTGCTCCTGCTCCATCCAGTCCATGGTGGCCGCACCGTCGTGCACCTCGCCGAGCTTGTGCGACTTGCCCGTGTAATAGAGGATGCGCTCGGTGGTCGTGGTCTTGCCCGCGTCGATGTGGGCCATGATCCCGATATTGCGGTAGCGCTCGATGGGTATGGTGCGTGCCATGACTGTCGTTCCGTTCCGCTGCTTACCAGCGATAATGCGAGAAGGCGCGGTTGGCCTCGGCCATCCGCAGCGTGTCCTCGCGCTTCTTGAAGGCGGCACCGCGGCCCTGCGCGGCATCCATCAACTCGTTGGCGAGCCGGTCGGTCATCGTCTTCTCGGCCCGCTTCTTGGCGGTGCCGATGATCCAGCGCAGGGCCAGCGCCTGCCGGCGGTCCGGGCGAACCTCGATCGGCACCTGGTAGGTCGCACCGCCAACCCGGCGCGACTTGACCTCGAGGGTCGGCTTCACGTTCTCCACCGCCTCGTGGAACATCTCCAGCGCATCGCGGCTCGTCCGCGAATGCATCTTGTCGAGCGCGCTGTAGAAGATCGCCTCCGCAACCGACTTCTTGCCATCTTCCATCAAGCAGTTGATGAACTTGGTTACGACCAAGTCGCTGAATTTCGGATCCGGGAGCACTTCCCGCTTCTCTGCCGCACGACGCCGCATCGCTGGTCTTCCTCGATATCGTTACTTCGGGCGCTTCACGCCGTACTTCGACCGGCCCTGCTTGCGGCCGTTGACACCCTGCGTGTCGAGGGTGCCGCGAATCGTGTGGTAGCGCACCCCGGGCAGATCCTTGACACGGCCGCCGCGGATCAGCACGACCGAGTGCTCCTGCAGGTTGTGGCCCTCGCCGGGGATGTAACTGGTCACCTCGAAGCCGTTGGTCAGCCGGACACGCGCCACCTTACGCAAGGCCGAATTGGGCTTCTTCGGCGTCGTCGTATAGACGCGGGTGCAGACGCCGCGCTTCTGCGGGCAGGCCTGCATCGCCGGCACCTTGTTGCGCTTGGCCGGGACGTGCCGTCCTTGGTTCACCAGCTGATTGGTCGTCGGCATAGTTCAACTTTCCTCATCTGACGACATGACCAGCGGTAAGCGGCCACCGTCGCCGCAGACCGAAACTGCACAAACGAAGCGGCCGAATGCCAGAAGGCCTCGACCACTACCGTCTGTTCGAATGTCCGTCGCCGTGTTTCCGGTACAGCGTTTGATCCGCGAGGGTCACCGCCTGCACCCGAGATGCGCGTCAGTGGCTTCTAGGCGCGGTGATCATGGCCGTCAAGCCAAATCCCCACCCGGTGGTGCCGCACTACGCCGCGGCAACACCGCGAACCTCGCAACACGACCGCAGCGCCACCCCGATAGCAGAGAGGCCGCTCCCCGAGAGGAGCGGCCTCGCCACGAACCGGCAGACTACTCCGCCGACGGCATTTCCGAGAAGGCCGGCAGGCGCATCGGGTCCTCGTCCGGACCGATTTCGGTCGGTGGTGCGAAGCGGTCGTCGCCGGCCTTGAGCTTCTTCAGGCGGGTGAGCACGCCGCCGGTGCCGGCCGGGATCAGGCGGCCGACGATGACGTTCTCCTTGAGCCCGGTGAGCCGGTCGATCTTGCCGGAGAACGCCGCGTCGGTGAGCACCCGCGTCGTCTCCTGGAACGATGCCGCCGAGACGAAACTCTGCGTCTGCAGGCTAGCCTTGGTGATGCCCTGCAGCACCGCGAAGCAGCTCGCCGGCCGCCGGTCCTCGAGCACGGCCCGCTGGTTGACGCGGTCGAACTCGATCCGGTCGACCTGCTCGCCGACCAGGAAGGTGGTGTCGCCGGGATCGACGATCTCGACCTTCTGCAGCATTTGCCGAACGATGGTCTCGATGTGCTTGTCGTTGATCGCCACGCCCTGCAGCCGGTACACTTCCTGGATTTCGTGGCAGAGGAACTGGGCCAGGGCCTCGACGCCGAGCACGCGCAGAATGTCGTGCGGCACCGGCGTGCCATCGACCAGCGGATCGCCGGGCTTGACCAGATCCCCCTCCTGCACGGCGACGTGTCGGCCCTTGGGAATCAGGTACTCGACCGGCTCCATGTCCTCATCCGCAGGGATCAGCTTCAGGCGGCGCTTGTTCTTGTAGTCCTTGCCGAACTCCACCTTGCCGTCGATCTCGGCCATGATCGCCGGATCCTTGGGCTTGCGCGCCTCGAACAACTCGGCCACCCGCGGCAGACCGCCGGTGATGTCGCGGGTCCTCGACGCCTCCTTCGGCAGCCGGGCCAGAACGTCGCCAGCCTTGACCTCGGCACCGTTGTCGATGGTGAAGATCGCACCCACCGGCAGATAGTGCCGCGCCTCGTTGCCCGACGGCAGGATGATCGGCTTGCCCTCCTCATCCTGCAGGAGGATCGAGGGCCGCAGGTTACCCGACCGGGCGTTCTGTCGCCAGTCGATCACCTCCTTCGAGGCCTTGCCGGTGGTCTCGTCCTGCACCTCGCGGAAGCTCAAGCCCTCTGCCATGTCCTGAAACGCGACCACACCGGCGGTCTCGGCCACGACCGGCAGGGTGTGCGGGTCCCATTCGGCGATGATCTGGTCCTTCTCGACCCGACTGTCCGGCTCGACCCGCAGTCGCGCACCGTTCGGCAGCTTGTGGCGCAGCTTCTCGCGGCCGACCTCGTCATAGACGACGACTTCCGAGTTGCGGCCCAAGACCACGGTCCGGTCCTGGCTGTCCTTCACCAGCCGGGGATTGAGAATCTTCAATTCGCCCGCCATCGGGGCCTCGATCGCCGACTGCTCGGCTTGGCCCTGTGCGGCACCGCCGATATGGAAGGTGCGCATGGTCAGCTGGGTGCCGGGCTCGCCGATCGACTGGGCGGCGATGACACCCACCGCCTCGCCGATATTGACCGGGGTGCCGCGGGCGAGGTCGCGCCCGTAGCAGGCCGCACAGACGCCGCCCGAGCTTTCGCAGATGAGCACCGAGCGGACCTTGATGGTGTCGATGCCGAGCGCGTCGACCCGCCGGGCCAGCACCTCGTCGATCAGGGTCTGCGCCGGGATCACGAGATCACCGGTCTGCGGTGCCACCACGTCCTCCGCCACCGTCCGGCCGAGCACCCGCTCGCCCAGCTCTTCGTCGGCATTGGCCGACAGCGTGATGTACTTCTCGGTGCCGCAGTCCTCCTCGACGATCACGCAATCCTGCGCCACGTCGACCAGCCGGCGGGTGAGATAGCCCGAGTTCGCCGTCTTCAAGGCGGTGTCGGCCAGGCCCTTTCTGGCACCGTGCGTCGAGTTGAAGTACTCGAGCACGGAGAGGCCTTCCTTGAAGTTCGAGATGATCGGCGTCTCGATGATCTCGCCCGACGGCTTGGCCATCAGGCCGCGCATCCCGGCCAGCTGCTTCATCTGCGCCGGCGAGCCACGCGCCCCCGAATGGGCCATCATATAGACCGAGTTGGGCTGCTTGTAGCGGCCGCCCGGCTGCTTGGTATGATGGACCGACTGGATAGCCTCCATCATCTCGTCGGCGACCTTGTCCGAGCAGCCCTGCCAAGCGTCGACAACCTTGTTGTACTTCTCGCCCTTGGTGATCAGGCCGTCGGCGTATTGCTGCTCGTACTGCTTGACCAACTCCTGGGTCTTGGTGACGAATTCGTGTTTGCCGCCCGGGATGATCATGTCGTCCTTGCCGAACGAGATGCCGGCCTTGCAGGCATAGGAGAAGCCCAGTGTCATCAAGCGGTCGGCGAAGATCACCGTCTCCTTCTGGCCGCAATGACGGTAGACGACGTCGATGACGTTCGACACCTCCTTCTTGGTCAAGATGCGGTTCAAAAGCGCCTCGAACTGCACCTCCTTGTGCTGCGGCAGGACCTCGGCGAGCAGCATCCGGCCGGGGGTCGATTCGACCAGCTGTGGCGCGGCCTCGCCGTCGACGCCGACCACGTCGATCCGACACTTGATCTTGCTGTGCAGTGTGACCAGCCCCGAGGCGAGCGCGTGTTGCACCTCGCTGACGTCGGCGAATATCATGCCCTCGCCCGGCTCCCCCTCGCTGATCAGCGACAGGTAGTAGAGCCCGAGAACGATATCCTGGGTCGGCACGATGATCGGCTTGCCGTTGGCCGGGCTCAGGATGTTGTTGGTCGACATCATGAGCACGCGGGCCTCGAGCTGCGCCTCGAGCGAGAGCGGCACGTGCACGGCCATCTGGTCGCCGTCGAAATCGGCGTTGAAGGCGGTGCAGACCAGGGGGTGCAGCTGGATCGCCTTGCCCTCGATCAGGGTCGGCTCGAACGCCTGGATGCCGAGGCGGTGCAGCGTCGGTGCCCGGTTGAGCATCACCGGATGCTCGCGGATGACCTGCTCGAGGATGTCCCAGACCTCCGGGCGCTCCTTCTCGACCATGCGCTTGGCGGCCTTGATGGTCTGCGCCTTGCCGTAGAGCTCGAGCTTGGCATAGACGAACGGTTTGAAGAGCTCCAACGCCATCTTCTTCGGCAAGCCACACTGGTGCAGCTTGAGCTCGGGCCCGACGACGATCACCGAGCGGCCCGAATAGTCGACGCGCTTGCCCAAGAGGTTCTGCCGGAAGCGGCCCTGCTTGCCCTTGAGCATGTCGGACATCGACTTCAAGGGCCGCTTGTTGGCACCCGTGATCACCCGGCCGCGCCGGCCGTTGTCGAAGAGGGCATCGACCGACTCCTGCAGCATCCGCTTCTCGTTGCGGACGATGATGTCGGGTGCTCTGAGCTCGATCAGCCGCTTCAGGCGGTTGTTGCGGTTGATGACGCGGCGGTAGAGATCATTGAGGTCCGAGGTGGCGAAGCGGCCGCCGTCGAGCGGGACGAGCGGGCGCAGCTCCGGCGGGATCACCGGCACCACCTCGAGCACCATCCATTCCGGCTTGTTGCCGGATTCGAGGAAGGTTTCGGTGAGCTTGAGGCGCTTGACCAGCTTCTTGCGCTTGGCCTCCGACGTCGTCTCGACGAGGTCGGCACGCATCTGCTCGCGCTCGCGCGGCAGATCCAGGGACTTCAGCATGTCACGCACCGCTTCCGCACCGATCCCCACCTGGAAATCGTCGCCGAACTCGTCGCGGTAGCGCATCACCTGCTCCTCGTTGAGGAGCTCGTGCTGCTTCAAGGGCGTCAAACCCGGCTCGATCACCACCCAGTTCTCGAAATAGAGCACCCGCTCCAGGTCACGGAGCGTCATGTCGAGCAGGATGCCGATCCGGGTCGGCACCGACTTCATGAACCAGATATGGGCGACCGGGGCGGCGAGCTCGATATGGCCCATCCGCTCGCGGCGGACCTTCGACTGGATGACCTCGACGCCGCACTTCTCGCAGACGATGCCCTTGTACTTCATCCGCTTGTACTTGCCGCACAAGCACTCGTAGTCCTTGATCGGTCCGAAGATCTTGGCACAGAACAAGCCGTCACGCTCCGGCTTGAACGTCCGGTAGTTGATCGTCTCGGGCTTCCTCACCTCGCCGTACGACCACTCGCGGATCTGGTCCGGGCTCGCGATCGAGATCTGGATTTGATCGAACTTCTGACCGGTCGCGGGCTGGCCGAAGAGGTAAAGCAAATCGTTCATGGGAACCTGCTCTCTAGCGCCGCTTCAAAGGGGACACCGGGTGGTCGGGGCGGGACCACCCGGGTCTGGTGTCGGATCGATGGAGAGGGAGCTCAATCCTCGCCCATCGTTTCCTGCTGCAGATCAACATCGAGGCCCAAGGCCTGCAGCTCCTTGACGAGCACGTTGAAGCTCTCGGGGATGCCGGCCTCGAAGGTGTCCTCGCCGCGGACGATGGCCTCGTAGATCTTGGTGCGGCCCGAGACGTCGTCGGACTTCACCGTCAGCATCTCCTGCAGGCTGTAGGAGGCGCCATAGGCCTGCAGCGCCCAGCACTCCATCTCGCCGAACCGCTGGCCGCCGAACTGCGCCTTGCCGCCCAATGGCTGCTGGGTGACGAGGCTGTAGGGGCCGACGGAGCGGGCGTGGATCTTGTCGTCCACGAGATGGCCGAGCTTGAGCATGTAGATGTAGCCCACGGTCACCTGCCGATCGAAGGCCTCACCGGTCCGCCCGTCGATCAAGGTCGACTGGCCGGAGGAATGGCAGCCTGCTTGCTCCAGGAGCTCGACGATGTCGGGCTCGTGGGCACCGTCGAACACCGGCGTCGCCATCGGCACGCCATGGCTGAGATTGCCGCCGAGCTCCTGGAACTCGCGGTCGTCATAGCCCTCCACCTCCTGGCGGATCTCGGGGCCATAGATCGTCTCGTACTTTTCGAGCAGCGCCTCCTTGACCCCGGGCTCGCCGAGCCGATCGACCAGCTGACCGAGCTGGCGACCGAGATTGGCGCAGGCCCAGCCGAGATGGGTCTCGAGGATCTGCCCGACATTCATCCGCGAGGGCACACCCAACGGGTTGAGCACGATGTCGACCGGCGTGCCGTCCTCGAGATAGGGCATGTCCTCGAGCCTGGCGATCTTCGAGATCACACCCTTGTTGCCGTGCCGGCCGGCCATCTTGTCGCCCGGCTGCAGCTTGCGCTTCACCGCGACGAACACCTTGACCATCTTCAAGACGCCTGGTGGCATCTCGTCGCCACGCTGCAGCTTCTCGACCTTGTTCTCGAACCGCTCGGTCAAGCGCTTGATGCCGTCGTCGAGCTGGCGCTTGAGCGCCTGGAGCTCGGTCATCTTTTCGACGTCGTCGACCGCAAGCTCCCACCACTGCCGCCTTGGCGTCGCATCGAGCATTGCCGCATCGGCAACGGTCCCCGACTTGATGCCCTTGGGCCCGGCGGTCACCGTCTGCCCGTCCAGCAACTCGCGCAGGCGGCCGAAGATGTTGCGCTCGAGGATGCTGCGCTCGTCGTCACGGTCCTTGGCCAGCCGCTCGATCTCGGCCCGCTCGATGGCGATCGCCCGCTCGTCCTTGTCGACGCCGCGGCGGTTGAAGACGCGGACCTCGACGACCGTGCCCTGGACCCCCGGCGGCACCTTCAAGGAGGTGTCGCGGACATCAGCCGCCTTCTCGCCGAAGATGGCGCGCAGCAGCTTCTCCTCGGGCGTCATCGGGGTCTCACCCTTGGGTGTCACCTTGCCGACCATGATGTCGCCGGCCTTCACCTCGGCGCCGATATAGACGATACCCGCCTCGTCCAGGTTCCTGAGCGCCTCCTCCGAGACATTCGGAATGTCGCGGGTGATGCTCTCGGGCCCGAGCTTGGTGTCGCGGGCCATCACCTCGAATTCCTCGATGTGGATCGAGGTGAAGACATCCTCGCGCACGATCCGCTCCGAGATCAGGATCGAATCCTCGAAGTTGTAGCCGTTCCAGGGCATGAACGCGACCAGGGTATTGCGGCCGAGGGCCAGCTCGCCGAGTTCGGTCGAGGGACCGTCGGCGATGATGTCGCCCTTGGCCACCACGTCACCGACCTTGAC
Organism: uncultured Geminicoccaceae bacterium; assembly: GCA_964576715.1. Lineage (GTDB taxonomy): Bacteria > Pseudomonadota > Alphaproteobacteria > Geminicoccales > Geminicoccaceae > SLRI01. The sequence goes on along the minus strand of CAZNWE010000088.1, from coordinate 6,130 downwards.
CAGCGGGCGCTGCGTAATGCAGGTGTTCTGGTTGGAGCGCTGGAACTTGCGCAGGTTGTAGATGTCGACCACCGAATCGGCACGCTCGGTCTCGTCGGTCACCCGAATGACGATGCGCGAACCATCGACCTGATCGACGATGCCCGAACGCTTGGCGACCACGGCAGCACCCGAATCGCGCGCCACCACATCTTCCATGCCGGTGCCGACGAAGGGGGCTTCCGGCTGCAGCAGCGGCACTGCCTGGCGCTGCATGTTGGAGCCCATCAGCGCCCGGTTGGCATCGTCATTTTCGAGGAACGGGATCAGCGCGGCGGCCACCGAGACCAGCTGCTTGGGCGAGACATCGATCAGATCGATGGTCTCGGGCCGGGCGAGGATGAACTCGTTGTTCTCGCGACAGCTCACCAGATCGGCGGCGAACCGGCGGTCCGGGGTCAAATCCGAGTTCGCCTGGGCGATGGTGTAGCGATTCTCCTGCATCGCCGAGAGGTAAACCACCTCGTCGCTCACCTTGCCGTCGACCACCCGGCGGTACGGACTCTCGATGAAGCCGTATTTGTTGATCCGCGCATAGGTGGCGAGACTGTTGATCAGCCCGATGTTTGGGCCTTCCGGCGTCTCGATCGGACAGATCCTGCCGTAATGCGTCGGGTGGACGTCGCGCACCTCGAAGCCGGCGCGCTCGCGGGTCAGGCCACCCGGGCCGAGGGCCGACAAGCGCCGCTTGTGGGTGATCTCGGAGAGCGGGTTGGTCTGGTCCATGAACTGCGACAGCTGCGACGAGCCGAAAAACTCCCTGACCGAGGCGGCCACCGGCTTGGCGTTGACCAGATCGTGCGGCATCGCGGCATCGATCTCGACCGAGCTCATCCGCTCCCTGACCGCCCGCTCCATGCGCAGGAGGCCGACCCGGAACTGGTTCTCCATGAGCTCGCCTACCGAGCGCACCCGGCGATTGCCGAGATTGTCGATGTCGTCGATCTCGCCGCGACCGTCCTTGATCTCGACCATGTGCTTGACGACGGCGAGGATGTCCTCGTTGCGCAGCACGCGCACCGTGTCGTCGGCCTCGAGGCCGAGCCGCTGGTTCATCTTGACCCGGCCGACGGGCGACAGATCATAGCGCTCAGGATCGAAGAACAGTCCCGCGAACAGCGCCTCGGCAGTCTCGAGGGTCGGCGGCTCGCCCGGGCGGAGCACTCGATAGATGTCGAGCAGCGCCTCCTCGCGGGTGCTCGAGCGATCGAGCACCAGCGTGTTCCTGAGGTAGGGACCAATCGTCGAGTGGTCGATGTCGAGCAGCGGCATCTCGTCGATGCCGGCCTCGGCGAGGCGGCCGAGCAGCTCGCTGGTGATCTCCTCGCCGGCATCGGCGTGGACCAGGCCGTTCTCCATGTTGACGATGTCACGCGCCACGAAGTGACCGATCACATCCTCGGCGGAGAGGTAGAGGTCGGTGACCTTCTTCTCCTCGATGCGCTTGATCAGCCGCGGGCTGACCTTGGTGCCGGCCTCGGCCAGGGTCTCGCCGGAGGCCGCATCGATCAGGTCGTTGGTCAGCTTCTGGCCCAACAGGCGATCCGGCCGGAGCGCGATCTTCCAGCCCTGCCCGCAACGGTGGATCACCACCTCCTGGTAGAAATACGCCAGCAGCTCTTCGGCATCCATGCCGAGCGCCAGGAGCAGTGTGGTCGCCGGCAGCTTGCGGCGCCGGTCGATGCGGACATAAACGAGGTCCTTGGCGTCGAACTCGAAGTCGAGCCACGAGCCGCGATAGGGAATCACCCGGGCGGAGTAGAGGAACTTGCCGGAGCTGTGCGTCTTGCCGCGGTCGTGGTCGAAAAACACGCCGGGCGAGCGGTGCATCTGGCTGACGATGACCCGCTCGGTGCCGTTGACGACGAAGGTGCCGTTGTCGGTCATGAGCGGCATGTCGCCCATGTAGACGTCCTGCTCCTTGATGTCGCGCACACTCCGCGCACCGCTGTCCTCGTCGATATCCCAGACGATCAGCCGCAACGTCACGCGCAGCGGTGCCGCATAGGTCAGGCCGCGTTGGTGGCACTCCTCGACATCGTATTTCGGCCCCTCGAGCTCGTACTTGACGAAATCGAGCGCCGCCCGGTCGGCGAAATCCTTGATCGGAAAAACCGAGCGGAACACTTCTTCGAGGCCGGTGAGCCCGCGGTCCGCAGGTGCGGTGTGCATCTGCAGGAACCCCTCGTAGCTCTGTCGCTGCACCTCGATGAGGTTCGGCATCGTCGTGACTTCAGGGATGCGACCGAAGCTCTTGCGGATCCGCTTATGCGCCGTCTTCGCCTCTGTCATTACTGCGTTCCGTTCCCAGTTCAACGCGCCGCGAGGCGCTACCGGCCGTGCCCTCAGTGGGGCCGCGGCACAACGACAGAAAGGCGTGCCGTCACGATACGCGTCGGCCGCCTCTGTCGATCAGATGGTCCGTTGGGGCTCTTGGGCGACCGCCGTGGCCGGCCGACGGCTCGAACGCTCTGGTCCAGGCCGTTGTCGGAACGGTCGCCGGCGGGCGCCGTGCCGATCTTATTTGACCTCCACGGTGGCGCCGGCCTCCTCGAGCTGCTTCTTGAACTTCTCGGCCTCGTCCTTGTTGACGCCTTCCTTGACCGCCTTGGGCGCCGCCTCGACGAGATCCTTGGCCTCCTTGAGCCCGAGGCCGGTGATCGCCCGGACCTCCTTGATGACGTTGATTTTCTTCTCGCCGATCGTGGCGAGGATCACGTCAAACTCGGTTTGCTCCTCGACGGCCTCGGCGGCGGCGGCCGGCGCGGCACCGCCAGCGGCGGCAACCGCCACGGGTGCCGCAGCCGAAACGCCCCACTTTTCCTCGAGCATCTTCGAAAGCTCGGCCGCCTCGAGCACGGTCAGGCTCGAGAGATCGTCAACCAGCTGTTCCAGGTTCGCCATGTCTTTAAGTCCTCCAACGGGTCATTCGGGGAATGCCGCCCGGCCAACGCCGGCGGCCGATAGGTTAGCCGGCCAATCAGCCGAGTTCGGCCTTGCCCTTGAGCACCCTGGCCAACTGGCCACCAGGCGCCTGCAGCAGACCAACCAGCCGCGAGGCCGGGGTGTTGATCAGCGAGAGCAGCTTCGCCCTGAGTTCGTCGAGCGACGGCATCTCGGCCAGGGCCTTGACCTGCTCAGCGTCCAGCAAGCTCCCGGCGTAGCCACCGCCGATGATCACCAGGTTGGTGTTCTTCTTGGCGAAGGCACTGATCACCTTGGGTGCGGACACCGGGTCCATCGAATAGGCAATAGCGGTCGGTCCGGTCAGCAATTCACCGATCGGGGCGAACGCTGTCCCGTCGATGGCGAGCTTGGCGAGCCGGTTCTTGGTCACCCGAAAACGGGCGTCGGCATCGCGCATTTGGACCCGCAGCGACTCCATCTCGGCAACGTTCAAACCCATGTAGTGGGTGACGACGACGACGCCGGCATTGGCAAAGATGCCGTGCAAATCGTCGACGATCTCGGCTTTCTCGGCGCGGAGCACGGATGGCCTCCAGATTCAATGCGAGGAAGAGGCGGTTTCGCGGCCGCTCAGCACCACGCCACCAACCATGTATACGATTCGGACGAGTGCTGCAAATCGGCCATGCATCAAGGCACTCAACCGATTGGGTGAGTGCGGATCGCCAAGGTACCTGTAGCGCTCGGGAGCCGGGAGCATAGCGACCTCGTCCACACTAGCAAGCAATTTTTTTGCCACTCGATGGAAAATGGTAGAGTGGCCCGGCGGCTTACCCCGCCGCGGCCACTGCCTCAGGCACCGACCAGCGTCGCGACCTCGACCCTGATGCCGGGGCCCATGGTCGAGCTCAGATGTGCGCCTTTGAGATAGGTGCCCTTGGCACCCGTGGGCTTGGCCTTGTTGACCGCGTCGACCAAGCTCTTGGCATTGTCGACCAGCTGCTCCGGCGTGAAGCTCGCCTTGCCGATGCCGGCGTGGATGATGCCCGCCTTCTCGACCCGGAACTGCACCTGGCCGCCCTTGGCGGCTTCGACCGCCTCCTTGACGTTGGGTGTCACGGTGCCGAGCTTCGGGTTCGGCATCAGGCCACGCGGGCCCAGAATGCGACCGAGCCTGCCGACCAGCGGCATCATGTCGGGGGTGGCGATCACCCGGTCGAAATCGAGCTGGCCGGCCTGGACCTGCTCGGCCAGATCGTCGGCACCCACGATGTCGGCGCCGGCGGCCTTCGCCTCTTCCGCCTTGTCTCCCTTGGCGAAGACGGCAACCCGAACGGCCTTGCCGGTGCCGTGCGGCAAATTGACCACACCGCGGACCATCTGGTCGGCGTGTCGGGGGTCGACGCCAAGGTTCAGCGCGAGCTCGATGGTCTCGTCGAATTTGGCGGTGGCGACGCCCTTTAGCGTCGTTACCGCCTCGTCGAGCGGATAGCTCCGTTGCCGGTCGATTGCGGCACCTGCCGCCTTCAACCGCTTGCCCTGCTTAGCCATCGCCTCAACCCTCCACCACGTCGAGACCCATCGACCGGGCCGATCCCACGATCATCGTGGTCGCCTGATCGAGGTCGTTCGCATTGAGATCCTTCATCTTGGTCTCGGCGATCTCGCGGCACTGCGCCATGGTCACCGTGCCGGCCACCGCCTTGCCCGGCGTCTGCCCGCCCTTCTGCAGTCCGGCCGCCTTCTTCAAGAAAAAGCTGGCGGGTGGGGTCTTGGTCGCGAAGGTGAAGGTGCGATCGGCATAGGCGGTAATCACCGTCGGGATCGGCATCCCGGGCTCCATGCCCTGCGTCGCTGCGTTGAAGGCCTTGCAGAACTCCATGATGTTCAAGCCGCGCTGGCCGAGGGCGGGGCCGATCGGTGGTGACGGGTTGGCCTTGCCGGCCGGCACCTGCAACTTGATGTAGCCGGTGATCTTCTTTGCCATCTAGGCTCTCTCCTCTTCGCGGTGCAAACGCGCCGATGAAGGCGCTCCCGCTGCCACGCCGGCCGGCTCATCGCGAGACCCGGCCGGCGACCCTATCGGCCGACCGCTCAGATGCGCTCGACCTGCGAATACTCCAGTTCGACCGGGGTCGCCCGGCCGAAGATCGAGACCGACACGCGCAGCCGGGCCTTGTGGTCATCGACGTCCTCGACCACGCCCTCGAAGGTGCTGAACGGCCCGTCGGTGACGCGGATGCGGTCACCACTGACGAACGACACCGAAAGGCGCGGGTGCTCGACACCTTCCTGCATCTGCGCCTTGATCCGCTCGGCCTCGCTGTCCGGGATCGGCGACGGCCGGCCGCCAGCCCCCAGGAAACCGGTGACCTTGGCGGTGTTGCGGACCAGCGACCAGGTCTCGTCATTGAGGTCCATCTTGACCAAGACGTAGCCGGGAAAGAACTTGCGGTCGGTCGAAACCTTCTTGCCGCGGCGAACCTCCACCACCTCCTCGGATGGCACCAGCACATCCTCGAACAGCCCGGCGAGGCCCTTTTGTTCGGCCTGCTCGAGCACCGCCTCTTTCACCTTCTGCTCGAAGCCGGAATAGACGTGAATAATGTACCAGCGCGCCACCATCAGCCGCCGAGCCCCAGGATCAGCCGAATGGCCAGTGCTACCAACTGGTCGACCATGAAGAAGAACAGCGCCGCCAGTGCTGACATCACCAACACGCTGATCGTGGTGACGGTCAGCTCCTTCCTGGTCGGCCAAGTGACCTTGCTGATCTCCTGACGCACCTCGCGAACGAATTGCGCCGGCGATGTCTTCGCCATCTCCATCCACTCTGCTGCTGCTGAAGCCGACCCAACCGGGCTGGTCAACCACGTGTCTCAAGCAACCCTCAAGCCCGGCGCCGGCTGGCAGGAGTGGAGGGACTCGAACCCCCAACCCCCGGTTTTGGAGACCGGTGCTCTGCCAATTGAGCTACACTCCTCGGGTCGTCCCGTCGCCGACACGTGCCGCCACGCCGCGCACGATCTAGCGACAAAGCCCGGCGGCCACAAGGGGCGCCAGGCGCTGCTCATCTGGTAGGCCAGCCGTCGACAAAGGGCAAGCCCCCTGAGCGACCACGCCTGCCGTTCAGCCGACGATCCCGTCAGCCCACAATTTCGGCGACCACACCGGCACCCACCGT
>CAZNWE010000087.1:0-15796 GCA_964576715.1 uncultured Geminicoccaceae bacterium | reverse complement strand
CATAAAAATGCGGCGCGCTATGCGGGTCCGATTCAAGCCACTCATCGGCATATCGTAGTGATGTTAGACAATGACTTTGATGGTTCGCCCGGCGTGGAATCCATCCGTGACGACGTGTCGACCGATCTCGTGCGCAGTGGTTGGCAAGAGGACTCCTTCGCTGTCATCGTCATCGATCCCGAACTCGAGGTATGGCTATGGCAGGACAGTCCCCATGTGCATGGTGCACTCGCATTCGACCCCGCTCGTTTCGCAGCGCCGAGTTTGCGGGCTTGGCTCGCCGATCGGGCCCTTTGGCTGCCCGATGAGCAGAAGCCACGCGATCCGAAGAAGGCGTTCACAGAAACGCTTCGGCAAGCCTCGCAGCCTCGCAGCTCGACGATCTTCGAGAAGATCGCGTGCAGCGTATCGCTGAGACACTGCACCGACCCTGCCTTCAACGCCTTGTGCGACGCTCTCCGCCGCTGGTTCCCAGCTTAACCCCCTACTCCGCCGCCTCGGCATAAGCCTCGAGCGGGGGGCAGGTGCAGACGATGTGGCGGTCGCCGTAGACATTGTCGATCCGGGCGACGGATGGCCAGTACTTGTCGGTGAGATCACCGCCGAGCGGCGTGAAGGCCTCGGCCTTGGAGTAGGAGCGGGGCCAGTCGCCGAGCAGGAGGTCGGCGGTGTGCGGCGCGTGCTTCAAGGGGTTTTCGGTCCTGTCGCTAAGGCCGTTCTCGATCGCCCGGATCTCGTCCCGGATGCTGATCATGGCATCACAGAAGCGGTCGAGCTCCGCCTTGGCCTCGCTTTCGGTGGGCTCGATCATCATCGTCTCGGGCACCGGCCAGGACATGGTCGGGGCGTGGAAGCCATAGTCCATCAGCCGCTTGGCGACGTCCTCCGAGCTGATGCCGGTCGCTTGCTTGATGTCGCGAAAGTCGATGATGCACTCGTGCGCCACCCGGCCGTTTTTGCCCTTGTAGACGACGGGATAGTGGTCCCTGAGCCGCTCGACGATGTAGTTGGCGTTCAAGATCGCAATCTCGCTCGCCCGGGTCAGGCCGGCACCACCCATCATCGCGATATAGGCCCAGGTGATGGGCAGGATCGAGGGTGAGCCGAAAGCGGCGGCCGAGACCGTGCCCAGGCTCGCCTCGCCGCCCTCGCCGGTGACCGGATGACCGGGGAGAAACGGGGCCAGGTGTGCCTTGACGCCGATCGGGCCCATGCCGGGGCCGCCGCCGCCGTGCGGGATGCAGAAGGTCTTGTGCAGGTTGATGTGGCTGACATCGGCGCCGATCTCGGCCGGCCGGCACAGGCCCACGAGCGCATTCAGATTGGCGCCGTCCATGTAGACCTGCCCGCCCCGGTCGTGGACCACCGCACAGACGTCCTTCACATGCGCCTCGAACACACCGTGGGTCGAGGGATAGGTGATCATCAGGGCCGCGAGCCGATTCCGATGCGCGTCGGCCTTCGCCGTCAAGTCGTCGAGGTCGACATTGCCCTGATCGTCGCAGGCGACGACCACGACCCGCATCCCGGCCATGACCGCACTCGCCGGATTGGTGCCGTGCGCCGAGGAGGGGATCAGGCAGACATCGCGCACCGCGTCGCCGCGTGAGCGGTGCCAGGCCCGAATGGTCAGGAGCCCCGCATATTCGCCCTGGCTGCCGGCATTGGGCTGCAGCGAGACGGCATCGAAGCCGGTGATCCGGCAGAGCCAGTCCTCGAGATCAGCGAAGAGCTGCCGGTAGCCGCTCGTCTGGTCCTCAGGCGCGAAGGGGTGGATGTGAGCGAAGCCCGCCATGCTCACCGGCATCATCTCGACTGCGGCGTTGAGCTTCATCGTGCAGGAGCCCAACGGGATCATCGAGCGGTCGAGGGCGAGGTCCTTGAGCTGCAACTTGCGCATATAGCGCAAGAGCTGCGTCTCGCTGCGGTAGAGGCTGAAAACCGGATGGGTGAGGTAGGGGGTCTGGCGCCCGAGCCCGGTTGGCAGTCCCGCTGGCCGCTGGCCGCGGCTCTCGGCACCGAACACAGCGGCGAGGCGCTCGACCTCGTCAGCCGTTACCGTCTCGTCGAGCGAGAGGGCCACGTGGTCGGCATCGACCGGCCGGAGGTTGAAGCCGGCATCGGCGGCGGCCTTGAAGATTGACGGGGCCTTCCCCGGAACGCGCAGCGTCAACGTGTCGAAGAAGTGCCGGTTGGTCCGGCCGATGCCCGCGGCCTCGAGCCGGCCGGCGAGATCGGCGGTCAGGCCGTGCACCCGCTCGGCGATCGCTCGGAGCCCCTGAGCACCATGCCAGACGGCATACATTCCGGCCATGACCGCCAACAAGACCTGGGCGGTGCAGATATTGCTCGTCGCCTTCTCGCGGCGGATGTGCTGTTCCCTGGTCTGCAGCGCCATGCGCAGGGCCGGTTTGCCGCGGGCGTCCTGGCTGACGCCGATGATCCGGCCGGGCATCGAGCGCTTCATCGCGTCCCTGGTGGCGAAGAAGGCGGCATGCGGCCCACCCATGCCCATCGGCACGCCGAAGCGCTGGGCGGAGCCCAGGACGATGTCGGCCCCCCATTTGCCCGGCGCTTCGAGCAGGCAGAGGGCCAAGAGGTCGCTGGCGACGGCGACCAGCGCACCGGCCCCGTGCAGCGCCTCGACGGCGGGGCGGAAATCGCGGATCTCGCCGGACGAGCCGGGGTAGGAGAGAAGGGCGCCGAAGACCTCGTCGGCCTCGAGTTCGCCGAGCGGGTCGCCTTCGATGACCTCGATGCCGAGGGGGACCGCCCGCGTGCGCAGGACGGCCTTGGTCTGCGGGTGAGTGTCGGCGTCGACGAAGAAGGCCAGGGCCTTCGACTTCGCCATCCGGTGCGCCAGCGTCATCGCCTCGGCCGCTGCCGTCGCTTCGTCGAGCAGTGACGCGTTGGCCAGCTCCATGCCGGTGAGATCGACCACTGCCTGCTGCCAGTTGAGCAGTGCTTCCAGCCGACCCTGGCTGATCTCCGCCTGATAGGGCGTGTAGGCGGTGTACCAGCCGGGGTTCTCAAACAGATTGCGGAGCAGGACCGCCGGGGTGTGCGTACTGTAATAGCCCATGCCGATGAGCGAGCGCTTGACGTCGTTCTTGCCTGCCAGCGCGGCCATTCGAGCCAGTGCTGTGGGCTCGTCGAGGGCGGGCGGGAGGTCGAGTGGCGTCGTCTGGCGGATCGCCGCGGGTACGGTCTCGTCGATCAGCTCCTCGAGCGACCTGGCGCCGACAACCTCCAGCATGGCGGCGATTTCCGGCTCGTCCGGGCCGATATGGCGCTGGACGAAGGGGCCGAAGGCAGTCTCGGTACCGGCCGGCTGGAAGATCTCGACCTTACCCATGGGCAAATGCTCCAGATTGTTGCGGCTATGCGGCAAGCGCGCCGTTATTCGATCGTCTCGAGAAAGGCCTGATAGGCCTCGGCATCCATCAGGCCCTCGAGTTCGCTCTTGTTCTCGAGCTCGAGCTTGAAGAACCAGGCCCCGCCTTCGGCGTCCTCGTTGACCAGTGCTGGATTGTCCTCGAGGGCGGTGTTGCTCTCGGTCACCTTGCCGCTGACGGGTGCGTAGACGTCGGAGGCGGCCTTCACACTCTCGACCACGGCGGCCTCGCCACCCTTGGTCACCTCCGTGCCGGGCTCCGGCAGCTCGACGAAGACGACGTCGCCCAGCTGCTCCTGGGCGTGGTTGGTGATGCCGACCGTGGCGATGTCGCCCGCCACGGCCAGCCACTCGTGATCCTTGGTGAAGTAGCGCGCCATCGATGTTCCCCTCAGCGATGATAACGGTGTGGCACGAACGGCAACTTGGTGACCTCGGCCGGCACGGGCTTGCCGCGCAGCTCGATCACGAGCCTGGTGCCGGCCTCGCGCAGACGGTTCTCGACATAGCCCATGGCGATCGGTGCCAGGACCGTGGGGCCGAAGCCGCCGCTGGTGACCCGGCCCACCGCGGCCCCGGCCGCGTCGCGGATCGTCGCACCCTCGCGTGCCGGGGCGCGGCCCTCGGGCCGAAGGCCGACGAGGCGGCGCTCGGCGCCGTCACGAAGCTCGCGCAGGATCCGCTCCTGGCCCGGAAAGCCGCCCGCGGCCCGCCGTCGCTTGCCGATCGTCCAGGCGAGCGAGGCCTCGACCGGGCTCGTGGTCGCGTCGATGTCGTGGCCATAAAGGCAGAGTCCGGCTTCGAGGCGCAGCGAATCCCGCGCCCCCAGACCCGCCGGTGCGACGTTCTCGTTGGCGAGCAGCGTGCGGGCGAGCTTCTGCGCGTGATCGGCATGGACCGAAATCTCGAAGCCGTCCTCGCCAGTATAGCCGAGCCTCGAGATGCGAACGTCGAGGCCGGAAAAAGTCATTTCGCGGCTTTGCATGAAGGCGAGGTCGGCGACTTCGGGCGCCACGGCGGCAAGGACCGTCACGGCGGCCGGGCCCTGCAGCGCCAGAAGGGCGCGATCGGCGAGGAGCCGGACCTGATGCTCGGGCAGCCTCGCCTGGAGGTGGGCGAGGTCACCCTCGCGGCCGCCGGCATTGACGACGACGAAGAGCCCGGTCGTGGTGGCGGTCACGATCAGATCGTCGATGATCCCGCCGGCGTCGTTGGTGAGCTGCGTGTAGCGGGCGCGACCAACCTCCAGGCTCTGGATATCCGCCGGCACCAGCCGCTCGATCGCCAGGGCCGCCGCCGGCCCCTCGATCAGCACCTGACCCATGTGCGAGACGTCGAAAAGGGCGGCCCGCTCCCTCGCCTGCGCATGCTCCTTGAGGATGCCGGAGGGATACTGCACCGGCATCGCCCAGCCGGCAAAGCCAACCAAGCGGGCACCGAGCTCGCGGTGAAGGGAATCCAAGGGCGTCGGCGAGAGCACGGTCAAGGGGCAGGGCCTCGGTGTGGCGTCAGGTACGGGACAACACGCTCCCGCGAAGACGCCCCCTCTGTCCTTGACCTGAGAGATTCAGGCGCGGGCCACAGCCCATCACCTTCCCCGTCGGTGGGGTGCCCTCGCACCCGCTCTCCAGAGGGCCAACTCGCGCGCGGTCCTGGGGCCTGAGAGTTTCCGGGGCGGTTGCTCCTTCGGCGCCGACACGACCCGAAGGTCGAGCCGGACTCTCCCACACGCGATCTTCAGCCAAGGTTGATGGTAGCGCGCCCGATGGCCGGGTCAAGCGGGGCGTACAGAGCACCAGAGAGCTGGTGTACCGGCGAACGTCAATGACAGTGCCACGCGGTCGGCCTATGTTCGGGTTCGTTTGATCACGCTTGCGAGGTGGTGATGGTGGCGAAGCGAGAGGGTCGTTCGGAGCGGGCGTTGATCGAAGTTTGGCGCGAGGGTGACCGTGTTCTGATCGGCGTGCCGTCTGCCGAAGGCTGGACGCGCAGCGATATCGACCCTGGCGTATTCAATGAGCCCCACTTGGACCATCCCATTGTGATTGGAGAAGAGCTATCAATTGAGGATTTGTTCAATTCGGTCTTCGGCTTAGCGTGCACTGAGCCAAACGAAGCGCCAGCAACCTGACGGATGCCGAGCAGGGGCGGTCGAGATGTTCGCGATGAGCGAGGATGAATGGCTGGCAGCCGACCTCTTGGCGTTGCGTCGGCAAGCTGTCGACCTTTCCCACTCGGTGGACGAGACGCTCGCTTATGTGGCGGAGAAGTGCGCCGCTATCGGCAAGGACTGACCCGTGGCAGGCTTCGAGAGCATCTTGAAGGCAGCCGATCTGATCGCCGATGTCCGACGTCAATGCTGTCCAGGGCCAGCTCTATGGTGAATTGCATGGACTTGCCTTGACGGTCGATCGCCTTGGCCGTGATCCAGGCAAAGCAACAGCGATCGCAGGTTCACTGTTGGACGGCGGCGACAGCGGAGCGGCCGACGCACCAGGGCGACTGTCTTGCTGATCGGCAGGTTTTGCCGCAGACGAGCGTCAGGTCTTCCCGGCCCGCACGATCACCACGGCGGCGACTGCGAGCAGTAGGATGGCGGCGGCCTCGAAGAGGATGTTCTCTGGTGCCATGTCCTTGCCCTGCAGGACGATCAATCGGGCGAGGGCGGTAATCGCAATGAAGATCGGATAGACGAAGGGCGAGCCGCGGCCGGTGTAGTAGACCGCAACCATGCCGATCACCTCAGTATAGAGGAACATCAGGAGGATATCAGCGAGATCGACCGCGCGTTTGTCGATCAGCTGCGCGAGCTCGAGCCCGGCCGCGGTCAAGGTCATCAGGGCGACAATGATCAACAGGCTGCGCTCGATCAGGCGAAAGCCGCCGATGGCGTAGGCTTCCTCGACGCCGCGAGGGTGAGGCACGGCAGGGTCCTCGGCCGTGTCGCCAAGGCCGGATCGCCGTTGTTCCGTCTCAGCCATGGGGGGACTGGCATTCGATCATGGGACTTCCACCTCTCTTGGAGTTGCCGTTGACTGTTGCGGTATACTAGCACGCTGCCGTCGATCCCGCAGGACGAGGCCCCGGGGTCAACGCCGATGGAGTGACCACGATGTCTTCTCGAGCCATCTCTGCCGCCGCAGCGATCCTCGCGGCACTCGTCGTCTTCGCCGGCGAAGTCGCGGCCGACGAGCCCGCCGGCACCGAGCCTGCCCAGGCGATCCTAGCCGGCGGCTGCTTTTGGTGCGTCGAGGCGGACATGGACAAGGTGCCGGGCGTATCGGAAACCATCTCCGGCTACATCGGCGGTTGGACCGAGAACCCGACCTATCAGAGCCATGCGTCCGACGGTCACTACGAGGCGGTGCTGGTCACCTTCGATCCGGAGATCACCAGCTACCAGGAGCTGCTTGGCATCTTCTGGCGGACGATCGACGTCACCGACGATGGCGGGCAGTTCTGCGACCGGGGACCGAGCTACCGCACGGCGGTCTTCGTCGCCGACGATGAGCAGCGGGCGATTGCCGAAGCGTCCAAGGCGGCGGCCGAGACGGCGTTCGGCGAGGCGATCGTGACGCCGATCCTCGATGTCGAACCTTTCTGGTCGGCCGAGGACTACCACCAGGACTACTACCTCGAGAACTCGTTCCGCTACACCGGCTACCGCTTCGCCTGCGGTCGCGACCGCCGCGTTCGGCAGGTCTGGGGTGATCAAGCCTATCAGGGCATCGTCAAAGACTGACGGGTGCCGGCGGCGACAGAACGTCAGCGCGGCTGCCAGCGATCGGCCAACTCGGTCGCGGCCTCGATCTCCGCCGCAGTCATTTGCCGCTCCAGGTCGCGCCGACCGCGCGTCGCCAGGGGACGAACCGAGGTGCGCTCGCGCGACGCCAGCTCCAGCCACATGTGCGCCGTGACGAGGTCGCGCTGCACCACTAGGCCGTGCACATACATCCTGCCAAGGTTGTATTGAGCCGCGACGTCGCCCTGCGCCGCCGCCAGCTTGTACCACTTCATCGCTTCGGCCTGGCTGCGCTGCACGCCGCGGCCATGGTGGTACATGAAGCCGAGGTGGTACTGCGCCGAGGCATAGCCACGCGCCGCAGCACGCTCGAACAGGCGAAAGGCCTGGGACCGATCTTGCGGCACGCCATAGCCGTTGTCGTACATCATACCGAGATAGGTCTCGGCCCGCGGATCACCGGCCTCGGCCAGCGGTTGCCAGATCGCTACGGCCTCGACGTAGTCGCCGAGCTCGGCGGCGGCCTTGCCGTCGAGAACGCCGTCGCCCGCCGCCAAACTAGGCGTCGCCAGGAGGGTCAGGAAAATCGTTGCGCTTCTCGCTAGATGGCGCATCGTAAAGAATCCTTCTCGCCCAGGTCCTCGACACGGCAGCATGCACAGGCCACCCCAGTCGGCGGTGGCTATGTCATGGCAGGGCAGCTTGCGCAAGCAACAGCCGTGATGCAGCCCCTAGCCACCATCTGGAGGGTGGAGCCGGCCCGCTTGCGCCGCTAGCATGGGCCACCCCGGGCACAGAGAGGTTGCCGCCGTTGACGTCCGAACCGCCGCGAGCCGACACGGCTCTTCCGACCGATGCCAACAGAACGGCGGCGATGCCGCGGCGTATCTGGGCGCCGCCCTTGGCCGACGCGGCGCCGCGCGGCCTCTGCACGGATTGCGGGATCTCGCGCAGCGGCGATCCCAAGGCCTGCGGCCGGGCGTGCCAGTTCATCAAGCCGGACTATCCTCGGTTGGAAAACCGCGTGCACGGCCGGGCCCGCGACCTCGAAATGGGCGATGAGCGGTTCTTCGGCCCGTACCGGCGGATGCTCCGTGCCGCTCTCGAGCCGCCGCGGGACGGTGCCCAATGGACCGGCATCGCGACCCGGCTCGGCGAGCGGCTCTTGGCGACCGACATGGTCGACGCCGTTCTCACCGTGGCCCCAGACCCGACCGATCGCTGGCGGCCGGTGCCGGTCATCGTCACCCGGCCCGAGGACATGGCGCAATGCCGCGGCATGCGGATGGGCTATGCGCCGCTTCTGGCCCTGCTCGAGCCGGCAAGGGATCGCGGCCTGAAGCGCCTCGCCGTTATCGGCATCCCGTGCCAGGTCTATGCGCTCAGAGCACTCGAGGACGACCTCGGTCTGGAGGCCCTCTACGTCGTCGGCACGCCCTGCTCCGACAATACGACGACCGCGCGCTTCCACACCTTTCTGGAACTCCTGGATCCGGCACCGGAGACCATCAGCTATCTCGAGTTCCGCGCCGACTACCGGGTCGAGCTGCGCTTCACCGACGGCCGGCCGCGGCGCGAGATTCCCTTCCTCAAGCTGCCGATCAGCAAGTTGCCGCCCGACTTTTTTCCGATCACCTGCCGGACCTGTGTCGACTACACCAATGCCCTGGCCGACATCACGGTCGGCTACATGGGCGGCGAAGGCGCGCAGTGGCTGGTGGTCCGGAACGAGCGGGGCGAGCGGCTGCTCGGGCTGCTCGACGGCGAGGTCAGGACGGCGGCACCCGGCAGCCGCGGCAAGCGCCAGAGCTCGGTCGCCGGCTTCAAGGCCAATGTCGAACGCGCCGCTGGTGGACTGCCGCTGCGCGCCATGCCGGACTGGCTCAGACCGCTGATGGGCTGGCTGATGCCGAGGATCGGGCCGAAAGGCCTGGAGTTTGCCCGGGCCAGGGTGGAGATGAAGGCCCTGGAAACCGTCCTTCACCTCCGTCGCAACTATCCCAGGCGCATGCGCTCCATGGTGCCAGCGCACGTCTGGCGGCTGGTGGAGCCTTATGGCCTGCTTCCGAACGACGACGAGCGCGGGTAGCCGTCAGCGCCGCTCGTGACCGTAAAGGCGACCGACGGGCGCTTGTGCCCACCTGCGCCGCCCGGTCCCGCGATTGCCCGCTCGGGATCGAAGCCTATGGCTTCAGGCATCTGTGCCGGCGGCATGGCGGCGCCCAACGCGGAGCCGCTGCAAGGACCGATCGGCGCAGTGGCGGATCTGGTCGATTTTGCGACATGGCGGACGGCGGCTAGCAGGCGTGCTCGCTCGCGGTCGTGTAGCTGACGGTGATCGGCAGGGCGCGGGCCTCGGCAATCCAGGCTGCCACCTCGTCGAGCGTCGGCGAGCGGCGGGCGAGCCTTTCGTTCAGGTTGTAGCGGCGCAGGGCGTCGTGGAGTTGCACCGGCTCCTGGCGTGCCAATCGCTCGACATCGACAATCCCGATTTCTTCCAGCATCAACCCGAAGACAGTGCCGACCCCCTTGATCCGCGCCATGTCTGCCCGTTGCACGAGTGCCAGCAGCACGGCGCCATCGATGCCGGTCGCCTTCGTCAATGCCGCTCGCGCTCCGGTCGTTGTGGCGGCGGCGAGGAGCTGGCCGCAGGTCGTGATGCGCCGGCTCCTGAGCTTTGACCGAACGGCCGATGGCACGCCGCGCAACTTGCTGATTGGCAGGTTGTGGTCGATGATCGTTCTGGTTTTGTCGTCCATGTCGATGCCCGAGATGTCGATCCCAACTGGCCGAAGCGGCGCTGAGAGCAGGCGCTTCGGGTCGGATCGATCAGCAGCAACGCCTGGACCAACGAACAATAAATGTTGTTCTTCAACATGTTGCAATTCGAAGCGAGGTCAATCGTATTAGCCTCGACCGTTCAATGGCACTGCTGGTCAGGAAATTTGTAAGCTAACGCGACGCCGCAGGCCTAGCAGAGGATGCATGCTTCGCGATTGTTCTCCGTTTGTTTACTTCGCCGACAGTGTGACCTCGATCGGTTGACCCCAGCCATCGACCGTATCGTGCGCCCGAACCGTAACCACGGCGACCGCGGCCGGGATATGGACACCAGAAAGGCTGCGGGTGAACGGCTGCTCCTCGACATGCGGGTGCAGCAGCACCCGTTCGCCCAGCAGCTCGCCTTCCGGCCCGAGCACCTGCCATTTGTCGGCGTAGTGGTCCCAGCCGGTGTCATCGTGCGCCACCGTCACGCTGAAGCGCCAGGTGCCGTCGGTTTGCGGGCTCGCCAGCACCTCGATGACGCGTGCTTCCCCGGCGACGAGCGGCAGCGGCGGAAGTGCGCCGCAGACGGCGAGCATCAACGCCGCACGGACCAGCCGGTCGATCGTCGTCATGATTCGCTCTCCATCGCCGGATTCGCACGGTCGCCCGGACCGCCGGCATCCGTCTGCTTGGCGCGCTGCCAGAGCGCCTCGAGTGCGGCCAGATCCAGCGTTCCGAGCGGCTTGTTGCTGTGCGTCTCCATTGTCCGGAAGCGCCGCTCGAACTTGGCGTTCGCTCGCCTCAGTGCCGTTTCCGGGTCGATTCCCAGCCGCCGCGCGTGGTTGACCAGGGTGAAGAGAAGATCACCGAGTTCATCCGCGCGCTCGTTCTCTGCGGCCTGCTCGAGCTCGTCGAGCTCCTCGTTGATCTTGGCACGCACGCCCCGGATGTCGGGCCAGTCGAATCCGGCGCGGGCGGCCCGCTTCTGCAGCTTCAAGGCTCGGGTCAAGGCTGGCAGGCCGTGCGGCAGGTCATCGAGGCTGCTGGCCGTGCCGCCCTTGGCGGCGGCCCGGGCGGCGCGCTCCGCTGCCTTGGTTGCTTCCCAATGCTCGCTCTGCGCTGCGGCCGTACGGACCTCCTCCGCCACGAAGACATGCGGATGGCGGGCAACCAGCTTGTCGGCGATCGCCGCTGCCACCTCGTCGAAGCCGAACAGTCCAGCCTCCGCGGCCAATTGCGCGTGGTAGACCACCTGCAGCAGGAGGTCGCCGAGCTCGCCCGGCAACTCCTCCCAGGCCTCGCGCTCGATGACGTCGGCGACCTCGTAGGCCTCCTCGATCGTGTAGGGAGCGATCGTGGCGAAGGTCTGTGCGATGTCCCAGGGGCAGCCATGCACGGGGTCCCTGAGCCGGCGCATCACGGCCAGCAGCCGGTCGATGGGCCGGGTGCTTGTTCCTGCTCCAGTGGTGGGTTGGTCGTTCAAAGCAGACTCCCCTGCGCCTTGCCTGTGCCCGGCGGTCGGCTGGCCGGCTCGCGCCGGGGCTTGGTCCGCTTGCGGTCATCCGCGAGCGGCCCGACCGCCAGCCGTCCGTCCGTGAACTCGATCTCCAGCCGGGCCTCGAGCATCGCTTGACCGCACGTCGTGACGAGGCCGGCGGTGCCATGCACCAGGGTGTAGCCACGCTCGAGTACACGCTTGTGACTGAGACTTTCGAGCAGCTTCGCCGGTCCGTCGAGCGCGCGGGCAAGGCCGGTAAGCGTCTGCTCGGTCGCCGCATCCAGGCGCGACCGCGGCAGCCGGGCGAGATCACGGCTGGCGTCGCGGAGCCGGTCACGGGCGAGTTCGGCGAGCCGGGAATGGCGGATCGCGAGCCGCTCCGCCCGCTCGTCGAGCAGCGCGAGCGGGGTGCGCAGCCGCAGCCGCTCGGCGAGATCGTCGAGCCGCTGCTCGGCGTAGCGGAGCTGGGCCACGGGATCGGGAAGACCGCGGGCGAGCCCGTCGAGATGGCGCCGGCGATCGGCGAGACCCCGCTCCTGGCCGTGGATCAGCCGCTCGGCGAGGCCTTCGAGCGTGCCCATGAGCTCGGCCCGGACCGGCACGGCGAGCTCGGCTGCCGCAGTCGGCGTGGGCGCACGCCGGTCGGCGACGAAGTCGAGCAACGTGGTATCGGTCTCGTGCCCCACGGCCGAGATCAGCGGGATGCGGCAGGCGGCGGCGGCGCGCGCCACGACCTCCTCGTTGAACGCCCACAAGTCCTCGATCGATCCGCCGCCCCTGGCCACGATCAGGACGTCCGGCGCCGGGATGGCACCCGACCCGGCGAGCCGGTCGAAGCCGGCGATGGCCTCGGCGATCTGCTCGGCCGCACCCTCGCCCTGGACCAGCACCGGCCAAAGGAGGACGCGCACCGGGAAGCGCTCGGCGAGCCGATGCAGGATGTCGCGGAGCACAGCGCCGGTCGGCGAGGTAACGATGCCGATGCACGTGGGAAGATAGGGGATCGGCCGTTTTCGTACCGGATCGAACAGCCCCTCCGCCTCGAGCCGGCGCTTGCGCTCCTCGAACAGCGCCATCAGCGCGCCGACGCCGGCGGGCTCCATGTGCTCGATGACGAGCTGGTAGCGCGACCGGCCGGGATAGGTGGTCAGCCGGCCAGTGCAGACCACCTCGAGGCCATCTTCCGGCTTGAAGCCCAGCCGGGTCGCCGTGCCGCGCCAGCAGACCCCGTCGAGCACCGCCTTGTCGTCCTTGAGCGCCAGATAGAGATGGCCCGACGCAGCCCGCTTGAAGCCCGAGATCTCGCCGCGGACCCGGACCAGGCCATAGGCGTCCTCGATCGTCTTCTTCAGCGCGAAGGCGATCTCGGAGACTGTGAACTCGTGCAGGTTGGTCGCCATGCCGAGGGTCGTAGCAAATGATGCCGCCGGCGGCTACGCGGCCGCGGCCGACCGTGCTAGCATCCGGCTCGGAGCAGGAGGATTTGGATGCGCGAGCTTTCCGCGAGGCGAATGACCGTCGACGAGTTTCTCGACTGGGAGGACGGCACGGATCAGCGCTACGAGCTGGTCGACGGCCAGCCTGTCGCCATGGCGTCGGGCACGCCGGAGCACGGTGAGCTGATTGCCCGGGTGTCGAGTCTCCTCGGCGGCCGGCTTCGGGATCCATGCCGCGTGATCAATGCTACAGCCATCCGCCGTGCCGAGGATGGCTGGCGCAGCTATGTGCCCGACGTGCTCGTCACTTGCGAGCCGCGCGAGAAGGGCAGGAAGGCGATCGAGGCACCGCAGCTGATCGTCGAGGTGCTCTCGACCTCGACCGCGTCCAACGACCACGGCGACAAGTTCGACTTCTACCGCGCCATCCCCTCGGTCGAGGAGATCCTGTTCGTCGCCTCGACGACGAGGCGGATCGAGGTCTGGCGCTGCGAGGACGGCGAGTGGCGGGCCCAGCTTTTGGGCCGGGGGGCGATGCTGACGCTCGCCGCCTGCGACACACCCATCCCGGTCGACGAGGTCTACGGCAACGTCGTCGAGTGATGCCGGCTCAGATGTAGCCTTCTTCGATCAGCGCCTGGGCGATCTGGACGGTGTTGAGCGCCGCCCCTTTCCGCAAATTGTCCGCCACCACCCACATCGAGAGGCCGTGCGGCACCGTCGGGTCCTGGCGGATGCGGGAGACGAAGGTGGCGTGATCGCCGACACAGTCGAGCTGGGTTGCATACTCGTCGTCCTCGGGCCGGTCGACCACCAGCACGCCGCTGAACTCGTGCAGCGCCGCGCGCGCGTCTTCCGGGTCGAGCGGTTCCTCGAACTCGACGTTGAGGGCGAGCGCATGACCGACGAAGACCGGGACGCGAACGCAGGTCGCCGCGACCTCGATCGCCGGGTCGAGGATCTTCTTGGTCTCGACCATCATCTTCCACTCCTCCTTGGTCGAGCCGTCCTCCATGAAGATGTCGATCCGGGGGATGCAGTTGAAGGCGATCGGCTTGGTGAAGACCTCCGGGGCCTTCTTGTCGTTCATGTAGATCGCCTTGGTCTGCTCGAAGAGCTCGTCCATGGCTTCCTGCCCGGCCCCGCTGACCGACTGGTAGGTGGCGACCACCACCCGGCGGATCCGCGCGATGTCGTGCAACGGCTTCAGCGCCATGACCATCTGGATGGTCGAGCAGTTGGGATTGGCGATGATGTTCCTGGCCCGGAACCCCTCGAGCGCTTCCGGATTGACCTCGGGCACGACCAGCGGGACCTCCGGGTCCATGCGGAACTGCGAGGTGTTGTCAATGACGACACAGCCGGCCGCGGCCGCCCGCGGTGCCTGGACGGCCGAGATCGCGGCGCCGGGCGAGAAGAGGCCGAGATCGACGCCCTCGAAGTCGAACGTCGAAAGGTCCCGGACCTTGAGGCGCCGGTCGTCGCCGTAGGAGACCTCCGTGCCGACCGACCGCTCGGAGGCAAGGGCGATCACCTCGTCGGCCGGAAAACGCAGCTCGTCGAGGATGCTCAGGATTTCCTGGCCGACGGCACCCGTGGCACCGGCGACCGCAACGCGATAGCCCATCTGAAAGGCTCCTGAAGGTCAGCCGAGAGAGGCGTCGAGGGCGGCGCGCACGGCCTCGCCCATGGCCGTGGTCGAGACCTCGTTCATCCCCGGCTGCATGATGTCGGGTGTCCGATAGCCCTGGTCGAGGACCCGGGCGATGGCCTTCTCCAGCCGATCGGCCTCGACGCCGAGATCGAAGGAATAGCGCAGCGTCATGGCGAAGCTCAGCAGCATGGCCAAGGGATTGGCCTTGCCTTGGCCGGCGATATCCGGGGCAGAGCCGTGCACCGGCTCGTAGAGTGCTTTTCTGCGCCCGGCCTGGTCGGGGGCCCCGAGCGAGGCCGAGGGCAGCATGCCGAGCGAGCCCGTCAGCATCGCCGCCGCATCGGACAAGAGATCGCCGAACAGGTTGTCCGTCACGATCACATCGAACTGCTTGGGCCGCCGCACCAGCTGCATCGCACAATTGTCGGCGTACATGTGCTGCAGCTCGACGTCCTGGAACGCTTCGCCGTGCAGCTTCGTCACTTCCTCTCGCCAGAGCACGCCCGTGTGCATCACATTGGCCTTCTCGACCGAGGTCACGTGGTTCCGGCGCTTTCTCGCCAGCTCGAAGCCCACCGCCGCGATCCGCCGGATCTCCGGGGTGGAGTAGACTTGTGTGTCCACCGCACGCCTGGTCCCGTCAGGCAGCGTCTCGATACCGCGCGGCTCACCGAAATAGACCCCGCCAGTGAGTTCCCTGAGGATCAGGATATCCAGCCCCTCGACCAGCTCCTTCTTCAAGGAACTCGCCTCAGCCAGGGCCGGAAAGACCATGGCCGGCCGGAGATTGGCGAAAAGCTGGAGCTCCTTCCTCAGCTTCAACAGCCCCTGCTCGGGCTTCAGATGGAACGGGTTGGCGTCGTATTGCGGCCCGCCCACGGCCCCGAAGACCACGGCATCGGCGGCCTTGGCGAAGCCGAGCGTGCTCTCCGCCAAGGGCATACCGTGCGCATCGAGCGCCGCCCCACCGACGAGGTCGCGCTCGCACTCGAACTTCAGCCCCTGCCGGTCGCCGAGCCAGCCGATCAGCCGCTCGACCTCGCCCATCACCTCGGGGCCGATGCCGTCGCCGGGCAGAAGCAGAAGATTGCCGACCTGATTCATCGAATACCTGTACCAAAAAAGGGAAAGGTCAGGCAGCCGTGCCCGCATAGAGCCAGGGCTGGCTTGCCTGCTGCCTCGCCTCGAAGCCGTCGATCGCCTTCGCCTTGACCATGGTGAGGCCGATATCGTCGAGCCCGTTCAAGAGACAGTGTTTGCTGAACGCATCCACCTCGAAATGCATGGGCTCGTTGCCGGTCGGGCG
>CAZNWE010000086.1:0-15803 GCA_964576715.1 uncultured Geminicoccaceae bacterium | reverse complement strand
TGCTTTTGCGCAAAGGCGGAGATGTCGGCGTCCTCGACGGGGAGCACGCGGTCGAGCACCTCGACGACGGTGACCTCCGCCCCCATCGAGCGGAAGAAGCTCGCGAACTCGATGCCGATGGCGCCGCTGCCGACGACGAGCAGCGATTTCGGCATCATGTCCGGGACCATGGCTTCCTTGTAGGACCAGACCAGCTTGCCGTCGGTCTCGAGCCCCGGGAGCTGGCGGGCGCGGGCGCCGGTGGCGAGGATGATGTGCTTGGCGGTCAGCGTCTCCTTGCCGCCTTTGACGAGTTCGACCTCGAGCTTGCCGGAACCGGCGAGCTTGCCCTTGCCATCGAAGACCGGGACCTTGTTCTTCTTCAAGAGGTGGCCGACGCCCTTGGAGAGCTGGCCCGCGATGCCGCGGCTGCGCTTGACGACGGCCTCGAGGTCGAAGCTGACGTTCTCGGCCTTGAGGCCGAACGACTTGGCGTGGTGGAAAGTGTCGAAGACTTCGGCGGTGCGCAACAGCGCCTTCGTTGGAATGCAGCCCCAGTTGAGGCAGATGCCGCCCAAGTGCTCGCGCTCGACCACGGCCGCCTTCATGCCGAGCTGGGCCGCGCGGATCGCCGCCACGTAGCCGCCCGGGCCGCCGCCGACGACGACGAGGTCGAAGGATGTTTCGGCCATGGCGTTGCTCCCTGTGATAGTGTTGCCCGCCGGTTGTGGCGGGTTCGGTGCACTTGTCAACCGGTGGGGCAGGAGTGTATGTAGAACTGTGCTACATTGGAGATCGGCGATGCGCACAGTGTCGATCCGTGAGGCGAACCAGAATTTCTCGCGGCTCGTCAAGGAAGTCGAGGCGGGCGAGACGGTGGTGATCACGCGGCAGGGCAAGCCGGTGGCGGAGCTTAGCCCGCGCAAGGCAAGCCGTCTGGACGATCCCGAGTTCCGCGCCGCTTATGAGCGCCTGCAGCGCCACTTCGCGGAGTGGAAGGGCGACGGATATCGGGTCGGCAAGATCACGGAGGAGGACAAGTATGGCGACATCGAGCTCTGATGCCGATCGCTCTCGACACCAATGTCCTGATCTACGCTGAGCTTGAGCCGCAAAGCGACAAGGGTCGCTTGGCTCGATCGTTGATAAAACAAGTCTCGGCCGACGACGGTATTCTCCCGGCTCAGGTCATTGGCGAGTTCTTGGCCGTCGTACGGCGGCAGCGTCGTGACTTGTTCGCGATGGCGTGCCAAACGGCGAGCGAATTGCCGTCATTGTTCTGGGTCGCCGACACAGATGCGGCGGTCATACGCATGGCGATTGATTTGGCGAACCGCCATCGTCTGCAGATTTGGGATTCGGTCATCTGCGCGGCATCGATGCAGGCGGGCGCCACACATCTTCTGAGCGAGGACATGCAGGACGGCTCGGCCCTGACTGGACTGACGATTGTCAATCCGTTCGTCGCCGCCAATTTGCCTCTACTCAACCGGCTGTTGCCGCCCGAACTGCCCGAAATCTAGGTTCATCGCCCCGGTCGGCGGCTAAGGGTGCTACGCGAGCCATGTCGGGTACGCGATCGAAAGCCTGATCGTAGCAGCAGATCGCCGTGCAGCCGTTCAGGAGCGCCACTGCCGCGTGGACCGCATCGCGGGCGCCGAGGCTGCTGTCGGCCTGCATCAGTGATTTGGCTCGATCGACGCTGTCAGCGGTGATCGGCAGCACGGCGGGCACCACGCTCTTGGCCAATTCATGGACGCGGCTGCCGTCGTCTCAGCGGCGGATGGCGCGGTATCGATGAAGGATCTCCTGCAGCACCTCGGCATCGGTCGCCGCATCGACCTCGCCATTGGCGACGCGACGCAGGTAGTCGACGGCGGGCAACTTGTTGGCGTGCATGGCACCCAACGCGTACATGAAGATCTTGGCGTCGACGGGGATCAAGCCGGCAGGTCCCGCGGTGGCAGGACGCTTTGCAGCTTCATCTTTTCGACTGTGCCGACCGGCAGCGACATCGAGGCCATGGCCTCGACGGTAGCCAGTCGGTCTTCCGCGTCACTCAGGCCGTACTGCCTGACGCAAGCTTCGCGGACCAGCTCGCCCAGGCTCTTGCGCCGCTCGCGGGCAACGGTCTTCAGCCGGTCGTGCAGGTCGGCAGACAGCAGAATGGTCGTCTTGTGCGAAAGCTCCATGGCAACCTCCAGCAAGATTTTTGGAGGATGCCGGGCGATCGGACAAGTCGTCGTCGCCGGGCGTCACTGCACGAACAGCAGGCGGATCGGGTCTTCCACAAGGCTCTTGAAGGCCTCGACTGACGCCGGCGCGGCGAACGACTTCGGCCGCCATCTCACGCGCATGGCGGCCACGCGAGATTGGACAGCGCCTGGGTGCGACGCTAGCGTCGAGACGGCGGTGTCGGCCACCGGGTCGGTCACCGGATTGTCGTTGGCCTGCTGGAGGAGATGGTCGGATGGTTCGTTTCGGATCGGCTGGTGCGGCACTCATCGTGGCTTTCGCCGCCGCCGCAGTCATTGCCCAGGAGGACGCCGCAGAGGTCGTCGCCATCGCGATCCGCGACCACGGGCTGCCCTGCACCAACCCGCGCGACGCCGAGCCCGATTTGGCCGCATCCGAACCCGACGAGCGGGCGTGGACCTTGACCTGCGACGAGGATCGCTACCGGGTGATCTTCATGGGCGATACCGGTGCTCGGGTCGAAAAGCTGTAGCAGCCCGTTGCCGTGGGCTGCATCGATCGACCGTCGCCGCCGCTCGGTCTCACAGCATCAGGCTGATCGGGTCCTCGATCAGCCCCTTGAACGCCTGCAGCCATTCGGCGCCGAGCGCCCCGTCGACGACGCGGTGGTCCACCGATAGCGTGCAGCTCATGACCGTGGCGATGGCGAGTGCACCGTTCTTGACCACCGGGCGCTGCTCGCCGGCGCCGACGGCGAGGATGCAGGCTTGTGGCGGGTTGATGACGGCGGCGAAGTCCTTGATGCCGTACATGCCGAGATTGGAGATCGAGAAGCCGCCGCCCTGGAACTCTTCCGGCTTCAGCTTGCCCTCCTTGGCGCGCGAGGCGAGGTCCTTCATCTCGGCGGAGATGGTGGCCAGGCCCTTCTGGTCGGCTTTCCTGATGATCGGCGTGATCAGGCCGCCGTCGATGGCGACCGCGACCGAGACGTCGATGTCCGCGAACTGGTAGAGCCTGTCGCCGCCCCAGATCGCATTGACCGCCGGCTTCTGGCGGATCGCGATGGCGGTGGCCTTGATGATCAGGTCGTTGACCGAGAGCTTGTAGGTCGCCCCTGGCCGCTCGTTCAGGTCCTTCCTGAGCTTCAGGAGCGCGTCGAGCTCGCAGTCGACCGTCAGGTAGAAGTGCGGGACCTGCTGCTTGGCCTCGGTCAGGCGCCTCGCGACCACCTTCCGCATGGTGGAGAGGCTGATCTCCTGGTGCGGGGCGTCGGGCGCGCCGGCGGAGGGGGCCGGTGTCGGGGCTGCGGCGGCGGCGGCCGGTGCTGCCCGGGGCTCTGCCGCGGCGGGCTTTTCGGCTGGAGCGGGGGCGGCTTTGCCCACACCCTTTTCCAGCGCCGATTCGATGTCCGCCTTGATGATCCGGCCTCGCGGGCCGCTGCCGGAGAGCGCGGCCAGATCGACGCCGGCCTTCTCGGCCATGCGCCTCGCCAAGGGGCTCGCGAAGATGCGCTCGCCCTGGCCATTGCCGCTCTTCGCTGCCGGGGCGGCCTCGGCTCTCGCCGGCTCGGCCTTCGCCGGGGTTGGTTCGTCCTTCGCCTCGGGTGCCGCGGCACCGTTGCCGCTACCCTTGGTGTCGACCTCGGCGAGTGCCGCCTCGTCCTCGCCTTCCTCGAGCAGGAGGCCGATCACCTGGTTGACGGCGACCCCCTCGGTGCCGGCCGGGACCACGATCTTGCCGAGCTTGCCCTCGTCGACCGCCTCGACCTCCATCGTCGCCTTGTCGGTCTCGATCTCGGCGATGACGTCACCGGGCGCGATGCTGTCGCCTTCCTTCTTCAGCCAGGAGGCGAGGTTGCCCTCGGTCATGGTCGGCGAGAGCGCCGGCATCAGGATCTTGATCGGCATGACAGTCCTCCCTGGCGCCGCTTATTTGTAGCAGACGGCCTTGGCCGCCTCGATCACGTCCTTCGTCTGCGGCAGCGCCAGCTTCTCGAGGTTGGCGGCATAGGGCATCGGCACGTCCTTGCCGGTGACCCGGATGACCGGCGCGTCGAGGTGGTCGAAGGCCTCCTCCATCATCACCGCTGCCAGCTCCGAGCCGATGCCGGATTGCGGCCAGCCTTCCTCGACCGAGACCAGGCGGTTGGTCTTCATCACCGAGCGGACGATGGACGCCTTGTCCATCGGGCGGATGGTGCGAAGGTCGATCACCTCGGCCGAGATGCCCGCCTCGGCAAGCGCGTCTGCAGCCTCTAGGCAGCGGGCCATCATCAGCGAGAACGAGACGATGGTGACGTCGCTGCCCGGTCGGACGATCTTCGCCTTGCCGATCGGCAGGACGAAGTCGTCCAGCTTCGGCACGTCGAAGGACTGACCGTAGAGCACCTCGTTCTCGAGGAAGACCACGGGGTTCGGGTCGCGGATCGCGGCCTTCAAGAGGCCCTTGGCGTCGGCGGCGCTGTAGGGACAGATGACCTTGAGGCCGGGGCAGTGGCTGTACCAGGAGCTGTATTCCTGGCTGTGCTGCGCGGCGACCCGGGCGGCGGCACCATTGGGGCCGCGAAAGACGATCGGGCTGCCCATCTCGCCGCCGGCCATGTAGAGGGTCTTGGCCGCCGAGTTGATGATGTGGTCGATCGCCTGCATGGCGAAGTTCCAGGTCATGAACTCGACGATCGGCCTGAGGCCCGCCATCGCGGCACCGACGCCGAGCCCGGCAAAGCCGTATTCGGTAATCGGCGTGTCGATGACCCGCTTGGCGCCGAACTCCTCGAGCAGGCCCTGGCTAATCTTGTAGGCGCCCTGATATTCGGCGACCTCCTCGCCCATCAAGAAGACGTCCTCGGAGCGGCGCATCTCCTCGGCCATGGCATCCCGAAGCGCGTCCCTGACGGTCTGCTTGACCATCTCGGTGCCTGCGGGAACCTCCGGCTCCTCGGGCTGCACCGGCTCCATCGGCAGGGCAGTTTTGGGCTCGTCCGGCTGCTTCGCCTGCGGTTCGGCCTTGGGCTTCTCGGGCGCCTCGGCGGCGCCGTTGCCGCCGCCCGCCGCGTAGCCCTCGAGCGCCGATTCGTCCTCGCCGTCCTCGAGCAGCAGCGCGATCGGTGTGTTGACGGCGACCCCTTCGCTGCCTTCCTTGATCAGGATGCGGCCGAGCTTGCCCTCGTCGACGGCTTCCACCTCCATGGTCGCCTTGTCGGTCTCGATCTCGGCGATGACGTCGCCGGCGGCGACGCTGTCGCCTTCCTGCTTCAGCCAGCGGGCGAGATTGCCTTCGGTCATGGTCGGCGAGAGCGCCGGCATCAGGATTTCCGTGGGCATCGGTTCAGCCTTCCCCGATCAGACGTTCAGTTGGCGCAGCGATGCGCTCAGACCGTGGCAACCTCAGCCTCGAGCAGGATGTCGGTCCAGAGCTCTTCGGGCTCGGGCTCGGGGCTGTCCTGGGCGAAGCGGGCGGCATCGTTGACGATGTCGCGAATTTCCTTGTCCATGGCCTTGAGTGCCTCGGCGTCGGCGAGCTTGGCGTCGAGGATCCTGGCGCGCAGATTCTCGATCGGGTCGCGCTGCTCGCGATACTCCTGCAGCTCTTCCTTCTTGCGATACTTGGCAGGATCCGACATCGAATGGCCGCGATAGCGATAGGTCATGGCCTCGAGAACGAAGGGGCCGTTGCCGTCGCGGACGAAGGCGGTGACCTCCTGGGCTTTCTCGTGCACGGCGGTGACGTCCATGCCGTCGACCTGCTCGCCGGGAATGCCGTAGGCCGCACCGCGCTCGCAGAGCTTGGTCCCGGCGGAGGCGCGCTCCTGCGAGGTGCCCATGCCATAGCGGTTGTTCTCGATGACGTAGACGATCGGCAGCTTCCACAACGCCGCCATGTTGAAGCTTTCGTAGACCTGCCCCTGGTTGACTGCCCCGTCGCCGAGATAGGCGGTGCAGATGCCGCCATCCTCGCGATACTTGTGGGCGAAGGCGATGCCGGTGCCGAGCGGCACCTGGCCCGCGACGATGCCGTGCCCGCCATAGAACTTCTTGTCCTTGGCGAACATGTGCATCGAGCCGCCCTTGCCCTTGGAGTAGCCGGTGATGCGTCCGGTGAGCTCCGCCATGACGTTCCTGGGGTCCATGCCGCAGACCAGCATGTGGCCGTGGTCACGGTAGCCGGTGATGACCGAATCCTTGTCGGTCAAGGCGCTCTGAATGCCGACGGCGACCGCTTCCTGGCCGATATAGAGATGGCAGAAGCCGCCGATCAGGCCCATGCCGTAGAGCTGGCCGGCCTTTTCCTCGAAGCGGCGGATCAGCAGCATCTCGCGGAAGAACGCGAGCCACTGGGCATCGGTCGCGGCGGCCGCCTTCTTTCGGGCACCGCGGGCCGGGGCCCGGCTGCCGGTTTTGCTCGCATTCATTAGACGACGGCCCTCCCGTTGCGGTTCGTCTCTCGTTGACCGGACAGACTATAGAGGAGAAACCAGACCATACCAGCGGCGCGCCGCGCATGCAGCCCATGCAAGGCTGCGCCAACCGCCAGAGCCGCCAGCTAGAGGCTGTTGGAGACGTTTTCGTTGCGGGCATCGACCTGCGCTCGACCATGGGCGCCCAGCCGGATGCCGGGGCATTGAGCAAGCTCGGCGGCAAGGCCGAAGCCGATCGCCGGCCGCACCACGGCGAGCCTGGCTGCGGCGCCTGCTCACTGCCGAACGCGTCAACCGCAACCAAGGCCTCTCGAGCAGACGCTCAGTCGGTGCGCGGCGGCTCGAGGATGACGAACTCGTTCTCGTAGACGAACCCGAGCTCGTAGAGGGTTTCCTCGAGCAGGTCGACGGCGATGCCCTGCTCCTCGTTGGCGGCACCGAGGGCCCGAACGCGCGTCTCGAGCCATTGGCGTTCGCCGCGCACACTCTCCAGCTCGAGCCGCTTGATCTCCAAGTCGTGATGGCGGTCCACCCAGGCGAACAGGCCGCGGCTACCATGGATCGAGTGATAGGCGAAGTAGGCGAGCACGAAGACCAGCAGAACACCGAGCCAATGCCTGCCGGCCTCGCGCTTGAGGCGGTAGATCCGGTAGCCGAGGACATCCGCGGACGACATGCTGGCGCCAGCCTCTAGAACGTCGCGAGGCCGGGATAGACGGCGGCCGGGCCGAGCTCCTCCTCGATCCGCAGCAGCTGGTTGTACTTGGCGAGGCGGTCTGAGCGCGACAGCGAGCCGGTCTTGATCTGGCCGCAGCAGGTGGCGACGGCGAGGTCGGCGATGGTCGCATCCTCGGTCTCGCCCGAGCGGTGGGACATCACCGAGCGGTAGCGGTTGGCTGTTGCCAGCCGTACCGCATCCAAGGTCTCGGTGAGCGAGCCGATCTGGTTGACCTTGACCAGGATGGCATTCGCGATGCCCTTCTCGATCCCCTCTGCGAGGATTTTCGGGTTGGTGACGAAGAGGTCGTCGCCGACGATTTGCAGCTTCTTGCCCATGCTGTCGGTCATGTGCTTCCAGCCGTCCCAGTCGCCTTCGGCGAGGCCGTCCTCGATCGAGCGGATCGGAAACTTGCCGCACAATGCTTCATAGAAGTCGACCATGCCGCCGGCATCCAGCTGCTTGCCTTCACCGGCCATGTTGTAGACCCCGTTCTCGTAGAACTCGCTGGCGGCGGGATCGAGGGCGAAGACGATGTCGTCGCCGGTCTTGTAGCCGGCCGCCGCCACCGCCTTCTCGAGGAAGCCGAGGGCCGCTTCGGCCGAAGGGAGATCGGGGGCGAAGCCGCCCTCGTCGCCGACATTGGTGTTGTGGCCGGCGTCCTTGAGCGCCTTTTTCAGCGCGTGGAAGACCTCGGCACCCATGCGCAGCGCCTCGGCGAAGCTGGGTGCCCCCACCGGCATGATCATGAATTCCTGGATGTCGATCGGGTTGTCGGCGTGCGCCCCGCCATTGATGACGTTCATCATCGGCACCGGCAGGACCCGGGCACCCGCACCACCCAGGTAGCGGTAGAGCGGCAGGCCGGTGGTATCGGCCGCGGCCTTGGCCACCGCCAGGCTCACCCCGAGAACGGCGTTGGCACCGAGCCTGCCCTTGGTGTCGGTGCCGTCGAGCTCGATCATCGCCGTGTCGATGGCGATCTGATCGATGGCGTCCATGCCGAGGATGGCATCGGCGATCTCGCCGTTGATGGCGTCGACCGCCTTCAGAACCGACTTGCCGAGGTAGTGCGACTTGTCGCCGTCGCGCAGCTCGAGCGCCTCGCGCGAGCCGGTCGAGGCACCCGATGGGACGGCGGCGCGGCCCATGGCACCGGATTCGAGGACGACGTCCACCTCGATCGTTGGGTTGCCGCGGCTGTCGAGGATCTGTCGGCCGCGGATGCTGACGATGTCGCTATCCCGCATGGTGTCTCATCCCTGTTGCGCCTGTACGAAACGGCATTGGTGGCCGACCGCGGCCAGCATGAACGAAACGGCATCGGGGCGTATCCGCCCATGCGACGAAACCGCGCTGGTGGCGCGCTCGCCTGCCGTCATGGCTGCGCCAACAGCTTGGTCTGTACATGAAAGCTCCGCGACCAACACGGCTTTATGCATGGTCGGCCCGCTAGAGGTCGGTGAAGGGGCGATTCTTGGCCAAGTGATCGAACGCCATCAGGTCTTCGAGCAATCCGTCGAGCTTGTCGAGGGGAACCATGTTCGGGCCGTCGCTGATCGCCTTGTCCGGGTCGTCGTGGCTCTCGATGAAGACCGCTGCCACGCCGATTGATACGGCGGCGCGCGCCAGGACCGGGACGTACTCGCGCTGGCCGCCACTCTTGCCGCCGAGCCCACCGGGCTGCTGGACGGAATGGGTGGCATCGAACACCACGGGCCAGCCGGTTTTCGCCAGTTGCGGCAAGGCGCGCATGTCGGAGACCAGCGTATTGTAGCCGAAGGAGACGCCGCGCTCGGTGACCAGGACGCGTGCGGCGCCGAACGCCTCGAGCTTGGCCGTGACATTGACCATGTCCCAGGGGGCGAGGAACTGGCCCTTCTTGACGTTGACGACGGCACCGGTCTCGGCCGCCGCCCGCAGGAGGTCGGTCTGCCGGCAGAGAAACGCCGGGATCTGCAGGATGTCGACCACCTCGGCCACCGGCCGGCATTGGCCCGCCTCGTGGATGTCGGTGAGCACCGGGCAACCGAAGTGGGCCTTGATCTCGCCAAGGATGGCGACCCCCTCGGCGAGCCCGACGCCCCTGGCGCCGCCGGCGCTCGTCCGGTTCGCCTTGTCGAACGAACTCTTGAAGACGAAGGGCATGCCGAGCTTGCCGGTCAGCGCCACCAGCCGCTCGGCCATGACCAGCGCGTGGTCGCGGCTCTCGATGGCGCAAGGTCCGGCGATCAGCGTCAGCGGCCGGCTCTGACCGATCGTCACGGCGCCGACCCGAACGTCGCGTGTCATCCGTTGGTTCCTCAGACAAGCATCGACTGCGCCCGCGCGGCGCGGACGAAATCGGCAAAGAGCGGGTGCGGGTGCATCGGCTGTGAGCGCAGCTCGGGGTGGAACTGAACACCGACGAACCACGGATGACCCGGCAGCTCGATGATCTCGGGCAGCCGACCGTCGGGTGACATGCCGGAGAAGCGCAGCCCGGCAGCCTCGAGCCGCGCCTGGTAGCGGGTGTTGACCTCGTAGCGGTGGCGGTGGCGCTCGGCGATCAAGGGAACGCCGTAGATGTGGCGCACCAGGCTGCCTTCCTCGAGCGCGCACGGATAGGCGCCGAGCCGCATCGTCCCACCCTTGTCGTCGTCCTCGGCACGCCGCTCGATATCGCCGCCGTCCCGCTCCCATTCGGTCATCAGGCCGACGATCGGGTCCGCCGCGGCGCCGAACTCGGTCGAGCTCGCGCCGTTGATCCCGGCGAGGTTGCGCGCCGCCTCGATACAGGCGAGCTGCATGCCGAAGCAAATGCCGAGGAACGGCAGGCCGCGGGTCCGCGCATAGGTCACGGCAGCGATCTTGCCCTCCGCACCCCGCTCGCCGAAGCCGCCAGGTACCAGCACGGCGTGCACCCCCTGCAGCCGGTCGGAGGCATCGACGGCGATGAAGTGCTCGGCGTCGATCCAGTCGAGATCGACCCGGACATTGTTGGCGATGCCGCCATGCGCCAGCGCCTCGTTCAGGCTCTTGTACGCGTCCTTGTGGTCGGTGTACTTGCCGACGATGGCGACCTTGACCACGCCCTCCGGCCGCTTCACCCGATTGATGATCTCATGCCAGGCGGCGAGATCGGGCTCGTCGCCTTCGGGCAGGCCGAGCGCCTCGAGCAGCCGGTTGTCCAACCCCTCGGCATGGTAGCTGATCGGCACTTCGTAGATGGTCTCGGCATCGTAGGCCGGGATCACCGCATCGACGCGGACCGAGCATTGCAGGGCGATCTTGCGGCGCGCCTCGGCGGTCAGCTCCATCTCCGAACGGCAGAGGAGGATGTCCGGCTGAATACCGATCGCCCGGAGCTCGCGCACCGAATGCTGGGTCGGCTTGGTCTTGAGCTCGCCGGCCGACTTGATGAACGGGACGAGGGTCACGTGCAGGAAGGCCACCTCGCCGCGTGGCAACTCGTTGGCCAACTGACGGATGGCCTCGAGAAAGGGCAAGCCCTCGATGTCGCCCACCGTGCCGCCGATCTCGGCGAGCACGATGTCGGCATCGGCGACGTCGTTGAGGATCACTTCCTTGATCGTGTCGGTGACGTGCGGCACGACCTGGACGGTGCCGCCGAGAAAGTCGCCGTGGCGCTCGCGGGTGAGGACGGTCCAGTAGATCCGGCCGGCCGAAACGCTGTCGGAGGCCCGCGCCGGCACGCCGGTGAAGCGCTCATAGTGACCAAGATCGAGGTCCGTCTCGGCCCCGTCCTCGGTGACGAACACCTCGCCGTGCTGATAGGGGGACATGGTGCCCGGGTCGACATTGAGATAGGGGTCGAGCTTGCGCAGCCTGACCTTGTAGCCACGCAGTTGCAGCAGGGCACCTAGGGCGGCCGCGGCAAGACCCTTGCCGAGCGAGGAGACGACACCGCCGGTGATAAAAACAAAGCGTGGCATCAAGCGACACTATCCATGCTCGCGCTCACCGGGGCAAGGCCGTAAGCGGCGCGTACAACGGATGCCGCGTCGACCGTGGCCGACGCGCCGCTCCCTGCCCAGGACGCCTCAATCAGCGAGTGGCGCAGCGGGTGCCGGCGGCTCCACAGGCGCCGTCGGCACGTCTTGCGGCACCGTGTCGAACGGGTTCGGGCCGTCCAGGATCGAGGTCGGCGCACGGGCGCCGCTGGCGACGACGGCCAAGAGCAGGCTCATCACCATGAAGCCTGCGGCCAGAATCGCCGTCGTCCGGGTCAGCAGGTTGGCGGTCCCCCGACCGCTCATCATGCCCCCCATGGTGGTCCCGCCGAGGCCGCCCAAAGCACCGCCCTCGCTGCGCTGGAGCAGCACCACACCGACGAGGGCAATCGCGATGAGCAGATGAATTACCAGGAGTATGGTCGTCATCGGTCCCGTCTCGCTCAGCCGTGCCGGGCCTAGGCCCCGCCTCCGGCCGTGTAGATGCTCCAGAAGCTCTCGGCGTCCAGGCTGGCCCCGCCGACCAGGGCACCATCGACCTGGGCCAATGCCATGATGTCGGCAGCGTTGTCGGCCTTGACCGAGCCCCCATAAAGCAATGCCACATGCGCACCGCCCGCGACCCGCTCGGTCAAGAGGACGCGCAAGCGGTTGTGGGTGTCGTCGATCTCGGCCAGGCTCGGCGTCCGGCCGGTGCCGATCGCCCAGACCGGCTCGTAGGCGACGACCAGCGTCTCGGCCGTAGCCCCCGCCGGCAGGCTGCCGTCGAGCTGGCGGGTCAACACCGCATCGCGCTCGCCGGCCAGATACTCGGCCTCGGTTTCACCGATGCAGACCACCGCGAGCAGCCCCTGCGCCAGTGCTGCCGCCGCCTTGGCCTTGACCAGCGCGTCGTCCTCGCCAAGCCCATGTCGCCGCTCGGAGTGACCGACGATGACCGCCGTCGCCCCCGCATCCGCCAGCATCGCGGCACTGATCGAACCGGTAAAGGCGCCACTTTCCTGGTCGTGGCAATCCTGGCCACCGACGATGATGCGTGTGGCACTCAGTCGCTGCGCGACCGGAGCGATTAGCGTCGCCGGCGGGAACACGCCGAGTGTGCCGGAAGGATGCACGGCGCGTGCGGCGAGCTGGCCGACCAGCGCCAGCCCGTCCGTCTTGAGCCCGTTCATTTTCCAATTCCCGAGCACGACCGGCCGTGCCAACGGCATCGCATCCTCACGACTTGTCATAAAACATCGGCGCCCTAGCACATCCTGGTAGCCCTGTCCAAGCCGATGCATCCGGCGCCGCCCGTTCTCGCCGGCGGCGTGGTCGATTGCGGTCGAGCCGGCCATCGCATAGATAGAGTGTAACCGGCGCCGCGAGATGATTTCGGCTCCACGCCAGCGCTTCATCTGCCGACCGTCATCTGCCGACAAGGGGCTTACGATGCTCGATGCCATGCGCAGGCGCGCCAGCAGCTGGTTGGTTCGCGCGCTTCTCTTGGTCTTGATCGCCAGTTTCGCCGTCTGGGGTATCGGCGACGTGTTCATGGGCGGGCAGGACGCCGAGGTCGCGGCCACGGTCGACGGCATCGAGGTGCCATTGCGCGAGGTCGATCGCGCCTTCGAGAACGATCGGCGGGCGCTGAGCGAGCAGCTCGGCACGCCCATCGACCGACAGCAGGCGGCGTCGTTCGGCCTCTTGAATCGCAGCCTGCAGAGCGTCGTGGCGCGCACCCTGCTCGATCGGCACCGGCAGGATCTCGGGCTCGGCGTGTCCGACGCCGAAGTGGCGGTCGCGATCCGGACCGATCCGTTCTTCCAGTCGGCCGGCAGCTTCGATCGCTTGCGGTTCGACAGCTTCCTGCGCCAGGCCGGCCTGAGCGAGCCCCAATTCGTCGAATCGGTGCGCCGCGATATCGGTCGCAACCGCGTGCTCGAGCCGCTGCGCGCGCTCGCGGCAGCACCGGCGCCGTTGACCGAGCGGCTGGGCATGTACCGCGGCGAGACCCGCGGCGGCACCGTCCTGGTGGTGCCGCGCGCGGCGATGCCGGTGGGCGAGCCCAACGAGGCCGCCCTCAACACCCTGCTGGAGGAGGAGGCCGCGCGCTTCACCGCGCCGGAGTATCGCGCGGTCAGCCTGGCGACGCTGACCACCGAGACCATCATCGACGAGATCGAGATCGGGGAAGCGCGCCTGCTGGCCGAGTACGAGGCACGGCAGGATTTCTACACCCGGCCCGAGCGGCGGCGCGCCGGTCAGCTCCTGGCCAGCGATCAGGCGGTGATCGAGGCGGCGGCGGCGGCGCTCGACGAGGGCGCGGTCTTCGCCGACCTCGCCACGGCCATGGCAGCAGACGGGCTGACCTACTCGACCCTCGGGCCGACGACTGCCGCCGATCTGCCGCCGGCGTTCGCCGATGCTATTTTCGCGCTCGACGAGGGGGAGGTGAGCGAGCCGGTCGAAAGCCTATTCGGCTGGCATCTTTTTCGGCTGATCGAGGTCGAGCCCGAAGTCGTGCAGAGCTTTGCCGAGGTCCGCGACGACATCCAGCGCGATCTGGCGCTCGATCTGGCGCTCGATCAGCTGCCGGAGCTCGCCGCGGCACTCGACGACGAGGTCGCCGCCGGCGCGACGCTAGAGGATGCCACGGCCGCGCTCGGGCTCGAGCTGCATCGCTTCGAGGCAATCGACGCCATGGGGCGCGGCCCGGACGGCAGCCCGCTGGCGGACGCCCCGGGCGAAGAGATCCTGGCGGCCATCTTTCAGGCACCGGTCGGCGAGCTCTCGCTGCTCGAGGAGACCGCGGACGGCAGTTTTTTCATGTTTCGGGTCGATGCGGTGCAGGAGCCTGAGCGCCGCGAGCTGGCGGATGTCAGGGACGAGGTCGTCGCGCTCTGGCGGCAGCGCGAGCAAGACGCGGCGGCGGCCGCACGCGTCGACCGGATCATGACCGATGCGCGAGCCGGACGGACGCTCGAGGCGATCGCCAGCGAACTCGGGGACGAGGTCACCCTGCGCGACTTCGAGCCGGTGCGCCGGTCAGCCGATGGCGCGGCGGCCGGGTTGACGCCCGAGGCGGTGGCCACCCTGTTCGCCACCGAGGCCGGCGAGCTTGCCCGCGAGCCGGTCCCGGTGGTCGAGGGCCAGGCGATCCTTCGAACCGATACCGTCAACGTCCCCGATGCCGCGGCGGCCAGTGCGGTGGCGACCGACACAGAAGCCGGGATCGCCAACGATATCCTGGTCCAGTACGAGGCGGCGTTGCGCGGCCGCTATCCGGTCGAGATCAACAATGCCGCCATTGCCAGCTTGTTCCCGGCCGAGACGTTCTAGCCCTGGCCTGA
This sequence comes from uncultured Geminicoccaceae bacterium, assembly GCA_964576715.1. Lineage (GTDB taxonomy): Bacteria > Pseudomonadota > Alphaproteobacteria > Geminicoccales > Geminicoccaceae > SLRI01. Next base: position 1,208 of record CAZNWE010000086.1, on the reverse strand, counting down.
ATCGGCAACCGCAACCTACCGCGGTGCCTGGCGCGGCTTGACCGGCCATTCGCTGAACAGGAGCGCCTGCAGCGTCTGCAATCGCGACCGGGTGTCGGCGAGCTCTTGGTTGACGGCCTCGAGCCGCGCCAGCGCCGTCTGCAGTGCTGCCCCGTCGTCTGCCGCATCGCTGGCCCGAGCGCCGGCCGTGTCGCCCGTCCCATCCGTGGCGAACTCGGCGGCCAGCCGGACGGTCGCCTCGAGCTCGGCCTCGAGCGCCGCGATCCGCTCGTTGGCAGCCCGGAGTGCTGCCGGCGTCGCACCGTCAGGCTGCGCACCATTGGGCGGCGGTGGTTCGCGGCTCTCGGTCAAGGCGATCAGCCGCAACCGTTCGGCCTCGGCCTCGGCCAGGGCATCGCGCAGCCGGTCGCGCTCCGCCTCGAGCCCGGCCAGCGCCGCCGCGTGCGCCTCACGTTGCGTTTCGAGCGCGTCCTGGGTCGCTTTCTCCAGCGTTGCCCGGTCTTCCTCGAGCATGGCGTTGGTTTGGCGCAGCCGTGCGAGCTCGGCCTCGGCTTCCTGGGCGCGGGCGACGGCGGCGTCGCGTTCCGTCGCGACCGCTTGGTCGCCATCGGCCGCCTGCTCGGCGAGCCGGGTCGCCTCGAGCGCCAGCTCGGTCGCCGCATCCGCCTCGGCTTCGGCGGCCGCCACGGCCGCACTGAGCTCGGCATTGCGGTTCTCCAGCGCCGCCAACGCTGCCTCGGCGGAAGTCTCGTCGGCGGCGCCCGCAGCCTGCCGCTCGTCGAGCAGGGCGCGAAGCTGGTCCCGCTCGGCGGCCAGGGCCTGATGATCGGCCGTGAACGCGGCGACCGCCGCGCGCTCGGCCGCAAGGCTGGTCGCCAGCGCATCCCGCTCGGCGACGAGCGTCTGCTGGCGCGCCGCGCTGTCACTCTCGAGCTGATCGATCCGGGCAGCCGCGGCGTCACGTTCGGCGGCCAGCGTGGTGCCAAGGTTGGCGACCTCGGTCTCGAGCGCGGCGATTTGCTGCGCCGCCGCGCTGGCGTCGGCAGCCGCCGCCTCGCGCTCGGCGGCAAGCGCAGCGGTCGCATCGGCAAGCTCGGCCTCGAGCGCCTCGGTCCGCTGGGTGGCGTCACGCGCGTCGGCAGCCGCCGCCTCGCGCTCGGCGGCGAGCACAGCGGTCGCATCGGCAAGCTCGGCCTCGAGCGCCTCGG
>CAZNWE010000085.1:0-15922 GCA_964576715.1 uncultured Geminicoccaceae bacterium | reverse complement strand
CGATCTCGGTCTGCATGTCGGCGAGCTTCTTCTGGATCAGCTGGTTGGCGGCCAGGGGCCGGCCGAACTGCTGTCTGTCCAGCGTGTAGCGTCTGGCCGCCTGCCAGCAGAACTCGGCCGCCCCCATGGTGCCCCAGGCGATGCCGTAGCGGGCGCGGTTGAGACAGCCGAAGGGGCCCTTCAGGCCCTTGACGTTGGGTAGCAGGTTGGCCTCGGGCACGAAGCAGTCGTCGAGCTGGATCATGCCGGTCGCCGAGGCGCGCAGCGAGAACTTGCCCTCGATCTTGGGCGTCTCGAAGCCCTGCATGCCGCGCTCGACGATGAAGCCGCGGATCACCCCGGCGTCGTCCTTGGCCCAGACGATGGCGAGATCGGCGATCGGGCTGTTGGTGATCCAGGTCTTCGCACCGGACAGGCGAAAGCCGCCCTCGGCCTTTCTCGCCCGGGTGGTCATGCCGCCGGGATCGGAGCCGTGGTCGGGCTCGGTCAGGCCGAAGCAGCCGACCAGCTCGCCCGTGGCGAGCTTGGGCAGGAACCTTTTTTTCTGGGTCTCGTCGCCGTAGGCGAAGATCGGGTACATGACGAGCGAGGACTGCACGCTCATCGCCGAGCGGTAGCCGGAGTCGACCCGCTCGACCTCCCGGGTGATCAGCCCGTAGGCGACGTAGGAGGCATCGGCACCGCCATGGGCCTCGGGCAGGGTGCAACCGAGAAACCCGAGCTCGCCCAGCTCGCGCATGATCTCCAGGTCAAACACCTCGTGCCGGTTGGCCTCGAGCACGCGCGGCAGCAGCGCCTTCTCGCAATAGTCGCGAGCCGCCGCCTGGATCAGCCGCTCGCCCTCGTCGAGCTGATCGACCAGTCGGAAGGGATCGGCCCAGTCGAACACGGCAGGTGCGGCGGCCACAGCCGGCGCCGCTGAATCGGCCAAGGCAGTCATCGAAACTCTCCCAAAGTGCCAGACGCGAACGAGTATAGCACTTTGGCCGTGGCTTGCCCGCCGCGCCAGCTCGACGGCTCGCCGCTGCCGGCCGACGCCTGCGGCCGTGGTCGAGGCCGGCGGCTCAGGCGGCCGGCGCCAGGGTGCTGTCGAGCTCGCCGGCGAGGCCGGGCATCGCCGACCGGCGCCCGGTCGCCTCCTCCAATCGTCGTTCGGCCGCCAGCCCGACACAGATGCTCTTGATGCAGCGCCAATAGAGATAGCTGTCGTAGTCGTCCTCGCGCAACGCCGCCGCCAGCCGCTCGTCGACGATGTAGCGCTCGACCCGCGCCAGGTCGCCGGCGAAACGGTCGAGGAGTCGCGCGGCCGACCGCTCCGGACAGTCTGCCGTCCAACCGTGCTCTTTGATCATGTTGGCCCCCAGCTGATTCGATTACAGATTGAATAACAAAGTCCGACCTAAACTCCAAGCAGTTTTCGCCCGCAGAGCGCAGCGGGCGGGACGACCATGGTCCTGCCAGCCGCGGAAGGTGGCGTAAGAAGATGAACACTTCGTTGCGCTGCGACGCTTTTCAGCACTGCCACGCGGGCAACGCCCGGCAGTGGTGCCGGCGAATGCAGCGCGCTGTCGCCGGCCATCGACCTGCCGGCGCTGCGTGTCGCGTCCGGTTCAGCCGGCCCAGCTGCGCACGTCGCCCGTGTCGATGTGGACGAAGCCCGAGCGCGGGTAATAGCCGACACCGCCGGCGGCGAGTTCCAGCGCCACCTGGCGCAACCGCGGCAGCTTGGCCCCCTCCAGGCGCAGATCGATCGCCTGCCCCAGCATGTGCAGGCTATACTTCGCCGCACCGCCGCCCCGGCGCCGCAGCATCGCATTGGTCTCTGGTGTCCGATAGCCCGAGACGATGGCGAAGTGCGGGGGCTGCCCGGCGCGAGCGGCGATCTCGGCCATCATGTCGAACAAGCTCGGGTCGATCGCCCGCACCTCGTCCTGCCGCCAGTCGCGCAACAGGTAATTGAGCGCGGCGAGCGCCCGGCGGTCGTAGCCACGCCCCTGGCGGAAGCGAAGGTCGAGCCGCTCCTCGGTGTGCAGGTTGTGCAGGCGCAAGCGGTCGAGACGCAGCCCGGCGGGCAGGCCGGCTGCGGCGAGCGGCGACGTTGTCAGCAAGGCGGCAGCGCCGGTGGCGCCGATCAACCAGCGCCGGGTCCGCGGGCGTCGAACGGCGGTCGTGTCGGTCATTCCTGGTACCAACTCCAAAGATCGGATCGGAAGGGGCTCGGATCGGAAGGCGTCGGGCGCGCTCTTAGCGTTTTCCGGGATGATGGAAAACCGTTAATCTTGCGCCACGCGTCCGGAGCGGCACGGCATCGCCGCGCCGGCAGGCCGCCTAGCCGGGGCTCCGGCCCGGCCGATAGCAGAGCCAGTAGGCGAGACCGACCAGGCCGCCGCCGCCGAGCACGTTGCCCAGCGTCACCGGCAACAGATTGGCGACGAGGTCGGCCCAGCCGATGGCCGGCGCGCCGTTCATCATCGCCAAGGGGATGAAGAACATATTGGCCACGGAGTGCTCGAAGCCGAGCGCCACGAAAGCCGAGATCGGCAGCAGGATGGCGATGATCTTGCCACCGACGTCGCGCGCCCCGAAGGTCAGCCAGACGGCGAGACAGACCAGGACGTTGCAGAGCACGCCGCGAAAGAAGGCCTCGTGCCAGACGATCGCGGTCTTGGCCTCGGCCACGGCGAACGCCGTCGCGGCCAGCCCCCCATCCGCCAACTGCAGCGTGCCGGCGAGCGTCAGCATGAGGGCGGTGCCCACCGCACCGACGAAATTGGCGACATAGACCAGCGCCCAGTTGCGCGCCACCTGCGCCGTCGTCACCTTGCGGTCGACCCAGGCCATGACGATCAGGTTGTTGCCGGTGAACAGCTCGGCCCCGGCGATCACCACGAGCACCAGGCCGAGCGAGAAGCACAGCCCGCCGAGCAGGCGGGACGGCCCGAAACCCAACCCGCTGTCGGTCACGACCAGGAGGAAGAAGGCGGCGCCGAGGGCGATGAAGGCGCCGGCCAGGATGCCCAGGGTCAGCGTCTCGACCAGGCCGAGACGCGCCTTGGCGACCCCCGTCTGCTCGATCCGCCGGGCGATCTCCGCCGGCTTGTAGGCATCGAGATCGATGGTTTTCGCAAGCGGCATGAGGGCTGTCTCCGGCGGCCACCGCAACCAGCAGCACAGCATCGACCTGCGGCGACATCCTGGCAAGCCCGCCCGCCGCCGCGGCACCACCGCCGGCTGCGGCCAGGATCATCGACCGGTCGACCGTGCCGCTCGGCCGGCGACCGCCACATCGCCTGCCCTTCAGGTCCATGCCGTCACCTCCGAGCCGACCTCGAGGCACGTTCCAACGCCCCCGCAGCGTCGCACACAGCCCCGAAGAACCGGTTAATTGCCCGCACGGTGGCAGCGGCCTTGTCCAGCACCAGACAGGCCGGCTAAGTGACCGTCGCTGAGCTGGCCGCGACGAGCGGCGACACGGAGGATGGCGCGATGACCACGAGCGGACGACCGACGCCGGAGCCGGGATCGGACCACCGCCGCCAGCTGCCCGCGGTCGCCGACGAGACGATGGGCGCCGACGAGCTGCCGGCGACGCTCGAGACCACCGACCACAGCGAGACGGTGACCAGCGACGAGGCGCTGGCGCTGCATGCCAGTGGCCGGCCGGGCAAGCTCGAGATCACCGCGACCAAGCCGCTGACCACCGCGCGCGACCTCTCGCTCGCCTACAGCCCCGGGGTGGCCGCCCCCTGCCTCGCCATCCAGGCCGACCCGGCCAAGGCCTACGACTACACGGTCAAGGGCAATCTCGTGGCGATCGTCTCCAACGGCACCGCCGTTCTCGGGCTCGGCAATCTCGGTGCCCTGGCCGCCAAGCCGGTGATGGAGGGCAAGGCCGTCCTGTTCAAGCGCTTCGCCGATATCGACAGCATCGACCTCGAGGTGGACAGTGCCGAGGTCGACGCCTTCGTCGACTGCGTCAAGCTCTTGGGCCCGACCTTCGGCGGCATCAACCTCGAGGACATCAAGGCGCCGGAATGCTTCGTGATCGAGCAGCGCCTGCGCGAGCTCATGGACATCCCGGTGTTCCACGACGATCAGCACGGCACGGCGATCATCGCCGCCGCCGGGCTGATCAACGCGCTCGATCTCACCGGCCGCTCGCTCGAGGCGGCACGGCTCGTGGTCAACGGCGCCGGTGCGGCGGGGATCGCCTGCGTGGAGCTGATCAAGGCGATGGGCATGCCGCATGAGAACGTCATCCTGTGCGACACCAAGGGCGTGATCTTCCAGGGCCGCACCGCCGGCATGAACCAGTGGAAGTCGGCGCATGCGGTGCCGACCGAGGCGCGGACCCTGGCCGACGCCCTGGCCGGGGCGGACGCGGTCATGGGGCTTTCGGTCCGCGGCGCCTTCACCCCCGAGATGGTCCGGTCGATGGCGGCGAACCCGATCATCTTCGCCATGGCCAACCCCGACCCCGAGATCACGCCCGAGGAGGCCCGGGCGGTCCGCGCCGACGCCATCGTCGCCACCGGCCGCTCCGACTACCCCAACCAGGTCAACAACGTCCTCGGCTTTCCCTACATCTTCCGGGGCGCGCTCGACGTTCGGGCAGCGACGATCAACGACGCGATGAAGATCGCCGCCGCCCGCGCCATCGCCGCCCTGGCCCGCGAAGAGGTGCCGGACGAGGTGACCGCGGCCTATCGCGGCCGGCGGCTACGCTACGGCACCGACTACCTGATCCCGACCCCGTTCGACCCGCGGCTGATCGCGGCGGTGCCGGCGGCGGTGGCCGAGGCCGCGATGGCGAGCGGCGTCGCCCGGCGGCCGATCGACGATCTCGATCGCTATCGGCAGAGCCTGCGCTCGCGGCTCGACCCGACGGCGAGCCGGATGCAGCTGATCATCGAGCGGGTGAAGGCCGACCCCAAGCGGATGGTCTTCGCCGAGGGCGAGGAGGAGAAGGCGATCAGCGCGGCGCTCGCCTGGCGCAACAGCGGCCTCGGCCGGCCGGTGCTGATCGGCCGCGAGGAGCTGATCGCCGAGACCCTGCGCGGCATGAGCCGCGCCGACCTCGACGGGATCGAGATCCAGAACGCCAAGCTCAGCCCCCACACCCGCGCCTATACCGAGCTGCTCTATGCGCGCAACCAGCGCAACGGGCTGATGTACCGCGACTGCCAGCGGCTGGTGAACCAGGATCGCAACGTCTTCGGCGCGTGCATGGTGGCGGCCGGCCACGCCGATGCCATGGTGACCGGCCTGACCCGCCGCTACAACACGGTGATCCGCGACATCCGCCGGGTGGTGAGCCCGCGGCCGCACCAGCGGATCTTCGGGGTGACGATGATCATCGCCAAGAGCCGCACCGTGTTCATCGCCGACACCACGGTGCACGAGCTGCCCGACCCCGACACCGCTGCCGATATCGCGATCCAGACCGCCGAGGTGGCGCGCAAGATGGGCTTCGTGCCCAGGGTGGCGTTGCTCTCCTTCGCGACCTTCGGCAATCCGCCGATCACCAGGGCCGCCCAGGTCCGGGATGCGGTGCGCGCCCTCGACGACCGACAGGTGGATTTCGAATATGACGGCGAGATGTCGGCCGATGTCGCCCTCGATCCCGAGTTGATGTCGCTCTACCCGTTCTGTCGGCTCACCGGGCCGGCCAACGTGCTGATCATGCCGGCGCTGCATACCGCCCACATCGCCGCCAAGCTGCTGCAGCAACTCGGCGGCGGCACCGTGATCGGCCCCTTGCTGATCGGCCTCGAGAAGCCGATCCAGATCCTGCCGATGAACGCCACCGTCTCCGACATGATCAATATCGCCGCGCTCGCCGCCTTCGACGCGCACCTCGCCGAGCCGGCGGCCGCCGCCGGCTGAGCCGCCCTGCCGGACCGCGACGGGAGCGGCATGGCCGCGACGACGCCTCGATTGCCATCCGCCACCAGCTGCTGCATCCCCTCGACAGCCCTTGGCACTTGCGCCGCCCGGCCGGTGCTGCCGCCGGCGGCGGGTGAACGACCACCATCGTACCGGGAGGACCTTGCATGATCGACGCCGACGCCCTGCGTGCCCTTCAGGCGCCGCTGAAGGCGCGCTACCAGGAGGACCCCGAGGCCGCGCTGCTCACCCTCAGGGCCACGGCCACGGTCGACGAGCAGGCGATCGCCTGCAAGGTCGAGACCGGCCGCGCCATCCAGACCGCCGGGCTGCACCCCGCCACCGGCGGCAGCGGCATGGAGCTCTGCTCGGGCGACATGCTGCTCGAGGCCCTGGTCGCCTGCGCCGGGGTGACCTTGAAGGCGGTCGCCACGGCCCTCGGCATCGACCTCGCGGCCGCCCGGGTCACCGCCGAGGGCGATCTCGACTTCCGCGGCACGCTCGGGGTCGACCGCGAGACGCCGGTGGGCTTTCGCGCCATCCGCCTGCGGTTCGACGTCGAGACCGATGCCGCCGAGGACCAGCTCGCAACGCTCTTGAAGCTCACCGAGCGCTACTGCGTGGTGTTGCAGACCCTGAACACGAGGCCGGTGCTCAGCGTCGCCCTGGAGAAGCGCTGAGCCGGGCCGTTGCCGCCGACCACGGCCCGAGGGGCCGAGCGAGGACACCGCCGCTGCAAGGCAGCTTGCCGGGCGTCACCAGCCTTGTCCGCGCCACCGCCGCCTCGACAGCCGCCGGCGCGCTCGGGCAAGGACGGTGGGTCCCAAAAATGGAGCCGCGTCGTATTGCGCCGTTTTCGCAGACCCGTCCGATGACCCCGGCCCGCCAGGCATTCGCGTGGCTCGCCGGCTTCGCCGTGTTCGTCGGCCTGCTTTGGCTGTTGCGCGATGTGCTGACGCCGTTCGTCGCCGGGCTGGTCATCGCCTATCTGCTCGATCCCTTGGCCGACCGGTTGGAGGCTTGGGGGCTTTCGCGCACCCTGGCGACGACACTGCTCACCGCGGCCTTCGTCTTCTTGCTCCTCGGCGCCGTCCTCCTGCTCGTGCCGGTGGTGGAGGGCCAGGTCCGGCGGCTTTCGACGAGCCTGCCGCAGCTGATCGAGCAGGGCTGGGGCTGGCTCGGCCCATGGGTCGACGAGTTCCGCGCCCGCTTCGACCTCGCCACCGAAGCCGAGCTGCAGGAGGCACTCAAGACCTATGCCGGCAATCTCGGCGAATGGGCAACCGGGCTGCTCGGCGGGCTCGCCTCGGGCGGTGCGGTGCTCTTGAACATCGTCTCGCTCCTGGTGATCACGCCAGTCGTCAGCTTCTACCTGTTGCGCGACTGGAACCACCTCGTCCACACCGTCGACAGCTGGCTGCCACGCGATCACCGCGGCACGATCCGCGATCTGCTCGGGCAGATCGATCGCAGCATCGCCGGCTTCCTGCGCGGCCAGATGTCCGTCTGCGTGCTGCTCGGCCTGTTCTACGGCCTCGGCCTCGCCGCACTCGGTCTCCAGGGCGGCCTCGTCGTCGGCCTCGTCGCCGGGCTGATCTCGTTCATCCCCTATGTCGGCTCGATCACCGGCTTTATCGCCTCGATCATCCTCGCCGGCGTGCAGTTCGGGCCGACCGCCTGGCTGATGCTCGGTCTCACCGCTGGCCTTTTCGGCCTCGGCCAGCTCATCGAGGGCAATTTCCTCACGCCGCGGCTGGTCGGCTCGCGGGTCGGGCTGCATCCGGTCTGGGTGATCTTCGCGCTGCTCGCCGGCGGCTCGTTGTTCGGCTTTCTCGGGGTGATGCTGGCGGTGCCGGTGGCCGCCGCCATCGGCGTGCTCACCCGCTTCGCGCTGGGCCAATACCTGGCCAGCCGTCTCTACGCTGGCAACCGGCCCGGGCAGCGGGCCGGCGCGAGCGCGCCCGACCGAGTTGCCTCACAACACCAGGAACTGGAAGGCCAGGTCACGGATGAAGTAGAGGGCGAGGATCAGCACCATCGGTGAGATGTCGATGCCGCCGAGATTCGGCAGGATGTTGCGGATCGGGCGGAGCAAGGGTTCGGTGATGCGATGCAGGAAGTCGCCGATCGTGTAGACGAAACGGTTGCCGGTGTTGACCACGTTGAAGGTGACGAGCAGGCTGAGCACCACCATGGCGATCAGCAGCCAGATGTAGATGGTGATCACGGTGTTGACGAGATTGTAGATGGCGATCATCGGGTCTCCGGCCGAGCGGCATGGTGACGAGCGGGTGGCGGCACGATCGGCGTCGTGGCGAGCCGAAGGTGGACGCCTCGCCTGCCGCCCGGGACTTACGCCCCGGCCCGGCTGCTGACAAGGATTTCGGCTGCCGACGCCGGCGCCTGCCGCGGCCGCCCGGGGCCCTGTGCGCTGCGCGAAGACGCTTGACACCCGCGATCACGCCGCCGATATCCGGCGCGGTCGTGGGGCCGTAGCTCAGCTGGGAGAGCGCTAGAATCGCACTCTAGAGGTCGCCGGTTCGATCCCGGTCGGCTCCACCATCGTCGCCGCGAGCGACCCCGGCTGCTTCCTGCGACGGTGTCGGAGGCACCTCGCCTCGACTGGACAGCAGCACCGCCACCGGCCGGGTCGCATCGAACTTGGCGAGCACGATGGCGACGATGACGGTGATCGGGACCGAGAGGAACATCCCGGCGACCCCCCAGATCCCGCCCCAGAAGGTGAGCGAGAGAATAATCACCAGCGGGCTGAGGTTCAGCGTCGTGCCCATCAGTCGCGGCTCCACATAGTTGCCGATCACCGCCTGGATCAGCGTCAGCGAGAGGGTGACGCCGAAAAAGATGCCCCAGTCGTTGAACTGCAGCAGGGTCAGGAGGGCGGGCAGGATCACCGCGAACAGCGAGCCGATATTCGGCACGAAATTGAAGAGGAAGACGACGAGCGCCCACAGGCTCGCATAGTTGACGCCGGCGCGGGCCAGCACCAGCCAGCAGAGCACGGCGGTGGCGAGGCTGACCAGCGTCTTGATCCAGATATAGCGCTCGATGCGGTCCTCGATCTCGGTCAGCGACTGGCGCAGTGCTGCACTCCTGCGCGCATCGGCGAACAGCCCGTCGATCTTCTGGTCGAAATTGCGCTGCTCGAGCAGCATGAAGGCGACATAGAGCGCGATCAGCCCGACATTGCCGAGCAGTGCACCCAGCGCCGTGGTGATCGAGAAGACGACGTTGGCGAAGTCGATGCGGCCGATCAATTCGTCGACGACCGGCTGCTCGATGTTGAAGAGCGCGCTCGTCCGTTCGATCAAATCGACGAGGTTCGCCTGGTAGAGGGGTGCCGCGTTGCGCACCTCCGCGACGTTGCGCGCCGCGATGTCGACGATCAGCCAGAACAGGCCGGCCATGGTGAGGATCGCCAGCAGCCGGCAGAGCAACTGCGGCAGCCGCAACCCGCCGACCGCGAGGCGGGCGAAGACCTTGCTGATCGCGTTGATCAGCAGCCACAGCATGAAGGCGATGGCGAGCGGGATGAGGAACCGGCTGCCGAACACCAGGATCGAGCCGACCAGTGCCGCGCCCAGGAGGAAGCTGGTCCACCAGATCGGCCGGGCGAGAGCTGGGTCGAGAACGGGCATCGGCTTGTGTCTCTCGGTTGGGGGTCGGTGGCGGCGTGCGACTGCTGGTGGTTTGCGCCACTGGCCGGCTTCTGGCATAGCACGGTCGCTCGCGTCGATCGACGCGCGCTGGGTCCTTTGCGGATGCCCGGCGCGGACGCCCAGTGCTGGGCAACGCTGAGACGCTTCTGCACTTGGGCGGACAGGTGACCAGGGAGGTTTGTGGAGCATGACCATCGACACGCCAGCCGGTTACCGTGCCCTGGACGAGGCGGCACTGCCGGCGTTCCTCGCCGCGTTGCCGGCGATCGCCGAGCGGCTCGGCGGCGCGCCCGGCGACTGGCAGGTGAGCGAGGTCGGCGACGGCAATCTCAACCTCGTCTTCATCGTCGAGGGTCCGGCTGGTGACATTTGCGTCAAGCAGGCCCTGCCCTATGTGCGCCTGGTCGGCGAAAGCTGGCCGCTGCCGCTGGAGCGGGCGTTTTTCGAGCAGCAGGCGACGCAGATCCAGGCGCTGCGGGTGAGCGGCCGGCTGCCCGAGATCCTGCACTACGATCCGGCACTCTTCTTGATCGTGATGGAGCGCCTGAAGCCGCACATCATCATGCGGCGCGGCATGATCGACGCCGTGGTCTACCCGGCCTTCGTCGACCACATCGTCGACTATGCCGCAAAGAGCCTCTACTTCACCTCCGATCTGGCGCTGCCGGCGGCCGAGAAGAAGCCGCTGATGGCGCTGTTCGCCGCGAACACCGCTCTTTGCAAGATCACCGAAGACCTGATCTTCACCGATCCCTACCGGATCGCCCCGCTCAATCGCTGGACCAGCCCCGAGCTCGACGATGTGGCGGCGGCGATCCGCGGCGATGCCGAGCTCAAGCGGGCGGTCTCGCGCCTCAAGCTCAAGTTCCTGTGCCACGGCGAGGCGCTGTTGCACGGCGACCTGCACACCGGCTCGATCATGGTGACGGCGACCGACACCCGGGTGATCGACCCCGAGTTCGCGTTCTTCGGGCCGATCGCCTTCGATGTCGGCAAGCTGATCGGCAACCTGCTCTTGAGCTATTTCAGCCAGACCGGGCACGAGGCCGAGCCGGGCGAGCGCGACGCCTACCGGCAGTGGACGCTCGAGGTGATCGAGCGGTTCTGGAACGGCTTCGAGAGGCGCTTCGTCGAGCTCTGGAGCGCCAATCGCACCGGCGACGCCTACCCACCCGATCTCTTCGAGGCTGGCGACGACGGCACGGCCGGCCGGCACTCGCTCGGCCAGGCGCAGCAGCTGTTCATGCGCCAGCTGTTCGAGGACGCGCTCGGCTATGCCGGCACCTCGATGATCCGGCGCACCCTCGGCCTCGCCCACAATATCGACATGGAGTGGATCGCCGAGCAGCCGCTGCGCGCGGCTTGCGAGCGGCGCAACCTGCTGCTCGCCGTCGATCTGGTCAAGCAGGCACCGCAGATCCCGAGCATCGAGGCGGTGACCGCCAAGGCTGCCAGCATTCAGGCGACGGCGTCGACCGCCACCGAATAGTCGTCGACGCCGTGGCTGACCGGCTGGCGTGGCCACCAGACGTCGTCGACGATGCGGTTCTGGCCGACACGAAACGCCTCGACGAACCGCTCGAGCCCGTGCCGGCCGCCATTGACGAGCCGGCGGGCGCGCCCGAGGTCACCATCGAGCAGTGCTTCCTTGATCGGCAGCCGTCGGGCGGCGAGACAGGCCGCGAGAACCAGGGCGGCGGTGACCGGCTCGCCGGCGCGCTCGGGCTGCTGCTCGAGTTGGCTGCCGGCACCGATCAGCCGGCCGAGCTCGGCGTAGCTGGCCCGCCCGGTGAGCTGGACGAAGCCGCGACCCCGGTAGCGAGTCCCGTCCGGCCGACCGCGATTGCCGAGATCGATGCGGTTGTCGTAGAGGTCGAAGGGATGGCCGGTGGGCGAGGTGTTGAAGCGCGACGGCAGCTCGTCGATCGGCTCGAAGGTCTCGGTCTCGGCGCGGATGGTGGCCAGCGCCATCAGCACCAAGGGTGCTTCGACCACCGCGAAGCGGCGCAGGCCGTCGACCACGAAGGGCAGGTTGCGGGCGATGGCATCGAGGCGGGTGAACGGGAACATGTCGGCCACGAGCTCGACGGTGAGCTGACCGGTGACATCGGCCGGCGCGCCGCCGCCACCCCCCTCGAGACGGGCCCAGGTCAAGGGGCCGGCGATGCCGTCGGCGAGCAGGCCATGGGCCCGCTGAAAGCCGATCAGTGCGGCTGCCGTCGCCGGACCGAAATGGCCGTCGATGGCCCCCGGGGCGAAGCCCGAAGCCTTGAGCGCTCGCTGCAGCCGCTCGACCGGCTGGCCGCGTCGACCGCGCCTGAGAACCGGAGCCATGTGCACCTCCTTTTGCAGGTTACGCGATCCTATTATAGGATTTTGTTCTGAGTCGCAAGCAGTGTCGCGGAAAGACCGGCGGTCCGCTAAACTGGCCATTGGCGAGTGCCACCAGGCGGGAGAGAGGGATGCAGATCGACGGCACGCACTATCGGACCATCTGGGTCGCGGCGGACGGCCGCACCGTGCAGATCATCGACCAGACGCGGCTGCCGCACGAGGTCGCAGTCGTCGATCTGAGCGATCTCGAGAGTGCTGCCGTGGCGATCGAGACGATGCAGGTCAGAGGCGCGCCCTTGATCGGTGCGACCGCCGCCTATGGTGTCGCCCTGGCGATGCGCCGTGAGCCGTCCGATGCCGGCCTCGAGGCTGCCATCGCCCGACTGCGGCGCACCCGCCCGACCGCGGTCAACCTGCGCTGGGCGCTCAACGAGATGCAAGAGGCCTTGCAGAACCGGCCGCACGACGAGCGGTTCGCCCGCGCCATGGCCCGGGCGGCGGCGATCTGCGACGAGGATGTCGCCATCTGCAGCGCCATCGGCCGGCACGGCCTCGCCCTGATCGAGGCGGCCGCCGCCAGCAAGCGGCCGGGCGAGCCGGTGAACGTGCTCACCCACTGCAATGCCGGCTGGCTCGCCACGATCGACCGCGGGACTGCCACGGCACCCATCTATGCCGCGCAAGAGCAGGGCATTCCGTTGCATGTCTGGGTCGACGAAACCCGGCCGCGCAACCAGGGAGCCGCGCTCACCGCCTTCGAGTTGTTGCACCAGGAAGTGCCGCACACGGTGATCGTCGACAATGTCGGCGGCCACCTGATGCAGCACGGCATGGTCGATCTCTGCATCGTCGGCACCGATCGGACCACCCGGACCGGCGATGTCTGCAACAAGATCGGGACCTATCTCAAGGCACTGGCGGCCAAGGACAACGATGTCCCGTTCTACGTGGCACTGCCGTCCACGACCATCGACTGGACGATCGACGACGGCGTGCGGGAGGTGCCGATCGAGCAGCGCGCGGCCGAAGAGGTGACGGTGATCAGCGGCCGCACGGCGGATGGCCGCCTCGAACGCGTGCAACTCACGCCGGACGGCAGCCCGGCCGCAAACTACGCCTTCGACGTCACGCCGGCCCGGCTGGTCAGCGGCCTGATCACCGAGCGCGGCGTCGCCGAGGCGAGCCGGGCCGGGCTCGAGCACCTCTTCACCGAGCCCGGCTGAGCGGCCTCGAAGCCGCCGGCGAGCAGTGCCAGCATTAGTTTCCGTTAATTTTCCATCACTAGACCGTGATTCCCTTTGCCTCGCCTGATCCCGTCTGCAACCCTGGGCGTATACCGGGAGTGCAAGGGGGACGGTGGAGGAACCGGCCGGCTGCGGTGGCAGCCCGCCGAAAAGCGTCTCAGGAGGTAGCGGATGGCATTCATGGACCGGGGCGGTACCGAGCAGGCGAGCCGGAAGATCATCCGCGATTCGATGAACGCGCCGCTGCTGACGCGCGAGCACGAATTGCAGTTGGCCCGGGCGTGGCGGAACGACGGCGACGAGGCGGCGCTGCACGAACTGATCAAGGCCTATATGCGGCTGGTGGTCAGCGCGGCGAGCCGGTTCAAGAACTACGGCCTGCCAATGAGTGATCTCATCCAGGAGGGTGTCGTCGGCCTGATGCAGGCGGCGGCGCGGTTCGAGCCGGAGCGCGACGTGCGCTTCTCGACCTATGCCGCCTGGTGGATCCGCTCCGCCATGCAGGACTACATCCTTCGCAACTGGTCGGTGGTTCGTACCGGCACCACCGCCGCGCAGAAATCGCTGTTCTTCAATCTGCGCCGCCTCAGGGCCAAGATCGACGACGGGCTCGGCAGTGCGATGACCGACGCCGGTCGCGCCTCGATCGCCGAGGCGCTCTCCGTCAATGTCGAGGACGTGGCGTCGATGGAGATGCGCCTCTCGGCCGGCGACCAGTCGCTCAACGCGACGATCAGCCAGACCGGCGAGGATGTCTGGCAGGACTTTCTCGCCGACGAGCGCCCGAGCCCCGAGGACGTCGTCGGCGACCGGCACGACAACAAGGCACGCACCGCCTGGCTGCGCGAGTCGCTGCAGGAACTCAACGAGCGCGAGCGGACGATCATCCACGAGCGGCGGCTGCGCGAGGACGGTCGCACGCTCGAGGAGCTTGGCCGGCGGCTCGGCATCAGCAAGGAGCGGGTGCGGCAGATCGAACACCGCGCTTTGCAGAAGCTGAAAGTGGCGTTGCTGCGCAAGGTTCGCGACCCGGGCGACGAGACGCTGCTGACGGCGGTGCCCGCCTGAGGCGGCCGCTCTCGGCACCGCATCCCCGCCGGTCCGGCTTGACCCGGCTAGCGGGGATGCGCACCTACCCGACATGGCGCTGCTTGATCTCGACCCCACAACGGCCAACGGCAGCGGGCTCGCCGGTGCCGCCCTGATCGCCAGCCTGTTGCCGCATTTGCCCAACGCTCCGGGTGTCTATCGGATGATGGATGCCAAGGGGGCGCTGCTTTACGTCGGCAAGGCGAAATCGCTGAAAAAGCGGGTCGTGGCCTACACCAAGCCGCAAGCGCTGCCCGCCCGCTTGCAGCGCATGGTGGCCCTGACCACGGCCATGGAGTTCGTGACCACGGGCAGCGAGGTCGAAGCCCTGCTGCTCGAGGCCAACCTGATCAAGCGGCACCGGCCGACCTTCAACATCGTCCTGCGCGACGACAAGAGCTTTCCCTACCTTTACCTGCGCTGGGGCCACGCGTTCCCGATGATCGGCAAGCACCGGGGCAGCAAGCGCGACGGTGCCGACTATTTCGGCCCGTTCGCCTCCGCCGGTGCGGTGAACGAGACGTTGAACGCGCTGCTCCGCGCCTTTCCGCTGCGCAGCTGTCGGGATTCGATCTTCGTCAACCGCAGCCGACCCTGCCTGCAATACCAGATCAAGCGCTGCTCCGCCCCCTGTGTCGGCCGCATCGACCGGGCGGACTATGCGCGGATCGTCGAGGATGTGCGCAGCTTTCTCGGTGGTGCGACCCGCGAGGTGCAGGCCAAGCTGCAGGCCGAGATGGCTGCCGCGGCGGAGCGGCTGGATTTTGAGAAGGCGGCGGTGCTGCGCGACCGGCTCAAGGCGATCGCGCACATCGCCGCCAAGCAGGGCATCAATACGGGTGCGGTCGAGGATGCCGACGTCGTGGCGCTGCACGAGGACGGCGGACAGGTCTGCGTTCAGGCCTTCTTCTACCGGGCCGGCCGCAACTACGGCAACCGGGCCTACTACCCGGCGCACACCAAGGATGCCGAGCCGGCCGACGTCCTGGCCGCCTTTCTCGCCCAGTTCTACAGCGAGCGGCTGCCGCCGAAGCTGATCCTGGTCAGCCTCGCACCGAGCGAGATCGGGCTGCTCGAGCAGGCCCTGGCGGTCAAGGCCGGACGCAAGGTCGAGGTCCGGGAGCCCAAGCGCGGCCCGCTCAGGGATCTGGTCGAGATCGCCAGGCGCAACGCCAAGGAGGCGCTGGCCCGCAGGCTCGCCGACCATGCCTCGCAGGCCCGGCTATTGGCGCAGCTGGCGGAACGCTTCGGCCTCGCTGCCGTGCCGGAGCGGGTCGAGATCTACGACAACAGCCACATCCAGGGCACCAACGCCGTGGGGTCATTCGTCGTCGCCGGCCCCGAGGGACTCGACAAGAAGCAGTACCGGACATTCACCATCAAGGCCCCGGAGACGGGGGCCAGCGACGACTACGCGATGATGCGCGAAGTCCTGACCCGCCGCTTCACCCGCCTCGTCAAGGAGGACCCGGAGCGCCAGTCGGGCACCTGGCCAGACCTCGTCCTGGTCGACGGCGGTGCGGGTCAGCTCGCAGTGGCCCAAGGTGTGCTGGACGAGCTCGGCATCGAAGGCGTGACGCTGATCGGCGTGGCCAAGGGTCCCGACCGCGACGCCGGGCGTGAACGCTTCTTCAGGACCGGCCAGGACCCGGTGATGCTGGACGCCCGCGATCCCGTGCTCTACCTGATGCA
>CAZNWE010000084.1:0-16294 GCA_964576715.1 uncultured Geminicoccaceae bacterium | reverse complement strand
CATCGGCAGGGGTTGAGGGCATCGGCAGGGGTTGAGGGCATCGGCAGGGGTTGACGACATCGGCCAAAAAGAACGGCCGCCCCGCGCTGAGCGGGATCGGCCGTATGGAATTGATCGTTCAGGGAGGCACAGCGCTAGAATAGGCGCAAGCTTTCGACGGACTGTGATACGGATCACGTCTCGCCGCATTTCCAGGCGGCGATGCAACGTTGCAACAACGAACCGGCAGGCTTTGCCGGGAATGTCAGGGAGGCGGTATCCGCTTGCGCATGCCTGAGGTGCCTTCGGCGCCGTCGGCGTGGCGGGCGCATGCGGCGCAACCAGCGAATGACAGCGATCAGTCTCGAGACGCTGCGGCAACACCCGTTGTTCGGTCGGTTCGACGAGGCGGTGCTGATGGAGATCCAGCGAAACCTGCAGCTTCAGCGCTACCCGGCCGGGGCGACGGTCTTCGCCCAGAACGACGAGGAGCACATCGTCTACATCGTGCTCGCCGGCCACGTTCGGCTGACCAGCTATTCGCACTCCGGGCGTGAGGTGGTGTTGCACGACCTCTTCCCAGGCGACCTCGTGGGCGAGCTCTCGGCCATTGACGGTGCACCGCGCGGTGCCGACATGACCGTGGTCGCCAAGGCCGAGCTCGCCCGGCTGAGTGCGGCCGATTTCAACCGGCTGCTCCGGCAGCACCCCGATTTCGCCATGGCGATACTCGGCCGCCTGACCCGGGTCATCCGCTCGCTCAACCGCCGCCTGCAGCTCTTGGCGGCCCCGGTGCCGACGCGGGTGTGCGCCGAGCTCTTCCGCCTCGCCGAGGTCAATCGGCTCGGCGCCGACACGGCGCGGATCGTCCCGGCGCCGAAGCACGTCGACATCGCCAATCGCATCAACACGCATCGCGAGGCGGTGTCGCGGACGATGAGCGAGCTGCAGCGGCACCGCATCATCCGCCGCGGCCAGGGAGAACTCCTGGTGCTCGACCTAGCGGCCCTCCACCGCCTCGCCGACGGCGGCGCCCTGCCGAGCCCAGCTGAACCCACGCCCACCCCTGGGCAGCGGCGCCAAACTTATTAAGTTGTGAGGTTGATCCTCCAAAAGCCAGAGAGGGGTGTCATGCGGCTCAGCCGTCTGTTCGCGACCAGCCTGCTCGGCGCCGCCGCAGGCTTCTTCACCTCGTGCGGCTCGATGCAGGTCGGCGGCAGCGTCGGCGCCACCGAGATTCTCGAGCGGGTCGAGAGCGAGCAGGCAACCTTCAGCGTCGAGCGGCTGGTTGGCGGGCTCGATCACCCCTGGGGCATGGTCTTCCTGCCGACTGGCGGCATGCTGGTCACCGAGCGGGCCGGCCGGCTCCGCCTGGTCGACGAGGCGTTCGAGCTCGTCCCGCAGCCGCTCGCCGGCGTGCCGACCGCCTTCGCCCGCGGCCAGGGCGGGTTGCTCGACGTCGTGCTGCACCCGGACTTCGCCGACAATCGCCTCGTCTATCTCAGCTACGCCTATCTGGGCGACGGCGGTGCGGCCACCGCCGTCGCCCGCGGCCGCCTTGCTGCCGGCGGGCTCGAGGGGACCGAGGTGATCTTCGAATCCAACGCGCTGGCCAGCGGTGGGCGGCACTTCGGCTCGCGGCTGGCGTTCGACGAAGCCGGCCATCTCTTCGTCACCCACGGCGACCGCGGCGAGCGCGGGCGCGCCCAGGCGCTCGGCGATCACGCCGGCAGCCTCTTGCGGCTCAATGACGACGGCAGCGTGCCCGACGACAACCCGTTCGTCGGCCGGGCCGGTGCGCTGCCCGAAATCTACTCCTTCGGCCACCGCAATGCGCAAGGCATGGCGGTGCACCCGGAAACCGGTGCGGTCTGGCTGCACGAGCACGGACCACGCGGCGGCGACGAGGTCAATGTCATCGAGGCCGGCGCCAATTACGGCTGGCCCGTGGTCAGCCAGGGCCGCGAATATGCGAGCGGCCGCCCGGTCGGGGCTGAGGAGGCCGCGGGCATGACCCCGGCGATCCACGTCTGGGACCCGTCGATCGCACCCTCCGGCATGGCCTTCTATGCCGGCGACGCCTTCCCAGAGTGGCAGGGCGATCTCCTGGTCGGCGCCTTGGCCTACCAGCTCCTCGCCCGGCTCGAGGTCGACGGCGACGAGGTGGTCCACGAGGAGCGCCTGCTCGAAGGCGATATCGGTCGCATCCGCGACGTCCGCGTCGGCCCCGACGGCCTCGTCTATGTCCTGACCGACGATGCCGACGGCGGCATCTACCGCCTGAGCCCGGTCGAGGAGGGCTCCTGAACCCGGCCGCGACGATCGCTCGCCGCCTCTGCCGAACCGGGGGCGACAGCGATCGCGTCGAGCTTCGTGCACCTGCGGTGTAGTTGACAAACCTGCCCTCCCCGCCACTTTTGTGGGCCAGGCCCGGCTGTGCGGACGAAGCTCTTTTCGTCGAAGACACAGGCCTTTGTGAATGAGGACACGGATCGGCCCATGTGGATCGACCATCACGGTCCGGAAAGGCGTTCCGGCCTGACCGCAACACGCCGGTGATCCGGCGGGGAGAGCCCGATGACCCAGTCGGCGGCACCTCTTCCACCGCGACAATCCACGCCGCCGATCGTCGAGCCGACCTTACCGGCTACGCCGCCATCGGCGCCGCGCCGGCCGAGCGGCCTGATCTACACCGTCGACGATCGGCCGCCGCCCCTGCCCCTGTTCCTCCTGGGCCTGCAGCACATGGCGGTGGTCACCTCGTCCCTGGTCGTGCCGCTGCTCGTCGCCCGGGCGGCCGGCGTCGATCCCGCGTCCCTGTCCGGCATCCTCGCCATGTCGATGCTGGCGATCGCCATCGCCTCGCTGATCCAGGCCTTCCCGCTCGGCCGCTTCGGCTCGGGCTACCTCGTGCCCGGCTTTTGCTCGGTCAACTACTTCCCGGCCTCGATGCTCGCAGCCACGGCCGGCGGCATGCCCCTGGTCTTCGGCCTGACCTTGTTCGCCGGCTGCTTGCAGGTCGGACTGGCGACCGCCCTTCGCCGGCTGCGTTTCCTCTTCCCGCCCGAGGTTGCCGGCGTCACCGTAGCACTGGTCGGGCTCGAGGCCGGTTTCATCGCGCTCGATCAGATCGTCCATCCGGAGCCCGGCATCGGCCTGCAGACCAGCGTCGGCATCGGCCTCGCCACGTTCGGCGTGGCCGCCCTGATCAGCGTCTTCGGCGCCGATTCGCTGAGGCTCTACGCCGCCCTGATCGGCATGGCCGCCGGCGTCGCCCTGGCGGCACCGCTCGGCGTCATGGCGCCGGATGCTTTGCCCCGGCTCGAAGGACAGCCGTGGCTGGCCCTGCCGGGCCTCGGGCATCTCCAATGGTCCTTCAGCCTCGATCCGATGCTGCTCGTGGCGTTCGCCCTCGCCGCCTTCGCCTCGACGCTCAAGACCATCGGTGCGGTCAGCACCGCCCAACGCCTGAACGACGCCGACTGGACCAGGCCCGACGCCGGCAATCTGCAGCGTGGCGTGCTCGGCGACGGGCTCGCCAGCATCTCGGCCGGCCTTTTGGGCTCGACCGGGCAGAACTCGGCGACGAGTGCGGTCGGCATCTCCGGGGCGACCGGTGCCACCAGCCGCTGGATTGCGCTGGCCCTGGCGCTCTGGCTCCTCGCCATGGCCTGCATGCCCAAGATCGCCGTCCTGCTCGACCTGTTGCCGACCATGGTGATCGGCGGGGTGCTGCTGTTCGCCTCGATCTACATGTTCGCCAACGGCATCGAGCTCATCGGCTCGCGGGTGCTCGACCGGCGTCGCACCATGGTGGTCGGCAGTGCCATCATCGTCGCCGTCAGCCTGCGCGCCCTGCCCGAGCTCGCCGCAGCGATGCCGGCGGTGATCCGCCCCTTGACCAGCTCCGGCCTGGCGCTCGGCATGACCGTGGCCATCGTCTTGAACCTCGTCTTTCGCATCGGCATCGGCCGGCGGGCGAGCCTCGCCATCGACGACGTGGCCAACGGCGCCGGCGAGATCGCCGTTTTCCTGCAGCAGCAGGCCGGCCGCTGGGGCCTCAGACAGGACGTCGTCGAGCGGGCCCTGATCGCGATCGGCGAGATCGTGCGCAGCCAGCCCGGCGAAAGCTTGCCGCCGTCTCGGCTGACGCTGGAAGTCCGCTACGACGAGCTGCGCCTGGCGATCGTCCTCCACCGCCCGGTCACCGGCCCGGTGCCGGTCGACCCGCGGGCGAGCCGACGACCGCCGCGCTGGGTGCCGGTCGAGGTACCCGGTGCCGACGCCGCGGCACTGGAGCGGGCCCCCGGACAGACCCGCCTGCGGCTGGAGTTCGACGTCTAGCAGGCAGCCGGGTCTGACGATCGGGAGAGCGGCGCTCCGCTCATGCCTTGGTCTTGACCTTGCCGCTGGCCCATTTTTCGAGGGCCGCGTCGGGCTTGTCGGGCAGTGCTATCTCGAGCCGCACCAGCTGGTCGCCGCGGTGGCCACCTTTCTGGATGCCGCGCCCCTTGAGCCTGAGCACCTTGCCGGAGCTGGTCCAGGCCGGCACCGTGACGGCGACGTTACCGTCGATGGTGGGAACGGTCACCTTGCCGCCGGCGATCGCCTGGGACAAGGGGATCGGCTGGTCGAGATGGATGTCGAGACCTTCCCGCCGGAAGCCCTCGTGCGGCGTCACTTGCACCTCGATCAGCGCATCGCCGCCGGCGATGCCCTGACCTTTCAGCCTGAGCACCTGGCCCGCCTCGACCCCGGCCGGGATGGTGACGTCGAGATGTCGGCCATCCGGCAGGGCGAGCCGGCGTTTGGTGCCCTTGGCGGCGTCGAGGAAGTCGATGGTGACCGCGAGCTTGAGGTCCTCGCCGCGCGGCCCGCCGGTGCTCCGGCCGCGCGCCGCCCCACCGAAGAGATCGCTCAGGATGTCGTCGAACCCGGAAAACCCGGCCCCGGGGCCCGAACCGACGTCAGCGCCCATCCTGGCGCCGGGACCGCCGGTGCGAAAACTGTATTGCCAGCCGCGGCCGCCGCCGGCGTTGCCGAACGGGAAACCCTGCGGCCCACGCTCGTTGCCCTCGGCGTCGATTTGGCCCTGATCGTAGCGCTTGCGCTTGGCCGGATCGCCGAGAACCGCATAGGCGCGGGAGATCGCCTTGAAACGTTCCTCGGCCGCCTTGTCGCCGGGATTCGTATCGGGATGACATGTCTTGGCGAGCTTGCGGTACGCCTTACGGATCTCGTCGTCGGAGGCAGACCGGCTCAGCCCGAGCGTGGTGTACAGGTTATCGGTCATGGCCATCTTCCTCGGCCCTGATGCCGCCGAAAGGCAAGCCGAAAATGAGCCTGGCGGGACAATCGGCCCGCCAGGCTTCGATGGCTACGCCTGTTCGTCAGGCGTCGTTGCGAAGGTCAAAGACCCCGGTCAGGCCACGTTCTCTGCGGCTGCAGACTCGACCGCCGGGCGGTTCGCCTGCGGTGCGGCGATCTGGATGTTGCGCGGCTTCATCGCCTCGGGCACCCGGCGCTCCAGTTCGATGGTGAGAATGCCCTTGTCGAGCGAGGCTCCGGCGATCTCGATGTGCTCGCCGAGCGTGAAGGTGCGCTGGAATGCGACGCGGGCGATGCCGCGGCGGACATAGTTGGCCCGCGGCTCGGCCTTGGGCTCGCCCTTGATCGCGAGCTCGCGGTCCTTGACCGTGATGTCGAGCTCGTCGAGGTCGAAGCCGGGCACGGCGAGCGCCACCGAGAACCGGTCCTCACCCTGCTCGACAATGTCGTATTCGGGCGCGTAGCCGGCCCGACTGCCGAGCAACTCGCCGGTCATCCGGTCGAAGTCACGAACGGTGCGGAAGAAGGGGTCGAAACGAACGATGCTCATGGTATCCTCCAGTTGAGCGATACGAGACTGGTCGGGCGCTCCACGCGGACACACCCTGGTCGATACTTGTCGGAGTCGCCTCGCGACCTCCGACAACCATCAAGTAAGCAGCGGCGAATCGCCGTTCAAGAGGCCCTGACGCGACTTGGCGGACTCGGCCAGACGCCCTATCCACTTGGTCCGGACCGCTTCGAGAGCCGCCCATGCCTCGCCCTGCACCGCCTGCCGACTGCGTTCTATGCCCGCGCCTTGCCGCCTTCCGGCAAGCCGCGCGCGCCCGCCAGCCGGACTGGCACAACGCACCGGTGCCCTCCTTCGGCGACCCCGCGGCCAGGCTCCTGATCGTCGGCCTTGCCCCCGGCCTTGCCGGCGCCAACCGCACCGGCCGACCGTTTACCGGCGACGGTGCCGGCAACACGCTCTACCCGGCGCTCGCCCGCTTCGGCTGGAGCCGGGGCAGGTTCGATGCTCGGCCCGACGACGGTCTCGAGCTCGTCGACTGCCGGATCACCAACGCCGTCCGCTGCGTCCCGCCCGAGAACAAGCCGACCGGTCGGGAGATCGCCAGCTGCCGGCGCTTCCTCGCGCACGAGCTCACCACTGTCCCGGCGCCACGCGCGGTTCTCGCCCTCGGCCGTATCGCCCATGAATCGACGCTTCGTGCGCTCGGTCTCCGGCCGGCCGCGTTCGGCTTCGCCCACGCCGCCTGGCACGACGTCGGGCGGGATCTCGTCCTGGCGTCGAGCTATCATTGCTCGCGCTACAACATGAACACGGGCCGGCTGACCGACGCCATGTTCGATACCGTCCTCGCCCGCTTGCGCCGGCATCTG
This sequence comes from uncultured Geminicoccaceae bacterium, assembly GCA_964576715.1. Classification (GTDB taxonomy): domain Bacteria; phylum Pseudomonadota; class Alphaproteobacteria; order Geminicoccales; family Geminicoccaceae; genus SLRI01. The sequence continues at coordinate 9,604 of CAZNWE010000084.1, read as the reverse complement.
GACGGTCACTAGACTGCTCTCGAACGATCAGGGAGAGCCGCCTTGGCCATTCTGCTCGGCTGCATCGCCGACGATTTCACCGGCGCCACCGACTTGTGCAACACGCTGGTCAAGGGCGGCATGCGCACCGTCCAGTTCATCGGCGTGCCCGCCGCCGGCACGCTCGTGCCGGATGCCGATGCCGTCACCATCGCGCTGAAGTCCCGTAGCTGCGCGGTCCAGGATGCCGTCGACCAGTCGCTCGCGGCCCTCGCCTGGCTGCGCGACGCCGGGGCACAGCAGATCTTGTTCAAGTACTGCTCGACCTTCGATTCGACCCCCGACGGCAATATCGGGCCGGTGGCCGATGCGCTGATGGAGGCGCTCGGCACCGATCTCGCCGTGGTCTGCCCGGCCTTTCCGGAGACCGGCCGGACGCTCTATCAGGGTCATCTCTTCGTCGGCGAGAAGCTCTTGGCCGACACGCACATGCGCCACCATCCGCTGACACCCATGACCGAGAGCAATCTCGTCCGCGCCATGGCTGCGCAGACGGAAAGGCGCGTCGGCCTCGTGCCGTTCGCCGTGGTGGATGCCGGTCCTGAAGCCATCGCCGAGCGTTTCGCGGCGTTGCGCAAGGAGGGTGTCAGCTATGCCGTCACCGACGCCGTGGCCGATCGCCACCTCCTCCATCTGGGCGAGGCGATGGCCGGCCATGCCTTGATCACCGGCGGCTCCGGGATTGCGCTCGGCCTGCCCGAGAATTTTCGCCGTGCCGGCAAGCTTCAGGCCCGCGATGCCACGGTTCTGCCGGCCGTCGACGGCTTCGAGGCAGTGCTCGCCGGCTCCTGCTCGGCCGCCACGCTCGAGCAGATCGAGCACATGGCGACGGCGCATCCGGCAAAAAGGCTCGATCCTTTTGCGCTCGCCGACGGCTACGCGAGCGAACTGGGACTCGACTGGGCGAAGGAGCATCTCGGTCGGGGTCCGGTCCTGATCTATGCCTCGGCCCCGCCCGAGGACGTGGCCGAAGCGCAGCAGGTCCTCGGGCGTGAGCGTGCCGGGATGCTGATCGAGCAGGCCATGGCGGCGATCGCCAAGGGTCTCGTCGCCCTCGGCGTGCGTCGCCTGGTCGTCGCCGGCGGCGAGACCTCGGGGGCGGTGGTCAAGGCCTTGGATGTCGAGGGTTTGGCGATCGGACCGCAGATCGATCCAGGGGTGCCGGCCTGTGTCAGCCTCGGCGAGCCGCGTTTGGCGCTGGCGCTCAAATCCGGCAATTTCGGGGCGGTGGACTTTCTCTCCAAGGCCTTTGATCACATGCCGGGCGAACGGAAGCGGCCATGAGCGAAACCCGGCTGCGCGACGCCATCTGCCGCTTCGGCCGGTCGATCTTCGAGCGCGGCCTCACCTTCGGCAGTTCCGGCAACATCTCGGTCCGGCTCGACGACGGCTGGCTGATGACGCCGACCGGGGCGACGCTCGGCACGCTCGACCCGGCACGGTTGGCGAAGCTCGATCCTGCGGGGCGGCATGTCAGCGGTGACCAGCCGACCAAGGAGACCTTTCTGCACCAGGGCATGTACAAGCATCGCGCCGATGCGACAGCCGTGGTTCATCTCCATTCGACCCATTCGGTGGCGGTCAGCTGCCTCGCCGACATCGATCCCGCGGACTGTATCCCACCGATCACCGCCTATTACGTGATGCGGGTGGGCACGCTGCCGCTCGTCCCCTACTACCGCCCGGGCGACCCGGCGCTCGGCCCCGCGGTCGAGACGCTCGCCGGCAAGCATCATGCGGTGCTGCTCGCCAATCATGGGCCGGTCGTCGCCGGCACCACGCTGGAGAACGCCGTCTATGCGACCGAGGAGCTCGAGGAGACGGCCAAGCTCTTTCTCATGCTCAGGCGGGAGAGGATAAGGCCGTTGACGGCGGCGCAGGTGGCGGATTTGCAGGCGCATTTGCCGGGTTGAGCGGGAGCGAGGCCGCCCGCCCGCGACGGGAGGGCGGGGGAGCACGCTCGTTGCTCGCGCTCAGCGATCGGCCAACTCCAGCGCCGTCCTAGCGGTCGATGCCGCGATGAACAGCCGCTGCGGATGCCGGGAAAGGGTCTGAAAGCCGAAGGATTGGTAGAAGGCCACCGCCCGTTCGTCCTTGGCGTCGACGATGATGGCGAAGACCGCCATGGCCTCACCCACGGCGAGTATCCGACGCAGGGCGTTGCTGAGCAGGCGCCCGCCCCGGCCCGTTCCTTGCACCGTCTCGTGGCGTGCGAGACGGCCGATCAAGGCCGCTGGGATCGACGCGTAGAGGGGCAGCTTGCGCGCGGTCTCTTCCGCGAGATCGTCGAGGGTCACGGTGAAGGCACCGAGGCTGTAGAAGCCGAGGACCCGTGTCGGTGCTGCCGCATCTACGGCAACGAACACGCGGGCGACGTCGCGGCGCATGTCCTGGCCGGCCGGGCGGACGAGCCAGTCGTCGATTGCCGGCGCGCCGGATCGAAACGAGCGACGATCGTGCGTCTTGCCGAGCGGCTCGAAGAGCAGCTGCAAGGGCGGCTCAGCGGATCGGGTCGCGATAGCGACGGAAGGCGTCGACGAGCTTGTCCGTCGGCGCCCGCGGATTCAGGAGGGCAGCCAGAAACGCGTCGCGGTCGGCGCCGGTCAGGACCATGCGCTCATGCTCCTCGAGCACCCGCCTCGCACCGTCATAGGCCAGATCACCAGCGGACAGGCCGCTCACGGCCATCGCCCGACGGATGACGGCCTTGGCCGAGGCGGCGACACGCAGCTCCAGCCGCTCCTTCTTGCGCTCGGACGGGGTATCGGCAGAGGACATTGCGACCGGCATCATCATTTCCTTCATCCGAAAAGAACGGCAAATCTCCGTGCACTGCAAGATGGGCGCATCGCCAGCGACAACCTTTCCGCTTGCGCGAAGACGATCTGCCGGGCCAGGACATGGCGCGCAAGGACACGGAGGCGGGTGATGAACGGTGCGGAACGGGTGATCCAGGCGGCGACGGCGCACGGGCTCGAGGTCTGCTTCGCCAATCCGGGCACGACCGAGATGCCGCTGGTCAATGCGCTCGACAGCGTCCCCGGCATCCGCGCCGTGCTCGGGCTGCACGAGAACGTCTGCACCGGGGCTGCCGACGGCTATGCCCGGATCGCCGGCAAGCCGGCACTCACCCTTCTCCATCTCGGCCCGGGCTTCGCCAACGGCCTGGCCAATCTGCACAATGCCAGACGCGCATTCTCGCCCGTGGTCAATCTGATCGGCGAGCATGCCGGCTGGCATCTCGCGGCCGACCCGCCGCTGGCGAGCGAGATCGAGCTCTTGACCCGGTGGGCAGGGCGCTGGACCCGGCGGTGCGCCTCGCCGGACGGGCTCGCCCGCGACCTGACCGAGGCGGTGGCTGCGGCCTCGGCTGGGCGGGGTGGGGTGGCGAGCCTGATCGTCCCGCATGATCTGCAGCTGGCAGCAGCACCTGCAGCCCCGTTGCTGCCGCTCAGGCTCGAGCGCTACCCGAGCGTCGATGCGGGCCTGGTCGAGGCCGCTGCCCGGCTCCTGGCTGCAGCCGAGCGCCCGGCCTTCCTGCTCGGCGGCAATGCCCTTTTCGGGCCGGGCCTCGAGGCCGCCGGCCGGCTGGCCGTCGCCACCGGTGCCGTCCTGGTCGGCGAGGTCGGTTTCGCCCGGATGGAGCAGGGACAGGGGCGACCGCCGGTGCTTCGCCTGCCCTATTTCCCCGAGGAGGCGGCGGCGCTGCTCGCCGGCTTCGATGCCGTCGTCGTCGCCGGCAGCAAGCTGCCGGTGTCCTTCTTCGGCTACCAGGACCAGCCTGCCCGCTACCTGGAGGGCCGCCTGGATGTCTGCCACCTGGCCGCGACCGAGGAGGATGCCGCAGCGGCGCTGCTCGCCCTCCTCGATGCGCTGCCCGCCGGCAGGGCGCGGCAACGACCGCCTTCGCCGACGCCGCCCGAGCCCGAGAGTGACGGGCTGGACGCCGCCGGCCTCGGCCGGGTGCTCGCCGCCGGGCAGCCCGAGGACGCGATCGTCGTGCTCACCGCCGTCAGCAGCGGCGGCGCCTATGGCCATTATGCGCCAGCAGCCAAGCCCCACACCCAGCTGGCGCTCACCGGCGGTGCCATCGGCGAGGGCATGGCAATGGCTTTGGGTGCTGCCGTGGCCGCCCCGGACCGCCGGGTGATCAACCTGGAGGCCGACGGCAGCGGCGCCTACATGCTCCAGGCGCTCTGGTCGCAGGCCCGCCTGGGGGCGCGGATCACCACCATCATCTGCAGCAACCGCCGCTACCGCATCCTCGAGCTGGAGCAGGAGCGCGCGGGAGTCCGGCCCGGCCGGATCGCCTCCGACCTCACCCGCCTGGACCAGCCACCGCTCGACTGGCCGGGCCTCGCCCGCAGCATGGGGGTGCCCGGCGAAGCGGTCGACGACCAGCCGGCCCTAAGCCGCGCCCTGGCAAACGGCTTGGCCGCGGACGGCCCCTACCTGATCGAGGCCAGGATCTAGCCTCGCGCCTGGCGGGAGCGGTCAGACTCCCCGGAAAACGTGAAAAACGAAGAGATTGCATGTCACCGGCGCGATCAGGGTGCGGTCACCGGCGCGGGCGATGCCCAAACTGTTGCGTGCATTGAAAGCTCGGACTAACAATCAAAGGGCTTCCAGGAACGTCTATCCACACCACTCGGCCCGGCGAAGCATCGGGCAGGGCGGCGAGCACAGGGCGAACCGGGTGACGGGGGATCGCGAGCAGAGGCCTGCCGCCGGGCCGAGCGCCTATCGTGGCTTGGGCGAGACGGCGGCACCATTTGTCGGCGTGGCGCCCGTCCCCATCGTCGCTATCGGCGCTTCGGCCGGCGGGCTCGAGGCGATCGAGCATTTCTTCGCCGCGGTCGACGTGCCGAGCCCTTTCGCCTTCGTCATCGCCCAGCATCTCTCCCCGGATTTCAAGAGCCTGATGGTCGAGCTCTTGGCCAGACGCACGCAACTCCAGGTGTACCAGGTCGTGGACGGCATGCGCCCGGTGGCCAACGCCATCCACCTCGGCCCGACCGGCAAGACCATGACGATCGAGGCCGGCCTGTTGCGGCTTCGCGGGTGCGACCCGCGTGACTTCGCGCACCAGCCGATCGACGAGTTCTTCGTCTCGCTGGCCGCCGACCGTGGCAGCGAGGCGATCGGCATCGTGCTTTCCGGGAGCGGCAGCGACGGCAGCCGCGGTGCCCGAGCCATTCGCGCATCGGGCGGCCGGGTCCTGGTGCAGACGCCGGCGACCGCCCGCTTCGCCAGCATGCCGCAGGCGACGATCGAGGCCGGCTGCAGCGAAGAGGTGTTGGGGCCGGAGGCGATGGCCAGCGCCCTGCTCAAGCCGGCAAAGCCGCTCTCGACCGGAGCGCCCGCCCGAGCCAGCCCCGAGCCCGGGGGCGAAAGCGTCCTCTCGCCCGCGCTGGTCGATTGCCTCGCCCGGGCTTTCGGCATCGATGTCGCCGCCTACCGCAACAGTACCGTCCAGCACCGCGTCCACCGTCGGATGATGCTCAGGGGCTTCGACCAGCTCGACGCCTACGCGGCCTTCGTCGCCGACGACACCGACGAGCAGGAGGCGCTTTATCAAGACCTGCTGATCGGCGGCACCGGCTTCTTTTGCGACCGCGACGCCTTTGCCTGCCTCGAGCGCGAGGTGGTTCCCGGCCTTGCGGCGGCGCTCGACGCCGGCCGGGACGTCCGCGTCTGGGTTGCCGGTTGTGCCACCGGGGAGGAAGCCTACACCATCGCGATGCTGCTCCTCGCCCACTGCCAGGCGCCGCCCGAGGCCCTGCCGCTCAAGATCTTCGCCACCGACATCCACCGGCGCTCGCTCGCCATCGCCGGGGCCGGGTTCTACAGCGAGGAAGCCATCGCCAACGTACCCGCCGCCTGGCGCCGCCGCTTTCTGGTTCCGCGCGGCAGCGGCTATCAGGTCATCCCGACCCTGCGCGGCGTCGTCGTCTTCAGCACCCACGACCTGCTTCGTGACCAGCCCTTCATGCGGCTCCACCTGGTCAGCTGCCGCCATGTGCTCGACCATCTCGAAGCCGATGCCCAGGCTCGCGTCGTCCAGGGCTTCGCCAACGCTATCGAGCCCGGGGGCCACCTGCTGCTCGGGTCGAACGAGGCCATCGCTGCTGCGGCCGAGCCCTTCGACCCGATCGACGCCACGGCCAGTCTGCTCAGGCGGCGCGATACCGGCGCCGCGCCGCGCCACGGCAACAGCGCCGGGCCACTAGCCGCCGAGCCGGCGCCGACGGCCGGCCCGGGCCTCGCCGTCGCTGCCGCCGGTGCGGCCAGGGGCGAGCGGCGCGACCATCGGCTGGCCATGGCCCAGGAGCACCTCCTCGACCGCTACGTTCCAGCGAGCCTGCTGCTCGACGAGGCGGATCAGGTCATCCACTGCTTCGGCAATGCCGGCCCGTGGCTCAAGGCACCGAGCGGCCGCGCCAGCCTCGACGTGCTCGACATGGTCGTCGACGCTCTGCGAGCCCCGCTCGCCGCTGCCATCAGCCGCGTCAAGCAGTCCGGCGCCAGCGTCAGGCTCGCCGACAACCCTGCGGCATCCAGCCTCCAGCAGCTCGAGGTCCAGCCGCTGCTCGCCCGCGCCGACGGCCGGCGCTGCCTGCTCGTCAGCTTCGACGACAAGACGACAGATGCCGATTCTCAGGCCCCGCGCGCCGCCGCACTGCACGCGATTCTCAAGTCCGTGCTCGACACCTGCCCTGAACCCTTGGCCCTGACCGAGGCGCACAACGGCAAGCCGCTCCAGCTCACGGCCGCCAATCCCGCCTTCGCTGCGGCAGCCGCCAGCGCCGGCCTCGCCGCACCGCTCGAGGGCCGCCCTTTGACGGCGATCCTCGAGGGTTTCGTGGCCGGCGAGCGCCCGAGCCCGGACACCAGCGCCGTCAGCAGGACCAACCCGAGCACCTGGACGACGAAGAGCGGCGACCGGCTCGTCCTCGAGCCACAGCCGACCACCCAGCACCACGTCGCCATCCTCCGCCTCAGCCGCTGCAGCACCCTTTCCTCGGCCGAGCCGGCGGCCTAGTTAGCCGGGGCAGCAAGCAGCGCCCGCCGATCGCGTCGGCGATCAAGCAGATGGCAAGCAGATGGGATGACCATGCAGCGGCGGCTCATCGTCGGCATCACCGGTGCCTCGGGTGTCATCTACGGTGCCCGGCTGCTCCGCCGGCTTAGCGAGCTCGAGATCGAGACGCACCTCGTCATGACGAAATCCGCAGCGCTCACCATCGCCTACGAGCTCGATCAGTCGGCCGATTCGATCAAGGCGTTGGCCAGCAGGGTCCACCCGATCAACGATGTCGGCGCCTGCATCGCATCGGGCTCCTTCAAGACCGACGGCATGATCATCGCGCCTTGCTCGATGCACAGCTTGGCCGCCATCGCGACCGGGGTTTGCGACAATCTCGTCACCCGGGCCGCGGACGTCGTGCTGAAAGAGCGCCGCCGCCTCGTCCTCCTCGTCCGAGAAACCCCCCTCCACCTCGGCCACCTCAAGAACATGGTCGCGGTCACCGAGATGGGGGCCATCGTCAGCCCGCCCGTCCCTGCCTTTTACGCCAAGCCCCAAACCGTCGAAGCCCTGGTCGATCACACCATCGGCCGCGCCCTCGACCTGTTCGACATCGACATCGGCGCGGTCACCCGCTGGCGCGCCGACGAACCGCCGAGCGAGGAATAGAGCGGCGGAGCCGAAACGGCAGCCGGCACCCGCAAGCTGGCGTTCGGACCTTCGGCAGGCTGCTGAAGAAGTCGCGGCGGCCGCAGCGCCGAGGAGTGCACCGTCCCGAGGGGATGCGGCGGCAACGGCCGGCGGCGGGCTTGGTCGGACGCTCAAGCGCCCGGCGCTGCCCGCACGCCGCCTCGCCGCCGGTCCTTTTCGCGGCGCATCGCGGCCATCGGGCTTTTTTCAGCAGCCGGTCAAGCGCCGACCCTCGGGGTCGAAGAGCGGGCTTGCGATGACGGTCACCGGACGCCGGACGCCGAGGATCTCGATGGCGAGGTCGGCGGCGGCTGTCTGGCCAAGCTCAATATACCCGAGTGCGATCGACTGTTGGCTGTGGTGGGCGTAGCCGCCGGAGGTTACCCAGCCGATGACGGTGTCGGCCCGCCATATCGGCTCGTCGCCGATGACATCGATGTCCGTCTCATGGACCGCAAGTGTCACCAGTTCGTGCGTCGGGACCTCGGCGGCGGCGGCGGCATGGCCGATGAAGCCGCCGCGGCGATGGTCGATGAAGCGGTCCAATCTCGCGGCCTTGGGGCCGTAGAGCGGCCGGTATTCGCGGGCCCAGCTGCCGAAGCTCTTTTCCAGGCGGAGGCTGTTGAGGGCTCGCGCCCCGAAGAGCTTCAGGCCATGCGGTTCGCCTGCCCGGCGCAGCGCCAGAAACAGGCGGCGGAGGTAGGCCGCTTCGGTCCAGATCTCGTAGCCGAGGTCGCCGGTGTAGCTGATGCGGCCGACCAGGGCGGGCACGAGGTCGAGCTCCATGGGCTTGATCGCGAGGAAGGGGAACGCGGTGTTGCCGACATCCTCGGTCGTCAGGGCTTCGAGAATGGAACGGCTGGCAGGGCCGGCGACGGCAAGGCCGAGCAGCGTGTCGGTGACACTTTGCAGTCTGACCCCCGATTGCGGCAGATGCTGCTCGAGCCAGCGGAGATGGTAGGTTTCGGCGATGCCGGAGCCGGTCAAAAGGAAGCGGTCCGCGGCCAGCCGGGCGAGCGTGAAGTCGCCGATCAGCTTGCCCCGGTCGTTGAGCATCGGGGTCAGGCTGATGCGGCCGGGCTTCGGGATCCGCCCGGCCAGCAGGCGGGCGAGCCAGGCTTCGGCTCCCGGTCCTTCGATCCGGTACTTGGCGAAGTTCGAGATTTCGATCAGCCCTGCCGCCGCGCGCACGGCACGGCATTCCGCGGCCACATGCGGATGGGCATTGGAGCGGCCGAAGGTGACGGTCTCGACCGGCTCGGTGCCGGGCGGTGCGAACCAGAGGGCGTGTTCCTGACCGTAGCTCATGCCCATGACCGCGTTCTCGGCGACCAGCTCGGCGTAGATCGGGGTCGTCTTCAAGGGCCGGGCGGCGGGCAGCTCCTCGTTCGGGAAGGTGATGCGAAAGCGCCGGCTGTAGTTCTCGCGGACCTTGGCGTTGGTGTAGCCGGGCGTGGCCCAGGGGCCGAAGCGGGCAACATCCATGGCCCAGACGTCGAAGCCCGGATCGCCCTCGGTCATCCAGTTGGCGAGTGCCAGGCCCACACCGCCGCCCTGGCTGAAGCCCGCCATCACCGCACAGGCGCACCAATAGTTCGGCAGGTTGCGGACGGGACCGACCAGCGGGTTGCCGTCGGGGGCGAAGGTGAAGGGGCCGTTGATCACCCGCTTGATGCCCGCCCGGCCGATCGCCGGGAAGTGCTCGAATCCCAGTTCCAGGGAGGGGGCGATGCGCTCGAGGTCCTCGGGGAGGAGCTGGGTCGAGAAGTTCCAGGGCGTGGTCTTCTCGGACCAGGGCACGCCGGCTCGCTCATAGGTGCCGAGCAGCATGCCGCCGCGTTCCTGGCG
>CAZNWE010000083.1:0-16343 GCA_964576715.1 uncultured Geminicoccaceae bacterium | reverse complement strand
GCTCCTCGCCATGCCCGTCGATCTCTTGCAATACCCGGCGTTCACCTACAAGGCCGGCGGTGCGGCGCTGAGCCGGGCCCCCGCCGCTGCCATCTGGGACGTGGTCACCAGGATCGGCGGCGACAACCGCTACTATGCGATGAACGCGCTCTGGACGGTACGGGAGTGGATGGATGCGGCGATCGGTGGCCCCGGCCTCGAGCGCACCCGCCCGGCCTCGGGCGAGCTGCGGCCGGGTGACCGGCTCGACAGCTGGGAGGTGCTGATCGCCGAGCCCGGGCAGCGGCTGGCCCTGGTCTTCGGCATGAAGGCGCCGGGCCACGGCGTGCTCGAGTTCGTGATCAAGCCGATCCCGCCCGCCGGCCGCGGTGGCAGCCGGCTCACCGCCACCGCCTACTGGGAGCCGGACGGGATCGCCGGCGTGCTCTACTGGCGGGCGATGCAACCGGCGCATATCCTCCTGTTTCGCCGGCTGACGGCGGAGATCTGTCGGCGTGCCGAAGGCCAGTCCGCGACCCGGGCACCCCGCCGCACCGCCAAGCTCGCCGCCACCGGCTCCGGTTGACGCTGACCCGGCTGCCATCGGCTCATCCCGTCCCGAGGTGCCAGCCGATGCAGAACAGCACCGCGTAGAGCAGCAGGAGCTTGCCGGTATCGGCGAGTGCGGCGTTGAGCGCCGGCCCATCGCTCTTCTGCCAGACCGCCCGGTGCACCGGCCAGGCGGCGAGCAGTGTCAGCAGCGGCAGCAGCATGCCGACCCCGGCGACCCCGGTGACGAGGAAGACGAGCGGGCTGAGGCAGGCGACGAGCACGCTGGTGGTGTACTCGATGCGGGTGAAGCGGACGCCGAGGCGCACCGCCAGCGTCAGCTTGCCGGCCTTGGCGTCGGTCTCGCGGTCCCTGAGATTGTTGACGGCGAGGATGGCGACCGAGATCAGCCCGGGGCCGAGGCCGGCCAGGATCGGCCGCCAGTCGAGGTCCAGCGCCTGCACCCAATAGGTGCCGGCGACCGCGACCGGGCCGAAGAAGACGAGGACGAAGAGGTCGCCGAGGCCGCGATAGCCGAGCGGGTACGGGCCGCCGGTGTAGAGCACGCCGCAGAGGATCGAGGCGACGCCGACGATGACGATCGGCCAGCCGCCGCGGCCGGCGAGGTAGAGGCCGACCAGGATGGCGAGGCCGAAGACCAGGACGGTGGCCCGGCGCATCGCCTCGGGGGCGATCAGCCCGGCCTGCACCGCCCGCCGCGGCCCCTGCCGCTCGGCGGTGTCTGCACCGTTGACGAAGTCGAAGTAGTCGTTGGCGTAGTTGGTGCCGATCTGGATCAGGATCGCACCGATGAGCGCGGCGAGCGCCGCCGGCCAGTAGCCGACCCCATCGGCGTGGGCGAGGACGACGCCGATCAGCACCGGGGCCACCGAGGCCGGCAGGGTGCGCGCGCGCGCCGCCGACGCCCAGAGCGCCAGGTCCGCGGCCAGCCGGCGCGGTGTGGTGGCGTCCTCGGCTCGACGGGCGGCCTCGAACGGTCCGAGCTCCGTGGTCGCGCGATCGTCCATGCGCCTCCTCGATCCTGCCATCATCATGCGCGCCCGCTGTCGCGGGTGGCCCGCGCAACAGCCGGGGACGCATAAAGCAGCCGGCCGCGGACGGCAAGGCCGAGACCGGCCTCGGCGGGCTGCGGGCTGTCGGCTAGACCGCCGCCCGTGCTGCCCTGTCGTCCGGCGGCCGCGCCATCAGCGCCAAGAGGCAGAGGCCGAGCGCCAAGGCACCCAAGAGCACGGCATCGCCGAGCCCGCGGTCGAAGGCGAGGAGGTTGGGCAGCGCCAGGGTCAGCGATGCCAGCCGCCAGCGCCAGCCCAGCGGCCGGGCGATGCCGCCGATCGCGGCCGCCGTGACCAGGCCGATGGCAACCAGGCAGCGCAGCACGGCGAGGGCCACGTCCGTCGGCGCGCCGCCGAGCAACAGCGCCGGCTGGGTGACGAAGGCCAGCGGAATGACGTAGACGGCGGCGGCCAGGCGCAGCGCCTTGAAGGCCGTCCGCCAGGGATCTGTTCCGGCGATCGAGGCGGCAGCGAAGCTGGCGATGGCGATCGGCGGGGTGATCATCGACAGCATGCCGAAATAGAGCAGATAGAGGTGGGCGGCGAGCGGCTCGGTGCCGAGTTGCACGAGGGCCGGGGCGGCCAGGGTCGAGAGCAGGACATAGACCCCGACGGTCGGCATGCCGAGGCCGAGGATGATCGAGAGGCCGGCGGCGAGCAGCAGCAGCGGCAGCAACAGGCCGCCGCTCAGGGTGACCAGCTGCAGGGTCAGCGCAAAGGCGAGGCCGGTGACGTTGAGCAGCCCGACGACCAGGGCGGCGGCCGCCGCCAGCACCACGATATCGGCCATGGTCGCGGCGGCGGCGAGGAGCTGCCGGCCGGTCTCGGCGAGCCGCGTGGCGAGCTGCGTCCAGGGCCAGGCGAGGTGGCAGGTGACCAGTGCGGCGGTGGCGAGCAGGCCGGCCTGCTGCGGCGAGCGCCCCTCGACGAACAGCAGGTGCAGCAGGATGGCCACCGGGACGAGATAGCGCCAGGGTTGCGGCGGGCCCGTGCCCGTCGCGGCCGCGACCGCGGCATTGGCCGCGAGGCCCTGCCGCCGGGCGGCGAAATCGACGCCGAGATAGAGGGCCGCGTAGAACAACAGGCCCGGCACCAGGGCGGCCAGCGCCACGTCGCGGTAGGGCAGCTCGAGGAGCTCGGCCATCAGGAACGCCGACGCCCCCATCAACGGCGGCAGGAGCTGGCCGCCGGTCGAGGCGACCGCTTCGATGGCGGCCGCCTCGTCGCGGGAATAGCCGGCCCGACGCATCATCGGGATGGTCAGGGCGCCCACGGTCGTCACGTTCGCCACCGCGCTGCCGGACACCATGCCGAAGCCGGCCGAGCCGAGGACCGAGGCCTTGGCCGCACCGCCCGGGGCCCGGTGCAGCAGTCCGACGATGCGCCGGGTGAGCGCCTCACCGGCGCCGTAGGCGTTGAGCAGTGCGCCGAACAGGATGAACGGGGCGATGGTCACGACGGCGACATGCAACAGCCGGGAGAGCAGGGCGTTGGTATCGAAGGCGAGGTAGACGACCAGCCGCTCCGGGCTCACCGCCCGGGTGGCCAGGGAGCGCGGCAGCTCCGGGCCGATGACCAGTGCCGTCGTCACCAGCAGCAGCAGCAACAGCGGCAGGAACAGCCCGAGCCGGCGGCGCACTGCCTCGACCACCCCGGCGAGCATCAAAAGCCCGACCAGGAGCGCCTTGGGCGAGGCGGCGGCGAGATCGAGCTGCAGCCGGGGATAGGCCAGTGCGACGTAGAGGAAGCCGGCCAGGACCAGGGCCGCGAACAGCAGGTCGGCGAGCTGCACGGCCAGCCGCTGCTGTTGCCGGGGCTGATGCAACAGTGTGCTGGTGAGTGCCAGGCCGGCGGCGAAGGCCAGGTATTGCTCGGTATAGACGGCAAGACCGAGCCGGCCGGGCAGGTCGAGCACCCAGGCGACGAGCGCCGCGATCAGCGTCGCCTCGAGCGCCGTCCGCGCGGTGACGGCCGTCGTCTGCAGGCGCTCGCGCATCCGCTGCCGATTCACCAGGCGCTCAGCGCGCCGCCCAGGCGGTCACCGCCGGATGGTAGGGGGCCAGCATCCGGGGCTGGTGCAATCGCCCGGTCTCGAGACCGCGAAACGGCGGGAACGCCGCGCTCAGCGTCTTCTGGTGGGCGGCGAGCCCGCTGACCACGGCATCGACCACCGCATCGGCCACGGTGGCCCGGGTCATCAGGAGGTTGTCGAAGGCGAGCACGGGGGTGGTCCCGGTGACCCCGGCGAGGCCGGGTGCCGCCGGCAAGGTGTCGACATAGGCCTCGGAGAACACCCGGGCGACCCGTGCGGCGGCCGCCTCGTCGGCGTCGAGCGGCAACAGTCTGAGCGGCACGCTGGCGTCCACCTCGGCGACCTTGGCCGCACCGATGGCGAAGAAGAAGGCATCCACCCGGCCATCGAGGAACTGCTCGGCACCGGCGACGATGTTGGGCACCGGCACGGCGGTGATGTCGGCGGTGGTCAGCCCGCCGCCGGCGAGGGCCGCCTCGAGCAGTGTCGCGATCGCCGTACTCGCCGAGAAGCCGGCGGTGACGCGCCGGCCGCGCAGTGCCTCGATGCTGGCGATGTCGCTGTCGGCGCGCACGAACAGGCCGACGCGCAACGGGTAGAGGGCGGCGGCGACGCGAATATTGGTCAACGGCCGGTCGGCGAAGGCGCCGTCGCCGGCGACCGCCTCGGTCGCCTCGAGCGCATTGGCGATGGCGAAGTCGAGTTCGCCGGCGTCGAGCAGGGCCAACAGGGTCGACTCGCCGGCATGCGGCTGCACCCGGGTTTCGAGGTCGAGCTCATGCACCATGAGCTCGGCGATCGTTGAGCCCGTGGCGTAGCTGAGCGTGCCCGGCGCCATGGTGCCCAAGCCGATGATGCCGGCCGCCGCCTCGGCCTGGGCGCGCAGCGGCCCCGAGCTGGCCAGGAAGACCAGAACAGCGCCTGCCAGAATGCCTGCGAGCCGTTTCATGCGGGTTGCCCTCCGTCGCCACACCACCTTCGTCGAACGTCGCTTCTAGCCTGCCGATCCCGGGTCGGCTAGACCTTGGCGGGGGGGCGCGGATCGATCGGCACGGCAGCCTCGAGCCCCAGGACCTGCTCGAGTGCGCGGGCGGCGGCGAGCAGGCGCGCCTCGCCCCGCGGCGGCGCCACGAGCTGCAGGCCCACCGGCAGCCCGCTCGCGGTGAAGCCGCAGGGCAGCGACAGCGCAGGACAGCCGGTCAGCGTGATCGCGTAGGTGATGGCGACCCAATCGATGTAGGTGGGGAAGCGATGCTCGCCCAAGGCCTCGAGGTAGCGCAGGCCGACATCGAACGGCGGGACGATGGCGGCCGGACAGAGCAAGAGGTCGTGCTCGCGAAAGAAGGCCGCGGTCCGCGCCGAGATCAGGCCGCGCTCGCGCTCGGCCCAGCCGGTCTCGTCGGCGGTCAGGGCGAGGCCGCGCTCGATGTTCCAGACCACCTCGGGCTTCAGGCGCTCGCGCTCGGCATCGAGCAGCGGCGCCTTGTCGTGGGCGAAATGCGCCGCGCGCAGGATCTCGAAGATCTCGCGGCAAGGCCCGAAATCGGGCGAGCGGTTCTCGATCACCGCCGCCCCCAGATCGGTGAAGCGCGCCGCTGCCTGTCCGGCGATCCGCGCCACCTCCGCATCGACCGGCACCAGCCCGCCGAGATCGGCGGAAAAGCCAACCCGGCGGAGCTCCGGCGCCTTGACCACGGCGGCGGTGAAGGATTCCGTCGGCGGCTCCATGGCCAGTGGGTCGTCGAGGTCGGTTCCCGCCATCGCATCGAGCATCAACGCCACGTCGGCGACGTCGCGGGCCATCGGCCCGGCCACGGCGAGCGTTTGAAAGGGGCAGCGGCCGGGGCCCAGCGGCACCCGGCCGAGGCTCGGCCGCAAGCCGACGACGCTGCAGAAGGCGGCCGGCGTCCGCAGGCTGCCGCCGAGATCCGAGCCGTCGGCGAGCCAGACCATGCCGGTGGCAAGGGCGACGGCCGAGCCGCCCGACGAGCCGCCACAGGTGAGCGCGGTGTTCCAGGGGTTGCGGGTGGCGCCGAACACTTCGTTGAAGGTGTTGGCGCCGGCACCGAATTCCGGCGTGTTGGACTTGCCCAGCACGATCGCCCCGTTGGCCTCGAGCTTCTTGACGTGGAGTGCGGTCTGCTCTGGCACGTGCTCGGCGAAGATCGGCGAGCCGTAGGTGGTGCGCACGCCTTCGACATCCGCCAGGTCCTTGACGACGATCGGCAGGCCGGCGAGCCAGCCGCGCCGGCCGGCGGGGACGGTTTCGCCCTGCATCAACGCCCGGGCCCGGCCCCGGGCGCGCTCGAAGCAGCGGGTCGGCACGGCATTGACCAGCGGATCGACCTGCTCGATCCGCGCGATCGCCGCCTCGACCAGCTCGAGCGGCGAGATCCGGCCGGCGGTGAGCTCGGCCACCATGGCCCGGGCGGAGGCGGCGACCGGGCCTGCCGGCCGCGGCCCCGGCGTGGCACCGCCGGCGCTCACGGGCAGGTCCGATGCAGGAGCCAGCCGAGCGTCGTGCCATCCGCCGGCTGCACCACCCGCTCGAAGCGGTAGCAGGTCGCGTCACGCTCCGGCCGGGCCTCGCCGATCTCGAAGGTCGGCGCGTCGGCGTGGCGCTCGCTGATGTCGATCGCCCCGGAAAGCGGGTCGTAGCGGATCGGCGTGCCGCCATCGCTGCTGATCACGCAGTCCCAGCGCCGCCCGGCGGAATCGCTCATGATCACCTCGGTCAGGCCGCGATTGCGGGCGGTGGCGCGGAGCACGGTGACCGGCGGCGCCGAGTTGACGCCGACACACCCCGCGATCGCCGGATGGAGGCCGAGGATGTCGCGCGACCAGTCGCTGCGCTCGGCATAGGGCACGACTGCCGCATCGCCGCCCGGTGGGGCGGTCGTGCCATTGACGGTGTCGGCGCGGTGGTCGGGCAATGGCTGCTCGGGCAATGGCTGCTCGGGTTGGGCCAGGTCGGCCGCCAAATCCGCGGCCAGGGCGGCCGGGTTCAGCAGGTCGCCACGGATCCAGCCGGTGACGGCCGGGTCGCGGCCGGGCAGCGTCTCGATGCGGTACCAGGTAAAGCCGTCGCGGGGCGTCGCTTCGAGCACCCGCAAGAGGTCGCCGCCGAGCACGACCGCGACCACGTTGCCCGGCTCGATCTCGGGCAGGCTGCGGACGTTGACCCGGCGGCCGGGGGCGGTGGCGACGCTGGCACCAGCGCCGGCTTCCAGCGCCTGGGCCAGGGCCGTGTTGCAGCGGGTGCCGCCCCCCAACAGCGCGGCGAGGCCGGCGATCACCAGGATGGTCGAGACGAGACGCATGATTGTCCTCTGACGACAGCGAGCACCGCACCGCCGAGTTTGATGCACACGCGTCGTACGACGTGCATAGCCGCGAAACCATCCACAGGGCAAACGTCCTGGACAGGGCTGAGGCCTATCGCGGTGCGCGGCTCGGCGACCGGTCGGCCAGCAGGTCGTCGACGATGGCGAGGGCCCGCTCGATCGCGCCGGGCGGCAGGTCGAGATGGGTGACGAAGCGCAGCCGGCCGGGCCCGAGGGCGAGGAATCGCAAGCCCCGGCTGGCGGCGGCATCGACCAGGCGGCCGGCGTCGAGCCCGTCGACCTCGACGATCACGATATTGCTCTGTACCCGCTCGACGGCGACGCGAAAGACCGGGTGCCGGGCGAGGCCCGCTGCCAGCTGCCGGGCCCGGCGATGGTCTTCGACCAGCCGGGCGCGGTGCCGGTCGAGCCCGAAGCGGGCGCCGGCGGCGATGATCCCGACCTGGCGCATCGCCCCACCGAACAGGCCGCGAAACCGTCTGGCTTTGGCGACGAGCTCCGCACTGCCGACGAGGGCCGAGCCCACCGGCGCGCCCAGCCCCTTGGAGAAGCACACGCTCACCGTGTCGAACGGGGCGGCGATGGCGGCGGGCTCGACCGCGAGGGCCGCCGCCGCATTCCAGAGCCTCGCACCATCGAGATGCAAGGCCAGGCCCGCGGCCCGCCCGGCCGCCGCCACGGCGGCGAGCTGGTGCATCGGCCAGACCGTGCCGCCGCCGGCATTGTGGGGGTTCTCCAGAGCCAAGAGCCGGGTCGGCGGGTAGAGCCCGTAGGCGGCGAGGCTGGCCGGGGGCACCGCTCGTTGCACGGCTTCGGGCGTGAGGAGACCGCCCTCGCCGGCGAGCGGGCCAAGCGTGACGCCCGAGAGCAGGGCGTAGGCGCCGCGCTCGTAGCGGGCGATGTGCGAGGCCTCGTGCAGCAGCACCTGGTCGCCGGGTTCGGTCTGGCAGCGGATCGCGAGCTGGTTGCCCATCGTGCCCGACGGCACGAACAGTGCGGCCGCCTTGCCGAGCAGCGTCGCCGTTTCGGTCTCGAGGGCGCGCACCGTCGGGTCCTCGCCGTAGACGTCGTCGCCGACCTCGGCCGCGGCCATGGCGGCGCGCATGGCGGCGGTCGGGCGCGTCAGCGTGTCGCTGCGCAGATCGATGACGATCAAGCCATTGGCCCCTTCGCCGGCAGCTGCGTGGTCAACGTTGGAGCAGCCCGCCGAGGCCCTCCATCAGGCGGCCGGCCGGGTCCGGCGACCCGCCGCTCTCACCAGCTTCGCCTTCGGCTGGCGTCCGGCCACCACCGAGCAGGCCGCCCAGACCTTCGAGCGCCTCGCCCAGGGCCGCGCCCGGATCGACGCCGAGGCTGTCACGCAGGTTCTCCAGCATTTCGGGGTTGGCGGCGATGCCGCGCACCGTCTCGGCGAGTGCTGCCGGGTCGGCGATGTCGCCCGAGAGCGTGTTGCCGAGATCGAGCCGGACCGCCGGGTCGGCCCAGGGCCCCTCGATCACCAGTGGCACCCCGGCCTGGAAGGCGGCATCGCCGCTCGCGTCCTGGCCCTCGAGGGTCGAGGCGAGGCGCGGCTGGAGGCGGTAGGCCAGGGTCTGCTCGCCCAGATCGATCGTGCCGGCACCGGCCACCCGCAGCACCGGGGCGCTCAAGGAGAAGTCCTGGTTGTCGAGCACGCCGTCTTCGATGGTGAAACTGCCGCCGGCCTCGGCGAAGTCGGTCCGCTGCGGCTCGCTGGTGGCGCTCTGCACGCCCAGGGTCATGACCTGGCGCATCGTGGCACCGATATTGATGCCGAGGATGGCGCCGTCGCGAGCCGAGAGCTCGCCGTCGCCGTCGAGATTGCGCATCAACGCGTCGACGCTGGCCCCCTCGCTGGTCACGGCGAAGCGGACAGTGCCGGTGCCGGCGAGCCAGTCGATGTCGGCGAGGCCGGCCAGGAGCGGCTCGAGCTGCACGTCGGTGACGTCCAGCGTCGCGTCGAGGCCAAGCGCGGCGCCGTTGGTCAGGGTCGCACGGCCGGTCATCTGGCCCTCGTGCAGGACGAGCTCGTCGATGCTGGCCGTTGTCTCTTCGGCATCGGCCGCGAGGCTGAGCCTGCCGGCGCCGAGCTCGAGCTCGTGGGTGACGAGGCTCGTGTGCCGCACGGCGAGATCGACGTCGAGCGGCAGCGGCAGTGGCAGGTCCAGGGGCTCGTCCGGCCAGCCGTCGCTCGCCGCCGTGGCGGGCTCGGCCGGCTGCTCGGAAGCAGCCGACGGCTCGCCGGCGACGAGATAGGGGCGCAGGTCCAGATCACCGAGATCGAGTTGGCCGCTCAGCTTCGGGCGGTCGGCGGTGGTGAGCTCGATATCCCCCTGAATGGTCAGCTCGTCGACCGCGAGGTTGAGGGCGCGCAATGCGACCCCGGTGGGGGCGGCCGCCATGTCGACCGAGACGGTGACCGCCTGCAGCGTATCATCCGGCAGTTCGACCGATTGGCCGAGCCAGTCGAGCAGCACGCGCGGTGCCATGTCCGCGGTCAGCGCCAGGACGGCATTGCCCGATGGTGAGGCCTCGCCATTGGCGGCGATGCCGAGGCCGGGGGCCGCGAGATCGAGGGTCAAGGAGCTCGGCTCGCCCCGCAGCAGGCCGTTCAGGTCGCCGACGACGGCGTTCAGTGTCGCCCGTTCGCCGGCACTGCTGACACTGCCGTCGACGTTGAGGGCCGGGCTTTCCGGGTCGCTCCTGGCCCAGAGCTCGAGCGCGGTGAAGCTGCGCGTCTCGCCGCTGCCCTGATCGGTGAAGCCGACACTGCCGTCGACGATGCGAACCTCGCCGATCCGGATCTCGGGCGGCGCCGCGCCCCGACCGCCCGCGTCGGCGACGTCGTCGGCAGCGGCGTCGTCGGCCGGCTCGGGCGGCGCCAGTTGCCAGCTCGGTGTGCCGTCCTCCCGCACCTCGAGCGCCAGCGCCGGCCGCTCGACGATCAGTCGCTCGAGCACCACCGTCCCGCCGAGATAAGCGAGCGCGTCGACCTCGAGATCGACCCGATCGATCCGCGCCAGATCCGGCGTCTCGGCCCAGTCGGGATTGGCGAGGCGGACATCGGCCAGGGTCAGCGCGAACGGCCGCCAGGGGCGCAAGGTCAGCGGCCCCTCGATGGCGAAGTCGCGGCCGAGCGCCGCCGTGACCCGCTGCTCGACCTGCGCCTTGATCACGTCACGGGGCAGCAGAAAGGGCAGCGCCGCGGCGACGGCGACCAAGACGACGAGGAGGACGAGAACGCCGATTATGAGCTTCTTCATCGATCAACCTTCACGTAACGAGCGGGGTCGGCTCAGGCGGCGAGCGGCTGTCGCTTGAGCAGCGGGAAATCGGCGGCGGTGATAGTCTCGCGCTCGAGCAGCAGCGCGGCACCTTGGTCGAGGTCTTGGCGGCGCTCTTCGATGATCGCGACCGCCCGCTCGAACGCGTCCTCGACCAGCTGGCGGATGGCGAGGTCGATCTCGCGGGCCGTTTCCTCACTGTAGGTGCGCGGCCGGGCCACTGGCATGCCATTCTCGCCCAGGAACGACTGGCGTTGCGGATCGTAGACGACCTGGTGGGTTGCGGCATCCATGCCGTAGCGGGTGACCATGTGGCGCGCGATGTCGCTGATCTTGTCGAGGTCGTCGGCGGCCCCGGTCGAGATGTCGCCGAAGACGACGTGCTCGGCGGCCCGGCCGCCCATCAGCACGGCCATCTTCTCCTTCAGCTCCTGCACCGTCATCAAGAAGCGCTCCTCCTCCGGCCGTTGGATCGTATAGCCCAAGGCACCGATGCCGCGGGGGATGATCGAGACCTTGTGGACGGCGTCGGTGGTCGGCAGCGTGGCGGCGACCAGCGCATGGCCCATCTCGTGATAGGCCACGACCTTGCGCTCCTTGGGGTGGAGGATGCGCGACTTCTTTTCGAGCCCGGCGATGATCCGTTCGATCGCGTTGTTGAAGTCGTCCATGGACACCGCCTCGGCCCTCCTGCGGGTCGCGAGCAGGGCTGCCTCGTTGACCAGATTGGCGAGATCGGCACCGGAGAAGCCCGGGGTCAGCGCCGCTACCTGCTCGAGCTTGACGTTTGGCCCGAGCTTCTTGATCCGCTTGATGTGCACCTTGAGGATCTGCAGGCGGCCCGCCTTGTCCGGCCGGTCGACCAGCACCTGCCGATCGAAGCGGCCGGCGCGCAGGAGGGCGGGGTCGAGGATTTCCGGGCGGTTGGTGGCACCCAGGAGCACGATGCCCTCGGACGGATCGAAACCGTCGAGCTCGGCCAGGAGCTGGTTCAGGGTCTGCTCCTTCTCGTCGTGGCCGCCACCGCCGAACTGCCCGGCCATCCGCGCCCGGCCCAAGGCGTCGAGCTCGTCGATGAAGATGATGCAGGGCTTGGACTTGCCGGCCTGCTCGAAGAGATCACGGACCCGGGCCGCCCCCACGCCCACGAACATCTCGACGAACTCCGAGCCCGAGATCGAGAAGAAGGGTACTCCGGCCTCGCCCGCAACCGCGCGGGCGAGCAGCGTCTTGCCGGTGCCGGGCGGGCCGACCAGGAGGATGCCCTTGGGGATGCGGGCCCCGAGCCGGCCGTAGGTGTCGGGGTCTTTGAGGAAGTTGACGATCTCCATCAGTTCGTCCTTGGCCTCGTCGACCCCGGCGACGTCGGCGAAGCTGACCTTGGTGTCAGTCTCGACATAGATCTTGGCCTTCGACTTGCCGACCTGCATCAGTCCGCCGAAGCCCTGCTTCTCGGCGAAGCGGCGGATCATGAAGAACCAGAAGCCGATGATGATGGCGATCGGGATGATCCAGGAGAGGAGATCGCGCAGGAAGGTGTTCTCGATCTCGCCGGCGAAGCGGACGTCGTGCTTGGCCAACCAGTCCGCCATGTCCATTTCGACTCGGTTGGTACGGAAATGCGTCGCCCCGGTCTCGGTCGGCTGGCGCAGCCGGCCCTGGACGAAGTTCTCGGAGATGCGCAGCTCCTCGATCGCCCCCTCGTCGATCAGCGCCTGGAACTCGCTGTAGGGGATGGTCTCGATCTGCTGCTGGGCCGCCCACCAGCTCTGAAAGACCAAGAGAAGCATGAACG
Source organism: uncultured Geminicoccaceae bacterium (assembly GCA_964576715.1). Lineage (GTDB taxonomy): Bacteria > Pseudomonadota > Alphaproteobacteria > Geminicoccales > Geminicoccaceae > SLRI01. The sequence continues at coordinate 4,269 of CAZNWE010000083.1, read as the reverse complement.
CGATCAGCGCATAGCTCAGATTGATCTGCTGTCGCTTCTCCATGTCCATCCGCGTCCCCCCGTGCCACCGGTCGGGACAACGCGATGCTTGCCCCGTGCCATAGGTAGGCACTACCAGCGCCGAACAAACCAGGGAGGGCATGCGATGTCGACCAGGCTTTTCGATTTGACGGGCCGGCGGGCGCTGGTCACCGGCTCGGGCTCGGGCATCGGCCTGGCGCTCGCCCGAGGGCTGGCGGCGGCCGGAGCGGCGGTGGTGCTCAATGGCCGTGACAGGGCGAAGCTCGCGGCGGTGCTGGCCGATATCCCCCGGGCCACGGCGCAGGTCTTCGACGTCACCGACACCGCCGCCGTCGCCGCCGGGATCGCGCGGATCGAGGCCGATGCGGGGCCGATCGACATCCTTGTCAACAATGCCGGCATCCAGCGCCGGGCACCGTTGGACGAGATGCCAACCGAGACCTGGCGCGAGGTGATGGCGACCAATCTCGATGCCGTGTTCTATGTCGGCAAGGAGGTGGCCAGGCGGATGATCCCGCGCCGCCGCGGCAAGATCATCAACATCTGCTCGCTCACCAGCGAGGTGGCGCGGCCGACCATCGCTCCCTATGCCGCCGCCAAGGGGGCCGTCCGCATGCTGACCAGGGGCATGTGCGCCGACTGGGCCCGCCACGGCCTGCAGATCAACGGCATCGGTCCCGGCTACTTCAAGACCGAAATGAACACAGCATTGATCCAGAACCCCGAATTCAACGCCTGGGTCGAAAAACGCACCCCGGCCGGCCGCTGGGGCGAGGTCGAGGAGCTGCAGGGCGTGTGCATCTTCCTGGCCAGTGACGCATCGAGTTACGTCAATGGGCAGGTGATCTATGTGGACGGGGGGACGTTGGCGGTATTGTAGGCGAAGTACGTCAAGACAAAAGAAGAGCGGGGGAAATGATTTCCCCGGCGCCCCCTCGACATTTCGGAGGTGGGGCTGCGACGCAAAGTAACGGTGGGGTCTGGGGAGGCTAGCCTCCCCAGATTCTGCTCTTTTTATTCACTCCCGTAAAATGTCGCGCGGCGGAGTGTGGCTGTCAGGATGCCGGCGCCAATGAGCAGCGTGCCGCCGGTGCGATTGACGGTGCGTTGGATTGTAGGGGTCCTGATCCGGCGGCGGGTGAATTGGGCGAGGCCGGCATCGGCTGTGGCGATGCGGGTCGCTAGCACCAAGAAGGTCGCTCCCATGATGACGACTTGACCGAGGAGCGGGCTGGTGGGGTCGAGGAATTGGGGGAGGAAGGCCATGAAGAAAACGATGCTTTTGGGCTAGAGGGCGGTGACGAGTCAGGTGTGGGCGAGCATGCGGCGGTTGCTGACGAGTGTCGCCTTGGGCATGTCGGGGTTGGCGACGGGGGTGCGCCAGAGCTTGATGCCTAGATAGACGAGCTAGGCGGCACCTGCCCATTTGAGGATGGTGAAGAGGGTGGCGGAGGTGGCGAGCAGGCGGCCGAGGCCGAGGAGGGACGCCGTCATGGCGGTGAAGTCGCCCAGCGCCACGCCGGCGGTGGTGGCCATGGCGGCGCGCTTGCCCTGGCCGAGGGCGTAGGCGACGACGAGGAGCACGGTCGGCCCCGGGATGGCGAGGAGAACGGCCGAGGCGGCGGCGAAGGCGAGCCAGGTTTCGACGGCCATGGGGGTTTCCTTGGGGGGTAATGCGCTCGCATACCGACGAGGCCGTGTGATGGCCATCATCGACAAGAGGTAGTATCGATACTACCTTGGCGATCGGAGGTGCCTGCCATGACCATCACGCTGACCAGTCGCGAGTTCAATCGCAACCCGAGTGCGGCCAAGCGGGCAGCCGAGAAGGCGCCGGTGATCATCACCGATCGTGGCCGGCCGCGGTTCGTGCTGGTCGACTACGACCAATACGAGGAAGCCAGGAGGGCAGCCGCGGAGAGCGCGGCAACGCCGAAGCGGACGCTGTTCGATGTCCTGGGTCACCCGGCCTCGGCGGACATCGACTTCGAGCCGCCGAAAATGGACATTCGTTTCAAGGCCGTCGATTTCGACCTCGACTGATGTACTTGCTGGACACGATGACCGTGTCGGCGCTGCGGCGCCCCGAGAAGGCACCCGCTGCCTTGCGGCGGTGGGTAGCAACGGTCGATCCGCTGCTCTGCTGGATCTCGGTGATGACGCTTTTCGAGATCGAACTCGGTATCCTCTTGCTCGACCGCCGCGATCAGCGTCAGGCGGCACCGCTGCGGCAGTGGCTCGACGCCGTGCTCAGGCCGTCGTTCAGATCGCGCATCCTCCCCATAAGCGAGCCCGTTGCAATCGCTTGTGCCGCCTTCCACGTGCCTGATCGCCGGCCCGAGCGCGACGCGCTGATCGCCGCCACCGCCGTGGTCCATGGTCTCACCGTCGTCACCCGCAACACCGGCGACTTTCGCGGCTTGGCGGTTGCCTTGTTGGATCCCTGGCAGACCGGCTGAGCCCGTCGCCGTATTCCCTGGTTGCGAGTGCCCGGTTTCGTGCGATAATGGCTGGAAATTGTCAGCCGAGCCGGGGAGGCAGGCATGATCCGAAGCACCCGAACCAGCTTTTTGGCCCTCGCCGTGGCACTCGGGCTCGCCGGCGCCGCCACCGCCGCCGAGCTCACGATCGCCGCCGGTGACACCGGTGATGCGCTCGTGCTCCTGCGCGAGCATCTCGACCGGTTCGTGGCGGCGACCGGGCACAGCGTCAGCATCATCGAGATGCCGTCCTCGACCACCGACCAGCTTGCCCAGTACCGGATCTGGCTCGCCGACGAGCGCCCGGAGCCGGACGTGCTGTTCATCGACGTGATCTGGTCGGGCCTGCTCGCCGCCCATCTGCGGGATTTGAGCGACGCGGCGGCCGCGGTGATCGACGACCACATCCCCGAGATCGTGGCATCGCAGACCGTCGACGGCCGGCTGGTCGCCATTCCCCACTACACCGACGCACCAGCACTCTATTACCGCACCGACCTGCTCGAGAAGCACGACAAGGCGCCGCCCGAGACCTGGGCCGAGCTCGAGGCCACGGCGACCGAGATCATGGCGGCCGAGCGCGCCGCCGGGAACGAAGGTCTCTGGGGCTTCGTCTTCCAGGGCGGGCTCTACGAGGGCCTGACCTGCAACGCGCTCGAATGGGTGGCGTCCAACGACGGCGGCACCTTCATCGACGTCGATGGCGAGATCACCGCCGCCAACGACCATGCCGCGAGCATCCTCGATCGCGTCGCCGGCTGGGTCGGCACGATCGCCCCGCCCGGCGTCATCGCGTATCGCGAGGAGGAGAGCCGCCTCTTCTGGCAGGCCGGCAACGCCGTCTTCATGCGCAACTGGCCCTATGCCTACGCGCTCGGTAATGCCGAGGCTTCGCCGATCGCCGGCAAGTTCGACGTGGTGCCCTTGCCGCGGGGCTCGATGGGCCTCGCCTCGGCCGGCACGCTCGGCGGCTGGAACGCCGCGGTCTCGGCCTACAGCCGCGAGCCCGAGGCCGCGACCGAACTCGCCCTCTTCCTGACCAGCGCGGCGATCCAGAAGGACCGCGCCATCCGCTACACCTTCCTGCCGACCATCGCCGCGCTCTACGACGACCCCGAGGTTGCCGAAGCCCAGCCGTTGATCCCGGCATGGCGGTCGGTGGTCGAGAACGCCGTGCCACGGCCCTCGGCCGCGACCGGCATCCACTACAGCCAGGTCAGCCAGGAGATCTGGACGGCGGCGCACAACACCATCGCCGGCAACGGCGATGCCGCCAGCAACCTCGCCGAACTCGAGCGCCGGCTGCGCTTCATCAGCGCCCGGGGCTGGTAGGGCCGGCGAAAGAGCAGGGAAGGATTGTGGGGAGGCAGCGCCTCCCCACGCCCCACTGGTCGGTTGGCCATGGTGCTCGGGGGCGGGTTTGGTGTTCGGTTGATGAAGGGGGTAAGGGCGGCATGATCGCCGTCGTGTCGGAGAGATTAGCGAGGGCTGGTGCGCGGGAGGGCGGGCCGAGGAACACCAGGCGCCCACGACGGGCTAGCGGAGCAATATTTTTCGTGTTTCCGTCAATATGAGCGAGATTGATCGACTAGGACTATCGCCGTTCTGCACCGCTCTTCGGCACCTAGTCTAAGCCACGCAGTCATGCAACCGATGAGCCTTGGCAGTCTACGGCCCCAATCAGCTCGCACCCCGAAGTTCCGGTGGGGTCCAAGGGGAGGCTAGCAGACTGTGTGAAAACCAACACCGTCGTTTTCCTGCCGCGCCA
>CAZNWE010000082.1:4727-16579 GCA_964576715.1 uncultured Geminicoccaceae bacterium | reverse complement strand
GGAAGCCGAGCTTCTCGAGCAGCTCGAAGCCGGGGATGATGCCGCGACCGCCGCAGCCGCGGCCGACCTCGGGGCCGCCCAGCTCCATCGCGAACACGCCGTCGCGGATGAAGCAGACATCGCCGATCTCGACGTCCTCGCCGGCCAGCTTCTTCTTCGACGAAGTCTCGATGATGGTCGGGCACGACTTGCCACCGAAGAGGAGCGAGGTGGTGTCGCTCTTCGGGTCACAGCCGATCAGCAGCACCCGCTTGCCCTGCTGGGCCATCATGTAGCTGAGGTTGGAGAGCGTGAAGCTCTTGCCGATGCCGCCCTTGCCGTAGATCGCGATGACCTGGGTCGCTTTCTTCGGCGGCTCGGTCGAGACCGGATCGGGCTCGATCGCAGCCTCCGCCCGGAGTTCGTCGGTCTGGCTGGTGCCGAGAGTCATGAGCAGGCTCTCCAGTCGAGGATCATCTTGAGGCAGGCAGGGTCGGAGAACGCCGTGTCGTAGGCGACGGCCGCGTCGGTCGCCGCCGCGCGGTGGGTGATCAAGCCGCCCAGCGACAGGCGGCCGGCGGCGAGGTGCTCCTGCACCGCCAGGATGTCCGGCGCCTTCCATTCAGCGGCGATGCGGATCCGGGCCTCCTTCATGAAGGCCGGCGGGAAGGCGAAGCCGACGCGCTCGCTGTAGAAGCCGGCGAGCACGATCTCGCCCATCGGTGCGAGGCGCATCACCAGCTGGTCGAGAATGGCGCTGTCGCCGCTGACGTCGTAGATCGACCGATAGTCGCGTCGCTCGTCCTCGTCCGGGTGCAGGACCCGGTAGCCGTCGGCGCCTTGCGCGCGACCGGGATTGAGCTCCCAGACCACCGGCGTCCCGCCGATCGCAACCGAGAGACGGGCCAGCAGCCGGCCGAGCACACCGTGACCGACGATCAGATCGGGCGGGGTCAGCTGGCCGTCCTGGCGGCTGCCCTCGATCGCGTGCCAGGCGGTGCCGGCCAGCGCCAGGAGCACCGCCTGCTCGCCGAGCGCTTCGCCGACCGGCGTCACCCGGTCGGCGGCGACGACGACGCGCGACGCCGCGCCGCCGAACAGCCCCCTGACCTCGCCGTAGCAGCGGGCACCCGGGACGAACACCCGCTCGCCGACGCTAGCCCTGGCGGCGGGCCCGGCGGCGGTGATCCGGCCGACCGATTCGTATCCCGGGACCAAGGGATAGCCCATGCCGGGAAAGGGCGGCATGCGGCCGCTATAGAGCAGGCGCTCGGTGCCGGTGGAGATGCCGGACCACTCGATGTCGACGACGACGTCCGCAGCCGCGGGCTCGCTCAGATCGAGCCTGCTCAAGACCAGGCGTTCAGGCGCCTCAAGGACCACGGCTAGGGTGTTCATGTCGTCGCTCGCCTCCCAACAAGCCTCGCAACCAAGTCGGTCAGTCACTTGTGTCAGGTTACTGTGACGGCCCTGTATGTCAAGCAAGACTTACACATTCTTCGCCGCTGTCGGCAGGCTGCAGCGGCGGTGCCGCAGCGACGATGACGCGGGTCAAAAGCGGGTTGCGGGTGGGCAAGAGGCGGGGGCGAACGAAGCCCGCCCGGCCGAGCATCGCCTCGAGCTCGGCCCGGCTGCGCGGCCGGCCGCTGCCCATCGCCATGAGGTAGAAGCCGAAATAGGCATCGCCCGAGGCCTCCGCACCGGGCGTCTGGGCCATCGGTTCGGCGAGCAGCAGCGTGCCGCCCTCGGGCAGGGCGGTGCGCGCCCGGCGCAGGATGGTCTGCGCCGCCTCGTCGTCGTGGTCGTGGATCACCCGGACCAGCGACACGATGTCGGCACCTTGCGGCAGCGGGTCGGCGAGGAAGCTGCCGCCCGTCGCGGTGGCCCGCTGGCCGAGCCCGGCGGCGACGAAGGCATCGCGGGCCCGCTCGGCCACCGGCGGCAGGTCGAAGAGGTGCAGCTCGAGCGCGGGTGAAGCGGCCGCGACCGCGCGCAGGAAGCTGCCGTCGCCGCCGCCGAGATCGAGCAGCCGGCGGTGCCTGGTGAAATCGTAGGCGGCGAGGATCTCGGCCGCGACCAGGCTCTGCGAGGCGGCCATCAGGCGGCTATAGGCCGCGACCGAGCCGGCCGGCACCTTGGCCGGGTCGTCGGCCCCGGCATAGCGCCAAAAGCGCATGAGCTCGGTCTCGCCGGCCTCGCCGCGCAGCAGCTTCAGCGGGTCGGCAAGATCGGCATAGAGCATGGTGTGATGCTCGACCATGGCGGCGATGCCGGGATTGTCGACCATCGCCGCACCGAGCTGGCCGAGCCCGAAGCGCCCCCGGCCGCGATCCTCGACCAGCCGCAGCGCCCGCGCCGCCCGCAACAGGCGCAGCATGCCCGCCTCCGGCAGCTGGAGCCGACGGGCGAGCTCGGCGGCGGTCGCCGGGGCCTCGCTCAGCACCTCGAAGAGGCGGAGCTGGACGCAGGCGAGGAGCACTTGGGTGTAGACGAAGCCGGCGCAGAGGTCGAACAGCGCGCCCGCCCGCCGCCGGGCGACGAAGCGGGTGAGCGGGAAGGCGGCGGCGCGCTCGCGAAAGCGCGGGCTGGCGATCAGCTTGTCGCGCCAGCGCAGCAGCCGGTCGTGCCAGCCGAGCGGGCTCACGCCGGTCGTCGCCGCGGCACTGCTCTCGGCCATCGGCCGGACGGCTCAGGGCTCTCGGCCATCGGCCGGACGGCTCAGGCGGCGACCCGGACCCGCCGCGCGGGCGCCGCGCCGGCCGGTGCCAACCGTTCGGCCTCGCCCTTGACGATGGCCACGAGCAGCTCGGCGCCGGGGCAGTCGGGGATGGCGTCGAGCGCCTCGCCGATGAGCTGCTTGAGCCGGGTCACCGCACCATCGACGCCGAGCGCGCAGACCGCATTGGGCCGGGCAAGGGCGGCATCGACGCCGGTCGGCTTGCCGATGGCGGCGGCGTCGGCGAGCGCGTCCTTGAGGTCGTCGGCCACCTGATAGGCCTCGCCGAGGCGGTCACCGAGACCGCGCCAGGGCAGCGGATCGGCCCCGGCGGCAGCCGCCCCGGCAGCGGTGGCAGCGACGAAGAGGGCGCCGGTCTTGGCCTGCTGATAGGCGCGCAAGGGGGCCGCGGGCTCGCTTTCCCAGGCCTGCCCGGCGCAGAGTCCGGCAGGTGCGCCGACGCCGCGGCCGACGATCGAGACCAGCGAGCCGAGCCGCTCGGGCGCATCGGCCGCCGCCCGGGCCAGGGTCTCGAAGGCGAGCACGATGAGCGTGTCGCCGGCCAGCACGGCCAGGGGTTCACCGAAGGCACAATGCACGGCAGGCTTGCCGCGGCGCAGCGGTGCGTTGTCGAAGCAGGGCAGATCGTCATGGACCAGGGAGGCGCAGTGCAGCAGCTCGATCGCCGTCGCCGCGGCATCGCTCAAGCCCGGCTGGTCGTCGCCGCAGGCGAGGGCCACGGCGAGGCAGAGCTTCGGCCGCACCCGGGCACCGCCGGGGAATACCGTGTAGCGCAGGGCGGCAGCGAGGCCAGGCGGGCAGCTCGGGCCGTCGGCTGCGGCAATCGCCGCCTCGAGTGCCTGCTCGACCCGCGTGCTCGCGCCCATCTGCTGCCTCCTCTTTCGTGCCATGCCACCTGATGCCACCTGTCAATCTACGTTGTCACCTTTACTTGTCATTCAAGATAGACACAAGCCTCGGATCGCGCCAAGAGAGAGCCGCGCGCCATGGCGCGCGGGAAGGACGGGCTGGTGACGATCGATGGGTGAGGCAAAGGTCGTCGTGATCGGTGCTGGCATCGGCGGCCTCGCCGCCGCGGCCGAGCTCGCCGCCCGGGGGCTCGCGGTCACCGTGCTCGAGGCACAGCCGACGCCGGGCGGCAAACTGCGCCTGGTGCCGGCAGGCGGGACGGCGGCAGCACCCGTCACCCTCGATGGCGGGCCCACGGTGTTCACCATGCGCTGGGTGTTCGAGGCCTTGTTCGAGGCCTTGGGCACCTCGCTCGAGGCCGAGCTCCGCCTGCAGCCGGCCAGCATCCTCGCACGGCACGCCTGGGACCGGTCCCGGCTCGATCTGTTCGCCGACATCGACCGCTCGGCCGAGGCGATCGGCGACTTCGCGGGGGCCGGGGACGCGGCCGGCTATCGCCGCCTCTGCGCCGACAGCCGCCGGATGTTCGAGATCCTCGACCGCTCGTTCATGCAGGCGCACCGGCCGAGCCTCAAGGGCCTGATCGGCGGGGTCGGCGTCGGCGGGCTCCTCGGGCTGCGCCACATCCGCCCGTTCACCACCCTGTGGCAGGCGCTCGGCGACTATTTTCTCGACCAGCGGCTGCGCCAGCTGTTCGGCCGCTACGCCACCTACTGCGGCTCCTCGCCGTTTGTGGCACCGGCGACGCTGCTCGTCGTCACCCATGTCGAGCAGGCCGGGGTCTGGCTCGTCGAGGGCGGGATGCACCGGCTCGCGCGCAGCCTCGAGGCCCTCGCCAGCCGGCACGGCGCGCGCTTCCACTACAACGCCCCGGCCACCGAGATCCTGGTCGAGGGCGGCCGGGTGCAAGGCGTCCGCCTCGCCTCGGGCGAGCGGCTCGAGGCACGCGCGGTGATCGCCAATACCGACGTCGCGGCACTGGCCAGCGGCCGGCTGGGCGCCGCCGTCACGCCGGCCGTGCCGGCGCTGCCCGCCGCCCGCCGCTCGCTCTCGGCCATCACCTTCGCGTTCAACGCCACGGCCAGCGGCTTCCCGCTGGTCCACCACAACGTCTTCTTCTCGCCCGACTACCCGGCCGAGTTCGCCGCCATCTTCAAGCACGGCCGGGTGCCGGACGAGCCGACCATCTATGTCTGCGCGCAGGACCGCGGGGCGACCGACACGAGCGTGCCGCCAGCGACGCCCGAGCGGCTCTTCTGCCTGGTCAATGCTCCGGCCAAGGGCGACAGCGAGGCCTGCGCAGCGGACGCGGTGGAGCGCTGCAAGGAGCGGCTGCACCGGGTGCTCGGCCGTTCCGGCCTCGCGCTCAGCGTCGCCGGCGAGGCGATGACCGTGACCACGCCCGCCGGCTTCGAGCGCCTCTTTCCGGCGACCGGTGGGGCGCTCTACGGCGCGGCCTCGCATGGCTGGCAGGCCTCGTTCCAGCGCCCCGGCGTGAAGACCGGGCTGCCGGGGCTCTATCTCGCCGGCGGCAGCGCCCATCCGGGCCCTGGCGTGCCGATGGCCACACTGTCCGGGCGGATGGCGGCGGCCCAACTCCTGGCCGACCTGTGAGCGTCGAACTCGGCTTCGATGCCGCGGTGCCGGCCGACGGCTATCGCTGGTGGTATGTCGACGCGCTGAGCCCGGACGGCGCCCATGGGCTGACCATCATCGCCTTCATCGGCAGCGTCTTCTCGCCCTACTATAAATGGGCGAGGCGCCGTCGGCCGGCCGAGCCGCTGAACCATGTCGCGATCAATGTGGCCCTCTACGGCCGGGGCGGGCACAAATGGGCGATGACCGAGCGCGGCCAGGGCGCGGTCTCGCGCGACGCCGGCCATTTCGCCGTGGGCCCGAGCCGGCTCGCCTGGGACGGCGCGGCGCTTGAGCTCGCGCTCGACGAGGCCACCTTCCCGCTGCCGGGCCGCATAAGCGGGCGCATCCGGCTGATGCCGAAGAGCCTCAACAGCAAGGCGTTCACGCTCGATCCGGGCGACGGCGGCGCCCGGCATCAATGGCGGCCGATCGCGCCGACAGCCGACGTCGAGGTGCGGCTGGAGCGCCCCGGTCTCGATTGGCGCGGCCACGGCTACCTCGACAGCAACTGGGGTGCGGTGCCGCTCGAAGCGAGCTTCGTGCGCTGGGACTGGAGCCGCGCACCGCTCGACGACGGCGGTGCCGCCGTGCTCTACGCGGGGCGCCGGCGCGACGGCAGCGACTTCGACCTCGCCCTCAGGTTCGACCGGACGGGGCACGCCGCCGCCTTCGCCCCGCCACCGGCGCAGCCCTTGCGCCGCACCGCGATCTGGCGCATCCCGCGCCGCACCCGGGCCGAGCCGCCGGACGGCGCGAGCGTCGCCCTGACCCTCGAGGACACGCCGTTCTACGCCCGCTCGACGCTGCTGACCCGGCTCCTCGGCCAGACCACCACCGCCGTGCACGAGAGCCTGGAACTCGATCGCTTCGCCCTGCCGATCGTCCAGGCGATGCTGCCGTTCCGGATGCCGAGGCGCAGCGCCTGGCTCACTCGACCGGCATCGCCTCGCGCCTGAGGAAGGCGATCAAGGCGGCGAGCTCGGCCTCGTCGGTGATCCTCTGGATCGGCATCTTGGTGCCCGGCGTGACCACGTCGGGGCCCCGGCGGAAGAGCTCGGCCACCATGGCCTCGGTCCAGACCAGGCGGCTCGCCGCCAACGCTGCCGAGTAGGGGTAGCCGCCGACACTGCCGACCGGCCGGCCGAAGATGCCGAACAGCGTCGGCCCGGCCCGGTTGGCGCCGTCGGGTTCGAGCGTGTGGCAGGCGACACAGCGCCGCCAGGCGACCGTCCCCGGATCGTCATCGGCAACGCCATCAGCTTCGGCTGCCGCCGGCAGCGGTGCCGGCGAAGATATCTCCTCACCGCTCGCCAGCGACCACCGCCGGATCGTCCGGTCGTTGCCGCCGGCGAACAGCGTCTGGCCGTCCGGGGCGATGGCCAGCGACCAGAGCGGGTTGCGTTCGCCACCCAGGATCGTCTCGAGCTCACCGGTGGCGGCATCGAAGAGCGAGACCGTCCCGGCCATCCCGGTCGCCGCCAGACGGCTGCCGTCCGGGCTCAGCGCCAGGGCGAAGAGCGGCGCCGGCGGCGCCACCGCGACAGTCGGCAAGGGCCGGCCGTCGGCGATGGCGAGCCGCCGCACCTCGCCCGCCGCCGTCGCCGCGAACACCACGCCGGCGGCGGCGTCGATGGCCAGTGCCTGCACCGCCGCCGGCCCGCCGCCCCAGTCGCCGAGCCGGGTCCCGTCGGCGGTCCGCCACAGCCGGATCACCCCGTCCGCCCCGGCGGTGACCAGCCCTGCCCCGTCGGGCATGAAGCGGACCGCATTGACCGGACCGCCAGGCACCTCGAGCGTGCGCAGCAGCGCACCGGTCGCGGGGTCCCAGAGCCGCACCGTCCGGTCCCAGCTCGCCGAGGCCAGCAACCGCCCGTCGGCGGTCACGTCGAGAGCGACCACCCGCGCCGTATGACCGTCGAGGCGCCGCTCGGGCGCCGCCCCGCCGAACGCCCAGACCAGCACCCGGCCGTCGTCGCCGGCCGTGGCAAAGCGCCGGTCCCCGGGCAGCACCACCGCGTCGTTCACCGCCGCGTCGTGACCATGCAGCACGTCGATCGCCGCCCCGTCGGCCAGCCGCCAGACGATCACCGAGTAGTCGAAGCTGGCGCTCACCATGAAGGCGCCGTTCTCGGTGATGGCCAGGCCCTTGACCGGGCCGCCATGCCCGACGAAGGCAGCCGCCACCGCTGGCACCTGGACCAGGAGTGCCGCGAGCGCGCCGAGCCAGGCGACGGTGCTGCGTGCGAGCCGCTTCAAGAGAGCGCGATGTCGCTCTTGATCTCGTGCTCGAGATCGATGCCGCCGACGCTCAGCACGACCTTGGCCGGCAGGGTCTCGTCGCCCTTCAGCCGGCCGTCGGCGATGGCCGCCCTGACCGCCTGCTCGACCTCGCGCTGGCTGGTCACGCCGACCTGCTTGAGGAACTTGCGCAGCGCCATGTTGAAGACGTCTTCGTTCATCCGCTCCACTCCCGCGATCCGTCAACCAGCAGCATAGCGGTCGGCGGCCACGTTGATAAGGGCCGCCCGCGGCGCCGTGCCGGCCCACCCAGACGCCCAACCAGACAGTTGCAAGGTGGCTGAAAATCGGCGATCCGATGGGCTTGCCCCCGCCGGTCGCGGCCGCACGGGCAACCCAGGAAGGGAGGCCAGCCATGGCGAAGCCGATTTGGAGCCCTGATCCGGCGCGGGCCGAGGCAACCGCCATCGCCCGGCTCGCCCGGCGGCACGGGCTGGACGGGGCGGCCGGCGTCGCCGATCTCTGGCGCTGGTCGGTCGCCGAGAGCGAAGCGTTCTGGCGGGAGCTCTTCGCCGACGGCGTGATCGCCACGACGCCGGGCGACGGCCCGCTCGAGGTGCTGCGGCACGGCGACCGGATGCCCGGGGCCACATGGTTCCCGGGCACCACGCTCAATTTCGCCGAGAACCTGCTCGAGCGACGCGACGCCGGGCCGGCCCTCATTTTTCGTGGCGAGAATGGCAGCCGGCGAACCCTCAGCTGGGCCGAACTCGCGGACCAGGTGGCCCGCCTCGCGGCCCGCCTCGCCGCCGACGGGGTCGGCCGGGGCGACCGGGTCGCGGGCTTCCTGCCCAACGCCCCCGAGGCGGTGATCGGCATGCTCGCGACCGCCAGCCTGGGCGGGGTCTGGTCGTCCTGCTCGCCCGATTTCGGCATCGCAGGCGTCCTCGACCGCTTCGGCCAGATCGAGCCCAAGGTGCTGCTCACCGTCGACGGCTACCACTATGCCGGCAAGCGGCTCGACATCCGCGCCAAGGTCGAGGAGATCGCGGCCGCCCTGCCGTCCTTGCGGCGCACCGTCGTCCACCCGTTCCTGGACGACGCCGCCGACCTCGCCGGCATCCCCAAGGCCGTCGCCTGGGCCGATTATCTCGCCGGTGCGACCGCCGAACTCGGTTTCACCCGGGTGCCGTTCGACCACCCGCTCTACGTGCTCTACTCGTCCGGCACCACCGGCAAGCCCAAGGCCATCGTCCACGGCGTCGGCGGCACGCTGCTGCAACACCTCAAGGAGCACCAGCTGCACACCGACATCCGCCCCGGCGAGCGGCTCTTCTACTTCACCACCTGCGGCTGGATGATGTGGAACTGGCTGGCAACCGGCCTCGCCTCCGGGGCGACGCTGGTGCTGTTCGACGGCTCGCCCTTCCACCCGACCCCCGACATCCTGTTCGATATCGCCGCCGAGGAAGGGATCAGCGTCTTCGGCACCTCGGCCAAGTATCTCGACGCGGTGCGCAAGGCCGGCCGCGCGCCGATGCGCACCCACGACCTCGGCCAGCTCAAGGCGATCCTCTCGACCGGCTCGCCGCTGGCCGCGGAGAGCTTCGAATGGGTCTATGGCAACATCAAGAGCGACCTGCAGCTGGCCTCGATCTCCGGCGGCACCGACATCGTCTCCTGCTTCGTCCTCGGCAACCCGGCGGGGCCGGTCTATCCGGGCGAGATCCAGATGCGCGGGCTCGGCATGGCGGTCGAGATCCGGGACGACAGCGGCCGGCCGGTGCGCGGCCTGAAGGGCGAGCTGGTCTGCACCAAGCCGTTCCCGTCGATGCCGGTCGGCTTCTGGAACGACCCCGACGGCAGCCGCTACCGGAACAGCTACTTTGCGCGCTTTCCCGGCATCTGGTGCCATGGCGACTACGCCGAGCTCACGCCGCAAGACGGCATCATCATCCACGGCCGCTCGGATGCCGTCCTCAATCCGGGCGGGGTGCGCATCGGCACCGCCGAGATCTACCGCCAGGTCGAGCAGATCGACGCGGTCCAGGAGAGCATCTGCGTCGGCCAGGACTGGGACGGCGACGTCCGCGTCGTGCTGTTCGTCCGGCTGCGGGACGGCGCCGCGCTCGACCAGCGCCTGGAAGACCGGATCAAGCAGCAGATCCGCGACAACTGTACACCGCGCCACGTCCCGGCCAGGATCGTCGCGGTGGCCGACATCCCGCGCACCCTCTCCGGCAAGATCACCGAGCTCGCGGTCCGCAACGTGATCCACGGCCGCCCGGTGACCAACACCGAGGCGCTGGCCAACCCGCAGGCACTGGACCTCTACCGCAACCGGCCGGAACTCGCTACGTAGCGGTCGATAGCGTGACCGCTCCAGCCGAAGGCCGCTGCCCTGAAAAGCCAGCCCGAGAGCAAGCCGCCAGGGGTCCTGGCCCTGCTCGCCCGGCTCGCCGAGCCGGCGAGCCGGCCAGCCGTGCCGCTGACCATCCGCGAGGTGGGCCTCGTCCTGTTGCCGGCGGCGACGGCACTCGCGGTGCTGCTGATCATCGATGCGCCCTGGCTGGTCGCCGGCACCCTCGCCGCCACCGCCGCCCTCGCCGTGGCCCTGGTCATCGCCAGTGCGCGGCAGCAGGAACGGCGCCGGATCGAGGCCTGGCTCGAAGGGCTCAGCGGTCGTGAACCGGCCAACCGGCCGGCGACCCCGGACGATCCCGAGGCCAACGGCATCATTCGCCCGGTGGCCGGCCTCGCCCGGCGGCTGCGCCGGGCCGAGCGCGACAACGTTGCCCGCCAGCGGCTGATCGAGCAGTTGGTCGAGGCGCTGCCCGACCCGATCCTGCTGGTCGACAGCACGCTGCAGGTGGTCCAGGCCAACACCGCCGCCCAGCGCAGCTTCCGCATCGCCGCCCTGCCCGTGCAGGTGAGCCTCGTGCTGCGCGATCCCGGGTTGCTCGCCGCGCTCGGCGCCGCCCTCGACGGCAAGACGGCATCCGACCTGACCTTCCGTCCGGCGGTCGACCAGAAAAAGCAGTTCGCCGCGCATATCGAGCGGGTCGAACTGCCGAAAGGCAGTCCGGGGAGCAGCAGCGGCGGCGCCCTCCTGGCGCTGCGCGAGGAGACCGAGCAGGTGATGATCGAGCGCATGCGCTCCGATTTCGTCGCCAATGCCAGCCACGAAATCAGGAACCCCCTGGCGTCGCTGGTCGGCTTCATCGAGACCCTGCAGGGCCCGGCCAGGGACGACCCCGAGGCGCGCGAGGCCTTCCTCGGCATCATGGCCGAGGAAACGGCGCGGATGGCGCGGCTCGTCGACGACCTGCTCTCGCTGTCGCGGATCGAGCTCGCCGCCGACCAGCCGCCGGCCGAGACCTGCGACGTCATCGAGATCATCGCCCGCGTCATGGACAGCGTGCAGCCGTTTGCCCGGCGCCACCGGGTGGCGCTCCAGCTGCTCGGCGCCGACAGCCTGCCACCCGTGCAGGGCACCCCCGACCAGCTGCACCAGCTGTTCACCAACCTCGTCGACAACGCTGTCAAGTACGGCGGCCACGGCAAGACCGTGGCGATCGAAACCGCCCTTCTCGACCCGGCCCCGCCGTCGGCCGGGGCGCTGGCCGGCCGGCGGGCCGTCGCCATCAGCGTCACCGATCACGGCCCGGGCATCGCCGCCGAGCATATCCCGAGGCTCACCGAGCGCTTCTATCGCGTCGACAAGGCCCGCTCGCGCAACGCCGGCGGCACCGGCCTCGGCCTCGCCATCGTCAAGCACATCGTCCGCCGGCATCGGGGCGAGCTGGCGATCGAGAGCGAGCTCGGCCGCGGTAGCACTTTCAGGGTGCTGCTGCCGGCCGCGTGAGCCCTCGTCACGTGGCTGTCACACTAGGCTCATAAGAGGTTCACACAAGGGTGGCACTCCAGCGTCGCCCTTCCAACGAACGTCGTCCAAGGAGGACACCATGAAGCATCTTCTGCTCAGCGCATCCGCGCTCGCCCTCGTCGCCGTGGCCGGCCAGGCCCAGGCCCAGGATACGCCGACCGTCCTGATCGACGGCTCGTCGACCGTGTTCCCGATCTCCGAGGCCATGGCCGAGGAGTTCCAGATTGCCGCGGCGGGCAAGACCCGTGTCACCGTGGGCCTCTCCGGCACCGGCGGCGGCTTCAAGAAGTTCTGCCGCGGCGAGACCGACATCACCGGTGCCTCGCGGCCGATCCGCACCGACGAGATGGAGCTCTGCGCCGAGAACAACATCGAGTTCATCGAGATGCCGATCGCCATCGACGCGCTCGCCAACATCATTCACCCGGACAACACCTTCGCCGAGTGCATGACGGTCGAGCAGCT
>CAZNWE010000082.1:0-4627 GCA_964576715.1 uncultured Geminicoccaceae bacterium | reverse complement strand
GCACGTCCGCGAGATGGTCGAGTTCGCCTTCGATCCCGACAACCAGCAGATGCTGGTCGGCGAGGTCGGCTACGTGCCGCTCCCGGCCGAGGCCGCGAACAAGGCGCTGGAGAAGGCCGAGGCGCTCGCCACCGGCAGCGCCTTCGGTGGTGGCTCGAAGATGGGTGTCACCATCAACGACCTGGTCGACGCCGCCGGCACCAACTGAGTGTGATACGGCAGCCGCGGCGCGGTCCACCGCGCCGCGGCATCGCTGTCTGACTTGCTTGGGCGAAGGGGAGTAGCGCGCGACATGGCCACCGTAGCACCAAACCAAGCGCGATCGGGCAACCGCTTCGCGCCGTCCACCGCGTATCTCAAGCGGCGGCGTGCCGTCGATCTCGGCATGCGCACCTTGCTGTTCGCGGCGGCCTCGCTGTCGGTCTTCGTCACCTTCGGCATCGTCTACGTGCTGGTCTCGGAATCGTGGAACTTCTTCACCCATGTCTCCGTCTTCACTTTCCTCACCGACACGCAATGGACCCCGGTCTTCGCCGAGCCGCGCTACGGTATCCTGCCGCTGCTGACGGCGACGCTTTGGGTCGCCGCGATCGCATTGGTGATCGCCATCCCGCTGGGCACGGTGCTCGCCGTCTACCTGAGTGAATATGCGCCGGCCCCCTTGCGCGAGACCTTGAAGCCCTTTCTCGAGCTTTTGGAGGCCGTACCGACCGTCGTCTACGGCTACTTCGCGCTCTTGTTCTTGACCCCGATCTTCCAGACATTCATCCCCGGGCTGCGTGGTTTCAATTTGCTCGTACCCGGCATCGTGCTCGGGATCATGATCCTGCCCTACGTCGTCTCGGTCAGCGAGGACGCGATGCGCGCGGTGCCCGCCTCGCTGCGCGAGGGTGCCTACGCGCTGGGCATGACGAGGTTCCAGACAGCGCGCGCCGTGGTCATCCCGGGCGCCTTTTCCGGCATCACCGCGGCCTATGTGCTCGGCATGTCGCGCGCTGTCGGCGAGACCATGGTGCTAGCGATCGCCGCCGGCCAGAACCCCAACCTCACCCTCGACCCGCGCGAGGGTGCGGCGACGATCACCGCCTACATCGTGCAGATGAGCATGGGCGACCTGCCGCACGGCTCGCTCGCCTACCAGACGATCTTCGCCGCCGGCCTGACGCTCTTCATCATCACCCTCATCTTCAACATCATCGGCTTCTTCATGCGACGCCGTTTCCGGGAGGTCTACTGATGGCCGTCTCCGACATGCTCGAGCGTCCCGCCGCGCCGGACCAGCAGCGCCTCATCGACATCGAGGAAAGTGCGAGGATCGTCCGCCGCGCCAGAAGCCGTGATCACCTTTTCGTGATAGCCGGCGTGCTCGTCCTCATCATCTCGATGGGCATGCTGGTGACCCTCCTCGTGGATCTCGCGGTCGACGGCCTGGGGCGGATCGATGGCGAGTTCCTCACCAGCTTCCCGTCGCGCAGCTACGAACGCGCGGGCATCCTCTCGGCCTGGGTGGGCTCGATCCTCGTCATGTTCGTCACCGCCCTGCTCGCCATTCCGCTCGGCGTCATGGCCGGCCTCTACCTCGAGGAATACGCGCCGAAGAACTGGGTCACCGACATCATCGAGATCAACGTCAGCAACCTCGCTGGCGTGCCCTCGATCGTCTACGGTCTGCTTGCCCTCGGCCTCTTCATCTACATCTTCGGCCTCGGCCAGACGGTCCTCGTTGCCGGCATGACGCTGGCTCTCCTGATCCTGCCCGTCGTCATTGTCGCCACCCGCGAGGCCATCCGCAGCATCCCGCTGGCGGTGCGCGAAGGCGCCTATGCGCTCGGTGCCGACAAGTGGCAGACCGTGTGGAGCTATATCCTGCCGCCGGCCCGGCCCGGCATCCTCACCGGCGCCATCGTCGGCCTGTCGCGCGCCATTGGCGAAACGGCGCCGATCATCACCATCGGTGCCTTGACCTTCATCGCCTTCCTGCCGCCGCCGCCCGTCCAGTTCGACTTTCCGTTCATCAACTTCGACTGGCTGTTCTCGCCGTTCACCGTGATGCCGATCCAGATGTTCAACTGGATCTCCCGCCCACAGGCCGGCTTTCACGTCAACGCTGCCGCCACCGGTGTCGTCCTGATGGCCATGACGCTCGGCATGAACGCGATCGCGATCTGGATCCGCTTCCGCCTCCGCAGAATCCAGTGAGGGTCGTCCCTCGGCCAATTTCTGGAGAACCGACGTGAATGAAAGCTCGACAATCACACCATCGAGCCCGGTCCCGGGCCCGCCGCGCTCCGCGCCCGAGGCGACCGCGCCCGATGAGTTGTATAGCCGGCGGCGCAGCCGGCTCGACGGCCCGACCCGTGCCGACGTCCGCTCCTTGTCCTTCTGGTACGGCAGCTTCCAGGCGCTCAAGAAGGTCGAAATGCCGATCGCCGACCGGCGGGTGACCGCCCTGATCGGTGCCTCCGGCTGCGGCAAGAGCACACTGTTGCGCGCCTTCAACCGGATGCACGACCTCTACCCGGGCAACCGCTACGAAGGCGAAATCGTCCTCCAACCCGAAGGCGAGAACATCGTTGGGCCAAAAGCCGATCCGATTGTCGTGCGACTGCGCATCGGCATGGTGTTCCAAAAGCCCAACCCCTTCCCCAAGTCGATCTTCGAGAATGTCGCGGCCGGCCTGCGGGTCCGCGGCATCAGGAGCCAGTCGGTGCTCGAGGGCCGGGTCGAGGAGGCGTTGCGCCAAGCCGCGCTCTGGGACGAGGTCAAGGATCGGTTGCAGGATTCGGCCTATGGGCTCTCCGGCGGCCAGCAGCAGCGGCTCTGCATCGCCCGCACCATTGCTCCCGAGCCCGAGATCATCCTCCTCGACGAGCCGACCTCGGCCCTCGACCCCATCGCGACCGCGAAGATCGAGGAGTTGATCGAGCAGTTGCGCGATCGTTATACGACAATCATCGTCACTCACTCCCTGAACCAGGCCGGTCGCATCTCCAACTACTGCGCCTTCATGCATATCGGCGAGCTCCTGGAGTTCAACGCCACGGAAACACTGTTCAGCAACCCGAGCGACCAGCGGACCGAGGACTATCTCACCGGCCGCTTCGGATAAGGATCAGGCACTATGGAAGCCCCTAACGAGGCCACCTCGCGCCCGCATACCGTCAGCTCCTACGATGCCGAGTTGAGCAAGCTCGCCGGCCAGATCATCCAGATGGGTGCCTATGCCGAACAGCAGATCGCCCACGCCATCAAGGCGCTGGTCGAGCGCGACGAGGACCTCGCGCTCCAGGTGATCGAGCGCGACCAGGTCGTCGACCGCTTCGAGGAGGAGATCGACCAGCACGCGATCAGGATGCTGGCCACCCGGCAGCCCGTGGCGGTGGATCTGCGGGTCATCTCGATGGCCCTCAAGCTCTCCAACGACCTCGAGCGGATCAGCGACTATGCCAAGGGCATCGCCAAGCGTGCCCGCCGCCTGAACCTGTCGCCGCAGCTCAAGCCGTTCGTCACCATTCCGCGCATGGCCGAGATCGCGCAGCTGATGCTCAAGGAGGTGCTCGACGCCTTCATCGCCCGCGATGCCGAAAAGGCGATGGCGGCATGGCACCGCGACGTCGAGGTGGACAACCTCTATGATAGCCTGTTCCGCGAGCTGGTGACCTTCATCCTCGAGGACCCGCGCACCACCTCGACCGCGATCGATCTCTTGTTCGTCGCCAAGAACATCGAGCGGATCGGCGACCACACGACCAACATCGCCGAGAAGATCCACTACATGGTGCACGGCGTGCAGATCAATCGGCCGCGCGGGACCGTCGAGCCCGACGGCCAGTAGGAGTCAGACGCATCGTGAAGCCGCTGATCCTCGTGGTCGAGGACGAGCCACCGATCCAGAAGCTGCTCGCCTACAACCTCGGGGCCGCCGGCTTCGAGGTCGTCGCCGCCTATGACGGCGAGGAAGCGATCGTCATCCTCGACGAGCGAACCCCCGATCTCGTGCTGCTCGACTGGATGCTGCCGCAGCTCTCCGGCCTCGAGCTCTGCCGCCGCCTGCGCCGCCGCCAGGCCACCGCCCACGTCCCGATCATCATGCTCACCGCCCGTGGCGAGGAGCCCGACCGCCTGCGCGGCCTCGATACCGGCGCCGACGATTTCATCACCAAGCCGTTCTCGCCGGCCGAGCTGGTGGCGCGGATCAGGGCGGTGCTGCGCCGGGTGCGGCCGGCCTTCGCCGAGGACGTCCTCGAGTTCCACGACCTGCGCATGGACCTCGCCGCCCACCGCGTCTTCAGAGGCGAGAGCGAAGTCCACCTCAGCCCCACCGAATTCCGCCTTCTTCGCCACTTCCTCGAAAACCCCGGCCGCGTCTTCAGCCGCAGCCAGCTCCTCGACCGCGTCTGGGGCACTGACCTCGACATCGAGCTGCGCACCGTCGACGCCACCATCCGCCGGCTGCGCCGCGCCATCAACAACGGCAACCGCGTCGACCTCCTGCGCACCGTCCGCGCCGAAGGCTATTCCCTCGACAAGAGCCCCTCGAACGGCAGCGAACCGGACGGCGTCGAGGAAGCGGAGGAAGTAAGGGGAGGCTAGCCTCCTCTTGGACCCCACCGGAACTTTGGGGTGG
>CAZNWE010000081.1:9872-16716 GCA_964576715.1 uncultured Geminicoccaceae bacterium | reverse complement strand
CACTGCTCGAGTCCCTGCCGGGCCGGCTCGTCCTCGCCGACGAGCGCGAGCGCTGCCATGCCTGAGCCCGCCTGCGTCACGCTTGTCTCGGTCACCCGGCAGTGGAACGGCACGGGCGGCGTTCGCGACGTCTCGCTCGAGGTGCCACGCGGCAGCTTCGTCTCGATCCTCGGCCCCTCGGGCTGCGGCAAGTCCACCCTGCTGCGCCTGATCGCCGGGCTTGAGACACCCGAGGCCGGTCGCGTCCTGATCGACGGAAGCGACGTGACCCACCTGCCGCCGGCCGATCGCGGCCTCTCGATGGTGTTCCAGTCCTACGCCCTCTTCCCGCATCTGAACGTGCGCGAGAACATCCTCTTCGGGATGAAGGTCCGCGGCATCAGGCGCAGCGAGCAGGAAGCAGCCCTCGGCCGGGCCGTCGCGATGACCGGGCTCGAGGGCCTCGAGCGGCGCAAGCCGGCCGAGCTCTCGGGCGGGCAACGGCAGCGGGTGGCCCTGGCCCGTGCGGTCGTCTCCAACCGCCCGCTCTGCCTGATGGACGAACCACTCTCCAACCTCGACGCCAAGCTCCGCCAGACGGTGCGTCGCGACATCAAGACCCTACAGCAACAGCTCGGCCTCACCGTCATCTACGTCACCCACGACCAGGCCGAGGCGATGAGCCTCTCCGACCAGGTCGTGTTGATGCGCGACGGCCGGACCGAGCAGAGCGACACGCCCGAAACCCTCTACCACCACCCCGCCACCCCCTTCGTCGCCCGCTTCGTCGGCGACCCGCCGATGGCGCTGATCGAGGCCGCGGCATTAGGCCAGGATGGGGGCCAGGGTGCGGGCCGGGTCGGCATCCGCATCGAGGCCCTGGAGCGCGTGCCGGAGGCGGCAGCCGACCTCGTGGCCGTGGTGAGCGACGCCGACTATCTGGGGGCGGCGACCCGCATCCTGCTCGAGCATCCGAAGGCCGAGGGGCTGGCGCTGATCCTGCCGGGCCGCGTCGGCTGCACGCCGGGCGAGACCGTCGGCCTGCGTCTCCCTGAGCAACACCGGATCCGTTTCGGCACCGCTGCGGACAGCGCCGCGGCGCCGCCACCCGATTGCGGGGCAGCAGCCGCCCGGCCCGAGCCCCGTGATGGCCGAATGGCCTTCGTCTCCCGCAACGCTCTCGAAGAGGAAAAGCGATGACCCGCACCTGGACGGCTGTGGCGACCCTGGTCGCCGGCAGCATGCTCGGCTCCCCCGCCTCGGCGGCGACCGAGCTCACCATGTACTATCCGATCGCCGTGGGCGGCCCCTTGACCGAGGTCGTCGACGGGATCGTCGCCGAGTTCGAGGCAGCGAACCCCGACATCTCGGTCGAGGCGATCTATGCCGGAAACTACGACGACACCCGCATCAAGGCGCTCTCGGCACTCAATTCCGGCGATCCCGCCCAGCTCGCCGTGCTGTTCTCGATCGACGCCTACGACCTGATCGAGCAGGACCTGATCGTGCCCTTCGAGGACATCATCGAGACCGACGAGGACAAGGCCTGGCTCGAGAGCTTCTATCCGGCGCTGATGGCCAACAGCAAGATCGAGGGCCAGACCTGGGGCGTGCCGTTCCAGCGCTCGACCATCGTCGCCTACTACAACAAGGACATGTTCCGTGAAGCCGGGCTCGATCCCGAAAAGGCGCCCGAGACCTGGGACGAGCTGGTCGAGATGGGCAAGGCACTCACCGACGACGACAGCTTCGGGCTGATGATCCCATCCACCGGCTACCCCTACTGGATGTTCCAGGCCCTGGCGATCCAGAACGGCCAGGAGCTGATGGCCGAAGACGGGCTGACCACCTATTTCGACGATCTGGCTGTGGTCGAAGCCCTCGCGTTCTGGCGCTCGCTCGCCGCCGAGCACGGCATCATGCCGGAGGGTACGGTCGAGTGGGGCACCTTGCGCCAGGCCTTCCTCGAAGGGCAGACCGCGATGATGTGGCACTCCACCGGCAATCTGACCGCGGTCAAGAACGACGCCACCTTCGATTTCGGCGTCGCCATGCTGCCCGCCAATGTGCGGCCCGGCTCGCCCACCGGCGGCGGCAATTTCTACATCTTCAAGGACGCCTCGGACGAGGAGCGGCAGGCCGCCCTCGCGCTCATCAAGTTCATGACGGCACCCGAACAGGCCGCCAAGTGGTCGATCCAGACCGGCTACATGGGGGTCTCGCCCGCCGCCTACGAGACCGCGGCACTCGAGGCCTATACCGCCGAGTTCCCGCCGGCCCTGGTCGCCCGCGACCAACTCGAGTACGCCGTGGCCGAGTTCTCCACCTTCGAGACGGCGCGCGTCCGCGAAGGCCTGAACAACGCCATCCAGGCAGCACTCACCGGGACAGCATCACCCGCCGACGCCCTGGCCGAGGCGCAAGCGGCGGCCGACCGGCTGCTCGCGGCCTACAGGTAAGCGCCGAGAGGGCGCGCCGGGTCACACCGGCGCGCCCGTTGGCAGGCGACGAACCACGATGCGCACGGCGATCGACACGGACGACCTCCACCGCTGGGCCCGCCGCCGCCAGGCGATCCACGGCTGGCTGCTGTTGACGCCGGCCCTCGTCATGCTCTGGACCTTCGCCTTCTACCCGTCGCTGGCGACCCTCTGGACCAGCCTCTTCTCGCGCGGCACCCGGCGCAACCCCGCCGAATTCGTCGGGCTCGAGAACTACCAGCGCCTGTTCGACGACCCGACCTTCCGCGAGGTGGCGCTGAACAACCTGCTCTATGCTGGGGTCACCATCCCGATCTCGATGCTGCTCGCGCTCGTCATGGCGCTTTGGGCCAATGCCAGGATCCCGGCGCGCAGCTTCGTGCGGACGGCCTATTTCACCCCAACCGTCCTGCCGATGATCGCGGCTGCCAATCTCTGGCTCTTCTTCTACACGCCCGGTTTCGGCGTGCTCGACCAGATCGGCGGGCTCTTCGGCGCCCCCTCGGTCAACTGGCTGGGTCAGCCCGAGACCGCCCTTTGGGCCGTCTGTGCCGTGACGATCTGGAAGGAGGCGGGGTTCTTCATGATCTTCTATCTCGCCGCCTTGCAGACCATCCCGCCCGACCTCCGCGAGGCCGCCGCCATCGAAGGCGCCAGCCGCTGGGCCTATACCTGGCGGGTCGTCCTGCCGCTCCTGATGCCGACCACGCTCTTCATCCTCGTCAACGCGATGATCAACTCGGTCAAGCTGATCGACCACCTCTTCATCCTGACCAAGGGCGGGCCCTCGGACAGCTCGAAGCTCATCCTCTATTATATCTGGGAGAGCGCCTTCGCCTTCTTCGATGCCCCGGCCGCGGCCGCGATGACGGTCCTGGTCCTGATCGTGCTCGGCGGTGTCGCAGCATTCCAGTTCCGCCTGCTCGACCGGCGGACACACTACCGATGAAGGTTTTGCTCCGCCACGCCGAGGCCGCCTTGGCGCTGATCGTGGCGATCCTCTGGATCTCGCCTTTGGTCTTCGCCTTCTGGGCGGCCTTCCACAGCCCGACCGATGCGATCAACTTCAACCTCGGCGCCCCCTGGACGCTGGACAATCTCCGCACCGCCTGGGCCGGTGCCCCCTGGCTGCGCTACTTCCTCAACACCTTCCTCCTCGTGACCCTGATCCTCGCCGGCCAGTTCCTGCTCTGCACGCTCGCCGGCTTCGCCTTCGCGCAAGTTCAGATGCGCGGCAAGGACACGCTCTTTCTCCTGGTCCTTCTGCAGCTCTTCATCCTGCCCGAGGTGCTGATCGTCGAGAACTACGCCGTCGCCGCCAGGCTCGGCCTCCTCGATAGCATCCTCGGCATCGGTGCGCCCTACATGGCCTCGGCCTTCGGCATCTTCCTGATGCGACAGACCTTCAAGTCGGTGCCGAAGGAACTCGACGAGGCCGCGCGCGTGGAGGGCTGCGGCACGCTCGGCGTGCTCTGGCGCGTCTATGTCCCAGCCGCGCGCCCGACCTACCTCGCTTATGCTCTCGTCTCGATCTCGACCCACTGGAACAATTTCCTCTGGCCGCTGATCGTGACCAATTCCGACACCACCAGGCCACTCACCGTCGGCCTCTCGATCTTCGCCGCGCCCGAGAACGGGGTGAACATCTCGGTCATCTCGGCTGCCACCATCATGGTGATCGCGCCACTCCTGATCCTCTTCCTCACCTTCCAGCGCCGCTTCGTCCAAGCCTTCCTGCGCGCCGGCATCAAGTAGGGCGGCGGCCGATGAGGAGCAGCTTGGTCTTGCGGCTGGGGTGCAGCGATTGCGGTCGGGACCCGGCCGCAGCGCCTCGAGCGACCGACAGGCGTGTCCGGCCCAAGGGGTCCAGGGCGAGGTGGAGTGCACCCCTGCAGTGAGACAGGTAATTCGGCACAGTCCTTGACGAGGAGGACTGAAGTCATGGGGTTGCCCAAGGGGCGGGTTTACGACCGACCGTTCAAGCTGGTCGCACTGGCGCGGCTGGCGGCTGGTGAGAGTGTGAGCGGCGTCGCTTGAACCCGAGGCATCGACCTCCGGCGAAGGAACCCGGGCCGTCCTTGTGCAAAGGACAAAAATCCGCTATACTCACTCAATTGGCTAGTTGACCCGTTCGCGGGTCTCGAGTCTGGCGAGGAAGCGGTCGCGCCAGGCGATGATGTCGTAGTGGCGGACGGCGTGCATCATGCGCCGCCAGCGATCCTGGCGTTCGTCGAGGGTCATCACCAGGGCGGCGTTCATGGTGTCGGCGAGGTGGTGGACGTCGTAGGGGTTGACCACCAGCGCCCCGTCGAGCTGCTGGGCGCAGCCGGCGAAGCGGGAAAGGACGAGGACGCCCGGGTCGTCGGCGTCTTGGGCGGCGACGTATTCGAGGGCGACGAGGTTCATGCCGTCGCGCAGCGGGGTGACGAGGCCGACCCGGCTGAGGCGGAAGAAGCCCATGAGCGAGCGGCGGGTGTAGCTGCGATTGATGTAGCGCAGCGGCACCCAGTCGGCCTCGCTGTAGACGCCATTGAGGTGGCCGGAGAGCAGCTCGACCTGCTGCCTGAGGTCGAGATATTCCGGCACCTGCTCGCGCGAGGGGGCCGAAATCTGCATGAAGGTCACCTGCCGACGGGTGTTGGGGTACTCCTCGAGCAGCAGCTCGAAGGCCCTGAGCCGCTCGACGATGCCCTTGGTGTAGTCGAGCCGGTCGACCCCCATGATAAGCTGGCGGTTGGCGAGGCTGGCGCTCATCCGCCCCGCCTGCCGCTTGGCCTCGGCGGAGACCGCCATGCCGATGACGTCGTCGACATCGATGCCGATCGGGTAGGCATCGACATGCAGCCGGCGGCCGAGCGCCTTGACCTCGCCCTTCCAGTCGGCGGTGCCGTTGAGCTCGAGTTCGACATACTGCTTGAACTGGTGCACGTCGGTGCCGGTCTGGAAGCCGACCACATCGTAGCTGCAGAGATCGGCCGCGAGCTGGCGGTGCCAGGGCAGGCTGACATAGATTTCCGGCGCCGGGAACGGGATATGCAGGAAGAAGCCGATCCGGTTCTCGCAGCCGAGCCGGCGCAGCTCGCTGGCCATCGGAATCAGGTGATAATCGTGGATCCAAACGACGTCATCGGGCTTCAAGAGCGGGTGCAGGGCCTCGGCGAAACGCTGGTTGACCCGTCGATAGGTCGCATACCAGTGATGCTCGAAGGAGGCGAGGTCCAGCCGGTAGTGGAACAACGGCCAAAGCGTGCGGTTGGCGAAGCCGGCGTAGAAGCCTTCGTAGTCGGCCTCGGCGAGATCGATCAGCCCGTAGCTGACCTTGCCGGTGCGAAACACTCGCGGCGGGGCCGCCGTGCTCTGACCGTCGCCGCCGCTTCGCGCCGTCTCGGTGACCTCGCCGCTCCAGCCGAACCAAAGGCCACCCGAATCGCGCAGGGCGGCGAGCACGCCGACCGCGAGGCCACCCGCGGACGCGGCCTGCCGACCGGTGATCGGTGTCACGCGGTTGGAGACGACGACGAGTCGGCTCAACGCTTTTCCTCCCTCTCTTCACGGCCCTGACCCGTGCACCAGCACCGCGAGGAAGGGCTAGACGACATCCTCCCAGGGCCGGCTCAGCCGCATCGCGCAGTTGATGAGGCCGACATGGCTGTAGGTCTGCGGGAAATTTCCCCAAAGCGTGCCATTAGTACGGTTGATGTGCTCGGACAGCAAGCCGAGCCGGTTGCGGCAGCCGAGCAGCTCCTCGAAAAGGGCTCTCGCCTCGTCCCTGCGGCCGAGCGTGATGAGCGCGTCGACATACCAGAAGCTGCAGATCAAGAAGGCGTTCTCGGGCTCGCCGAAATCGTCGGGACGGCGGTAGCGATAGACGAAGGCGCCGTCCTTGAGGTGCCTTTCCACCGCCGCCACGGTGCCGATGAAGCGACGATCACCGGCCCTGGAATAGCCCACCTCGTGCATCAAGCGCAGGCTCGCGTCGATGTCGTCGCCGTCGAAACTGGCGGTGTAGCTGCCGAGTCGCTTGTTTCAGGCGTGCGTCTCGATCACCGCGCGGATGGCGTCGGCGCGCTCGCGCCAATGCACCTCGCGTTCCACCAGGGCCAAGTGATCGGCGATTCGTGCCAGCCAGTCGCACGCCGCCCAGCACATCACGCTCGAGTGGGTATGGATCCGGGCCTTGGTGCGGAATTTCCAGAGCCCGGCATCGGGCACGTCATGGACTTCCCATGCCTTGTCGCCGAGCCGTTCGAGCCGCGCGAAGGTGGCCTTGCCGGCCGGGCGCTTGAGGCGTCGATCGGAGAACGCCTAGGTCGCCGCGAGGATGACGCTGCCATAGCCGTCGTGCTGGTCGTGCTCGAAGGCCTGGTTGCCGACGCGAACCGGCT
>CAZNWE010000081.1:0-9772 GCA_964576715.1 uncultured Geminicoccaceae bacterium | reverse complement strand
CCATAGCCGTCGTGCTGGTCGTGCTCGAAGGCCTGGTTGCCGACGCGAACCGGCTGGTTGCCCAACCGGCTGGTTGCCCAAGAAGCCCTCGAGGCTGTCGACGATGCGCTCGATCAGGCGCTTCTCAAGGCCGATGCCGTAGACCGGCTGCAGGTAGCCGTCCTCGCTCGTCGCCACGAGGTCGGAAAGATAGCGCAGATGGCTCTCCATCGTCTCGACATAGCCGAGGCGATTGAGCGCCCGGACGACGAAGAAGGCATCCCTGAGCCAGCAATAGCGATAGTCCCAGTTGCGCCCCGCGCCGGCGGTCTCGGGCAGCGACGTCGTCGGCGAGGCGATAATCGCCCCGGTCTCCTCGAACGCGCAGAGCTTGAGCGTGATCGCCGACCGGATCACCGCGTCCTGCCACTCGAAGGGGATGTGCAGCCGGCCGGAGAGGTTGCGCCAGTAGGCCGCGGTGCGCTCGTGGAAGTCGCGCGCCGTCTCGTTGAGGCCGCTGCGCAGGCTGTCGTCGGCGCCGAGATGGAGGATGACCGGCTCGTCGATCTGAAAACAGGTCTCGTCGAGCACATAGGTCAATGGTGCGTTGGTGGTCAGCCGGAGCGCCACCACGTCGTCGACATAGCGAATGTGATTGCTGCCGCGGGTGATCACTTGCAGCTGCTCGCCGTCGTTGTACAGTGGCCGGCAGCGCACCCGGATGGGCGGGCCTTCGCCGAGCGGCTCGACGATGCGGATCAGCGTCGTCGGATGGAACATTCGGCCGAAGAGCTCGAAGCGCGGCGCGAAGTCGGTGATTCTGATGCCGCAGCCGCGGCTGTTGCGCATCACCGTCTCGAGCAATGCGGTATTCTCGACATAGTGCTGCTCGATGCTCACCCGGTCCTCGAGCTCGATGCCGAAGAAGCCGCGGTCGCCATCATTGTCGAGCAGCCGGCAGAACACCGGATCGCCGTCGAAGCGGGGAAAGCAGCTCCAGACGATCCGCGCCTCGCCGTCGACCAGAGCCGAGATCGCGCAATTGCCGATAAGCCCGAAGGCCATCATGGCCCCAGCACCCTCCATGATCGCGCCGGCATTACCGGCTCGTCTGCGGCGCCGCGGGCGGCGGCATGGCCGGTGCACCCTTTACCGTCGCCCAGCCGAGCCCCATTTCAAAAGCTGGACGTTGTGGAGAGGGTGGTTGCAAAAGGTTAAAAAAGCGATGACGTCCGCGGTCATTTTCGACAATCGTGTGATGCTGCGGCTCGGCGGGCCCGACGCGCGACCGCTGCTGCAGGGTCTGATCACCGCCGATCTCAAGAGGCTCGCGGCCGATCGGGCGCTCTATTCGGTCCTCTTGACCCCGCAGGGCAAGTTCCTCTTCGACTTCGTGATCAGCGAGACGCCCGCCGACGCGACGCTGCTGCTGGAGACGACGGCCGATCGCCTTGCCGACCTCGAGCGGCGGCTGACGCTCTATCGCCTGCGCGCCGACGTGACGATCGAGCCCGTCGACCCGCAAGCCGCCGTGGCCATGCTGTTCGGGGAGGGTGCCCACGACCTCGCCGGCCTGGCGGCCGAGCCCGGGGTGATGCGACACACTGGCGGCCTCGCCTTGATGGTCGATCCGCGGCTGGCCGCACTCGGGGTGCGGCTCTACGGGGCGCGGCCCACGATCGAGGCTTGGCTCGCCGGGCAGGGGATCGCCACCGCCGAGCCGCTGGCCTTCGAGCGGCATCGGGTGGCACTGGCAGTGCCCGAGGCCGGCAGCGATCTCGTGGTCGACAAGACGATCATGCTGGAGGCCGGGCTCGACCAGCTGGGTGCCGTGGCCTTCGACAAGGGCTGTTTCGTCGGCCAGGAGCTGACCGCCCGCACCCGCTATCGCGGCCTGGTGAAGCGGCGGCTGGTACCAGTGACCCTCGATGGCGCCAAGGTCGAGACCGGGTTTGCGATCATGGCGGGCGAGCGGGAGGCGGGTGAGATCAGGAGCATCGCCGGCGATCTGGCGCTCGCCTTGCTCCGCCTGGATCGGCTGGACGAGCCACTGGCCGCTGGTGGCGGTCGGGTCCACCCGCGCCCCGCCGCCTGGCAGACCGATCTGGCCGAGCGTCTGGCAGCCAGCCCGGCGGCAAGTGCCAGCCCTGGTCAATAAAAGCGGCGATCCGGGGCGTACGGGGCGAGATCGAGGCCGGGGGCGCGGCCGGCCACCAGATCGGCGACGATCCGCCCGGTGACCGGTCCGAGGGTCAGCCCCAGATGCTGATGACCGAAGGCGAGATAGACGTTGGCGTGACGTCGGCTGCGGCCGATCACCGGCAGGCTGTCCGGCAGCGACGGCCGGAAGCCCTGCCACTCGCTCAGCACGGTGTCGTTGAGGTTCGGCAGGCAGCGCCGGGCGGCAGGCAAAAAACGGCGCGGCCATGCGAAATCGGGGGCGGCGCCGAGGCTCGCGAGCTCGACGCCGCTGGTCAGCCTCAGGCCATGATCCAGCGGCGCCAGGACGAAGCCGTGGTCCAGGCAATGGATCGGCCGGCCGAGCGGCGGCTGGCTGTGCTCCAGCATCAGATGGTAGCCGCGCTCGGTCTCGAGCGGCACCCGGTGCCCCGCTTCGGCCGCGAGCCGACGCGAAAAGGCGCCGGCGGCGATGATCACCGCGTCGCCCCGGATGGTGCCCTCGGTCGTCAGCACGCCCACCACCTGACCGCCCGCGAATGCCAGTCCCTTGACCTCGCGCCGTTCCTGGCGGCCGCCGCGCGCCAAACAGCAGGCCGCCAGATGCTCCGTGTAGCCTTGCGGGTGGCTGATCTCGCGGGTCGCGGTCAGCCAGAGCCCGGCCCGCACCTGGCTGCCGAGGGCCGGCTCGAGCGCGTTGAGGGCGTGTCGATCGAGCACCTCGTAGGGCACGCCGAACCGATCGAGTGCGGGCAGCTCATTCGCCAGGAACCGGTCGAACGCGGACCGATCCAGGGCCACCTTGAGCCAGCCCTTCGAGCGCAGGAAGGCGCCGGCCCCGGTGCGCTGAACAAGCACCTCATGGGCCTGGAGGGCACGGCTGACGAGCGCCTGGATGCCGGTCGTGGCCCGCTCGACCGTGGCCTTGCGGGTGGCGAGAGCGGCCCTGATCAGCCAGGGAGCCAGCGTCGGCAGATGGCGCCAGCGGATGCGCAACGCGGCCGCCGGATCGGCGAGCATGGCCGGGAGCTGCTTGAGCGTCGCGGTCGTGACGGTTGGCTGCACCGAGGCGAGGCTGATGATGCCGGCATTGCCGGACGAGGTGCCACTGCCGGGGCTTTTCGGATCGACCAGGGTTACGGCATGGCCGTCCTCCTGGAGGAACAGGGCGGTGGCGACACCGACAATGCCCGCGCCGACCACGATGACCTGTTGCCGACCCTGGCGCATGCGCAGATCACGCTTCCGCCGACTGCGGTGCGGCAGCCGTCGGCCATAGCCCGGGCCGACGGAACGCCCGGGCGAGATAGTCGACGAAGCGACGGAGCTTCGGCTGCAGCCGGCGCTGTTCGGGAAAGACCGCGTGGATGTCGATGGTCGGGGTCGCCCAGTCGACGAGCAGTCGCTGCAGCCGTCCGGCCTCGATATCGCGGCCGATGATGAAGGCGGGCTGGTAGATCACGCCGAGCCCGCTCACTGCCGCCTCGCGCAGCGCCTCGCCGTTGTTGGCGGTGAGCGTGCCCTTGACCTTGACGGCGTGGCTCTCGCCGGCGCGTTCGAAGCGCCATTCGTTGGGCTGCCTGTTCAGGCTGTAGCGCAGGCAGTTGTGGCTCGCGAGCTCATCGGGCGTGGTGATCGGTCGGTGGGTCGCGAGGTAGCGCTCGGCGGCAGCACAGATGAAGCCGGCCGAGGCCAGCCGGCGAGCGATGAGCTGGCTGTCGTCGAGCCTGCCGATACGGATTGCGAGGTCGACACCCTCCTCGGCGAGGTCGACGCGGCGGTCGTCGAGGACGAGCTCGATCTCGATCCGCGGGTGGGCCTGCATGAAGCCCGGCAACAGCGGGGCGATGTGGCTGATGCCGAAGCTCATCGGTGCGTTGACCTTGAGCCGACCCTTGGGCTCGACGGTATGCTCCTGGATGGCGAGTTCGGTCGCCTCGATCGCCGCCAGGATGCGCTGGGCGTCATCGCGATAGGCAATGCCGAGTTCGGTGAGCGACAGGCGCCGGGTCGTCCGGTTGATGAGCAGCACGCCGAGATGCTCCTCGAGCGCCGACAAGTGCTTGCTGACGGTCGATTTCGAGAGGCCCATCACTTGCGCCGCGGCCGAGAGGCTGCCGGCCTGGGCCGTCTTGACGAACACCTCCATGCTCATGATGCGGTCCAAAGGCACTTCCTATAGATGGCTGGGCCGGGGCTGATTGGCGCGGCCCCTGGCGCTGGTGCGTTGCCGAGTGCGGGATTAGAGATAGCTGGACGGTGGACGCGCCAGTCAACAGATTTGCCGAGAGCAACACGAAGGACGCCCGCCCCTTGCCCGCGACATTCACCCTGGCCCTGGCCCAGTGCAACCCGACCGTCGGCGATCTCGACGGCAACCTCGCGCTGATCCGCCAACTGCACGACGAGGCGACGACCGCCGGTGCCGATCTCCTGCTCCTTCCCGAACTGGCGCTGACCGGCTACCCGCTCGAGGATCTGGTGCTGAAGCCGGCATTGCTCGAGCGGACCGCGGAGCTGCTCGAGGCACTCGCCGCCGACACCGCCGGCGACCGCCCGGCGATTCTCGTGGGCGCGCCCTGGGCCGAGGGCAGGGGCCGCCCCTTCAACGGTGCCTTCCTTCTCGCCCGGGGCCGGATCGAGGGCCGGCGCGCCAAGCACGAGCTGCCGAACTACGGGGTATTCGACGAGAAGCGGGTGTTCGCCGCCGGCCCGGTGCCGGGGCCGATGCGCCTCGACCTCAAGAACGGTGGCGCGATCAGGCTCGGTGTCATGGTCTGCGAGGACATGTGGATCCAGGACGTCGCCGAGGGCCTGGAGGAGAGCGGGGCCGAGCTCCTGGTCGTCATCAACGGCTCGCCGTTCGAGGCCGGCAAGCAGGACGTCCGGCTGCAGCATGCCGTGGCCAGGGTCACCGAGACGGGGCTGCCGCTGGTCTATCTCAACCTGGTCGGCGGGCAGGACGAGCTGGTCTTCGACGGCGCCTCGTTCGTTCTCGATGCCGACCGCCGGCTGGTCGAACAAGCCGCCTGGTTCGAGCCCTCGCTCATCCTGACCAGCTGGCGTGACGATGGCGGCGGCTGGCAGTATGCTGGCGAACGGCAGTTGGCCCAGCCGCCCGAACCGCTCGAGGCGATCTACCGGGCGATGGTCCTGGGCCTGCGGGACTATGTCGCCAAGAACGGCTTTCCGGGCGTCGTGCTCGGCCTCTCGGGCGGCGTCGATTCCGGTCTCTCCGCCGCGGTCGCCGCCGACGCGCTTGGCCCGGGTCGCGTCCAGGCCCTGATGATGCCGTCGCGCTATACCTCGACCGAAAGCCTCGAGGACGCCAGCGCCTCGGCCGAGCTCCTGGGCATCCAGCTCGACACGGTCGAAATCGAGCCCGCCTTCGCGGCGTTCAAGGCCATGCTCAGCCCCCTCTTCGGCGACCGCCCCCCCGACATCACCGAAGAGAACATCCAGTCGCGCATCCGCGGCCTGATCCTCATGGCCGTCTCCAACAAGCTCGGCGCCATGGTGCTGACCACCGGCAACAAATCCGAAATGTCGGTCGGCTACGCCACGCTCTACGGCGACATGTGCGGCGGCTACTCGGTCTTGAAGGACGTCTACAAGACCACCGTCTTCGCGCTTTGCCGCTACCGCAACGCCAACCGGCCCGCAGGCTGCCTCGGCCCGGACGGCATGGCGATCCCGCTCCGCACCATCGAGAAGCCACCCTCGGCCGAACTCCGTGCCGACCAGAAGGACGAGGACTCGCTGCCGCCCTACCCGCTTCTGGATGCCATCCTCCAGGGCCTGGTCGAGGACGACCGCTCGGCCGCCGAGCTGGTCGCAGCCGGGCACCCCGAGGAGACCGTCCGCCGGGTCTCCAACCTCCTCGACATCGCCGAATACAAACGCCGCCAGGCCCCCCCCGGCGTCAAGATCACCGCCAAAGCCTTCGGCCGCGACCGCCGCTACCCGATCACCAACCACTTCCGCCGGCTGGGGCTGCACCAGCCATGAAGCTTTCGGTCAGGGATCAGGCGCCCGCCTGCGGCAGGCAGCTCTTGCGTGCTCTTGGCTGCTGGCAGGTCGATGCTCCATCCCCCATCTGGGAGGCTCGAACGTGAACAGTGCGCCGCGGCGGGCAGCCGAATGACGGGCGAAGGGTTGATCGAATGGCTGCAAAGCCTCTCGGCGTTGCAGTTGATGCTCTACTGCTCGCTGTTCTTCGTAGCGGTCACCTGGGCCGGGGTGATCCTGATACGCCCCTTCCTTTGGGCTTGGCTGCGGCCGGAACCGCGCGTCAACGAGCTGGTCAGCCACGCCAGCGGCGGCTTCAGCCTGTTCTACGCGCTCCTGCTCGGTCTCCTTTCGGTCGCCGCCTACCAGAACGCCGAGCGGGTCAAGCAGCTGGTCAGTGTCGAGGCTGCCGGCATCGCCTCGCTCTACCGCACCTTCGCCGCCTACCCGGAGCCGTTGCGCAGCGAGCTCGAATACCTCTTGCGCGACTACACCCTCTACGTGATCAACGAGGATTTTCCGGCCCATCGCCAGGGGCGCATCACCAATGGCGGCTCGAACCGGCTGCAGCTGATCGAGCGGCGGCTGGCCGAGTACGAGCCGACAAGTCGGTCGCGGGAAATCCTGCACAGCGAGGTGTTTCGTGGCTTCAGCGAGGTGTCGTCGGCCCGTCACCAGCGCCTCGCCGCGGTCGACGTCCGGATCCCGGCGGTGCTTTGGTATGTTGTCGCCATCGGTGCGGCGATAACGGTGACGATGCTCTGGATGCTCAACATGCGCTTTCGGTCGCATTTGCTGTTGGGCGGCATCGTGTCGTTCTTCCTCGGCGTGATGCTGTTCGTGATCCTCGCCATGGATCGGCCACTGCGCAGCGAGCTCGGCGTTGGTGCGGACGCCTTTCGGCTCATCTATGACGTGGTCATGCGGGAGGACGACCGTGCAACCTAGCTGTTTCTATCGTGCCTTGCGACTGGTCCTGGCGCTGCTGCTCTCGATCGCCGGCCTCGCCCCGCTGCCGGCGGTGGCCTTGAGCGACAGCTTCGTCTCGATCGGGACGGGCTCGCCGGATGGTGTCTACTATCCAATCGGCCGCGGCCTCTGCCGGATCATCAACCAGGAGCGCCGGGTGCACGGGCTGCGCTGCTCGGTCGAGGCCACGGCCGGCTCACTCTACAATGCCCGAATGCTCGCCGACCGGCAGCTCGAGTTCGCCGTGCTGCAGGGCGACGTGCTGTTCGAGGCGCGGCTCGGGACGGGCGTCTTCGACGGCGAGCCGGTCGACGAACTGCGCTCGGTGATGCCGCTGCATCCCGAGATAACGACGCTGGTCGTCGACGGGCAGCTGGATATCAGGGAACTCGCAGATCTGCTGGGCCAACCGGTCAATGCCGGTCACCCGGGCTCGGGCTCGCGCAGCAGCTTCGATGCGATGATGGCCGCCTTCGGGCTCGAGCCGGATGCGCTGGGCCGGCGATCGGAGCTGCGCAGCAGCGCCCTGCCGGACGCCCTTTGTGAGGGCCGTATCGCCGGTTTCGTGGAAGTTCTGGGTCACCCGTCGAGCCTCGTTCGGACAGTGCAGCAGCGCTGCGGTGCCAAGCTCGTGCCGCTCGTCGCGCCGGCGATCGAGCGCATGGTCGCCGAGCGGCCCTATTTGCGCATGCTCGACATTCCGGGCAGCGATTACGGGCTCGGCGAAGACGTGCCCAGCTTCGGCAGCCATGCCGTGCTGACGACCAGGGCGGATGTCGGCGAGGATGTCGTTCATCTGCTCACCAGCCAGTTCCTCGCCCAGATCGACGACGTCCGCAGCCTGCACCCGACGCTGCGCCAGCTCGACGAACAGGTGCTCTCGGCGATGGCGCTCGGCGCGCCGCTGCATCCGGGTGCCGAGCGCGCCTATCGCGAACTCGGTCTCTTGCCGTGACCGATCTCTCCGGCCCGATCACGGACCCAGATTGATGGCGAAGTATGAGATCATCGAGCTCGAGGGGACCCGTTTCCTGCGGATCACCATGCACGACGAGGCGGTGCGGACCGAGCGCCGGGCACTGAGTTACCTGCGCGGCGACATCGAGCTCAGGGCACCATTCCCGGGCGTCGGCGAGGCGGTCCGCTGCATGATCGGCCACCAGTCGTTGATCCGCCCGCAGTTCAGCGGCAGCGGCGAGCTCAATCTGCGGGCCAGCGTGGGTGGCTACCACATCTTCGATCTCGAAGGCGCCGGCTGGGTGCTCGAGCGCGGCGCCTTCTGGGCATCCGATGGGGCTGTCAGGATCGGCATTTTTCGCGATCCGATGCTGACGTCGCTGTGGGCCGGCGACGGGCTGGTCAACTTCCGCCTGCACGTGCGCGGCGAGGGGCAGGTGGCGCTCAACGCGTTCGGGCCGGTGCGCGAGATTTCGGTTGAGAATTATCAGGTCAAGGTCGACGGTCGGCTGGTCATCGCCTGGAGCGATTCGCTCAGCTACCGGATGCGGCGGGCGGCGGCGAGCCTGGCGGGTCACTATTTCTCGGGTCACCGTTGGATGCGGACCTACGAAGGCACCGGCAAGGTGCTGATCTGCGGCAGCCCGTATTGGTATCGCCGCATCCTCGGTGCGGTCGCGGGGGAAATCGACGAGACCGAGGACCCTTTCCGCTACCGCTAGCCGGCCGGGCAGTGCCCGCCCTTCTCAGCTGCGCCCGCCGACCTCGTCGATATGCAGCAGCAGATCGGCCGGGTCGGCATAGACCCGGTACGCACTCGCCTTGAACAGCTCGTCCTCGCCGTAGCCGCCGGAGAGTACGCCCACACCGAGCCCACCGGCCCGCCTCGCGGCCAGCATGTCCCAGACACTGTCGCCGACCACACACGCACTGCCGATCGGCTGGCCCAGCGCCTCGGCGGCGGCGAGGAAGAGGTCCGGGTCGGGCTTGGCGTGGGCCACCATGTCGCGGGTGATCACCGGCACCTTGGCCCGATCGACGCCGAGAGTGTCGATCACCGGCCCCGCCGTCTCGATCCGCCCACTGGTCGCGATCGCCCAGGGAATGCCGGCCTCGCTCAGATAGGCCAGCAGCGCTCTCGCCCCCGGCAGCGGCCGGATGGCGGCCGAGCGGGCGTTGTAGGCGTCGGCATGCGCCCGCCGCAGCCGCTCGATCCGCTCAGGCGCCAGATCGAGGCCGGTCTCGCGCAAGAGCATGTTGGTGAAGAGCCCGCCCGACATGCCGATCCGCCGGTGGATGCGCCAGACCGAAAGCGCGATCCCCTCGCTCTCCAAGGCCTCGTGCCAGGCCAGCACATGCTGGTAGACGCTGTCGACGAGCGTGCCGTCGAGGTCGAAGAGAAAGGACGTCTGGCGGGCCGGCATGCTGCACCTCTCAAGCCTTGCGTGATCGTGCCAGGAGCATAGAAGCTTTGGGCAACCACAGGAAACCGCCGGCCTCCCGGCTTGCAATCGACGGCCCCTGCGGGCAAAGTCTGGTCCAGCGAACAAAACACTCGCCATCGCACAAATGACGGCAGCCACGGACGACGGGCGAGTCGGGGGGCGAACGTGACAGCAACAGCCGCGGCGGCAACGCCGTTGATCGAGGCGGTCGGTCTCGAGAAGCGCTTCGGGGGCGT
>CAZNWE010000080.1:0-16815 GCA_964576715.1 uncultured Geminicoccaceae bacterium | reverse complement strand
TCGATGGTCATGGTTTCGTCCAGCGTCCGGTCGTCGGTGTAGACGCGTTGGAAGCCGAAGCCCTGTGGGGGGTCGAAGCGGTGGTAGTAGGTTTCCTCGAGCCGGCTTTCGTGGGGCAGGTTGTCGGTGTCGTGCTTGTGGCTGGGGTAGGAGGACCAGCAGCCGGAGGGGGTGACGACCTCGACGACGAGGAGCGAGTGGGCGGGTTCGGTTTCGGGGAGGATGTCGGCGACGTGGCGGGTGTTGGTGTCGTGGCCGCGGGTCGAGGTCGCGACGTCCTCGGGTCGGATCAGGCGGGTCTTGTGGTCGCCGCCGCCGGGCGCACTGCAGACGGCGAGCTCGAGGTCGGATTCGGGGATGACGGCCCAGGCGGTCGCCCGTGGGATGTAGACGGCGGTGGGCTTGCCCTGAAACGGGCTCTCGCGGCCGCCGATCGTGCGGAAGGTTTCGGGGCCGGCCTCGACGGTGCAGGTGCCGGCGAGGATGACGAGGCAGTGCTCCCGGTCGTTGCCCGCCCGCTCCAGGCGCTGGCCCTGGGCGAGCTTGAAGACGGCAAACCCGACATGGCCCCAGCCGGCGCTTGCGGGCGTCACCTCGTGGACGAGGCCGGCGGCATCGGGGGCGTGGTTCTTCAGCAGTAGTTCGGACATCGTGTCATCCTCCACGCGCCTTGTCCCAGGCGGCGATCAGTCGGCTGTAGGAGTCTGCCATGCGGGCGATCGCCTGTTTGTCGTCGATGCGGCCGCCGAGCCAGTCCTCGGCGGGGCCGCCGAAGATGCTGCGGCCGACGGCGAAGCCCTTGCAGATCGGATGCGCCGCGGCACGGGCGAAGGCGGCCTCGAGCTCGGCTTCGGGGGCGTCGAGGCCGAGCAGGAGCACGCCGCGGCAGTGCGGGTGGTGGGCCTCGGTGGCCTCGGCAATCGCGGTCCAGGCGGCGTCGCTGCCGGGATCGGGAAGCTTCCACCAGTCGGGGTAGAGGCCGGCTTCGTAGAGCTGGCGGATGGCGCGGGCGGTGGTCTCGTTCTCGACCGGCAGGCCGGATTTGCTGGCGATGATCTCGATCAGCAAGTCGTGCCAGGTGCTGCGGGCGGCGTCCTGGAGGACCAGCAGCTGCTCCTGCTGCGCATGGCGCAGCGAGTCCGGATCGTCCGGGTGGTAGAAGGCGAGGCATTTCGCACAGTGCTCGCGCGGCCATTCCCTGAGCACGCGGCCGAGATCGGGGCCGTCGTCGAAGCAGAGCGGGACCGCGCCCGGCCGTTCGATCGGCCGGCCGATCCACAGGCCCTGCCCCGTTGCTTTCGCCAGGGTACCCTCGCCGTAGCGGCCGTCGAGGAGGAGCCCGAGATCGCGGCGTTCGCCCCTGACCCGCTCGACCGCCTGCAGACACAAGTCCTTGAAGTAGGGGATGTGGGCATGGTCGACGCCGGCCGCATCGCACAGCGCCTCGAGCTGGCTCCGGTGGTCGAAGGCGAAGGCCAGGACCTGCGGCCAGTGCCGCTCGCGGTTGGTGCTCCAATGCAGGCGTTCGAGCACCGGGTCCTTCCTGAGCGCCCTGACCGGGGAGCCGTGCTCGAGGAAGTGGCCGAGCTCGGTCCAGGACGGGATGGCGGGCGCGCAGCCGTGGCGCGAGACGGCGAAGGCACCGCAGGCATTGGCCAGGCGGCAGCATTCCTCGAGCGGCAGGTCGCGCAGATAGCCCCTGAGAAAGCCACTCATGAAGGCGTCGCCGGCACCGAGCACGTTATAGACCTCGACCGGGAAGCCCGGGCCCTTGATGCCGTCCTCGATGTCGGCCGGGATCGTGCCGTCGAAGGCGACGCAGCCCATCGGGCCAAGCTTGCAGACGATGAGTGCTGTGGGGGCGAGTGCGCGGACCTTCTTGATCGCCGCCAGCGTGTCGGTGGTGCCGCCCGCGATATGCAGTTCCTCTTCGGTGCCGACGACGACGTCGCAGAGGGGCAGGATGGTCTGCAAGTGGGCGGTGGTGTTCGCACTCTCGACGAAGCGCTCCTCGCCGAGGCCGTGGCCGGTGAGGCCCCAGAGGACCGGGCGGTAGTCGATGTCGAGGATCACCTGGCGGTGGTGGGTCCGGGCAATCTCGGCGGCTTTGCGCGAGGCGGCTTCGAGATTGGGGCGCGAGAAATGCGTGCCGGTGACGACCACGGCCTTGGCGGAGGCGATGTAGGCCTCGTCGATATCGTCGGCTTCGAGGGCGCTGTCGGCACAGTTCTCGCGAAAGAAGATCAAGGGGAAGGTGTGCCGGTCGCGGATGCCGAGGATGACGAGGGAGGTCAGGCGGGCGGGGTCGGTCTTCAGGCAGGCCGTGTCGACCCCCCAGCGCTCGACCTCTTCCTTGATGAAGCGGCCCATGTGCTCGTCGCCGACGGCGGTGATCAGGCCGGACTTCAGCCCGAGCTTGGCGGTGCCGACGGCGATGTTGGTGGGACAGCCGCCGACATATTTGGCGAAGCTCGACATGTCCTCGAGCCGGCCGCCGACCTGCTCGCCGTAGAGATCGACCGACGAGCGGCCGATGGTGACGACATCGAGCGTTGTGCCGGACATGCGTTGCGGCCTCCCTTTTTGCCTCGCTGCCACCGGTAACGAAACATACATTCCAGCTTTGCGCAAGAATGGAACGTCTATTCCTGCTGGCGGCTGCGCCGGGCGACGAGGTCGTGGCCGGTCTCGATGACGAGGCAGGTGGCGAGGCACATGGCGGCGGCGAGCGAGCGGACCTGCTGCAGCTCGGCGTCGCGGACGAAGAGCGTGGGCTTGCCGAAGGCGGTCAAGGGACTGACCGGCAGGTCGGTGACGACCACGACCTCGAGGCCGCGCTCGGCGGCGGCGCGCACGGCCTCGAGCGTTTCGGGGGCATAAGGCTTGAAACTCACGGCGAGCATGACGTCGGCCGGATCGAGCGAACGCAGGCAGGGGCCGAGCATGCCGCCCTGATTGTCGAGCAGCCGGGCCGGGCGTTCGAGGTTCAAGAGGCCGTAGAGCAGATAGGTCCCGACCGGCAGGCTGCGGCGCTGGGCGACGACGTCGATCCGCCGTGCCCGGGCGAGTTGGGTCGCGGCTTGCGCCAGGACCTCGCGCGGGGTCTCGGCGACGAGGTCGTCGATCGCCCGGTGGGCGGCGTTGGCCAGCTGGTCGAGCGTGTCGCCGGCGCCGGGCTCGGCCCCGTCGCGCGGTGCGAGGCGATCGGCATAGGACGGCATCTGCTCGACCAGGCGCAGGCGAAACAGCCGCTGCATGTCGCTGAAGCCGTCGAAGCCCAGCGCCTGGGCGAACCGGACCAGCGCCGAGGGTGGCACGCCCGCCTGTTCGGCCACGGTCGCCACGGTCTCGAGCGCGATGGTGTTGGGATTGGCCAGCGCGAACACGGCGATGTCCTTGAGCCTCGAGCTCAACCCGGGATGCCGGGCAGCGATCAACTGCTCAAGGTCGGCGAAGCTGTCCGGCGGCGCCGCCAGCGGATCGGGTGACATTTGTTTCACGCCCGGCACATTCGTTCCATCGATCGGTTGTTTGGAATTCTTGTTCCAAGCCTCTTGATCAACTGGATAGAATGTGCATTCCATATTAGCAAGCAGATGGAAACGCCGTTCCGAATTGGTCGTCTGATCCAGTACGGGCGGTGGCGCTCTGCGCAGACAACCGGGAGGTGTAGAATGACGATGACGAAAACCGCAAGCGCTGCCGTCTTGGCCGGTGCCCTGATGGCCGGCACGGCGATGGCCGAGACCAACATCATCGTGGTGAGCCACGGCCAGGCCGCCGATCCGTTCTGGTCGGTGGTCAAGAACGGTGTCGAGGAGTCGGCTTCGGACTACGGCGTCAATGTCGATTACCGGGCACCCGAGACCTTCGACATGGTGGCGATGGCTCAGCTGATCGACGCCGCGGTCAACCAGGAGCCGTTCGGGCTCATCGTCTCGATCCCCGATGCCGACGCGC
Source organism: uncultured Geminicoccaceae bacterium (assembly GCA_964576715.1). Classification (GTDB taxonomy): domain Bacteria; phylum Pseudomonadota; class Alphaproteobacteria; order Geminicoccales; family Geminicoccaceae; genus SLRI01. Next base: position 12,855 of record CAZNWE010000080.1, on the reverse strand, counting down.
TCGGGCCCTCGATCCGCCGCGCCGTCGATGCGGGGATCAAGGTGATCTCGATGAACTCCGGCTCGGACGTCGCCCATGAGCTGGGTGCTCTCCTGCATGTCGGGCAGTCCGAGTACGATGCCGGCGAGATCGCCGGTGCCCGGCTCGCCGAGATGGGCGGGACCAAGGGCCTCTGCGTCAACCACGAGGTCGGCAACGTCGCCCTCGATCTGCGCTGCGAAGGCTTCGCCGCCGGCTTCGGCCAGCCGGTGACCGTGCTGCCGACGACCAACGACCCGGCCGAGATCGGGGCGAAGGTCACGGCCTCGGTCGAGAGCGACCCCGAGATCGACACCATCATGACCCTGGGTGCCCCGCTCGCCGGCGAGCCGACGGTGGCGGCGATCGATGCCTTGGGCCGCACTGGTGAGATCATGATCGCCTCGTTCGACCTCTCGGCGAGCTTCCTCGAGGCGGTGGCCGACGGCAAGGCCGCCTTCGCCATCGACCAGCAGCAGTTCCTGCAGGGCTACCTGCCGGTTGCCTTTTTGGCGCTCAACGATCGCTACGGGCTGATGCCCGGTGGCGACGTGCCGTCCGGCCCGAACCTGGTGACCGCCGAGCAGGCGCCGATGGTGGTCGAGCTCAGTGCCCAGGGTATTCGCTGAGCCGCCCGTACGATCCGGCGGGATCGGCCGCTCTGAGGTCGATCCCGCCGCTACGCTGAACGCCCAAAAAAGCGCCAAGGGAGGCGGCCATGGCAGTTGCGACCGGCGACGAGCGGCTGAAGCAGGCGTCGACGCTGACGCGCTTGATGCGGCGTCCGGAGCTTGGGGCGCTGGCCGGGCTAATCCTGGTCTCGATCTTCTTCTGGATCGTCGCGTCCGCCCAGATGTTCACGCTGTCGGGGATCTTGACCTTCATGTCGCCCGCGGCCCAGCTCGGTATTCTCGCGATCGGCGCCTCGCTCCTCATGGTCGGCGGCGAGTTCGACCTTTCGGTCGGCTCGATGGTCGCCTTCGCCGGGCTGATCTTCGGTGCCGCCGTCACCGTCCTGCAGCTGCCGCTAATTCTGGCGATCCTCGTCACCTTCGCCATGGCCGCGGCCTTCGGTACCCTGAACGGCCAGATCGTGCTGCGCACCGGGCTGCCGTCCTTCATCGTCACCTTGGCCTTCCTCTTCATCCTGCGCGGCCTGACCCTCGTCGGCCTCAAATGGGCGACCGGTGGGTCGACCCAGATGCGCGGCATTCGCGAGGCCGTCGAGGGCAGCATCTTGACCCCGCTGTTCTCCGGCCAGGCGTTTACCGGCCTCTTCGCCTGGCTTGCCGAGCGCGGCATGATCGACACCTTCGCCAACGGCACGCCGAAGGTCACCGGCATCTCGGTCGATATCATCTGGTTTCTCGGCCTCGCCGCCGTCGGCACCATCGTCCTGACCCGCACCCGCATCGGCAACTGGATCTTCGCCGCCGGCGGCGACGGCAATGCGGCGAGGAACTCGGGCGTGCCGGTCAACCGGGTGAAAACGGCACTCTTCATCACCACCGCCTGCTGCGCCACGCTGGTCGCCATCCTGACCGTGATGGACACCGGCTCCACCGATGCCAGGCGGGGCTTCCAGAAGGAATTCGAGGCGATCATCGCCGCGGTGATCGGCGGCTGTCTCCTGACCGGCGGCTACGGCTCGGTGATCGGCGCCTTCTTCGGGGCGATCATCTTCGGCATGGTGCTGATCGGCCTGACCTACACGCAGATCGACCAGGACTGGTATCTCGTGTTCCTCGGCGGGATGCTGCTCATGGCGGTCTTCTTCAACAATATCGTGCGCAAGCGTGCCACCGGGGAGCGTTGAGATGGCTACTGCCGCCGTTCGAGAAACCGCCCGCCCTCGAGCCCTGGCCTCGACCGCGACACCGCTGATCGAGGTCGACAACATCACCAAGCATTTCGGCTCGGTGATCGCCTTGGCCGGGGTCAGCCTCGACGTCTACCGCGGCGAGGTGCACTGCCTGCTCGGCGACAACGGGGCCGGCAAGTCGACCCTGATCAAAACCCTCGCCGGCGTGCACAAGCCGAGTACGGGCACCTTCAAGGTGGACGGCCAGCCGGTCACCTTCGAGAGCCCGCGCGACGCGCTCGATGCCGGGATCGCCACCGTCTACCAGGACCTGGCGATGATCCCCTTGATGTCGATCACCCGCAACTTCTTCATGGGCCGCGAGCCCACCAAGGGGGTCTGGCCGTTGCGCTTCTTCGACTTCGCCGAAGCCGACCGGGTGGCCCGCGAGGAGATGCAGCGCATCGGCATCGACGTCCGCGATCCGGAACAAGCCGTAGGCACGCTCTCCGGCGGCGAGCGGCAATGCGTGGCGATCGCCCGGGCCGTCTATTTCGGGGCCAAGGTGCTGATCCTCGACGAGCCGACCTCGGCCCTCGGCGTCCGGCAGACCTCGATGGTCTTGAAGTACATCTTTCAGGTGAAGCAGAAGGGCCTCGGCGTCATCTTCATCACCCACAATGTCCGCCATGCGCACGCCGTCGGCGACCGCTTCACCGTGCTCAACCGCGGCCAGACGCTCGGCACCTACACCAAGGACGAGGTCAACCTCGAGGAGCTGCAGAACCTGATGGCCGGCGGCAAGGAGCTGCAGGACCTCTCGGCCGAGCTCGGCGGCACGGTTTGAGCATGGCCCGAACCATCGGCTGTGGGGTCATCGGCACAGGGTATATGGGTGCCTGCCACGCGCAGGCGCTGATCGGCGTGGGCCACAGCTTCGAGCCCGAGCTCCGGCCCCGGCTCGAGATGGTGGCCGACGTGACGGCCGAGGCGGCCGAAGCGGCGCGCGCCCGTTTCGGCTTCGCCCGCGCGACCACCGACTGGCGCGAGCTCGTCACCGACCCTGCGATCGAGCTCGTCTCGATCACCACGCCCAACATCCTGCACAAGGAGATGGCGCTCGCCGCCTTGGCCGCCGGCAAGCATGTCTGGTGCGAGAAGCCCTTAGCACTAACGGCCGCCGATGCGGCGGAACTGGTGGCGGCGGCCGATGCAGCCAGGACCACGACGCTCGTCGGCTACAACTACATCCGCTCGCCGGCCATGGCGTTCGCCAAGAAGCTGGTGGCCGAGGGTGAGCTCGGGGCGGTCACCTATTTCCGGGCGATCTTCGACGAGGATTTCATGGGCCCGGCCGAGTTCCCGTTCTCCTGGCGCTGCGAGCTTGCGAAGGCCGGGACCGGGGCCTTGGGTGACATGGGCAGCCACCTCGTCAACCTGGCGCACTTTGTCGTCGGCCCGATCACCGAGGTCTCGGCCGTGCTCTCGACGGCGATCCCCGAGCGCCGCGACGCCGAAGGGCGCCTGCGGCCCGTCGAGAACGACGACGTCGCCGAGGTGCTGGTTCGTTTCGCCAACGGTGCCATTGGCCATCTCGGCTGCTCGCGGATCGCCTGGGGCCGCAAGAACGGCATCGATCTCGAACTCTACGGCCGCTGCGGCGGCCTGCGCTTCACCCAGGAGCGGTTCAACGAGATCCAGCTCTTCCGGCCGAGCGCGCGCGCCGACGACAACGGCTTTCGCACCATCCTCACCGGCCCGCCGCACCCGCCCTTCGCCCGGTTCACGCCGGGCTGGGGGCACGGCCTCGGCTTCAACGACCTCAAGGTCACCGAGGCGGCGCATCTCCTCGATGCGATCAATCAGGGCAAGCCGGCCTGGCCGGATTTCGCCGAGGGCCATCGGGTCGAGGCGGTCTGCGAGGCGATCGCGCTGAGCGCGGCGACGCGCCGTTGGGAACCGGTTGACCCCTAGTCGGTGACCAGGGGGGCCTGGTCGGGGCGCTCGTCGACGGGTGCGGCACCGATCCCGCCGGCTTCGGTCCGCTCACCCTCAAAGGTCGGCATCGCCTCGAATTCCTCGACCGTCATGTCGACGACGAATTCGCGGGCACCGCCTTCGAGACTGAGGCGATGCCACGGCACGGCGACCCGGAACCAGCCGCCGGGGATGACGCCGAGAATGTCCTCGGTGCGCTCGACGACGAGGAACTTCACCAGTCCGTCCCGGGGATCCACGATGAGATCCCAGGGCTCGCCGAGCGAGCCGCCGTCGGCGGTGACCACGGGCAACTCCATCAGGGCGAATACCGAAACCGCCCGGCTTCCCACCGCCGGCAGCGGCTCGTCGGCGGCGTCCTGGGCTGCGGCGGCGGTCGGCAGGGCCACGGCCAGGGTCAGCGCCAAGGCGATGCCGCGGGGGGAGAGGGGTCGTTGCTGCATCATCGGGTTCCTTCTCTGCCAAGCGTCGGGCTCCGCCAAGCGTCGGGCCGGCACGGATCGTCGCGACCCCGCAGCACCGCCGCTGAACGTGCTCGATCAGGTGGAAAACCAACGGGCATGGCAGGAGTTCCCGACCGTGCCGAGGCTCACGCGCCCTGGCCGAGCCCCAACCCGACCGCTATGACGGTCTGGCGTCATCGGACCAATCAGGGAGACAAGGGCATGAGCGACGGGATTGGCAAAGTCCGCCTGGGCAAGACCCGGCTCGAGGTCACCAACATCTGCTTTGGCACCTCGAGCCTCGGCGACATGCCGGGCACTTACGGTTATGCGGTCGACGAGGAGCGGGCCAGGGCCACGATCCGGGCGATCTTCGACGGGCCGGTCAATTTTCTCGACAGTTCGCGCAACTACGGCATGGGCCGCTCCGAGGAACGCGTCGGCCAGGTGATCCAGGAGCGGGGCGGGCTGCCGGAGGGCTTCGTGATCTCGACCAAGCTCGACCGCGACATGGACACGCTGCGCTTCGACGCCGCCCGGGCGCGGCGCTCGCTCGAGGAGAGCCTGGCGGCGCTGCATGTCGACCATGTCCAGCTGCTCCATTTGCACGACCCGGAGCACGCGGCGGATCTAGGCGAGATCACCAAAAAGGGCGGGGCGATCGACGAGCTCTTCAAGATGAAGGAGGAGGGCCTGGTCGATGCGGTGGGGCTCGCCGCCGGCCGGACCGACATCATGATGCCGATCCTCGAGGACTGGCCGTTCGACGCGCTGATCAACCACAACCGCTACATGCTGACCAACCGCCATGCCGAGCCGATGCTCGAACTGGCCCACGAGCGCGGCATCGCCTTTCTCAATGCCGCCCCCTACGCCGGCGGCGTGCTCGCCAAGGGGACGGCTGCCCACCCGCGCTACGTCTACCAGGAGGCCAGAGACGAGATGCTGGCTCCGGTGCGCGCCATCGAGGCGATCTGCGCCAAGCACGGCATCCCGCCCGGTGCGGCGGCCCTGCAGTTCTCGCTGCGCGAGCCGCGGATCACCTCGACCATCTGCGGGGTGAGCAAGCCCGAACGGGTGACGCAGACGCTGGAGTGGGCGAGCTTCCCGATCCCCGATGCCGCCTGGGACGAACTCATGGCGCTGCCGTTCGCGACCGACGATCCCGAGGCGACGCGCGTCTACGACCCGGGCTAGCTCGATCGTTGCCGGGGACGGCACATTGGCCTTCAGGTGAAGGGGTTGACGATCCGCAGGTTTCGGATGGTCTCACTCTCTGCCAGGTCCTCGGAACAGAGGGTGCGGCAGCCGGCATCGACGGCGGCCGCGATGATCAGCGCGTCGTAGATGCGGAAGCGGTGGCGCTCGGCGATGGCGACGGCGGCTTCGTGGATGGCGGTGGTCAGGGGGCGGATGGGTCCTGCGAAGATCCGGATGATCCGCAGGGCATCATGAATCTCGTTCCACGGCATGCGGAGCTTGCGGAACGCCACGTTGACGAACTCGTTGAGGACTTGAACGTTCAACTGCGCACCCTGTTCGAGCAAGGCGCGCGCCGGCATGGTTCGTGGATCGCTTCGGCCGAACGCGTAGACGACGATGTTCGTGTCGACGAAAGTTCTACGGTTCATCCGGCGCGTCGCGGCCGCCACGCTCGTTGGCCTCGTCCCGATCGAATTTCCAACCGGGCGGCAGTGGCCGGCTGATCTCGCGAATCCGCCGCGTCGCCCACTCGCGATCGTTGTCCTTGACCACCGCTAATGTCCGCGGACCAAGGGAGCGCAATTCCACCTCGTCGCCCTCGGCGAGCTCGAGGTCCTTTACCACCTTGGCGGGCAGCCTGAGAGTCAGGCTGTTGCCCGACTTCGCGACGCGCATGGCTCCACTTGAATACTATACACGTATGGAAGTGTATAGCATTGAAGCTGGTGGGACAAGCTCAGCTGGCGATCTTGCCGCCCAGTTCGTCCGCGATGTGCGCCTCGATGATCTCGTCGATCGAGCTGTCGGCTTCGTAGCCCATCGCCAAAGCGCGTTTCGAGGCGAAGTTGTAGGGCCAGCCGTCGACGATCTTCTGGATCTTCGGATCGGGGACCTGCTCGACCCGGTCGGCGACCGCGTCACCGGCGATGCGGCGCAAGGCGTCGAGCGCGTCGCCGATCCGCACCGCGATGCCGGGCAGCGTCAGGCTGCGGACCGCGCCGAAGGCTTCCGAAGGCAGCGCGGCGGTCTTGACGAAGGCGTCGATCACCCGCCGTGGCGAGAGGATGTACATGGTGGAATCGAGGTTCACCGGGCAGATCGCCGGCTGCCCGGCCAAGGGTTCGCGGATGATCGAACTCGCGAAGGTCGAGGCCGCCTTGTTCGGCTTGCCGGGGCGGACGACGATGGTCGGCAGGCGCAAGGAACGGCCGTCGATGAAGCCCTTCCTGGTATAGTCCGCGACGAAGAGCTCGCAGGCCGCTTTTTGCGTACCATAGGAGGTCTGCGGGGTCAGGTGGAAGTCGTCGCCGATCAGCGCCGGTGGTGCCGGCACCGGGCCGCCGAAGACGGCGAGTGTGGAGGCGAAGACGAGCCTCGGGCAGCTGCCGAGTGCTCTGAGCCCCTCGAGGATGTAGCGGGTGCCGTCGAGATTGACCTTGTAGCCGAGGTCGAAATCCTCCTCGGCATTGGCGCTGACGATGGCGGCCAAGTGTACGACGAGGTCGAAGCCGGGGGCGAGGAGCTGGGCGGTCGCCACAGGGTCGGCGATATCGAGCGTGGCCTTCGTCAGCCGCGGGTCGTCGGCCAGCTGCTCGAGGCCGGACAGATCGGCGGCTGTGATGTCGGTGATCTCTTGGCCGTCGATGCTGCCGTCGGCCAGAAGCCGCTCGGTCAGCTTCCTGCCGATGAAGCCGCCGGCACCGGTGATGAGAATCCGCAAGGTCGCTCCCCTCCGCTTGGCCTTGTGCGGTGCCGTCGCCGGCAGCCGTTATCGTTGTGTTGCAGCCATCGCTCGTCTGAGGCAAGGTGCAACGCGTCAGGTCACGACCTGACCGCCAACCAAAGACACCATCAGGGGGTGCGAATGTTCAATCGTTTCACGCGACGTGACTCCATCAAGCTCGGCGCTGGAGTCGGCGCTGCAGCATTGCTCGGCAGCACGTCGCTCAGGGCCGAGATCCCGGTTGCCGATGCCACGCCGCCCGACCTGCCGATCGAGGAGGGGGCCGAGCTTCGTGTCCTGCGCCCGGCCAAATTCGTCGACGGCGACGAGGTGCTGTTCCAGCAGAACACCGAGGCCTTCACCACTGCTACCGGCGTGCCAGTGCGCATCGACGTCGAGAGCTGGGAGGACCTCCGCCCGAAGACCGCCGTTGCCGCCAATGTCGGTCAGGGGCCGGACGTCGTGCTGGCCTGGTCGGACGACCCGCACAAGTTCACCGACAGCTGTCTGGACCTCACCGATATCGCCGCCTATCTCGGCGAGCGCTATGGCGGCTGGTACCCGCTGGCCGAGCGCATGGGCACCTCGAATGGACAGTGGATCGCCATGCCGATCGGCGCTTCCGGCGGCCGCGTCGCCTACCGTGCCTCGATGCTCAACGAGGTCGGCTACGACGCGGTGCCGGGTGACGTGGACGGCTTCCTCGAGATGAACCAGAAGCTGCACGCCGCGGGCACGCCCGGCGGCCTGGCACTCGGCAATGCCGTGGGCGACGCCAATGCCTGGTGCCACTGGCTGGTCTGGGCCTTCGGCGGCCACATGGTCGACGAGGAAGACAACGTCACCATCAACAGCCCGGAGACCATCGAGGCGCTGAAATACGCCAAGGCGCTCTATGCGACTTTCATTCCGGGCACGCTGGCCTGGCTCGATGCGGCCAACAACAAGGCCTATCTCGACAGCCAGGTCAGTTGGACCCAGAACGGTATCTCGATCTACTACGCCGCGAAGAACTCGGACGATCCGGCGATCAAGACCATCGCCGAGGACACCTACCACGCCCGCATGCCGATCGGCCCCGTCGGTCGCGCCACCGAGCGGTGCCTGATGGTCAACTCGATGGTCTTCAACTTCACGCCTTATCCCAATGCGGCCAAGCGCTATCTCCAGTTCATGATGGAGCACGAGCAGTACGACCAGTGGCTACAGGCTTCCATTGGCTACTGGGGCCACCCGCTCGCGGCCTACGAGAACTCCGAGATCTGGACGGTCGATCCGAAGCACGACGTGTTCAAGAGCGTGATCGCGGACTCGCAGTGGGACGGCTACATGGGCAGCGTCGGCGAGGCCAGTGCCGCCGTGCTCTCGGACTTCGTCATGGTCCAGATGGTGGCCTCGGTCTGCGCCGATCAGGCGACGCCCGAGGAGGCGGCGGCCGAGGCCGAGCGCCGCGCCAAGCGCTACTACCGCAGCTGAGGCTCGATTTCGCGACGGCGCCGTTGCTCACAGCGGCCGCGGCGCCGTCCTAGTCAGCAGCAGCATGAAGGGGAAATCGGGTGGCCGCGACGACCGACGCCTACGTCATGCGACCGAGGCCGGACAACTGGCTGGCCCGCTTGTTCGACAACAAGACGTTTCTCATTTTCATCTGCATGCTGCCCTGCGTCGGCCTGCTGTTGCTCTTCCTGACATATCCCTTGGGCCTCGGTGTCTGGCTCGCCTTCACCGACACGCGGATCGGCCGGGCCGGCGAATTCGTCGGCCTCTTCAACTACGAGTTGCTGTTCACCGATCGGGTTTTCTGGATGGCGGTCTGGTGGACGGTCTTCTACACCGTGGCCGCCACGATCCTGAAGTTCGGTCTCGGGCTCTGGTTGGCGCTGCTCTTGAACCACTACGTGCCGTTCAAGTCCTTGCTCCGGGCGATCATCCTGGTCCCCTGGATCGTCCCCACGGTGCTCTCGGCTATCGCCTTCTGGTGGATCTACGATCCGCAGTTCTCGATCATCTCCTACCTCCTGGTCGACGTGCTGGAGTGGCGCGAGACTTATATCGACTTTCTCGGCCAGCCCTGGAACGCGCGCTGGTCCTTGATCGCGGCCAATGTCTGGCGCGGCATCCCCTTCGTCGCCATCTGCCTGCTCGCCGGCCTGCAGACCATTTCGCCCGCGCTCTACGAGGCGGCGATGATCGACGGGGCCACGGCCTGGCAGCGCTTCTGGCACATCACCTTCCCGATGCTGATGCCGATTCTCGCGGTCGTCCTGACCTTCTCGGTCATCTTCACCTTCACCGACTTCCAGCTGGTCTATGCCATCACCCGCGGCGGCCCGGTGAACTCGACCCACCTCATGGCGACCCTGGCCTTCCAGCGCGCCATCCCGGGCGGCCAACTCGGCGAGGGGGCGGCGATCGCGGTCGCGATGATCCCCTTCCTCGTGGCCGCGACGTTTTTCAGCTACTTCGCCCTGGCGCGTCGCAAATGGCAGCAGGGAGGTGACGATGACTGACGCTGCCGCCACGCGCCCTGCCGTGCGGGCCCTCGACGACGCGCCACCGCCGCAGACCTTTGCGCCAGAGCGTCAGGGGGCGATCAGCTGGGACTCGCTGCCACGGCGCGTCGTCACGATCTACACGCCGCTGATCTGCTTCGTCATCGTCCTGCTGTTCCCGTTCTACTGGATGACGATCACCGCCATCAAGCCGAACGACGAGCTCTATAACTTCCGCGAGAACAACCCCTTCTGGACGAGCTCGCCGACCCTCGACAACATCAACAAGCTGTTGTTCGAAACCGACTACCCGCAATGGCTGATGACGACGATGACCGTCGCCATCGTCGCCACCTTCATTTCGGTCTTCGCCTCGGTGCTCGCCGCCTATGCCATCCAGCGGCTGCGCTTCAAGGGGTCGCAGTGGGTGGGTCTCTCGATCTATCTCGCGTACCTGGTACCGCCCTCGATCCTGTTCATTCCCTTGGCGACCATGGTCTTCCAGCTCGGCCTGTTCGACAGCCCGATGGCGCTGATCCTCACCTATCCGACCTTCCTGATCCCGTTCTCGACCTGGCTCTTGATCGGCTACTTCAAATCGATTCCTTACGAGCTCGAGGAGTGTGCGTTGATCGACGGCGCCTCGCGGCTGCAGATCTTGTGGCAGATCACCCTGCCGCTCGCCGTCCCCGGCCTGATCTCGGCCGGCATCTTCGCCTTCACGCTGTCCTGGAACGAGTTCATCTACGCGCTGGCCTTCATCCAGTCGGCGGAGAACAAGACGGTGCCCGTCGCCGTCCTCACCCAGCTCGTCGAGGGCGACGTCTACCACTGGGGCTCGCTGATGGCCGGCGCACTTCTGGGCTCGATCCCGGTTGCCCTCTTCTACTCGTTCTTCGTCGAGTACTACGTCTCGAGCCTCACCGGTGCGGTGAAGGAATAGGGCGCGACACGCCACGGGTCTGTCGACCCCAAGGTCTTCACCGTCACCTGGTTCGAGCCGACCAGCGTGATGCACGGCATGCTCGGCGCTGCGGCACGGAGGTCCGGTTACAATTCTTCCATGCTATGCCATACTAGAAGTGTTGGGGCGTCTGGTGCCGTCCCAGCGCTTGGCTGAAATGCACACGGGGGGGGGACAGCATGTTCGGATCGATCACGGCTGCCGATGCAGCCGCTTTCGCGCGGGATGGCTTCGTCATCAAGCGCGGCTATTTCGCGGCCGACGAGGTCGATCTCATGCGCTCGATGATCGAGACGGATCCGGCGATCCAGAAGAACGTCCTGAAGATCGCCGACAGCGAGGGCGGGGCCACCGCCCTGGCTCTCTGGAACCATCCCGGGGCCGATGTCTTCGGTGCCGTGGCGCGCTCGAAGCGGGTCGCCGGTGGGGCCGCGAAGCTGCTCGGCGGCGAGGTCTACCACTACCACTCCAAGCTCACCATGAAGATGCCGGGCCAAGGCGGGCGCTGGGAGTGGCATCAGGATTACGGCTACTGGTACCAGAACGGCTGTCTGTTCCCGGACATGCTGTCGGTGGCGGTCGCCGTCGACCCGCAGACCAGAGCCAATGGCTGCATGCAGGTGTTGAAGGGCAGCCAGCTGCTGGGCCGGATCGAGCATGGCCGGGTGGCCGGGCAGACCGGGGCGGATGTCGAGCGGGTCGAGCACGCCATGGCGCGGCTCGAGCTCGTGCATTGCGAGATGGCGCCCGGCGATGCGCTCTTCTTCCACGCCAACACGCTGCACGCCTCGGCCGCCAACACCACCGACCAGCCGCGCCGCCTCTTGATCTGCTGCTACAACAAGGCGACCAACAACCCGTTCAAGCTGCACCACCACCCGCAATACACGCCGCTCGATCAGCTCGCTGACGGCGCGGTGCGCAAGGCCGGGCTGGCCCGTGCCGACGAGGCCGCGCGGGCCTTCCTGCACGAGGACGAGGACGAGACGACGGTGGCCAGGAAGGCGAGCTGAGCTGCCGTTTCTCGGGCACGGCCGCGACGTTCCCGCGATTCGCCGCGTTGTCCCTGCATAGCCGTCGGCGGTGACGGGTTGCAGAGGAGACCACGCGCATGGCGAAGCCCTATCTCGCATCGGTTCTGGTGCTCACGATCACGGTCGGTGCCTGCACGGCACCGACCGCCGGCGATCAGCCGGGCCCCAAGCAGACGGCGGGGGCCGCCGTCGGTGCCGTGGGCGGCGCCATTCTCGGCGGCATCGCCGGCAACGCGCTCGGCGGCAAGGGCAAGAACGCGCTGGCGATCGGCAGCGGCGCGGCCCTCGGCGGCCTCGGCGGGCTGTTCCTCGGCTCCTCGGTCGGCACCAGCCTCGATCGGGTCGACCGGCTCTATGCCGAGCAGAGCTGGAGCCGGGCGATGGCCGCCCCGATCGGCCAGCCGATCGCCTGGGAGAACCCTGCGACCGGCAATCGCGGCCACACCGTCGCGACCCGCCAGGGCCGCCTCGCCCAGAGCGGCCAGAGCTGCCGCGAATACAGCTCCGCGATCGTCGTCGACGGCCGGCGCGAGACCCTAGTCGGCACCGCCTGCCGCAATGGCGACGGGACGTGGCGGCAGCATGGCTGACCGGCTGTCTGGAGCCGGGCCCGCCGCCGCCGCACGCGGCCGGCATGCGGACGCCGAGACGGCCGGGACGGTGGCGTCGACGGGTCGCGCGTCAACCGATCAACGGCCGCGGCTGGCGTAGCGGACCGCCTCCTCCGCTGCCCGGATCAGCGCCCGGGCCTTGTTGCAGCTTTCCTGGTACTCGGCCTCGGGGTCGCTGTCGGCGACGACGCCGCCGCCGGCCTGGACGTACATGGTGCCGTCCTTCACCAAGGCGGTCCTGAGGGCGATGCAGGTGTCCATGTTGCCGTCGGCGGCGATGTAGCCGACGGCACCGGCGTAGAAGGCGCGTTTTTCGTGCTCGAGTTCCTCGATGATCTGCATGGCGCGGACCTTCGGGGCACCCGAGACGGTGCCGGCGGGGAAGCCGGCGAGGAGTGCATCGATGACGTCGCAGTCGTCGCGGAGATCGCCCTCGACGTTGGAGACGATGTGCATGACGTGGCTGTAGCGCTCGACGACCATCTTCTCGGTGACCTCGACCGTGCCGATCCTGGCGACCCTGCCGACATCGTTGCGGCCGAGATCGAGCAGCATCAGGTGTTCGGCC
>CAZNWE010000079.1:0-17183 GCA_964576715.1 uncultured Geminicoccaceae bacterium | reverse complement strand
CTGGCGACCTATCTCGGGCTCAATCCCCCGGGCTTCGCCGCCCAGACCGTGGCCCTGGCCTTCGGCATCGCCGCCGCCTCGATCTTCCCGGCCTTGATGATGGGCATCTTCTTCCCGCGCATCAACAATGTCGGGGCCAGCCTCGGCATGCTCTCCGGCCTGCTGTTCACCGTCATCTACATCTTCCTCTACAAGGGCTGGTTCTTCCTGCCCGGGACCAACCAGTTCCCGGACACGGCGGAGTATTGGGTGCTCGGCATCTCGCCCCTGTCGATCGGGACCATCGGTGCGATCGTCAACTTCGCCGTCGCCTATTTCGTCTCGCAGGCGACCGAGGCGCCGCCGCGGGAGATCCAGGAACTGGTCGAGAGCGTGCGCGTGCCGCGCGGTGCGGGCACTGCCACCGGCCATTGACGACCGGGCAGGGGCGCCGCTCGCCGGCGCCCCTCGCCGCGATGCTTGACGTGACCGCTGGACCCCGCTCCGATGAACGGGGTCCCTTTTTTCTGTGGGAGGACGGGCGCGCGCGCCCGCCCTTCCAGCAAACGAACGCGATGCGCCGCATGACCGAAGCCACCGCCGAGCTCAGGGGCTTTCTCGCCCAGCACCATCCGTTCGACCTGTTGGCCGAGAACGCGCTGGTCGAGCTGATCGAGGCGAGCGACACGCGCCGCCTGACGAACGGTGCCGTGCTGTACGAGAAGGGAGCACCGGTCACCCACTTCTCGATCGTGCTCGAGGGCGAGGTCGACGCCGTCACCACCGACGGCGAGACGATCACGCGCTTCTCGCCGGGCGAGGGTATCGGTGCCCGCGGCATCCTGCGCGACGGCAATGGGCCGAACCGGGCGGTGGCCGGTGCCGACACCCGGCTGCTCGAGCTGCCGAAGGACGTCTTTCTCGACTATCTCGGCAAACATTCCGAGTTCGCCCGCTATTTCGAGCGGCTGCGCAGCGGTGCCGACAGGAAGCCGATCTTCTCCGCCGACGGTGGCGACGCGCTGATCACCAATCGGCTCGCCGACATCATGACCGTCCGGCCGATCAGCATCGCCCCGGCCACCACGGTGCGCGAGGCGGCGGCACTGATGCACCGGAACACCATCTCCTGCCTGCCGGTGACCGAAGGCGACGGCCTCGTCGGCATCCTGACGACGGGCGACCTCGCCGGCCGGGTGATCGCCAAGGGCCGGGGCGCCGACACCCCCGTCGCCGAGGTGATGACCAAAGAGCCGCTGACCCTGCCGCCCGATGCCCTGGTCTTCGATGCGCTGCTGGCGATGGGCGAGTGGCAGATCGGCCACCTGCCGATCGCCGATCGCGGCCGGCTCGTCGGCATCGTCACCCGCACCAACCTGATCCGCCGCCAGTCGATCTCGGTCACCTTCCTGGTCGGCGACATCAACAAGGCCAGCCGGGTCGAGGACATCGCCCAGGTGGTCGACGAGGTGCCGCAACTCCTGGCCCAGCTCGTCGGGGCAGGGGTCGAGGCCTTCAAGGTCGGCCAGCTCGTGACCTCGGTCACCGATGCCGTCACCAAGCGGCTCCTGGCGATGGCCGAGGCCGAGCTCGGGCCGCCGCCGGTCCCCTATCTCTGGCTCGCCTGCGGCAGCCAGGGCCGGCGGGAGCAGACCGGGGTGTCCGACCAGGACAACTGCATCATCCTCGACGAGAGCTACGATGCGGCGGCGCATGGCGACTATTTCGCCAAGCTGGCACGGCAGGTCACCGATGGGCTCGATGCCTGCGGCTACGTCTATTGCCCGGGCGAGATGATGGCGACCACGCCCAAATGGCGGGTCAAGGGCAGCACCTGGCGCCGCTATTTCCAGGGCTGGATCGCCGAGCCCGATCCGATGGCGCAGATGCTCTCCTCGGTGATGTTCGACCTCCGGCCGATCGCCGGCATGACCGAGCTGTTTTCCGGGTTGCAGCGCGAAACACTCGAGGCGGCGCGGAAGAACAGCATCTTTCGCGCCCACATGATCGCCAACTCCCTCAAGCACGTGCCGCCGTTGAGCCTGTTTCAGGGCTTCGCCCTGATCCGCTCGGGCGAGCACCGCAACACCGTCGACCTCAAGCTCAACGGGGTGGTGCCGATCGTCGATCTCGCCCGGGTCTACGCCCTCGACGGGGCGATCGAGGACGTCAACACCCGCGACCGGCTGATCGCCGCCCGGCGGGCCGGCGTCTTGAGCGAGGGGGCCGCGGCCGATCTCGTCGACGCCTACGACCTGATCTCGCGCATTCGCCTCGAGCATCAGGCCCGCCAGGTGCGGGAGGGCCGGCGCCCCGACAACTTCCTCGCCCCGAGTACGCTCTCGGCGATGGAGCGCAAGCACCTCAAGGACGCCTTCGGCGTGGTCAAGTCGACCCAGGCGGCCCTTCGCTCGCGCAGTGCCTGAGATCAGGGGCCGCGCATGATCTGGACCTTGATCGGCACGCTGATGGTGGGGGTCGGGGCGGCGTCGCTCGTCTTCATCCTGTGCAAGGCGCTGCGCCGGCCGGTGCCGGGCTGGCTGCTGCCGGCAGCCGCCGGTGCGGGCATGCTCGCCTTCCACATCTGGTCGGACTACGCCTGGGCCGCCCGGACGATCGCCGAGTTGCCCGGCCATGTGGTGGTGGCCGAGCGCTACAGCTCACGCTCGCCGCTGCAGCCCTGGACCTACCTGGCGCCCAAGGTCGACCGCTTCAGCGCCGTCGACACCAACGAGATCCGCCGCCATCCCCAGGTCGAGGACATGGCGATGGCGGTGGTCTACCTGGTCACCCGCTGGTACCCGACCGCCGGCACGCTGCAGCTCTACGATTGCGCCACACCGCGCCGCGCCGATGTCGGCGACAGCCTCGCGGCGGACGCGGGCGGCCGGCCGATCGACCCGAACTGGGTGACCTTGGAGCCGGACGACCCGGTCCGCCGGGTGGTCTGTGAACCGCAACCGAGAAGGCCGAATGGCCCCGGTTGAACGACTGGCGAGCAGATGAGCAGGGAGCGACCGACGTGGCAAAGCAGAGCATTCTCGTCGTCGACGACGAACCCGGCATTCGCGTCTACCTCAAGCGCCTCTTGGGCACTGTGGGGTTCGCCGTCCGCACCGCCGCCGACGGCGACGAGGCGGTGTCGGCGATCGAGGCCGAGCCGCCCGATCTGGTGATCCTCGACGTCATGGTCGGCGGCCGTGACGGCTACGAGATCTGCGAGACGATCAAGCAGAACCCGGCGAGAGCCGGCATCAAGGTGGTCATGCTCTCGGCCAAGAGCCGGGCGATCGAGATCGAGAAGGGCATGGCCCTGGGTGCCGATGCCTATCTGACCAAGCCGTTCTCGATGGACGAGCTCAGGGACACGGTGCGCGGGCTGCTCGACGCCGACGCCGACGCCGCCGCCGACGCCGCCGCTGGCGCCGAGCCGGAGGGCTGAGGTCTTGCTGGAACGGTTGAGCCTGCGCCTCAGGCTGTTCGTGTTCTTCGCCCTGATCGGCCTCGGTGGCAGTGCCGCCGTCATCGCCGCCATGGTCTATCTCGCCCGCCTGGGCGAGGCCTTGCGGCTCGACGATCTGGTCCTCAGCGGCGGTGC
The DNA here is from genome assembly GCA_964576715.1 of uncultured Geminicoccaceae bacterium. GTDB lineage: Bacteria > Pseudomonadota > Alphaproteobacteria > Geminicoccales > Geminicoccaceae > SLRI01. The sequence continues at coordinate 13,606 of CAZNWE010000079.1, read as the reverse complement.
GGTCAGTGCCGTCGTCCTCGGCCTCACGGCCTGGACCTGGCTCAAGTTCGACGAGCACATGGCGCGGCCGATCCTCGCCATCGCCAACCACCTCAAAGCCGCCGCCCACGCCGGGGCCGAGCGCGAGATCCCGGCCGGCACCGGCCGCTATCTCGGCGTCCTCGGGCCGGCGGCGCGCGAGGTCACCGCTGCCCTGACCGAAAGCCGAAGGCAGATCGACCGGACGATCGCCACCGCGACCGCCGAGAGCGAGGCGCAAAAGCAGTACCTCGCCACCATCCTGCGCGATCTGCAGCAGGGGGTGGTGATCTGCAATCGCCGCCACCAGGTGCTGCTCTACAATCAGCGGGCCCTCGAGATCCTCCATGTCGCGGGCGATCTCGGCCTCGGCCGCTCGTTCTTCGGGGTGGTCACCGAGCAGCCCTTCCAGCATGCGCTCACCCGGCTCGAGAGCCGCTATCGCAGCGGCCGCTACATCGATCACCCGGACGGTCTCGCCGCCCTGGTCATCGCCGCCACCCGAGTCGGCAACTACACGCTCAAGGGGCGCGTCTCGCTCACCCTCGGCCGCGACGCCCCCGACAGCCCGGAGGCGCCGATGGGCTACGTCGTGATCTTCGACGATGTCACCGACGAGCTCGCCGCCGGCATCTGGCGCGACCGCATGCTGCATGAGGTGACCAGCGACATGCGCCAGCGGATCGCCAATCTCAGCATGGTCGGCGACCTGTTGACCCTCGAGGTCGAGATCGACGCCGAGGAGAAGCTGGCGGCGCGCACCACCTTCCAGGAGGACGGCCGGGCGCTCGCCGAGCGGCTCGACCGGCTCGACGAGATCGCCTCGGACCTGCTCTCCTCGGCCTGGCCGATGACCCAGGTGCTCGCCACCACCCTGCTCGACCTGATCCGCGACCGGCGCTCCGAGCGCCGGGCACTCGAGGTCGAGATCAAGGGCGACCCGGTCTGGCTGCACTGCGACAGTGCCGCCGTGGTCGATCTCGTCGACCGGCTGATGAACCGGACCGCGGTTTTCGCCAAGGTCGAAAAATTCGTGCTCGAGCTCAGGGCGCAGGCGCGCCGCGCCAATCTCGACGTCACTTGGACCGGCGAGCCGGTGCCGGTCAAGGCGCTCGAGACCTGGCTCGACGAGCGGCTCGACGAGGGGCTGGGGGCAATGACCGGCAGCGACGTGTTGAGCCGGCACAAGACCGAGATCTGGTGCGAGCCGGCGGGCGCCGGCCGCCACCGGCTGCGGCTGCCGCTGGTCACGGTGGCGCTCGACAGCAGCAAGGCGCACGGCGCGGTCCGGCTCGACGCCCGGCCCGAGTTCTACGATTTCGATCTGTTCGCGCGGCGCGCCTGGGAATCGGTGGCCGAGACGCCGCTCCGCGACCTGACCTACGTGGTGTTCGACACCGAGACGACCGGGCTCGAGCCGTCGAAGGGCGACCGGATGGTGCAGATCGCCGGGGTGCGGATCGTCAATGGCCGGATGCTGCGCGGCGAGGTGTTCAATTCGCTGATCCACCCGGGTCGCAGCATTCCCCGCCTGGCCGCCGAGGTGCACGGGATCACCGATGCCATGGTCGCCACTGCCGACCCGGTCACCGCGGTGCTGCCGCGCTTCCACCGGTTCGTCGGCGACGCCGTGCTGGTCGCCCACAACGCCGCCTTCGACATGAAGTTCTTGACCCTCAAGCAGCGGGAGGCCGGCGTCGCCTTCAGCAATCCGGTGCTCGACACGGTGCTCCTGGCCGCCGCCATCTTCGGTGCCGAGGAAAGCCTGACGCTCGACAGCCTGGCCGAGCGCTTCGGCATCAGGATCGCCGGCGAGGAGCGGCACACCGCACTCGGCGACAGTCTCGCCACCGGCTACGCCTTCCTCAAGCTGATCGACCTTCTGGCCGCCGCCGGCATCAACAGCCTGCGCGAGGCGATCGAGGTCTCCGAGCAGCAGGCGGCGATTCGCCGGGCCCAGGGCAGGTACTGAGCCGGGTGATGGTCAGCGCCGCCGCAGCGCGGCCCGCCGCCTGGCCCGATAGACGCCGGGCGGCGTCACATCCAGGCGGGGCTCCGGCAGCGGCAGGCCGTAGGTCAGCGCGCGCAGATGGTCGACCAGGGCCTGCCGATCGCGCAGATGGGCGAGGGCTGCATAAGGCACCGGGGCGCCGATGCCGACCCTGACCACCGAGCCGATCTTGTTCTTCACCTCGTTGAACAACAGTGCCATCCGCAGGGTTTCGCTCATGTGGCTGGCGATCTGAAACAGCCGGCTGTTCTGGCCGGCGAATCGCACCGGCAGGACCGGCGCCTCGGCCCCCTGGATCAGCCGTGCGGTGAACGGTTTCCACGGCTCGTCGACGGCGGTGCGGGCGAACGGCTTGGGCGCGGTCGAGACGCAGCCGGCCGGGAAGACGATGATCACGTGCCCCTGCCGCAGCCAGTCGATGGCCCGCCGTCGCACCTCGACATTGCGCGCCACCGCACCGGGCTCCCGGCTGAAGTCGATCGGCAACAGCCGTGCCGCCGCTTCCGGGGCGCGGCTCAAGAGGCCATGGGCGACGACCCGGTAGTCGGCGCGCACCCGGCCGATCAAGGCGGCGAGCACGCAGCCGTCGACGACGCCGAACGGATGGTTGGCGACCACCACGAGCGGCCCGCTCCGCGGGATCGCGGCGAGGCGCGCGGGGTCGTGCTCGACGGTGAGCTCGAGCAGCCGCACCCCGGCCGAGAAGAAATCATCGTCCGGCAAGGCCTCGGCATTGTAGCGCGCATAGAGGCGGTGTAGGCGCCGCTTGCCGGTCAGCCGCTCGATGCCGCGAATGGCGAGCTGACGGAGCTTGGGATCGGTCGGGTCGGCATAGCTGAACTCGGCGCTAGCGGGCATGGTCGTCCGGCACTGCTGCTGTCCGCCGACAATCATGCGCGCGTTCGGTGATAGGGCGGCGGCAGTCGCGAGACAACGATCCCCAACAAGTCGGCGCCGCATGGCCGCCGGCACCGCCGGCCGCCGCGGCCGGCGTCGGCGCCAGCACTGCAACGGTCGCCGCCGCTGCGGCAAACCCACCCGCCAGCCGGGTCTTCATTAGCGGCCGGACCCCGCCTCGAGCCCGCCTCAGAACTCGGGCGCCAGCGTCACCTCGAGCCCGTCGAGATCCGCCGTGTACTTGATCTGGCAGCTGAGCCGCGAGTTCTCCCGCACCTCGAACGCCTCGTCCAGCATCATGTTCTCGTCGTCGTCGGCCTCGGGCAGCTTGGCCAGCCAAGCCGGGTCGACATAGACGTGGCAGGTGGCGCAGGCGCAGCAGCCGCCGCAGGCGGCCTCGATCGGCAGGTTGTTGTCGCGGATGATTTCCATCACCGACCAGCCGATCTCGCCGGTCACTTCATGTCGGGCACCGTCGCGGTCGGTGACGAAGACTTTTGCCATTCAGGCCACGCCCAGTTTCTTGTGGAGGTCGGAACTCGAGGTGGTGTAGCGGAAGACCAGCCGTTCGGCCGGTCGGGCATACTTGAACGCCTTCTGGCACATCAAGGCGGCCTCGTGGAAGCCCGAAAGAATGAGCTTGAGCTTGCCCGGATAGGTGATGATGTCGCCGATCGCGAAAATACCCTGCTGGTTGGTTTCGAAGCTCTCGGTCTCTACTTCGATCAGATTGCGCTCGAGGTGGAGGCCCCAGTCGGCGATCGGGCCGAGTTCCATCTTCAAACCGAAAAAGGCGAGGAGGCTGTCGCAGGGCTGATCGATGTCGGCCTCCGGCGTCTTGATCCGTACCCGCTCCAGCATGGCGCCGCTGCCGTCCAGCCCGGCGATCTGGCCGATGATCAGCCGGGCCCGGCCGGCGGCCACCAGCTCGCGCATCCGCGCCACGCTGTCCGGGGCGGCGCGGAACTCGTCGCGCCGATGTAACAGGGTCACCGAAGCGGCGACCGGCTCGAGGTTCAAGAGCCAGTCCAAGGCACTGTCGCCGCCACCGGCGATCAACAACTGGCGGCCTTCGAAATCGGCCATGCGGCGAACCGCATAAAACAGCGACGTGCCCTCGAAGGCCTCGGCCCCGGGCAGCGGGATGCGGCGCGGCACGAAACTGCCGGCCCCCGCGGCGATGACGATGTTGGGGCTCTCGAACACCGTGCCGGCACTGGTGACCAGGCGCCAGTGCCCGTTTTCCAGCCGGCTCAGCGCTTCTGCCTGCTGGTTGAGATGATAGACCGGGCCGAACGGCTCGGCCTGCTCCATCAGTCGGTCGACCAGTTCCTGGCCGGTGCAGCGGGGAACCGCCGGAATGTCGAAGATCGGCTTTTCGGGGTAGAGCTCGGCGCACTGGCCGCCGACCTTGTCCAGGTTGTCGACCAGATGGCATTTGAGGCCCAACAGGCCGGCCTCGAACACTGCAAATAGACCGACCGGTCCAGCGCCGATAATCACCATGTCCGTTTCGATCACGTCATGGTTGGCCGGTTGCTGGTCCATCGAGATTTGCGCCATGTCTGTCTGCCGTGCTGCCCGGGACAACGGTGCTGGTCCCCCAGTCGGTGTCGGCTAGCACCATGCTCGGATAGCGGCAAGCCTGCTCGACCTGGAGGTGAGTTAAGCCCGGCCGGCCGCGGTCGCCACCCGCTGCGCCGGATTGTCCCAACACCGCTCGGTGCTGCTCAAGCAGCCGGCGGCGAGTTCCAGGCGATGCCGTGCGCCGGCGCGTCGAGCAGCTGCGTCAGCTCCTCGTCGAGCCGCATCAAGGTCAAGGAGAGCCCGGCCATCTCCAGCGAGGTGACATATTCGCCGACCCGGGCGAGGTGGACGATCGCGCCGATGGCACCGAGCCGCTGCATCACCCGCCGCGCCACCACATGACACTCCATGAACGAGGTGGCGCCAAGGCCGTTGACCAGGAGCGCACAGCGTTCGCCCGGCTCGAGCGACAGCTCGCCCTGGATGGCGTCGAACAGCCGGTCGGTCACTCGGTCGGCGGACTCGAGCGGGCCGGCCATCGCCCCCTTCTCGCCGTGGATGCCGAGGCCGAGCTCCATCGCGCCTGCGGGAATCGCGAAGGTGGGAGTGAGGCTGGCCGGCAAGGAGCAGGGTTCGAGGGCGACGCCCATGCTGCGCATCGCGGCCGCGGCCTTCGCCGCAACCCGCTCGACCTCGGCGAGCGGCCAGCCCAGGGCGGCAGCGGCACCGGCGATCTTGAACAGGAAGACTCCGCCGGCGATGCCGCGGCGGTCGGCAGCTCGCTCGGGCGGTGCCGAAGCGATGTCGTCGGCACCACGCACGGTCCGTACCAAGATGCCCTCGGCCGCGGCGAGCTCGGCCGCCATGTCGAAGTTGAGCACGTCGCCGGCATAGTTGCCGTAGAGGAAGAGCACGCCGTCCGGGCGGGCCGCGGCGCGCGCGGCGGTGAGGATGGGCTCGGGCGTGGGCGAGGTGAAGACGTCGCCGAGGACCGCGGCGTCGGCCAAGCCGCGGCCGACATAGCCGAGGAAGGCCGGCTCGTGTCCGGAGCCGCCGCCGACGACGATGCCGACCTTGGCCGCGGGGCTCGACTGACGGGCAAGGACCACCCGCCAATCCTCGTCGTGCAGGCGGATGACGGCCTCGTGCACCGCCGCCACCCCGGCCGCCATCTCACGGACGATCGCGTCCGCCTCGTTCATCAGCTTCTTGGTTCGCGTTCGCGCCACGAGCCTCGCCTCCCGCTGCCGTCACCCGGCGCCAAGGATCGGCCGGCAACGGGGCGGAAGCAAGGGTCGGCAGGCGCCGGGAGAGACGATCATGGACCCAGTCCGCCGCCTTGAGCGCGGCGCGGGCGACGAGGTCGTCCCAGGAGCCCGGGACGAGGGGCAGGAAAACCGGATGCCGCATGACGATCACCTCCGTTCATGCCCGCTTGGGGCGTGGTCGTTAGCGGTCATATCGGCGGTGTCGGTTGATCAGTCCAACGAATTGATCTAATGCGAAGCATCAGGATTCCTCATGGATCACCGCATGCTCGACCCGGACAACCTGAAGAGTCTCGTCGCCATCGCCGAGACCGGCAGCTTCACCGCCGCCGGCCTCCAGGTGCATCGCACGCAGTCGGCCGTCAGCATGCAGATGCGCCGGCTGGAGGCCCAGCTCGACCGCAAGCTGTTCGAGCGGCAGGGGCGCGAGGCGCGGCTCACCGCCGATGGCGACCTCCTGGTGACGCACGCCAGGCGCATCCTCAAGGCGCAGGCCGAGGCGCTGGCCGCGTTCGACCGCGAGGCCTTCGCCGGCGAGGTGCGGATCGCCGCCCCGGACGACTATGCCAGCTCGTTCATGCCCGGCATCCTCGTGCGCTTTGCCGCGAGCCACCCGAAGGTCCGGGTCGATCTCCGCTCGCTGCCGTCGCACCAGGCGGCGAAGCTGGTCGAGCGCGGGGCCATCGACCTCGCCCTGGTTACCGCGGGCCACGGGGTCACCCCGGGCGACGGCGCGCCGGGCAGCATCGTCCTGCATCGCGAGCCGCTCGTCTGGGTCGCCGCCCGCGGCCACTGCGCGCAGGACGAGACGCCCTTGCCGCTCGCCATCTTTCACGAGGACTGCGTCTTTCGCCGTCATGCGACCCGCGCCCTGGATGCCAGCGGCCGGCCCTGGCGAGTCGCCTATTCGAGCCAGTCGATCGCCGGCATCTACGCCGCGGTCGAGACCGGCCTCGCCGTCGGCACCATCCTGCCGAGCAATCTCCGCCCCGGGCTCGTCGCCCTGGGCGAGGCCGAGGGCTTGCCACCGTTGCCCGAGATCGCCATCCTCCTCTTGCGCCGCGGCGACGCGCCCTCGCCCCTGCTCGACGCCCTGGTCGACCACGTCGTGGCCGGGGTCCGTGCCGCCGTGCCCCAGGCCCGCGCCGCCTGAGTCCGCTTATGCGAGGGTTTGCCGGTGCCGGCCGGGCTTTGCTGCGCCATCGATCGCCGGTATCGCTCGGTCGCACGACCGCTTGAACGAGAGCTCGGTGAACCGCCCATGCGTGCTGTCTTCATCCATGCGCCCTACGATGTCCGGCTCGGCGACCTGCCGAGCCCCAATGCCGGGCCTGGCATGGTGCTCGTCGACGTCGAGGCGGTCGGGCTCTGCGGCAGCGACCTGCACTATTACAAGGAGGGCGGCATCGGGGCCGCCCAAGCGATCGCCGAACCCTTCGTGCCCGGCCACGAGGTGGCGGGACGGGTCCGTGCGGCCGTGCCCGAGCGCAACATCGCCGCCGGCGCGCGCGTCGTCATCGAGCCGGCGCGACCCTGCGGTGCTTGTGCCTGGTGCCATCGGGCGCAGGCCAATCTCTGCCCGCACACCGTGATGCTGGGAGCACCGCCCCATCATGGCGGGCTGACGGCGACGGTGGCGGTGGCCCCGGAACAGCTGTTTGCGGTGCCCGAGGCGTTTTCGGCCGCGACCACGGCGCTGCTCGAGCCCTTGGGGATCTGTATCCACGCCGTCGATCTCGGCCGGCCGCAATGGTTCGAGACGGTGGCGGTGCTCGGGGCCGGGCCGATCGGGCTCGGCATCCTGCAGCTCTTGCAGGTCGCCGGGATCGCCGAGCCGCTGGTCGTCGAGCCGGTGGCCTACCGGCGCCAGGCCGCGTCGCGCCTTGGTGCCGCCGGCGCCTTCGCGTCGCTGCCCGGGCTCCTCGCGGCGACCGCGGGGCGGGGTGCCGATCTCGTCTTCGAAGCGACCAACAGCCCGCACGGCTTCGCGCACGGCACCGAGGCGGCGGCGATCGGCGGGCGGCTCGTGGTGGTCGGCATCCCCGACGGCAACGGCTATGCGTTCGAGGCCTCCACGCCACGGCGCAAGCAGCTGCAGGTCGTCTTCTCGCGCCGGATGGGCGACGTGCTGCCGCGGGCGATCGACCTCGTGGCGCGCGGCCGGGTCGATCCCGCGGCCTGGATCAGCCATCGCATCGGGCTCGAGACCGTGCCCGACGCCCTGGCGATGCTCGCCGCCTACGCAGACGCGGCGCTCAAGGTCGTGGTCGAGCCCGGTTGAGCCCCCGTAGTGCCGTTGCGCTCTTGCGGGTTGGTCGACAATGACTGGCGTCCCTCCACCGCCTGCGATAAGTTTGTTCGGACAGGGCGACAAAAGTTCCGCGAGGGTCGTAGCGAACAGCATGATGGCCGGTAGCCAGTGGCGGACTAGCGCGGTGCACGGCAGCGCCGCGCCGGACCTGTGGGCGCACCGATCGGGCCGGGTCGGCGAGGTCGGCGCGCTCCTCGGTGGGCGCGGCATCTCCCGGGCGACCGTGAGGTAGCATGGACAAGGACCTGGTCATCGGCATCGACAGCAGCACCACGGCGACCAAGGCGATCGCCTGGGACCGCGGCGGGCAGCTGGTCGCCGAGGGGCGCTCCGCCCTGGCCCTGCACAACCCGGAGCCCGGCCGCTACGAGCAGCACGCCAACGACTGGTGGCGCTCGGCCTGTGCGGCCCTCGGCGAGCTCGGTGCCAAGATCGAGATGAGCCGGGTGGCGGCCCTGGCGATCGCCAACCAGCGCGAGACGTTCGTCGCCCTCGACGCGGCCGGCGAGCCGCTCGGCCCGGCGATCACCTGGCTCGACGAGCGCGGTCGCGAGGATGTCGGGCTGTTGAGCAAGAAGCTCGGCCGCGACCGGCTGCTGGCGATCACCGGCAAGACCCCGGATCCGACCCCCTGCCTCTACGCCTTGCACTGGCTGATGCGCCTGGCCCCCGACCGCTACGCCAAGACGGCGCACTTCCTCGAAGTGCATGGCTATCTCGTCTGGCGGCTCACCGGCCTCTACCGAACGAGCTGGGCATCGGCCGATCCGACGGGCGTCTACGACCTCGAGGCCAAATGCTACAGCGAGCCGATCCTCGAGGCGCTGCGCCTGACGCCGAAGCATTTCGCCACCGCCGTGGCCCCGGGCTCGGTGCTCGGCGAGGTGACCGGCGAGGCGGCCGAGGCCACCGGGCTCGAGGCCGGCACGCTGGTCGTCGCCGGTGGCGGCGACGGCCAGGCCGGCGGGCTCGGAGTCGGCACGCTGGTCCCGGGCCGGGCCTATCTCAATCTCGGCACGGCCAGCGTCTGCGGCGTCTACGGCGAGGCCTACGCCACCGACCCGGCGTTTCGCACGATGACCAGCGTCTCCGGCGAGGGCTACATCTACGAGCTCTGCCTGCGCACCGGCACCTTCCTCACCGATTGGTTCGTCAAGCACGTCTTCGGCGCCGATCCCGAGGCGAACCCGGCGATCTACGGCGAGCTCGAGGCCGCCGCCGCAGCCCTGCCGGTCGGCGCCGGCGGGCTGCTGCTGCTGCCCTACTGGGGCGGGGTGATGAATCCCTATTGGGACCAGGACGCCCGCGGGCTGATCGTCGGGCTGTCGGGCGAGCACGGCCGCGGCCATCTCTACCGCGCCATGATGGAGGGGATCGCCCTCGACCAGGCGATGGGCACGCGCAACATCGAGCGGGTCACCGGCCAGCCCGTCAGCGAACTGATGACCATCGGCGGCGGCTCGAAGAGCGATCTCTGGTGTCGCATCATCGCCGATGCGACGGGCAAGCCGGTGCGCCGCCTCGCGACCGTCGAGGCGACGTCGCTCGGCGCGGCGATCGCCGCCGCCAAGGGGGCGGGGTGGTTCGTCTCGGCCGCGGCCGCGGTATCGGCGATGGCCGGCAAGGTGCACAGCACCGTCGCACCCGACGCGGACCGGCACGCCCGCTACGAGGAGCTGCGCCTGATCTTCGAGCGCCTCTACCCGGCTACCCGTGAGGCGCAGGCAGCACTCGCCGCCTTCAAGCATCGCCACGCGACAGCACCGGCCGCCGAACACGGTGCCGCATGAGCAGCGGTGCCGCCCTGATCCAGGACTTCGTCGCCGGCCGCTACCGCTTGATCGAGACCGGCGAGTCGGTCCGCTGCCCGATCCGCTCGATCGTCCTGGCGCGCAGCCTCGCCGGCCGCGAGGCGGCCCTGGTCCGCGAGGCCGGGCTCGCCGGCCGGCTGGCCGTGGTCAGCGACGAGAACACCCACGCGGTGATGGGCAGACGGGTCGAGGCAGCGCTTTCTGGCGCGCTGTCGGTGGTGCTCGATCACCCGCAGGCGGACGAGGCGACCGCGGCACTGCTGCGCGAGCGAACCCGCCACTGCGACGGGCTCGTGGCTGTGGGCTCCGGCACCCTGAACGACCTCTGCAAATACGTGACCTTCGCCGATGGCCGGCCGTGCGCCGTCTTCGCCACCGCCCCGTCGATGAACGGCTATGTGACGAGCACCGTCTCGATCACCCGGGGCGACTACAAGCTCAGCCTCGAGGCGCACGCCCCGGCCGGCGTGTTCTTCGACCTCGAGATCCAGGCGGCCGCACCCCGGCGGATGATTCGTGCCGGCCTCGGCGATGCCATCTGCCGCGGCGTCGCGCAGATCGACTGGCTGTTCTCGCATCTGCTGCTCAACACGCCCTACTTCGAGAGCCCCTATGACCTGCAGCTGGTCGACGAGCCCAAGCTGTTCGCCGCCGCCCCCCGCCTGCTGTCTGGCGATCTCGACGCGGTGGCGGCCCTGGTCCACATCCTGACGCTCGGCGGGCTCGGGGTCATCGTCTCGGGCACCAGCCATTCGGGCTCGATGGGCGAGCACGGCATCAGCCATTTCATCGACATGTTCGCGAGGCCCCATCCGGGCTCGCTGCACGGCGAGCAGGTCGGCCTCGCCACCCTCACCATGGCCCGGCTGCAGGCCCTGCTGCTGGCCGAGACGTCGCCGCCGGTGCTGGCGGCGATGCCGCTCGACCGGGCCGCCCTGGCTGCCCGCTATGGCGACAAGGCACCCTTGTGCATCGCCGCCCTCGAGGCCAAGGTCCTCGACGCCGAACGCCTGGCCAGGGCCAACGCCCGGCTCGAGCGCTACTGGGACGACTGGCGGCGGGCGCTCGCCCGGCTCGCCGTGCCGCCCATCCGCCTCGAGGCGACGCTCGCCGCCGCCGGGGCCGCGACCCGCCCGGCCGATCTCGGCCTCGACCCCGACCTCTACCGGACCGCGGTCGCCCACGCCCACGAGATCCGCGACCGCTTCACCTTCCTCGATCTTGCTGCCGCCACCGGGCGGCTCGGCGCCTTCGCGCGGGGCGAGGGATAGGCCGGCCATGCCGACCGTCCTCGTCCTCGGTGCCGGGGTCATGGGCAGTGCCTTCACCCTGCCGCTCGCCGACGCCGGCTGCGAGGTGCGGCTGGTCGGCACCCATCTCGACCACGCCCTGATCGAGGCGGTGCGCCGCGATCGGGTGCATCCGCGGCTCGGCATACCCCTGCCGGAAGCCGTGCAGGCCTTTCACCACGAGGAGCTCGCCCTGGCCCTGGACGAGACCGTCGAGCTCGTCGTCCTGGGCGTCAGCTCGGCCGGGATCGACTGGGCGATCGGCCGGCTCGCGCCGCTGCTCGAGAGCCGGCGGCCGATCCTCCTCCTGACCAAGGGGCTGCGCGCCGACGGCCAGCGGATCGACATCCTGCCAGCGCCCGTCGGGGCGGCGCTCGACTGCCCGGTCGGGGCGGTCGGCGGTCCCTGCATCGCCGGCGAGCTTGCGGTGCGGCGCGACACCGCCGTGGTCGTGAGCTTCGCGGACGCCGCCCTGACCGGACGGGTGCTCGGCATGGTCGGAGCACCCTACTACCACGCCCGGGCCAGCCGCGACCTCGTCGGCACCGAGGTCTGCGCCGCCTTCAAGAACTTCTTCGCGCTGGCCATCGGCGCTCCCGCCGGCATGCTGGAGGTCGCCACGCCGGTGCCGAACCAGGCGCGGATGCACAACCTCGCCGCCGCCCTGTTCAACCAGTCGCTGCTCGAGCTCGGCCGGCTCAACGCCGCACTCGGCGGCCGGCCGGAGAGCGTGCACGGCCTCGCCGGGGTCGGCGATCTCTACGTCACGGTGCAGGGTGGGCGGAACAGCCGCATGGGCCGACTGCTCGGTGCCGGCTGGACCTACGGCCGGGCCAAGGCCGAGCGGATGCCCGAGGATACGGTGGAAGGGGCGGAGCTGGCGCTGGCCGTCGGGCCGACCCTCGATGCGATGCTCGCCGCCGGCCCTCTGGCCCGGGACGATCTACCCTTGACATGCGCGATCATGCGGGCGATCCGCGCGAACGAGCCGCTCGTCATCCCCTGGCGTGCCTTTCACCACCGCCGCGAAGAGGACCTTTGACCATGCCGACGCGCCAGGTCGTCATCGCCGCCGACCATCTCGGGCTGCCGCTCAAGGAAGCGGTCAAGGCGCACCTCCAGGAGCAGGGGGTCGAGGTGGTCGACATGGGCGTCGACAGCAGCGATCCGGTCGACTACCCGGACCTCGGCCGCTCGCTGGCCGAACGGATCGCCGCCGGCGCCTTCGACCGCGGCATCCTGGTCTGCGGCACCGGCGCGGGGATGGCGATCACTGCGAACAAGGTGCCCGGCGTGCGCGCCGTTTGCGTCACCGACCCGTACACCGCCGAGCGCGCCATCGCCTCCAACAACGCCCAGGTGATCACGCTTGGGGCGCAGATCACCGGCCCGGCCGTCGCCAAGATGCTGGTCGACATCTGGCTCGCCAACGCGTTCCAGGCGGCGCGCTCCGGCGCCAAGGTCGCCAAGATCGACGCCCTCGATCGGGACTACCGCCGGGCGCCGGCCGGCTGAGCGCCCGAACCCGATGGCCACCGTCCCCTTCGACACCGCCGAGCAGCAGCGCACCCGGATCGCCTGGCTCTACTACGTCGAGGGGCTGACCCAGAGCGAGATCGCCGACCGCGTCGGCTTCAGCCGGGTACGGGTCAACCGCGAGCTCGCCATCTGTCGCGAGCGCGGCATCGTGCAGATCCGCATCAACGCCAAGCTCGCCCCCTGCGTCGCCCTCGAGCGGCGACTGGTCGAGCGCTTCCGGCTGAAGGACGCCGTGGTCGTGCCGACCCCGGAGGATCCGGCCCAGCTGCCGGCGGTGATCGGCATGGCGGCCGGCCAATACGTCTCCGACCGGCTGGCGCCCGAGATGAGCATCGGGGTCGCCTGGGGGCGCACCATGCTGGGCTCCTTGAAGGCGATCGAGCGGCGGGCGCTGGAAGGGCTGTCGGTGGTCTCGCTGATCGGCGGGCTGACCCGGGCCTCGGCCATCAACACCTATGAAACGGCATCGCGCTTCGCCGACCTGTTCGGTGCCGAGTGCTACTATCTCGCTGCCCCGACCTTCACCTCCTGTGCCGAAAGCCGCATCATCTTCATCGAGCAGGCGGCGATCGGCGATGTGCTCGAGCGGGCCCGGCAGATCGACATCGCCCTGGTCAGCGTCGGCAGCCTCGGCCCCGATTCGACCATCCGTCGCCTGCATCTGCTGAGCGAGGAGGAGGTCGCGTCGCTGCTCGAGGCGGGCGCCGTCGGCGACTGCCTCGCCCATTTCATCGACGCCGAGGGCCGGCTGCTCGACCATCCCGTCAACCAGCGGGTCATCGGCCTCGCCCCGCACGAGCTCGCCAACGTGCCGACCTCGATCCTCGCCTCCGGCGGCCCGGCCAAGACGCAGGTCATCAAGGCGGTGATCAGGGCCGGCTATCTCAACACCGTCATCACCGACGCGGCAAGCGCCGAGCGGCTCCTGGCCGAGG
>CAZNWE010000078.1:0-17342 GCA_964576715.1 uncultured Geminicoccaceae bacterium | reverse complement strand
GTCGCCGTCTTCGGCTGCCCGTCCACCCTGGACCCCGTCGACAGCCTGCCGGCCGACACCTCGCACATCCTGTTCGTCGGCGGCGGCCTGGACGTGGTCGTGCCGCTGTCAGAATCCCGGGAGATGATCGAGGCGATCGAGGCCGGCGGCGGCAGCACCGTGGTCCGCGGCGACTTCGCCCATCCCTTCCAGGACCGCGACCCGGCACTGCATCGCGAGCGAATGCGCCTGATCCGTGATTTCCTGGCGGGGTGAGTAGACGGGTGGAACGCGACCCCGCTGCCGATCGCAGCGCTGGCTGTTCGCGTTCCCGAGATTTTCCGAGCGGCAGGACCGGCGGTCTTCCTCGCCCGGGGTGCGGCCTGTTGCCCGTGCCGGCGGCCAGCACCACGATGTCGCCAGCCGTTTCGGTTCTCCTCCGCTTGCCGTCCGCCTCCGCCGCTGAACCCCGCGAACACGTCGCTGCGGCGTGATTTGCGCAGCGATCGACTTGGCGCACGGCACGTCGACCCGGCGTCGACCGATGACTCCCAGCTAAGACCGTGGGTCGATCCGGCCGACAGGCTTCGGCCTGTCGAGCGCGTGTCGTCGATGCCGGCTCAGGTCATCGCCTCGATGGCGGCCGGGCTCGCAGGCAACGGTCATCAGCGTATTGTGGCCGTCATACCAAGCTGCTAACAGCTGAAGATGGCGGTGAGAATGGTTCGAGGCCGCCGTTCTGTTGACTCACGGGAGAGGAAACGCAATGCGACGAGTCATGATTGCCAGCGCGCTGGCGGTGCTGCTCGGTGGTGTGGCACAGGCGCAGACCGACGGAGCGGTCGCCTATACGGTGGCGGAGGAAGACACCATCGAGACGATCGCCGGTGAATACGATGTCTCGGTCGAGGACATCATGGTCACCAACGGCCTGGAAACCGAGGAGGTCGAGGTCGGCAGCGTGATCTACATTCCACCGGCCCATGCCCGCGGCTACTTCGATCCCGATACCGGCATCTACCTGATCGCGCCGGGCGACGACCTCAACGGGATCGCCGAGCGTTTCGGGACGACGGTGGCGGCGATCCAGCAGGCGAACGACTTGTCGGGCACGACGATCGACGCGGGCGCCACGCTGCAGATTCCCGAGTGACCGAGCGGGCCGGGCCGGCGACCCCACAGCTGCACAGGTGACGCACCGGCGGGGTGGCGCGGCCGGGCCGGCCCGCAACGTCCGCGCGACGGCGATAACGGGGCGCAGGACAAGCCATCGACAGCGGCCAGCCTTGTCGGGCTGACGTCCGCAATGAGTTGGTCCGGTGCCGAAGCCCGCCTATGCGGTCGCACCACTTGCCTGTCGGCAGGCGGTGTCGTCGCCGACACGGCGGCGCCTGCCAGAGGCCGCGGCCGTCATCGTGTGCGGCGGAATCCGTGCGCGGGAACAACCGGGACAGCTGCATTCTCGAAAATGAAGGGACCTGTTCCGCCAGGCCAACCGTCGTGCTGCGGATTGCGCGCATGGTCCCAGCCGCCCAGTTCGGCCGGAAGGGCGTCCGGTATGCACCCGTACAGCTGCGATAGGGGAGAGGCGAACCTTGCGAATTGAAAACAATCCGCACTTGGATACGGAGCAACAAGACGACTATCGAGAGCGTTGTCTCTAGCGTCTGCCATTGAGTTCCAGACAAGTCGGCCCCTGGCAACCAAAGATGCTAGCAGCAGGTCAGGGAAATGCGATACCGTCGGTCGTGAAGTTTGGTGGTGCAGCGTTCGCGCTGCTGGTCGGCGTAGCTGCGGCGAACGCCGAGCCGATGGTGTTTGCCGACATCGAGCTCGACCGTGTCGCCGTTGGTGATAGCCAACCGACACGGCTCGGCACCGGCCGCTTCGACCGGTGCCCGCTTTTTTCCACCGGGCGAGATCAATTGTCTGGTCATCGGTTGTTCCGGCAGTCCCCCGACCGGGCCCATACCCGTCGAGCCGCCGGGGTGTGAAACCGGCGCTTGCCTGCCGGGAGCACCGTTTCATTCCTTGCCGTTGCCCGGACCTCGTCCGCCGCTCGGGCTACCCATACCGATAGTCGACACCATTGATTTCGGCGGTCTTTTTCGACCCCGCTGACGATCGCGGTGTGCCCATGATTGAGCCGGGGCGCGGTGTCGAGTAAAGCTTCCCTAGGGTATTGTCTAACATAAGTGCTGGCATTCGCGGCGGGCCTAAGGGCATGCCGATCAGGCTTTGCCGAACATCGACGCGGGTCCTCGATCGATGCCGGTGATCTTGGACGGCAGGGGGACGCAGCATGACCGACAAACCCGTCCTCTATGGCTACAGCCCCTCGACCTATGTGCGCACCGTGCGCATGGTTCTGGCCGACAACGCGGTCGACTACGACCAGGTGTCGCTGGACGTCCTGGCTGGCGAAACGCGGCTGCCGGAGCATCTGGCGCGGCACCCGTTCGGCAAGGTGCCGGTGCTGGATATCGACGGGATGCGGTTGCGCGAGACCGATCCGATCTGCCGCTACGTCGACGAGACGCGGGGCGGGCCTTCGGTGATGCCAACGGATGCCAAGGCGCGGGCCAAGATGGCGGAGGCCATCAGCCTCTATGGCGCCTACGGCTACGGGGCGCTGCTCGGTCTCGCCGCCTACCACCTGTTCCCGGACTTCATCGGCGGCCAGAACGAGGCCCTCAGGGAGTCGCAGCTCGACGATGCGACGAAGCTCCTGGGCCTCTTGAGGGAGAACGCCGATCCCTGGATCGTCGGCAGTTCCGCGACCCTGGCCGACTATTTCCTCGGCCCGGTCGTCTTCTACGTCGCGATGACGCCGGAGGCCGACCGCGTGCTGGCGCTGCCCGGGGTCGGAAGCTGGTGGGCGGCGATGCAGGCGCATCCGACCTTCGAGGCGACCGAGCCCGAGCTGGGGTGAGGTCTCTCGGCTTCAGTCGCCTGTGGCGCGCGCCCAGGTGACGTCCGGCTGCTTTTCCCCGTTCAGCTGATCGATCCGCCGCAGCATCCCGGCGAGGATGGTCTTCAAGAGCGGATCGGCATCGTCCAGGACCTTCTGGATATGCGCGGGCGAGATGACGACGGCGACGACGAGGTCGATCGCCTCGACGCCGTAGTGGTGCGGTGTCTTGCGGATCAGCGCCATCTCCCCGACGATCTCGCCGGCGCCGACGTCGGCGATGACGGCGCGCCGCCCGAGACCGGGAGAGAAGACCCGCGCCCGACCGGACTGGATCAGGTAGGCATGGTCTGCCGGTGCGCCCGGCCGGATCAGCAGCTGGCCGGGGGTGAAGGTCTTGCGGTCGTAGATGCCATAAGGCGACATGCGGCAGGCTCGGCAGCGGGAAGGCTTGGACAACACCCAAGATTTACCAAGTTGCCGTGCAACTTATATCAACGATTGATCCAAAACCCAAAGCCCTTCCGATGACACTCGTCGCGTCAACCGCTCAGCAAAAGCCGCGTGGGTCTTGGTAGGATCATCCTGCCTGGCCTTCCTAAGTCACGGCCGATGCCGGCTCCAGATTTTGACGAGCTCTCCGTTCGTTCCAGCCACCGGGTCCTGGGTCGGCAGCGCCACCGCGGCACAGCGTGTGGCCACATCGGCGCCGCCGTCGCCGGCGCGGCGCGTGGTGTAGGCTTCCTGGCCTTCGGGGTAGCCGCCGATGACCAGGAGGTCGGGGCTCGAGGCGAGGCGCTTGTGCCCGGTGCCGGCGGGGAGAACGACGACGTCGCCGGCTTCGAGGGTCACCGCCGGTCCGGTCTCGCCGCCCAATTGCACCGTCGCTTCGCCCTTGGCGATGCCCAGCACCTCGTGGGCGTCATCGTGGAAGTGGTGCCAGGCGAAGATGCCGTTGCGCCAGAGGCCGCGCCAGCCGTTGTCGTGGAAGGTCGCCTCGAGGCGCTCGGGCAGGTCGGGGCCGGGCGGGAAGGCGCCTCGATAGAGCAGCACCGGCAAGGGCGAGTTCGGCACGTCAGTGCCTGGCTCGAGCTGCAGGGTCGCGCAGTCGGGCATGGGCGATCTCCTCAGGCGGGCTTGGGAAAGCCATAGAGGCGGGCCGGGTTGTCCTTGAGGATCAGGCGCTGGACGTGGGGGTCCGGCGCCCAGTCGAGAAGCGTGTCGAGCAGCATCGCCTCGTCCGTGGGGGCGTGGCCCGGGTGCGGCCAGTTGGAGGCCCAGAGCATGCGGTCCGGCGCTTCCTTGACCAGGATCTGGGCGAGCAGACCGACATCGGCGTAGCTGGGCGGCCCCGCCCTCGAGGTCTCATAGGGCGCGGAGAGCTTGACGAAGGCGCCCTCCTGGACGAGGTGGCGCAGGCAGTGGAAGGCCGGGTGGTCGGGCTCGACGGGCTCGAGGAACTTGCCCGTGTGGTCGATCACGAGCTGGATGTCGAGGCTCTCGATCAGGTCCAGCCGCTCGATCAGCTCGCGGCCGTCGAGCTGCAGCTGGAGATGCCAGCCGAAGGGGCGCACCGTGGCGGCGAGCTCGGGCAGCTCGGCCCAGTCGTAGACGCCACCGTCGAGCATGAACACGCGAAGTCCTCGCGCTCCTGCCTCGGTCAGCCGCGCGAGCTCGGCCTCGGGCGTGCCGAGCGGGACGACGACGACGGCGCGAGCGGTCTCGCCGATCGCCGCGACATTGGCCATGGTCACGCTGTTGTCGTATCGATAGCCGGCGGCCTGAACCACGACGACCCGCTCGAGGCCGAGCCGCTCTTGGACCTTGCGATAGGCCGGGAGCAGCGCCTCGGGAGCGCGGCGGGCGGTATCGGCGGGCAGGGGATAACGGTCGAAGGGCCCGTAGAAATGCATGTGCGTGTCGGTGGCACCCTTCGGCACCTGGAGTCGTGGCCCGGCCATCTTGGTCCTCCCCTGAAGTGGCCCACCGATCTAGCGCAGGCGACGGAGATTCAGGAAGCGTTGCGCCACGCCGTGGTCGAGAAAGTGCCGGACGGCTTCGCCCCGCGGCACATCGCCGGGGTCGACGTCCACTTCAGCCGCGACGGTGCGATGGCCTATGCCGCGGCGGTGCGGCTCGATGCGGCGACGCCCGGGCTCGCGGAGAGTGCCCTGGTCGCGATGCCGGCGGCCTTTCCCTACCGCACCGGCTTCCTCTCGTTTCGCGAGGTGCCGGCGGCGATGGCGGCCCTGGCGCTCTTGGGTCGGCGGCCGGACCTGGTCATGGTCGACGGGCAGGGGCGGGCGCACCCGAGGCGGATCGGCTTCGCCAGTCATCTGGGCCTGCTCATTGGCCTGCCGACGATCGGCGTCGCCAAGTCGCGGCTGCTCGGCCGCTTTGCCGAGCCGGGTCCCGAAGCTGGCGCCCGGACCCCGCTCGAGGACAAGGGCGAGATCGTCGGCGCCGTCGTCAGGAGCAAGGCCGGCTGCCGGCCGCTCTTCGTCTCGGTCGGCCACCTGGTCGATCTAGAGACGGCGGTGGCCTGGGTGCTCGGCACCGTCGAGCGCCACCGCCTGCCCGAGCCGACCCGGCTCGCCGACCGGCTGTCACGAGCGCACGGCTAGCTGGCGTCCTCGGTGTCGCCCAGCCGTGCCGAGAGGAAGCCGAGCAGCCCGGCCCAGGACGCCTGGTCGGCGGCGAGGTCGTAGTCGCCCGAGCCCCAGACGGTGAACGAATGCCGCGCGCCGCCGAAGACCTCGGCACCGTGCGCCACGCTGGCGGCCTCGAGCGCGTCGAGCAGCGCCGCGAGTTCGGCCATGCCGGAGACCGGGTCGGCCGTGCCGTGGAACAGCATCACCGGGGCCTGGACCGCTTCGTAGCTCTGGCCCTCCGGCAGGCCGAGACCGCCGTGGAAGCTGACGAAGCCGTCGATGTCGGCGCCGGCCCGGGCGGCCTCGAGCACCGCTGCCCCGCCGAAGCAGTAGCCCATCATCACCATGTCGTCGGTGGCGCCGGGGATCGCGGCGGCGGCCTCGATCGAACCCAGGAGGCGCTCTTGGAAGGTGTCGCGGTCAGCGTAGAGGGCACCCGAGAGTGCCCGGTTCTCGTCGACCGTCTGCGGCGCGACATCGGCACCATAGACGTCGATGGCAAAGGCCGTGAAGCCCAGCGCCGCCAGCATCTCCGCACGGCGCATCTCGTAGTCGGTGAGCCCGTCCCAGTCGTGGACGATCAGCACGGTGCCGCGCGATTGCGGGATGTTGGTGTTGCGGGCGACATAGCCCTCGAAGTCCTTCCCACCTACGGTGTAGGCGAAGGGCTCGGCAATGATCTCGGCCGAGGCGGTGGTGGCGCTGGCGAACGCCAGGGTGCTGGCGAGAAGGCCAAGCGCGGAAAGCGAGGTGCGCTGCAACGTCATGTCGTTCTCCCGATGCGTGGTCTGTTGGCGGTGGCTTGCGGTTTGACGGGGGCAGCCGGCGCTGCGCACGGCACGACCCGTTCGGAGATGTTGGCCGCCGTCCGCATCCGGCAAGCGCTGCTCAGCCGGTCGGCTCCGGCGGCGTTGCCTCGAGGGCGCGGATCATGGCGCGCAGCAGCGCCAGCTGCACGGTTGGCCCCTTTGCCTCGACGTGCAAGGTTCGCGCCGCATCGCGCAGGCTGGCATAGGGCGTGATCCCATCGGCATGCCAGCCGATGTGCCAGTGCCAGCCCGGCAGGGCGTGGTCGACCAGCGCGATCGCGGCATCGACCGAGGCGGTGTAGGCAGCGGGCGGTGCGCCGAGTGCTTCGGTCAGTCGCGCATCGAGCGCCGGATCGGCACCGCTGGCGGCATCGAGCAGTCCGCTCAACACCTCCAGCGCAGCGCCGGCGTGTGCACAGGGGCGTCCCAAAGGTCGATCATCTCCTGGTCGAGCCGGGTCAGGGTAAGCGAGCAGCCGGCCATGTCGAGCGAGGTGCACCAGTTGCCGACCAGCGAGCGCACGACGCCGAGCCCGGCCGCCTCGGCCCGCCGCCTAGCCTCCGCATAGACGAGGTAGAGCTCCATCAGCGGCGTCGCGCCGAAGCCGTTGACCAACAGCAGCACCTCGTCGCCCGCGGCCGGCCCGAGATCGCCGAGCATCGCCTGCATCATCTCCTCGACGAGGGCGGCGGCCGGCATCAGCTTGACCCGGCGGCGACCCGGTTCGCCGTGGATGCCGACCCCCACCTCCATCTCGTCCTCGGCGATCGCGAAGGTCGGCCCGCCGGCCGCCGGGACCGTGCAGCTGGTAAGTGCCGCCCCCATCGAGCGGGTTGCGGCGTTGACCCGGTTGCCCAGGGCCTCGAGCCCGGCGAGGTCCATCCCGGCCTCGGCCGCCGCACCGCAGAGCTTCTCGACGACGACGGTGCCGGCGACCCCGCGCCGGCCGGTGGTGAAGCTCGAGTTCTCGACCGCGACGTCGTCGTTGATGAGCACCCGGGCGGCGGTGCCCGTCGCCATCTCGGCCGCCATGTCGAAGTTCATGACGTCGCCTTCGTAGTTCTTGACGATGTAGAGCACGCCGGCACCGGCATCGACCGCCTCGGCCGCGGCCAGCATCTGGTCGGGGGTGGGTGAGGTGAAGATCTGGCCCGGGCAGGCGGCATCGAGCATGCCGACGCCGACATAGCCGCCGTGCAGCGGCTCGTGGCCGGAGCCGCCGCCCGAGATCAGCGCCACCTTGCCGGGCCTGGTCGGCGCCTTGCGGCGGATGAACGGCGGCTCCAGGCTGACCGTCACCAGATCGGCATGCGCCTGACCGAAGCCCTCGAGACTTTGGCTGAGGATGGTATCGACATCGTTGATCAGCTTCTTCAAGGCCGGCCTCCCGGTCGCGTTCACGTTCCAGGAGGGACTTAGCAGAAACACTCCCTGCCGGCCATGCCTGCGGCGCGGGTGGCCGCCGCGCCGGCGGCTGCCTAGCAGGCGACGATAACCAGCCAGGAGGCGAGGCCGGCGAGCAGCCCGGCGAGAAACCAGAGACGGTGGTGCATCGTCGTCGTTTAAGGCCGGTGCTCAGTGCGGACGGGAGCCGGGCCCGAGCGGGCTCGGCCGGCTATCGCCGAGCACCAGTGCCGCCTCGTGCATCGCTGCGCCGAACAGCCGGCTTTGCCGCCAGAGCTGAAGCCTAGCCGCGGGCGGCACGAAGGGGCCGACCTCGCGGTCGTGCCGGACCCGATCGCCGAGCTGGGCCGCGGCGAGGCCCTGCAGCAGCCGCTCCTCGTCGCGCCCGAGGCAGGCGCAGCGCAGCGGGCAGAGCCGCGGTGCCAGGTCCGGCTCGGTCGCTAGACAGCGGCGCAGCCCGTCGAAACCGCAGGCGGCGGCCCGGATCAGATGGCGGCCGAAAGCGAGGCGAAAACCGGCGGCGAGCCGCTCAAGTGAGCCCGGCTCATCGGCCGCGGTCTCGCGAAAGGCCCAGACCACGAGCTGCTCGGCGGCCCCGAGCTGGCCGAGGACGCGGCCGGAGAGCGGGGTCGGCCGCCGGCCGGCAGGGGGCGAAGAACGGGTCGTCGCGAAAACCGTTGCCATGCACTAACCTCCAGTCCGCAAGATGTCTGACGGACCGACGCGCTATCAGCGCCAGTGCTGGCAAGCAAAGAGAACGGCTCTAGTCTGGTCTTAGACCAATTAACAACAATCGGGCACCGCAGCCGGCTAGAACCGCTCGATCGCCTCGCGCAGGCCGGCAGTTTCCGGGCGCGGGCCGACCTCGCCCCTGAGGATCTGCCGGGCCGAGACATTCGGTCCATAAAACGCCTCGTTCCACTCGGTGCGCTCGTTGACGACGCTGCCGTCCAGCGCCAGGCCGCCATACAGGCCGCGGCTGCGCGAGAAGACGTAGATGTCCTCGCCGAAGCGGACGGTGGTCCCCGCACCGACCCCGGCCCCGATCTGCCCGACCGCCATGCTGGCATCGGCGCCGAGCTTGAAGCTGGTGGTCAATAGCTTGTCGACGGCCTCGGCGTTCATCAGCGTGAAAATAACGTCGGACGAACGACCGCCGACCTGAAGGCCGAGGCTGCCACCCCAGATCTCGTAGAAGGCGGGATCGCCCCAGGCACCCGTCATCGGGTCGCGGGCGAGCAGCACGCCGACGCCGTGCTCCGCACCGATGATCAGGCCACCCTGCAGCATGTCCGGGACGATGAGCAGCGCATAGGCGTTCTGCACATAGATCGGCACGCTCGCGAAATTCTGGTCCTGCTGGAATTCCTCGACGACGATGCGCGCCCGGTCGATCAGCAGTTGCTGTTCGCTCGGCGACTGGCCGCGGGCCGTGGGGTGGACGGCCAGACCGGCCAGCATCGCCGTCGTGCCGAGAAGAAATCGCCGCCGACCGATATCGCGCAACGCCTGTCCCCACTCTGTTGACTGAACCAAGGGCCACCACCACGCCTCGGCCGATCGGCCCGACGTGCTCGCCGCGGGCCATGACGGGCGGCCGCCCGATCAAGCAGGCAGCAGCATAGCGGCGGAGCACCGCACTGCGAAACGGCTGGTCCGCCGGCCACCGCCCGTGCTGGTCGGACTGTGACCGGCGAACCACGCGACCAACCTTGAGGCCCTCGACTATGGCGGGCGGGCGCCGCCTTGGCAAATCGCAAAAAAGCCTAACGTCAAGGTGGCGGCTGCGGCACAAGCCTGTTGCAATGCAGCGTATCAGCCGATCACAATGTCCGGGCAGCGGCCACGGCAGCCGGCCGATCACGGCAACGTCTCGCACCGGGCGGTGGAAGGGGCAGGAATGAACGACCTGGTTGAAGGCGCGCCGTGCTCGATCGAGCAGGCGAGCGACATCGACGAGCGGATCGCGCACTACGCCGCACGGCTCGGCACGCATCGCGATCGCGTCGAGAGCGATCCCGCTGCCAACCCGATCAAGCTCCTGGCCGGCGACATCGAGGACGAGCTGCAGCGGGGGGCCCTCGACCGCGACGGCCTCGTGCGCCTCGTTCGCCGCCTCACCGCCCAGGCCTTCGCCGGTCGCGCCCGGCGCATCGACGCCTATCTGGGCGAGACCGACCCCGCCAAGAATCGCGAGCAGCTGGCCCGGCTGATTACCGCCATGCTGCATGACGCGGCCGGCCAGCAACTGCCGCTCGAGGAGGTGCAGCGCCGGCTCGCCCGCCGCCTCTACGGGCTCGTCTTGACCGCGCACCCCACCTTCAGCCTGGCCATGCCGCTGCAGCGCGACCTGATCCGCCTGACCATCGGCCGCGCCGACGACGGCAGCCTGCTCGACGCGGCGGCGCGGGCCGCGCTCATGGAGCGGGTCGAGCGCGCCAACCACCGACCCGAGCAACGCCTCGACCTCGACAACGAGCATGCCCAATCGCTCGAGGTGATCGGTAATCTGCGCCGTGCCGTGCGCGAACTCTACGGCATCGTCTACGACGTCGTCAGCGCCCACTTCCCCGACCAGCTGGACCAGCTCAGCCCCTGTCTCGTCAGCCTCGCGAGCTGGGTCGGCTACGATACCGACGGCCGCGCCGACATCGGCTGGTGGGTGACCTACGCCAAGCGGGTGAAGCTGCAGCTCGACCAGTTCGCGCACGTCGCCGGCGTGATTGCCGGGCTGCGCCAGCAGGGCACCGACGACGGCAGCACCGCCGCCGTCCTCGAGCTCATCGAGGCGCGCCTCGCCCTGGCCGACAAGGAGCTCAGGGACGAGCTCGTCGTGCTCGAGAGCTTCGATCCGAAGACCCCGCAATCGCTCGAGGCACTGGCCTTGATGTCGCGCGAGATGCAGCGCATGGGGCAGGCGCGGCTGACCGACGCCCGGCAGCTGGCCGCGCTGCTCGACCGCGCTCTGGCCGCCGCCAAGGATCCGCGGACCCGGCGCGAGCTTTGGGTGCTGAAGGCCGAGATCGGCAATCACGGCCTCGCTGCCGCCCGCAGCCACCTGCGCATCAACGCCGTGCAGCTGCACAACGCGATCCGCAAGTCGATCAGCATGGATCACGCCGCCGACGACCCGGTGTTCCGGCTGAGCTACCAGACCGCCATCGTCGAGCTGATCGAGCAGGCCAAGAGCGAGACGGTCAATTTCGGCTCGGTGGCGACCGAGAAGACGACGGCACGGCGCGTCTTCATGCTGATCGCCCAGATGCTCAAGCATCTCGACGGCAGCGAGCCGATCCGCTTTCTCATCGCCGAATGCGAGACGCCGTTCACCCTGCTCACCGCCCTCTACTTCGCCAAGCGCTTCGGCATCGACGACAAGATCGACATCTCGCCCTTGTTCGAGACGATCAAGGCGTTCGATCGCGGCATCGAGGTGCTCGAAGGAGCGCTCGAGGTCGCCGCCTATCGCGCCTACCTCAAGCGACGCGGGCGGATGTGCATCCAGACCGGCTTTTCGGATGCCGGCCGCTATCTCGGGCAGATCGCCGCCTGCAACGCCGTCGAGCGGCTGCGCCTGCAACTCGCCGATCTGTTGACCCGCCACGGCCTCGCCGAGATCGAGCTCGTCGTCTTCGACACCCACGGCGAGAGCATCGGCCGCGGCGCCCATCCCGGCAGCATGCGCGAGCGTTTCCTCTACTACGACACCCCCGAGTGCCGCCGCAAGATGACCGCGGCCGGGATCCGGGTGACCCAGGAAAGCAGCTTTCAGGGCGGCGACGGCTACCTCTTCTTCATGCACGAGCACGGCGCGCTGGCGGTCATCACCCGCATGCTCGAGCACTGCCTCGAGCCACCGGCCGAGGCCGATGACCCGTTCTATGCGGCGACCGCCTACTCGGACGAGTTCTTCGCCGCGATCAAGCAATTCAACGGTCGGCTGATCGACGATCCCTGTTACGCGACGCTGCTCGGCGCCTTCGGCACCAACCTGCTCTACCCGACCGGCTCGCGCTCGTTGAAGCGGCAGCACGACCGGGCGGGGCCGGCGGCGATGCTCGAGCACCCCTCGCAGCTCCGCGCCATTCCGCACAACGCCATCCTGCAGCAACTCGGCATCCTGGCGAACAGCATCGGCGGGGTCGGTCAGGCGGTCGACAAGGACCCGCAGACCTTCCAGCGCCTCTACCGCGAGAGCCCGCGCTTCAGGCGGCTGATGACCATGGTCGAGCACGCCTTCAAGTTCACCGACCCCGACGTGCTCGAGGCCTATGTCGACCTCTTCGATCCCGGCAGCTGGCTGCGCCTGGCGCAGCTGGAGAAGGACCCGATGCGCGAGGAATGCTTGCGCCGGGTCTCGACGTTCGTCGAGCGGATGGACCTGAACGACCGCCTGGCGCGGGTCAGCCGCACGCTGATCCGCGACTATATCGACCTCGCGCGGGCGCTGCGCGAGCACCGCAAGCTGGCCCGCGATGCCGGCGACGAGCCGATCGTCGTCGATCTCGAGACCCGCAACAACCTCAACACCATGCACGCCATGCGCATCGCCGAGATCCAGTCGCTGATGCTCGATGCCGTGCACATCCCGGACTTCAGCGACCGCCACAACACCACCCACGACGAGGTGATCATCGCCTTGATGCGGCTCGAGGTGGAGCCGTCGCTCGACCTGTTGACCGAGGTCTTCCCGCTCACCGACGAGCCGCGGCGACTCGACTATGGCGAGCCCGCCAGCTATCGCGACGGCCAAAGCCAGTCCTACACCCAGGAGCACGAGACCATCTTCCGGCCGATCGCCGCGCATTACGAGGTGATCCGGCGAATCTCCAGCGGGGTGATGCACCATATCGGGGCGATCGGCTGAACGGACGGCGGCGGCAAGGGATTTGTGATGAGCGGCGTTCTGGTCTTTCTCGGCTTCGTCTTGGCCTGTGCGGCGGCGGCCAGCACCGGCATCGTCTACCGGCCCGGGCGCTGGTACGCCAATCTCAACCAGCCGGCCTGGCGGCCGCCGGACGCCCTCTTCGGCCCGGTCTGGCTCGCCCTCTACATCATGATGGCAATTGCGGGCTGGCTGGTCTGGCGCGAGGCCGGCTTGGCCGGCGCCGCCTTGCCGCTCGGCCTCTACGCCCTGCAGCTGGTCCTGAACGGCCTCTGGTCCTGGCTCTCCTTCCGCCTGCGACGGCTCGATCTCGCCTTCTTCGAGATGGGCGCCCTCTGGCTTGCGATCCTCGCCACCATCCTAGCCTTTCGCCCGATCAGCCCGACCGCCGCCTGGCTGCTGGTGCCCTATCTCGCCTGGGTCAGCTTCGCCCTCTTCTTGAACTTCACGCTCTGGCGGCTGAACCCCGAGACCACCACCGCCAGCGCCCGATCGTAAGCCATCCGCCGGCGGCAGCCGGCTACTTGACGCTGCCGACCGAAAGCCCGCGCACGAGGTAGCGCTGCAACCAGGAGAAGACGATGGCGACCGGCACCGAGGCGAGGAACGTCGCGGCCATCACGTACTCCCAGGAAATCCGATAGGCGCCGCCGACCAGCGAGAAGATCTTCAACGGCAGGGTGAAATTGTCCGGGCTGCGCAGGAGTGTCAGGGCCAGGACGAACTCGTTCCAGCTGTAGATGAAGACGAAGATCGAAGTGACTGCCACCGCCGGCAACGCCAGCGGCAAGAACACCAGGGTCAGGCTCTGCAGCCCCGTGGCGCCATCGATCCAGGCCGCCTCCTCGAGCTCCTTGGGGATGGTGGCGAAATAGGACTGCAGCATCCAGACCGCAAAGGCGAGGTTGAAGGCGCCGTAGGTCAAGATCAGGGACCAGAGCTGGTCGGTGAGGCCCATCGCCGCCATCAGCCGGAAGATGCCGATCACCAGCACGATCGGCGAGAGCATCTGGGTCACCAGGAGGAGCTGCGCATAGAGCCCGCGGCCGCGAAAGCGCAGCCGGGCGAGCGCATAGGCGGCCGGGATGGCGACCAGGAGGCAGATCAGCGTGGCCGCTGTGCTGACCACGAGGCTGGCCAGCAGCGACGCGCCGAAGCCGGTCACCGCCCACATCTCGGTGAAGTTGGCGAAGCGCAGTTCGCTGCCGATCCAGGCCGGCGGGAAGCTCAGGATCTCGGCCTCGGGCTTCAACGCGGTCGAGAGCATGACGGCGTAGGGCAAGAGGATCACGACGGCGAGCGGCGACAGCAGCAGCCAATAGAGCGCACTGCGCTGCCAGCGGTTCACCGCGCCGCCTCCGCCTGCCGCCCGCGCATCACCAGCCAGGCATAGACGATGGTGAACGCCAAAAGGGCCGCGAACATCACCAGCGACATGGCGGCGGCGACGTCGAGCCGGCCGTAGCGGAAGGCCAGCTTGTAGAGGTAGGTGACCAGGATGTCGGTGGAATTCGCCGGGTCGCCCTGGGTCAGCACCCAGATGATCGGGAAGGAGTTGAAGACGTAGATGATGTTCAAGACGATGGCGATGTTGATGAACGGGCGGAGCAGCGGCAGGGTGAGCTGGGTGAAGCGCTGCCAGTTGGTGGCCCCGTCGATCCGCGCCGCCTCGTAGATGTCGCGCGGCAGCGAGGCCAGCCCGCCGAGGAATACCGTCACGGTGAACGGGATCGAGACCAGAATGCCGATCGCGATCATCACCGGGAAGGCAACCGTCGCGGTCGCCAGCCACTCGACCGGCCCGTCCAGAATGCCGAGGTTGAAGAGCGTGGCGTTGAGCATCCCGTACTGGCCGTTCAGGGTCCAGCGCCAGACGATGGCGGTCATCGCCAGCGAGACCGCCCAGGGCAGCATGATGATCACCCGAGCCAGGCCCTGGCCGATGAAATCGTCGTCGAGCATCAGGGCGATCGGGATCGAGAGCAGGATCGTGCCGCCGACCACCGCCAGCGTCCAGATCAGCGTCCGCCAGAAGCTCTCGATGAACACCCGATCGGCCCAGAGTGCCTCGAAATTGGCGAGCCCGGCAAAGCTCCTGACCTGGCCGAAGCGGTTGACCTCATGCACCGCGGTATGGGCCACGTCGTAGATCGGATAGCCGATGATCCAGATCGCCAAGGCGACGCTCGGCAGGATCAGGACGTAGGGGAGGAGGGCGGACCTGCGCACGCGACGGACGGGTCCGGCGGCGGCTCGGCCGACACCGGACCCGGGTCGGGTCAGGGCAACAGGCTGTCGATGCGCGCCGCCGCCTCGGCGAGCGCCGCCTCGGTCTCGGCATTGCCGAGATAGATGTTCTGCAGCGCTGCCGAGGTGGTGTCGGCCATCAGCTCCCAGTCCGCTACGAGCGGCGCGAACCGCGCAAAGGGCAGCATCTCGGTGAACGCCTTGAGACCCGGATCATCGGCGAAGACGGGGTCCTCGGCCACCGACTTGAACACCGGCAGAAAGCCCTCGCGGATGGTGAACTCGCGCCGCCACTCGTCGGTGAACGCGGCCTCGGTGAGGAACCGGCAGGCCTCCTCCTTCACCGCGGAGGTCGAAAACATCATGATGCTGTCGGTGACCCCGTAGGTCGCCTGCACCGTGCCCACGGGAATGGGCGCGATGCCGTAATTCACGTCGGGCGCCTCGTCGGCCAGCTGGCCGCGCAACCAGGGGCCGGAGAGGATCATGCCGACCCGCCCCTGCTTCATCAGCGCCTCGACGTCCTGGCGGTTGAAGCCGGTGGGGTCGGGCTGGGTGAGGCCGGTGTCGATCATCATCCGGTAGAGGTCGGCGGCGCGGATGGCGGCGTCGCTGGCGATCCCGCTCTTGCCGTCGACGAACAGCTCGCCGCCGTGGCTCCAAAGGGCGTAGTACCAATAGGCGTCGGTCTCGATCTCCTTGCCCTGCAGGCCGAAGCCGTAATGGCCGGCATCTGTCAAGGCGGTCGCCACCTCGACCAGCTCCTCCCAGGTGGCGGGCGGGGCGTCATGGCCGACCTCGGCCAGAAGATCGACATTGTAGTACATGGCCCGTGCCGAGGCCGCGACCGGCAGCCCGTAGAGCTGGCCGTCGATCACCGAGGGGGCGAGGAAGGTCTCGATGAAGCGGCCCCGGACCTCGTCGGTGACGCACGGGTCGAGCGGCTCGGCGATGTCGTTGGCGACGTAGTCGACCAGCCAGCGGGTGCCGATGATCGCGATGTCCGGGGCGGTGCCGCCGGCGATGTCGGTGGTCAGCCGCTGCTGCAGGTTGTCCCAGGCAACACTCTCGATGGTGACCTCGATGTCCGGGTTGGCGGCCATGAAGGCGTCGGCCATGCCCTGGAAGATCTCCGCAGTCGCGTCGCTGTACTGCGCCACCACCACTCGGACCTCGGCGGCGGCTGCGGCACCCGTGGCAAGGGCCAGGACGGCGGTCGCCGCCATGAGGCTGCGGACCAGATCGCTCATTGTTGTGCTCCCGATGCGTGGCGTTGTGTCCTCGGCCGCAGCATTGCCACGGCCGCGCAGCCGCGGCAATCGCGATTGCGTGCCATCGGCGCGACGCCGACGGGCAGGGCCGCCGCGATCGACATGATGTTCTGGCAGAGGGCCGCACGCAGCGCAGCAGGCACCGAGACGAGAGGCCTGTGATGCAGCGCTCTGCCGCGTTTGTGGGTTATTGCGGAGGCGGCAGCGGGAGGCTGAGCGGCGGCAGCCTGAGCTTGCGCGACGGCGGCGATGCGGGGCCGGCATCAGGCTCGTCCAATGGCTCGAGTGCGTCGGCGACGGGCCGGCGTTGCTCGGGCACGGGCGGTGCGGCGGACAGAGAAGCCGGCGCTGCATCGGCTGGCGGCGAGGTCAGCGGCGGCGGTTGCGTCATCGGCGGCGGATCGGCTGGCGTCGCCGCTGCGGTGTCGACGGGGCCACCGGCGCGGATCACGAAGGCGCCGCGCTCGCCGGTCAAAATCCCCGGTCCTTCCTGCATCTGACCACCCCGCGGCGGGTCGAGAGGCTTAAAGTCCGTGCAACCCCCTGTCAGAACGACGATCGTCAAGGTGATTGCGCGCAAATGATAATACCGAGACAGCGGCATTTCAGTCATGGTCTCGCGCTCCAGCGAGGTGGCATCGCCGCCACAATGGTGGACGAAGAGCTGCTGACGTCAAGCTGGAACCCAGTGGATTCGTGATAAGAGGCCAACGACCGCACGATTTTGTCATCAAAGAATCACTCCCGCAAATTAGGCGGCAGGTGGACGCGCGGCGGGCAACCCGCTCGATGCATGATAGGAGTAGCGTCAATGGCTACGTTAATTTGGAAACGTTCACTTACTGTCCTGCTGCTGACCGGTGTTGCGACGACGCTACCGAGCTTCGCTCGAGCGCAGAGCGCCGCCGAACTGCGTGAGCTGATCGAGGCGCAGCAGCAACGCATGGAGGAGCAGGCGGCCGAGATGGAACTCTTGCGCCAGCGTCTCGAAGAGCTGGAGGCCGAGCAGGCGGCGACACGCGAGACCGCGGAGACCGCGGAGACCAAGGTCGAAGAGCTCGCCGACGAACCGTTGGTCCGCTCGGGCACGAGTCGGGTCGAGCTCGAGATTTCCGGTCAGGTCAACCGCATGATCAATGTCGGCGCCGACGGCAATAAAACCAAGGTCTACAACGTCGACAATGA
>CAZNWE010000077.1:2849-17742 GCA_964576715.1 uncultured Geminicoccaceae bacterium | reverse complement strand
GTCTTGCCGGTGCCGGGATTGCCGGTGAACGACATGTGCAGGGTCGGCGTCTCGCTGCCGAGCCCGTGCTCGACCCTGAGCTTGTCGACCAGGAGGAGGGCCGCGATCTCGCGGATGCGGCGCTTGACCGGGGCGAGGCCGACCAGCTCGGCCTCGAGCTGGTCGAGCACCTCCTTGATCCCCGATTCCTCGAAGGTCGCCTTGAGGTCGATGGTCTTTTGGTCGAGGGTTTGCGGATCGCTCATCCGTAGCGCTTACCCTCGGGCTGCCGGGCGGCATAGGAGCGGGTGGTGTAGACCTGCTGGCGGCCGCCCGTCTCGGTCCGCTCGAGCGCGAAGCCGGGCTCCTCGGCCGGGCGGTTGACGATGAACGAGAGCCTGACCGATTCCCAGCCGTGGCTGGCATCGAAGGCGGTGAGGCGGATGTAGCGGTCGCCGAACACCTTCCGGCATTCGTTGAGCTCGTACATGATCCCGGCCGGGTCCTTCAGATCGAACATCGGCGTCCCCCACATCTCCCAATAGGTGTTCCGGGGGTGCGGGTCGTCGGTGTGCTCGAGGTTCACGGCCCAGCCATTGTTCAGGCAGTAGCGCACCTGCGCCTCGATCTGCTGGTCGGTGAGGTCGGGCAGGAACGAGAACGTCCCTTGGGTCAAGCGCATTGTTTTGTCTCCTGACTCAGGCAGCGGTGACGGTGGGGACGAAATCGGGGGTGTCGGTCGACGCGTAGTCGAAGGTCACGTCCTTCCAGGTCTCGAGTGCCTGGGCCAAGGCCGTGCAGTTGCGCGCCGCAGCGGCGAGGATGTCCGGGCCTTCGTTGACAATGTCACGACCTTCGTTGCGGGCCAGGATCATCGCCTCGAGCGCCACGCGATTGGCCTCGGCACCGGCCTGAATACCCATCGGATGGCCGATCGTGCCACCACCGAACTGCAGCACGCAATCCTCGCCCAGAAGATGCAGGAGCTGGTGCATCTGCCCCGCATGAATACCGCCCGAGGCCACCGGCATGCACTTGTTGAGCGATGCCCAGTGCTGGTCGAAGAACAGCCCCTTCTCGAGCTGCATCGGCGTGTAGTCGTCGAGCAGCGTGTCGTAGAAGCCGCGCACGCTGTTGGGGTCACCCTCGAGCTTGCCGACCACGGTGCCGGCATGGATGTGATCGACACCCGCCATCCGCATCCACTTGGCGATCACCCGGAAGGAGACGCCGTGGCTCTTCTGCCGCGTGTAGGTCGAATGCCCGGCGCGGTGCAGGTGCAGGATCATGTCGTTCCGCCTGGCCCATTTCGCCATCGACTGGATCGCCGTGTAGCCGATGACGAGGTCGATCATGACGATCACCGAGCCCAGTTCCTTGGCGAACGCGGCGCGCTCGTACATGTCCTCCATGGTGGCGGCGGTGACGTTGAGATAGGTGCCCTTCATCTCGCCGGTCGCGGCCTGCGCCTTGTTCACCGCCTCCATGCAGTAGAGGAAGCGGTCGCGCCAATGCATGAAGGGCTGGCTGTTGATGTTCTCGTCGTCCTTGGTGAAGTCGAGCCCACCCTTCAGCGCCTCGTAGACCACCCGGCCGTAATTGCGCCCCGAAAGCCCGAGCTTGGGCTTGACCGTGGCACCCAGGAGCGGCCGGCCGAACTTGTCGAGCCGCTCACGCTCGACGACGACGCCGGTCGCCGGGCCCTGGAAGGTCTTCATGTAGGCGACCGGGATCCGCATGTCCTCGAGCCGGAGCGCCTTCAAGGGCTTGAAGCCGAAGACATTGCCGATGATCGACGCGGTCAGGTTGGCGATCGAGCCGTCCTCGAAGAGGTCGAGATCATAGGCGATATAGGCGAAGTACTGGTCCTCGGTGCCCGGCACCTGGTCGACCCGGTAGCACTTGGCCCGGTACTTCTCGCAGGCGGTGAGCCGGTCGGTCCAGACCACGGTCCAGGTCGCGGTCGAGCTTTCGCCGGCGACCGCAGCCGAAGCCTCGATCGGATCGACACCTTCCTGCGGCGTGATCCGAAAGCAGCAGATGACGTCGGTGTCCTTGGGCTCGTAGTCGGGCTCCCAGTAGCCCATTTTGCGGTAGGCCATCACGCCGGCCTTGTAGCGGGCGGCACCTTTGACGGTTTCGGACATCACATGTTTCCCTTGCTTGATTGAGGTGCCGCTCAGGCGGCCTTGGCCTTGCCGAGAACGGGATCGAGACTGCCGGCGGCGTAGCCTTTGGCCATGTCGGCCATGGGCGCGACCTTGATCAGCCCGGCCTGGCCCGCCGTGCCGAACTCTTCGAAGCGCTGCGCGCAGAGCTGCTCCAACGCGTCCATCGCCGGCTTGAGGAACTTCCGGGGATCGAACTCGGCCTTCTTCTCCATCGCCACCTTCCTGAACTGGCCGGTCATCGCCATCCGGCAGTCGGTGTCGATGTTGATCTTCCTGACCCCGTGGCGGATGCCCTCCTGGATCTCGGCCACCGGCACCCCCCAGGTCTGGGGCATCTCGCCACCATACTCGTTGATGAGGTCCTGCAGATCCTGCGGCACCGAGGAGGAGCCGTGCATCACCATGTGCGTCTCGGGCAGCCGCTCGTGGATCGCCCGGATGACGTCCATGGCGAGAATGTCGCCGGTCGGCTGGCGGGTGAACTTGTAGGCGCCGTGGCTGGTGCCGATCGCCACCGCCAGGGCGTCGACCTTGGTCCGCGCCACGAAATCGAGCGCCTGGTCCGGATCGGTGAGCAACTGCTCCTTGGCGAGGGCACCTTCCGCCCCCTGGCCGTCCTCGGCCTCGCCCATCCCGGTCTCGAGCGAGCCCAGGCAACCGAGTTCACCCTCGACCGAAACCCCCACGGCATGGGCGAATTCGGACACCTTGGCGGTGATCGCGACATTGTAGTCGTAATCCGCCGGCGTCTTGCCGTCGGCCTCGAGCGAACCGTCCATCATCACGCTGGTGAAGCCGTGCTGGATCGCCGAGAGGCAGGTCGCCTCGTTGTTGCCGTGGTCCTGGTGCAGGCAGATCGGGATCTCCGGATACATCTCGACCAGGGCTTCGACCATTTTCCTGAGCATCAAGTCGCCGGCATAGGAACGCGCCCCGCGGCTCGCCTGCAGGATGACGGGCGCCCTGGTCCGCCGCGCCGCCTCGACGACGCCCAGCGCCTGCTCCATGTTGTTGATGTTGAAGGCCGGCACGCCGTAGCCGCGCTCGGCGGCGTGGTCCAGAAGTTGCCGTAACGTGATCAAAGCCATGGTGCTCCCCCTTCTCGGATGTCAACGCGAGCGGCGGGCGCGCTCGACCAGCTGCAGGATCATCGGCGTGAGGATCAGCTGCATCGCGAGGTCGAGCTTGCCGCCCGGGATGACGATGGAATTGGCGCGGGACATGAAGCTGCCTGGGATCATCGTCACCAGGTAGCTGAAGTCGATGCCGCGCGGGTTCTTGAAGCGGATGACGACCATCGACTCGTCGGCCGTCGGGATCCAGCGGGCGACGAACGGATTGGACGTATCCACCGTCGGGATGCGCTGGAAGTTGATGTCGGTCTCGGTGAACTGCGGGACGATGTAGTGGATGTAGTCGGGCATCCGCCGGAGGATCGTCTCGGTCACCGCCTCGGTGGTGTAGCCGCGGGTCTCGCGGTCACGGTGGAGCTTCTGGATCCACTCGAGATTGAGCACCGGCACGACCCCGATCTTGAGGTCGGCATGCTGCGCCATGTTGACCGTGTCGGAGACGACAGCACCGTGGAGCCCCTCGTAGAACAACAGGTCGGTGCCCTCCTCGAGCGGCCGCCAGTCGGTGAAGGTGCCGGGCGGGCTGCCGTAGCGAACGGCCTCGGCGTCGTCGTGGATATAGTGCCGGGTCTCGCCGCCACCGGAGCTGCTGTAGGCCGCGAAGGTGGCCTCGAGCTTCTCGAACAGGTTGGCCTCCGGGCCGAAATGGCTGAAATGCGCGTTGCCGGCCGCGGCTGCGTCCGCCATCGCCTGCTTCATCGCCACCCGGTCGAAGCGGTGGAAGGCGTCGCCCTCGATATAGGCCGCGTTGATCTCCTCGCGGCGGAAGATCTGCTCGAAGGTCTTCTTGACCGAGGTCGTGCCGGCCCCGGAAGAGCCGGTAACGGAAATGATCGGGTGCTGCGTCGACATGCGCCTAGCCCCTTGCGTTGTAGAACAGGCCACGTTGGCCAAACAGCGGTGAGCGCTCGCTGGTCGAGGGTGGGCCTTCGTAGTAGCGGGCGATGCGCTCGACCTTGTCGGCGGCGCCGAACACGAGCGGAGTCCGCTCATGCAAGGCGTGCGGTACGAGATCGCGGATGCGTCGGACCCCGTCGGTGGCGGCACCACCGGCCTCCTCGACCAGCATGGCGATCGGGTTGGCCTCGTAGACCAGGCGCAGCCGACCGCGCTCGTAGCCCGGCCGGCGATCGGCCGGATAGAGAAAGACGCCGCCGCGATTGAAGATGCGCGACGCCTCGGCGACCAGCGAGGCCAGCCAGCGGGTGTTGAAGTTGCGGCCGCGCGGGCCGGTCACCCCGGCATTGCAGTCGTCGATGTAGGCCCGGATCGCCCCGTCCCAGTGCCGGTAGTTCGAGGCATTGATCGCGAACTCGGCCCGCCCCTGCGGGATCGTCACCCGAGGGCTGGTGCAGATGAACAGCCGCTCACGCCGGTCGAAGGTGAAGAGCGCGGTGCCGTCCCCCAGGGTCAGGGTCAGGGTCGTCTGCGGCCCGTAAACCACCATCCCGGCAGCCAGCAGCCGGCGCCCGGCTTGCAGCACCACGGCGTCTGGCCCTAGGCCCGTCATCGGCAGGATGCCGAAGATCGTGCCGACCGAAAGATTGGTCTCGATGTTGGACGAGCCGTCGAGCGGGTCGATGACGACGGCGAGCGGGGCGCCCGCATCGAGCACCCGGGCCGTCGCGTGCTCTTCGGAGCCGGTGACGGCCACCGGGGCCTCGGCGAGGGCTGCGGTGAAGAGCCGGTCGGCCTCGACATCGAGTGCTGCCTGCTCGTCACCATGGGTATTGCCGCCGACGACCTCGCCGAACCCGGCGCGCAGCGGGCCGAGGCCGATGCGCTCGGCGAGGGTGATGGCCGCCGCCGCGATGGTCGTGACCACGGCCGCGATCTCGGCACGTGGCACGCCGGCATTGCCGCGCGCTGCCCATTGGTCGAGGTGTTCCGACAACGTCATGGTCATGCGATCGCCTCCCCCGCGATCGAGCGATTGCGCGTTCCCCAGCCAGGCATCGACATCAGCATGCACCGTGTGGCGCCGTCGACGATGGGTACTCCGCAACCATTCCTTTGATAGCAAGGATTGCGAAAAAAACAAAATCTATTTAACTTTCGATTTATGAAAGAAAAACTTTCTCCACTGGGCCGCGCCATCACCCTGCGGCAGCTGCGTGCGCTCCGCGCCGTGGTCGAGGCGCGGACCATCGCCGGCGCCGCGCAGACCCTCCACCTCACCGCGCCCGCGGTCGGGCTGCAGCTGCGCCAGCTAGAGGCGCTCTGCGGCCTGCCGTTGACCGAACGGCGTGCCACCGGGCTCGCTGCGACGCCGGCTGGCCAGGAGCTGCTGCGGGCCCAGGCACGGATCGACCAGACGCTCGGCGACTGCAGCGCGGCGCTAGCGGCCCTCGGCAGCGTCGAGGAGGGCCGGGTCGCGGTCGGCGTGGTCAGCACCGCCAAGTACTTTGCCCCCTTCGCCCTCGCCGCCTTCCACAAAGAGCGGCCACGGATCGATCTGCGCCTCGCCGTCGGCAACCGGGCGCTGACCATCGAGGCACTGTGCAATTTCGACCTCGACCTCGCGGTGATGGGTCGGCCGCCGGACGACATCGCGGTCGAGGCGGCGACCATCGGCGACCACCCGCATGTCATCATCGCCCCGCCGGACCATCCGCTGGCCGGGCGGCGGCTTGCCCTCACGGCCCTGGCCGAGCAGACTTTCCTGATGCGCGAAGCCGGCTCCGGCACCCGCGCGCTCGCCGAGAAGCTGTTCGTCGCCGCCGGCCTCGAGCCGCGCATCGGCATGGAGATCCACAGCAACGAGACGATCAAGCAGGCGGTGATGGCCGGCCTCGGCATCGCCTTCATCTCCGCCCACACGACGGCCGCCGAGCTCGCCGACCGGCGCGTCGTCAGCCTCGACATCGAAGGACTGCCGGCGATGCGCGAGTGGTTCGTGGTCAAGCATTCCGACAAGCGGCTGCTGCCGGCAGCCCAAGCCCTCTGGCATTTCCTCGCCGATCAGGGCGCCGCCTACCTGCCGATCCATCCGGCGCGAGCGACGCCGTCCTCGCCCGAATCGGCAGCGGCATGCCCGGCCGCAAGACGCTGATCGGCGTGCGACGGTGGTCCGTCAGCGCGCACGGCCGATGCGACGAGGGCACGAGCAGGCTTGGCCGGCAGCGCGTTCCGCCGGTGCTGTCCTCGCGACCGGGCGGCCGTCCACCGCACGCGCCGTGACGCCCGCGCAAGCGTAGGCCGATGCTGCACGGGTGCTCGGCTAGTGCGCGAGGATGCGACCGAGGAACAGCCTCGCCCGATCGCTCGCGGGTGCGGCGAAGAACCGGGCCGGCGGTGCGTGCTCGACGATCTCGCCCTGGTCCATGAAGACCATGGCGTCCGCCACCTGCCGGGCGAAGCCCATCTCGTGGGTCACGACGATCATGGTCATGCCCTCGTTCGCGAGCTCGACCATGACGTCGAGAACCTCCTTGATCATCTCCGGATCGAGGGCCGAGGTGGGCTCGTCGAACAGCATGATCTTCGGCCGCATGCACAATGACCGGGCGATCGCCACCCGCTGCTGCTGGCCGCCCGAGAGTTGTGCCGGATACTTCTCGGCCTGCTCGGGAATGCGGACCCGCTCGAGGTAGTGCCGAGCCAGATCCTCCGCCTCCTTCCGGCCCAGACCGCGGGTGCGCATCGGCGCCAGGGTCAGGTTCCTGAGCACGGTGAGGTGGGGGAAGAGATTGAACTGCTGAAAGACCATGCCGATCTCGGCACGGATCCTGGCAATGTGCCGCGTGTCGTCGTCGAGCTCCGTGCCGTCCACGACGATGCGGCCGGCATCGTGCTGCTCGAGCCGGTTGATGCAGCGGATCAAGGTCGACTTGCCCGAGCCCGAGGGCCCGCAGACGACCATGCGCTCGCCGAGGGCGACGTCAAGATCGACGTTCTTGAGCGCCTGAAAGGTCCCGAAGAACTTGCTCACCCCTGCGAGCCGGATGATCGGCTGTGTCATCACCCATCCTTGCCTTGGTTGCGATCGAAGCTGTCCGCCGGGCCCGAGGCGGCAAGGCCGGATGGCCGCGGCGCCGCACTGCCCGGAACAGCCCAGGCACGCTGCCAGCTCTGCCCTCCTGCCCGATGCACTAGCCCCGCCCGCTAGAGGCCGAGCACGTCCCTCATCCCGTAGAGCCCGGGCGCTTGCCGGCCGGCCCAGACGGCGGCGCGGATCGCCCCCCGGCTGTAGATCGCGCGGCTCGACGCCTTGTGGCCGAGCTCGAGGCGTTCGCCGGCGCCGGCGAAGGTGATGCTGTGATCGCCCACGACATCGCCTCCGCGCAAGGCCGCGAAGCCGATCGTGCCGGGCACTCTCGGGCCGGTCAGGCCGTCGCGGCCGCGCACGGCCAGCCGTTCGAGGGGCTTGCCCCGGCCCCTCGCCGCCGCCTCGCCGAGTGCCAGGGCGGTGCCGGAGGGGGCGTCGACTTTGTCGCGGTGGTGCATCTCGACGATCTCGATGTCGAAGTCCTCGCCGAGCTTGGCCGCCACCTTCTCGGCGAGACCGAGCAGGAGATTGACACCGAGGCTCATGTTGGGCGCCCAGACGATGGCGGTTTGCTGGGCCGCCGCGGCCAGGCCGGCGTGGTGCTCGGGCCCGAGACCGGTGGTCCCGATCACGTGGGCACAGCCGTGTGCGGCGGCGAGCCGGGCGTTGGCGACGGTGGCGTCGGGCACCGAGAACTCGACCACCACGTGCGCCCCGGTCATCAACGCCGCGGTATCGGCGGTGCAGGCGATGCCGATCGGCTCGCGGCCGGCGAGCTGGCCGAGATCGGTGCCGATCGCCGCGTGCCCCGGCCGCTCGGTGCCGCCCACCAGCTCGACCCCCTCGGTCGCCAGCGCTTCGGCCAGATTGGCGCTACCCATCCGGCCGGCACAGCCGATCACCCCGATTCGCAAGGCGGTTCCTCCCATTCACATTGCGCCCCTCTTTACGTTGCATTGGGGCCTTCTGCATTGTTTAGTCCGCCGGTCAAGCAAGGGAGGACCGCGCCATGACCGAGACGACCCTGATGCAGCAGCTCAACCAGGCCCTGCCGATCGCCACCCGCGCTTACCCGGTCGACAGCCAGCCGACCGGTCTCGTGATCGTCGACGAGGTCAACGGCTTCTGCACGGTGGGGGCGGGCAACCTCGCCCCGCCCGCGCCGGACGCCCAGGTCGCCGCCATGGTCGAGCGGACCAACGAACTGGCCCGCGCCTTCGCCGCCCGGCGCCGGGAGATCCTGGCCTTCCTCGACACCCACGAGCCGGGCAAGCCCGAGCCGCCCTACCCGCCGCATTGCGAGAAGGGGACCGGCGAGGAGAACCTGGTGCCGGAGCTCGCCTGGCTCGAGGACCACGCCCATGCCACGCTGATCCGGAAGGACTGCATCAACGGCTTTGTCGGGGCGATCGAGGCCACCTTCAAGGGCCACGGCACCAGCCACAACAAGGTCGTCGATTGGGTCAACCTGCACCGCCTCGAGGCCGTGCTGGTGACCGGCATCTGCACCGACATCTGCGTCATGGACTTCGTCTTGACCATGCTTTCGGCCAGGAACCACGGGCTGATGCCGACCTTGCAGGACATCGTCGTCCTCGAGCCCGCCTGCGCCACCTACGACCTGCCGCGCGAAGCGGCAACGGCGCAGGGCCTGCCGGCGACCGCCGCCCACCCCAAGGCAGCGACCCACCACATGGGCCTCTACTTCATGGCGTCGCGGGGTGCGATCCTGGCGAGCGAGGTCACGGGCATCTGACGCGAGCCAGGGACGCCGCCTGGCGCCGGCCCGGCTCCAGGGTCGGGGCCGGGTCGGTGCCGCGGCCCGTCGACCTGCCGCAGTTCCACGTGGCGCGGCCAAGCCGCCGCAAAATGCCGCGTTAACCCAGGTCCTCACCCGACCCCACCAATCCGCACGGCGGCAAAGAATGGTAGGGCCAGGGGAGGCCAGCCTCCCCTGATCGTTCTTCATACCGCCCGACCAAACCAGCGCTGCCGCGCCCGCGTAGAACGGGCATGTTCAGAATCCTCGCCCTCTTCGCTCCCCTCCTGCTCGCCGGCTGCTCGGTCTTCGGCGTGCGAACGGTGGATGAGCCGCCGTTCGTGGTGGTCGACCGGCCGGCCGAGGGGGTGGAGGTGCGCCGCTATCAGGAGCGGGTGGCGGCCGAGGTGCGGCTCGGCTCCGAGAGCGGGGCTTTTCGGTTGCTGTTCGACTATATTTCAGGTGCCAACGAGGCGGCCGAGAAAATCGCCATGACAGCACCGGTCGAGCAGGCGGGTGCAAAGATCGCGATGACGGCGCCGGTGGAGGTGGATCAGGGTGACGAGGCTCTGGTCATGCGCTTTTTCCTGCCCGAGAGCTTCACCGCCGAAACGGCACCACGGCCCACGGACCCCAGGGTGACGCTGGTTGTCTTGGACGAGGCGCATATCGCGGTCACCAGCTTCACCGGCTGGTGGACCCGGGCCGGCGTCGCCCGGCGGCAGGCGGCGTTGGTCGACCAGCTCACGACTACGGCGTGGCAGGCAGCCGGGCCGCCGACGGCCTGGTTCTACGACCCGCCCTGGACGCTGCCGTTCTTCCGCCGCAACGAGATCGCGGTGCCGGTCGTCAAGCGCGATGCGGCGGCTCAGCCCGCCAGCCCCACCGCCCGCCCCGAGGCCAGCGACGCGTAGGCTGCATTGGCCAACAGGAGTGCTCGCCGGCCGTCCTCGAACGAGACCGGCATCGGCCCGCTGGTCATCACCGCTTCGACGAAGGCCTCGATCTCGGCGTTGTAGGCTTCCTGGTAGCGTTCGATGAAGAAGTGCAGGATGGGGGCCTTGGCCTCGGTCGTCTCGGCCCCCCAGCGCTCCATGGTGTGCGGCCGGCGGTTCTCGGCCTTGACCATGCCGGTCTCGCCCACCGCCTCGATGCGCTGGTCGTAGCCGTAGGTGGCCGCACGGTAGTTGGTGATGCAGGCCTGCCGGCCGGACGCGGTCTCGAGCAGGATCATCGCGGTATCGTGGTCCTCGAGGTCCTTGACCTCCTGTGCGATCAAGGCCTGGGCGAAGCAGGCGACCTTGACCGGCTCCTCGCCCAAGAGATAGCGGGCGAGGTCGAAATCGTGGATGGTCATGTCGCGCAACAGGCCGCCTGCCACCTTCATGTAGGCGACCGAGGGGATACCCGGGTCGCGGCTGGTGATCGTCACCTGCCGGAGATCGCCGATCTCACCCGCCCGGATGGCGTCGTGGACGGCCTTGAACGAGGGATCGAAGCGGCGGTTGAAGCCGATCATCACCCGCGGGCCCTGATCCTTGATTTTCTCCCAGCAGGCGTCGACCCGGGCAATGTCCAGATCGATCGGCTTCTCGCACAAGACGGCCTTGCCGGCCTCGACCGAACGTTGGATCAGGTCGATATGCGTGTCGGTCGAGGACGCGATCAGCACCGCATCGACGGCAGGGTCGGCCAGTGCCTCGTCGACGGTGCCGGCAACCTTGGCACCGTGCTTCGCCCCGACCTCGCCGGCTGCCGCCGCCACCACGTCATAGACCCAGGCCAGGGCGGCTTTCGGATGGGCGACCAGATTGTCGGCATGCATGCGGCCGATCCGGCCACAACCGAACAAGGCAAAGCGCAGCATGAAGCTCCTCCCCCGGGCGCGTTTCGCTCTTGGATAGTTTGTTCCGTTTCCTTGTGCAAATAGAATGTACGTTTCATTGCCACTTCACCTCGGCCGCGGAGCGCTGTATGGTTCGTGGTGAAACCGAACGAGAAGCGGGGAGGGAGCGATGCAGACGATCCGGCTGACCATGGCCCAGGCACTGGTCAAGTACCTGATCAACCAGCGGATCATGATCGACGGGCACGAGCAGCCGCTGTTCCCCGGGGTGTTCGCCATCTTCGGCCACGGCAATGTCACCTGCCTGTCGGAAGCCTTGGAATCGGTCCAGGACGAGCTGCCGACCTGGCGCGGCCAGAACGAGCAAAGCATGGCCCTGGCCGCCATCGCCTTCGCCAAGGCGAAGAAGCGCCGGCAGATCATGATCGCGACGTCCTCGATCGGCCCAGGGGCGACCAACATGGTCACCGCCGCCGCCGTGGCGCACACCAACCGGCTGCCGGTCCTGTTGCTCTCCGGCGACTACTACATCAGCCGTGCTCCGGACCCGGTGCTGCAGCAGGTCGAGCAGTTCAACGATCCCACGATCTCGGTCAACGACGCCTTCAAGCCGGTGACCCGCTATTGGGACCGCATCACCCGGCCGGAGCAGATCATCCAGTCGCTGCCGCAGGCGGTGGCCACGATGCTCGATCCCGCCGATTGCGGCCCGGCCTTCATCGGCATGTGCCAGGACGTGCAGGCAGAGGCCTACGACTATCCCGTCCGCTTCTTCGAGCCCAAGGTGCACCGCATCCCACGGCCCCGGGCCGATGTCGAGCAGCTGAAGCAGGCGGCCCAGCTCTTGAAGACCGCGAAGAAGCCGTTGATCATCGCCGGCGGCGGGGTGCGCTGGTCGGATGCCGAGGCGCTGCTCGCCGACTTCGCCGAGAAGCACGACATCCCGGTCGGCGAGACCCTGAACGGCCGGACCACGCTGCTCCACGACCATCCGCTCAATGCCGGCCCGATCGGCATCATGGGCGCCTCCTCGGCCAACGAGCTGGCGGCCGAGGCCGACGTGGTGCTCGCCATAGGCACCCGGCTGCAGGACTTCACCACCGGCTCCTGGACCCTCTTTCCGCCCGACACCCGCTTCATCGGCCTCAACACCGCCCGCTTCGATGCGGTCAAGCACCAGAGCCTGGCCGTCGTCGGCGATGCCCGGGTCAGCCTCGAGGAGCTGGGTGCCGCCT
Organism: uncultured Geminicoccaceae bacterium; assembly: GCA_964576715.1. GTDB lineage: Bacteria > Pseudomonadota > Alphaproteobacteria > Geminicoccales > Geminicoccaceae > SLRI01. The sequence continues at coordinate 5,631 of CAZNWE010000077.1, read as the reverse complement.
TGGGCGACTGGGCGGCCCCGGCCTCCTGGCGCAAGCACTGCCAGATGCTCTACGCCAAGTGGAACGAGTACATCGACCAGCGCAGCGGCCCGACCAATGCCGAACTCCCCACCTATGCGCATGTCGTGGGGGCGGTGAACCGCCTCGCCTCCGAGCGCGATCTGGCGCTGACCGCCGCGGGCGGCATGCCGGGCGAGCTCCTGATGAACTGGAAGGCCAAGGGAGTGGGCACGTTCGACTGCGAGTTCGGCTTCTCCTGCATGGGCTACGAGATCGCCGGCGGCTGGGGGGCGGCCATGGCCGACCCGAACCGTGAGGTCTTCGTCATGGTCGGCGACGGCAGCTACATGATGATGAACTCCGACATCTATTCATCCGTGCTCGCCGGCCACAAGCTGATCGTCGTGGTCTGCGACAATGGCGGGTTTCTGGTCATCGACCGGCTGCAGCGGGCCAAGGGCGTGCCGTCCTTCAACAACTCGCTCGACACCTGCCGCACCGCCAACGGCGCCTTCCGGGTCGACTTCGCCCGCCATGCCGAAGCCATGGGGGCGATCGGCGTCACGGTCAAAAGCATCGGCGATCTCGAGGACGCCGTCCGCGCCGCGCAACAGGCCGACCGCACCACCGTGATCCACATCGCCATTCATCCCACCGACTGGTCCGGCAACGACAACTCCTGGTGGGAGTGCGGCACGCCCGAGGTGAGCGAGCGCGAGGCGGTCAAGGCCGCCCGCCACGATCATGTCCTGGGCAAGAAGCGTCAGCGGGTGGGGGTCTGAGCGATGGCCATCCGCCTCGGCATCGCCCCCATCGGCTGGTCCAACGACGACCTGCCGGAGCTCGGCGGCGACATCACCCTCGACCAGTGTCTGCGCGAGGCGAAGCAGGCCGGCTACGGGGGCGTGGAGAAGGGCGGCAAGTTCCCGCTGGACCCCAAGGTCCTCAAGCCGATCATGGAGGACCACCAGCTTGCCCTCGTCTCCGGCTGGTTCTCCGGCCGGCTGCTCGAGGTCACCGTCGACGAGGAGAAGTCGCGAATCAAGCAGCAGCTCGAGCTCTACCAGTCGATGGGTTGCCCGGTCATGGTCTATGCCGAGACCGTCGGCACCGTGCAGAACCGGATCGAGATACCGGTCTCCGAGCGCCCGAAGCTGACCCCCGACCAGCTCAAGCGCTACGGCGAAAAGCTCACGCGCTTCGCTGAGTTCCTGGCAGCCGAGCACTGCCCGATGAGCTACCACCACCACATGGGCACGGTGATCGAGACCGAGGACGAGGTCGACATCCTGATGGAGCACACCGACGAGCCGGTGGGCCTGCTGCTCGACACCGGCCACCTGACCTTCGCCGGCGGCAACGTCACCGAAACGACAGAGCGCTGGGGTCACCGCATCAACCATGTCCACACCAAGGACATCCGGGCCGACGTGCTGAAGCGGCTCAAGGCCGAGAACTGGAGCTTCCTCAAGGGGGTCTTGGAGGGTGTGTTCACCGTCCCCGGCGACGGCTCGATCGACTTCGCCGCGTTCATGAAGACGCTGAAGAGGAACGACTATTCAGGCTGGGTGGTGGTCGAGGCCGAGCAGGACCCGAACAAGGCCGATCCGTTGAAGATGGCCGAGATCGGCATGGCGGCCCTGCAGGAAGCGGCCGCGGGGGCGGAGATCGAGATCGAGGACTGAGGGAAAAAAGGCAAGGGGAGGATGATCCTCCCCTTGGACCCCACCGGACGTTCAGGGTCGCGTCTCTTGACCGGTTGCGTTCAGGAATTCCCAGCGAGAGCCACGTCCCCGTCACCACCACCACTGCAAAGTCCCGAGGGGGTGCGGGGGAAATCATTTCCCCCGCATTTCTTCCCATGACACTTGTTCCCCTCGGCCGGTCGGCGCGCGCCGATCGGCCGAGGGGAACAAGTGTCATGGACAATTCACTAGCGCAGCGCGGAGTGGCGGCCCCGTGGCGCAACGCCTAGAGTTGGCCGGCTCGGCTTCGAGGAGAGGGGCTTCATGGGTGCTGACGCAGACCGCACAGATCGACGGCTGACCGCGATCGTCGCCGCCGACATGGCGGGCTACAGCCGGCTCATCGAGCTCGACGAGGCGGGTGTCCTCGACCGGCAGAAGCGCTACCGCCGCGAGCTGATCGACCCGACCCTCGAGCGCTTCGGCGGGGCCATCGTCAAGACCACGGGCGACGGGCTGATCGCCGCCTTCTCGAGTGTGCAGGACGCGGTGCGCGCGGCGCTCGTCATCCAGGACGCGATGCAGGAACGGGAGGGGGCGACCGACGAAGCGCAGCGCATCCTCTACCGCATCGGCATCAATCTCGGCGATGTCGTCTTCGAGGACGGTGATGTCTTCGGCGATGCGGTCAATGTGGCGGCCCGGCTCGAGACCCTGGCCCGCCCGGGCGGCATCTGCATCGCCGATCTCGTCCATCAGCTGACGGCCGACCGCCTGGACGTCACCTTCCAGGACCTGGGTGCGCAGCGGGTCAAGAACATCAGCCGGCAGATCCGGGTCTGGCAGTGGACCCCCGACCAGGCGGTGGCGAATGACCCCGCAGCTGAGCTCGCCAGGACGCAGGAGGTGCGCTTCTGCACGGCGCCCGACGGCGTGCAGATCGCCTACGCGCGCATCGGCCAGGGGCCGCCCGTCCTCAAGGCACCCAATTGGCTCAACCACCTCGAATACGAATGGCGCAGCCCCGCCTGGGGCCCCGTCTGGCGCAGCTTCGCCAAGAGCTGCGAACTCGTCCGCTTCGATCAGCGCGGCAACGG
>CAZNWE010000077.1:0-2749 GCA_964576715.1 uncultured Geminicoccaceae bacterium | reverse complement strand
GACGCGACCCCCGAGCAGGCAGCACACTTCGACGAATTGCAGCGCATTGCGATCACCCCGGAGAACGCCCTGCGCATCTGGCAGATGAACGCCGAGATCGACGTCGCCGCACTCGCGGCAAAGGTCCAGGCCCCGACCCTGGTGCTGCACTGCCGCGACGACCGGATGTGCCCGATGAAGGAAGGCCGGCGCGTGGCCGCCGCCATTCCGAATGCCCGCTTCGTCGAACTCGACGGCGCCAATCACGCGCTCCTGGCGGACACGCCGGCCTTCGAGCAGTTCTTCGCCGCGGCCGAGAGATTCCTGCAACGCCATGCCGGCAGCTGAGGACCGCCGCCGGTCAATCCGTCCCGGTCACCTCGACCCGGTCGTGCTCGGCCAATTGCTCGAGCCCCTCGGCACTGATCGGGTGCAGCCGCTCGCGGCCCACCGGCAAGAGCAGCTAGCGAAGCGCTTCGTCGCTGGCTGCCACACTGTCGACCGGCCCCAGCGCGAGTGCGCGATAGTCGCCCGCCGGCAGCGTCAGCTCGACATCATCGACCGTCTGGTTCAAGTTTGCCGCCACATGCAGCATCGAGCCGTTGTCGATCGCCATGCCTCTGCCGCTTTTTGTCCTGAACGCGACAGGACTATAGCGTCTGCGACGCGCAGAGCCGACCACCAGGGGTTGATGTGAGCGATAAGTCTCGGCTCGCCGGCCTGCCGATGTACGATCTGCCGGTACTCCGCCCGGCGACCGACGCCTTCTGGGCGGCGCTCCGCGAGGCGCTCACGGCGCGCGGCATCGCCGACGCCCCGGTCCGCCTCCGCCGCGACCTCGAACCCGAGCGGCTCTGGACCCACCCGGATCTGCTCATCGCCCAGGCCTGCGGCCTGCCGCTCGTCACCGTCCTCGACCGCCGGGTCCGCTATGTCGCCACCCCGATCTACGCCGTCCCGGGCTGCGCCGGCGGCGACTATCGGAGCTGGCTCGTGGTTCGCTGCGACAGTGCTGTCGCCAGTATCGCCGATCTGCGGGGCGGCGTCGCCGCCGTCAACGCCCGGCAGTCGCATTCCGGCGCCAATGCGCTCCTGGCGCTGACCGCCGATGTGGCCGGCGGCCGCCCGTTCCTTGCCGACATCCTCCTGACCGGGGCGCATGCCGCCTCGCTCGAGGCGGTGCGGGACGGCCGGGCTGCCGGTGCCACCATCGACTGCGTCACCTGGCACCATCTCGGGCGGCGAGCGCAGGCCGGGCTGCGGATCGCCGGCGCCACCCCCAGGGCCCCGGCCTTGCCCTACATCACCGCGGCCGACACGGACGACGCGACGCTCAGGCAACTCCAGGATGCGCTCGGTTCGGCGATCGAGACCGCCAGGGAGCCTTGCCGCAGGCTCGCCCTCGCCGGGGTCAGGACCGATGGCGCCGCCTACGCCCGCATCCGCACGATGCTCGCGCACGGGCTCCGACACGGCTGTGCCCGCCTAGCCACAGTCATGCACAACCCGCCCTGAACGCCGTGCAACCGAGCCATGCAGCAAAACCACGTTGTGCCACAGCGGCGACACGCTACCTATATTGCAGTGCAGCAAGACTGCGCGGACCTGACAGTGATTTTTGGAGACCGAGACAATGGACGACATCCGCTTCGACGTCCAACCCTATGATCCGGCACGCGTCAACGCGGTGATGCGCGAGGCGCGGCGGATGCGCAACGAGGTGATGGTCGACCTCGTCAAGGCCCTGTTCGACGGCCGGCTCGCCACCCGCCTGTTCGGCCCGTCGACCGACAAGGCCGACGACCTGCCCAAGGGTACTGCGCCCCACCGCTGAGCAGCAGCCCCTCCCGCGCGAAGCCGTGGCGCCGAAACGCTCGAACTGGTAGCGTTCGGACAAGCTGAGCAGCAGGGAGGACAGCATGACGACGACCAAGAGCCTGATGGGCAAGGTCGCCATCGTGACCGGCGGCACGCAGGGCCTAGGCGAGGCCACCGCCCGCCTCTTCGTCGACCGTGGTGCCGCCGGCATCGTCATCTGCGGCCGCAACGCCGCCAAGGGCGAGGCGGTCCGGCGGACGCTCGAGACAATGGGGGCGGATGCCCTCTACGTCGAGGTCGACCTCGCCGACCTCGACGGCGTCCGCCATGTGACGAAGGCCGCCGACAAGGCCTTCGGCCGGGTCGACTGCCTGGTCAACGTCGCCGCCATCACCGACCGCGGCACCATCCTCGACACCAGCCCCGAGCTCTACGAGCGCATGTTCAGTGTCAATGTCCGCGCCCCCTTCTTCCTGATGCAGGACGCCGCGACCATCATGCGCCGCGAGCAGATCGAGGGCACCATCGTCAATATCCTTTCGATGTCGTCCCACGGCGGCCAGCCCTTCATCTGCGCCTACTCGGCCTCCAAGGCGGCCTTGGCCGGCCTGACCAAGAACGTCGCCTACGCGCTGCTGCCTGACCGCATCCGCGTCAACGGCCTCAATATCGGCTGGATGAACACCCCCGGCGAGGACACCATCCAAAAGCGCGAGCACGGTGCCGCCGACGACTGGCTGGACCAGGCCAAGGCCGCCCAACCCTTCGGCCGCCTCCTCGAGCCCACCGAAGTCGCCAAGGCCATCGCCTTCCTCGCCTCTCCCGAAAGCGGCATGATGACCGGCTCGCTGGTCGATTTCGACCAGTCAGTCCTCGGCTGCTACGACGCCCCGCCCCAGCCGGCGGCCAGGTTGTAAGAACAAGGTCGGGGAGGATGATCCTCCCCGCGCCC
>CAZNWE010000076.1:1492-17878 GCA_964576715.1 uncultured Geminicoccaceae bacterium | reverse complement strand
GACCGCCCCAGGGCGGCCGATGAACCATCACTGGCGAGCGTCGCCGCCGTCCAGCGCTTACCCTTTGTCCAAGGAAATCACTTCCCCCGGCTCTTGCTCTCTTTTGCCTCACTCCCGAACCAGCGTGACCCCGTGGGTGCCGAGATCGAGGCTGATGTCCTGGCCCACGGCGTGGATGCGATTGACGTCGGGGTCGGTGACGAAGAGCTCGCCCAAGGGCGTGTCGATGTCGTATTCGACATGGCTGCCGAGGTAGGAGGCGCGCTTGATCCGGCCGCCGATGGCGGCTTCGGCGGGATCGCGGACCAGGACGATGCCTTCCGGGCGAATCGCGAGGTGGGCCGGGCCGGGGCTCAGGCCGCGATGCGGCAATTGGCGCTTGGCGTTGCCGATGATGACGGTCGCCAGCTCGCCGTCGGTGGCGGTGATCGTCACTTCGACGACGTTGGCATCACCGATGAAGTCGGCGACGAAGCGGTCGGCGGGCGCCTCGTAGAGCTCGCGGGGCTGGCCGATCTGGGCGATGACGGCGTTGTTCATCACCACGATCTGGTCGGAGATGGCCAGCGCCTCCGCCTGGTCGTGGGTGACGTAGACGGCGGTGAGGCCGAGGCGTTGTTGCAGCTCGCGGATTTCTTCCCTGACCCGGCGGCGGAGCTTGGCGTCGAGGTTGGAGAGCGGCTCGTCGAAGAGGAGGACCTCGGGCTCGAGGACGACGGCGCGGGCGACGGCGACGCGCTGTTGCTGGCCGCCGGAGAGCTCGGATGGCAGGCGGGCGCCCAGATGCGCGAGGCCAACGAGGTCGAGCGCCTGCTCGGCGCGCTCCTCGACCTCGCGCTTCGGCCGCCCGGAGACCCGGAGGCCGTAGCCGACATTCTCGGCAACGGTCATGTGCGGGAAGAGGGCGTAGGACTGGAAGACCATGGCGACGTCGCGGTCGGTGGCCGGCAGGTTGGTAACGTCGCGCTCGCCGATATGGACGCGGCCGGAAGTGGGCAGCTCCAAGCCGGCGATCATGCGAAGGGTCGTGGTCTTGCCGCAGCCCGATGGCCCCAGAAGGGTCACGAGGTGGCCCTTGCGGATGGCGAAGCTCACGTCCTTGACGGCCACGGTCTCGCCGAAGGCCTTGGTGACGTCGTCGAAGCGGACGGTGACGTCGGTCATCGTCCGGCCCCGGCGAAGCCCGATGGCGCCGCCGCACCCCGCCGGCCGAGGCGGCGCTCGCCGATCACCAGCTGAAAGAGCGCGATGACGATCAGCATGACGACGATGAGCACCGAACTGTAGGCGATGGCGAGGCCGTAATCGCCGTTCTCCACGCGATTGAGGATGTAGGTGGTGGCCAGCTCGTAGCGGGCCGAGACCAGGAAGATGACGGCCGAGATCGCGGTCATCGCCGAGACGAAGCTGTAGACCAATGCCGCGAGCATCGCTGGCTTCATCAGCGGCATGAGGATCAGCCGCACGGTCTGGAAGGTCGTGGCCCGGTGGGTCAGCGACGCCTCGTCCAGGCTCTTGTCGAGCTGGGCCAGGGTGGCGATGCCGGCCCGCACACCCACCGGCATGTTCCTGAAGACGAAGGCCAGGATGAGGATGATGCCGGTCCCGGTGATCTCGAGCGGCGGGACATTGAAGGCGATGATGTACGCGACCCCGATGACCGTGCCGGGGATGGCGAAGGAGAGCATCGTGCCGAACTCGAAGGCCGCCTTGCCGCCGAATTGCTGGCGGGTGAGGAGCCAGGCGGTGAGCAGGCCGATCATGGCGGTCGGGATCGCCGAGATGAAGGCGATCCAGAGTGTGGTCGTGAAGCTGTTCCAGGCGGTGCCCGACCAGACGAGGCCGAAGGCGCCCTGCGTCAGCCCGAAGGCGTCCTGGTAGTGGCGCAGTGTGAAGCTGTGGTCGCGGCCCCAAATCTCGACGAAGCCACCGAACATGATCATCGCGTACATCACGGCGGTGAAGGCGGCCCAGGGCATCGTGATCGCATAGGCCGCCCACATCAGGGGCGGCGGCAGCGGCGTCGGCATGCCGGCATCACCCTTGCCCGAGACGCCGGTGTACTGCTTCTTGCCCAGCCACTGCTGCTGCGCCCAGAACGCCATGAGGGTGAAGGAGAGCAGCACGATGGCGAGCATGGCAGCGCGGCCGGGATCGTGCTGAGCACCGACGATGGCGAAGAAGATCTCGGTCGAGAGCACCTGGAAATTGCCGCCCAGGACGAGGGGGTTGCCGAAATCGGCCATGCTCTCGATGAAGCCCAGGAGGAAAGCGTTGGCGAGCCCCGGTCGCATCAAGGGGAGCGAGACCGTGGTGAAGGTCTGCCAGCGGCTGGCTCGCAAGGTCTGCGAGGCTTCCTCGAGGGACGGGCTGACGCCCTCGACCACGCCGATCATGACGAGAAAGGCAATGGGCGTGAACGAGAGGACCTGGGCCAAGAGCACGCCGGGAAAACCGTAGATCCAGCGGCCGCCGTCGATTCCCAGGGCATCGGCCACGAACTGCGTGATCGTGCCGGAGCGGCCGAGCAGCAGGATGATGGCGAGGCTGACGACGAAGGGCGGGGTGATGATCGGCAGGATGGTCAGTGCCCGAAGCGCCTTCTTCGCCGGAAAGGCGGTGCGGGTGGCAACGAGCGCGAAGGCGAGGCCGAGAAGCGTGGTGAGCGCGCCCGTGGTGAGCGCCAGGATCAGCGTATTCCAGGCGACACCGCAAGCCGGCCCGCCGGCGAGGCAGCCCAATCCCCAGATCCGCGTATCGAGGAAGCGCTCGACGAACAGCATCGGGGCGAGGCCGCCATCCGCTCCCTGCAACGCATTGGTCAGCACGCGGCCGACCGGAAAGAAGATGAAGGCGGCGACCAGGGCCACGATCAGGGTGATGGCGCCCACCACGAAGCGGTCACCATTGACCGCACCCCGTGCCGCGAGGCCCTGCGCGAAGAGCATGAGCAAGGCGAGGAGGGTCAGCGCAGCACCGATGCCGATCCCGTACTGCCGAACGTCGAGCGGCCCGAACCACAGGGCGAGAAAATCGAAGCCCCAACCATTGTGGACGATGACGAAGCCCTGGCCGAGGGTATAGGCGACACCGGCGGCGCCGCAGGCGAGCAGCAGTCGGGCGGCCGCTGGCGTGTCCTGACGCCGCCCGAGCAGAAGCAACGGCAGTGCCAGCGGGATGGCGATCGGCAGCAGCCAGAGCCGGCCGTGCAGGAGCGCCTGTTGCAGGCCGGGGGCCGTGCCTTGTCGATCCCAGGCGAGAAGCCATCCCGGATCGAGCAGCCCGCGGCTCTGCAGGTACCAGGGCAACAGCAGGAAGCCCGCCCAGCCGATGGCGAGCCAAATGCCGAGCGAACTACGCAGCCCGCCCGTGCCGGTCAACGACACGGGCGCATCGTCGTGATCGTTTCCGCCCAACCCATTCAGTTGGGCAGGCTGCCGATCTCGTTGTCCCAGCGCTCGAGCAGCCGCGCCCGGGTGTCGGAGGAGCCGAACTCCGCGAAGTCGTAGTCGATCAATTTGATCTCGGAGAAATCCGGTGCTTCGGGCGGCGGCGTGGCGTTGGTGTTCGACGGCACCTGGTAGGCGCCGACATCACCGGCAGCGCTCTGGATGTCGGGGCGCAGCACGAAATCGTAGAAGGCGCGCGCACTCTCCGGGTTGCGGCCACCCTTGATGATGCTCATCGAGCCGATCTCGTAGCCGGTGCCTTCACACGGGCTCACCACCTCGATCGGAAAGCCAGCGACTTTTTGCGTAACGACGTCGTGCTGGAAGACGATGCCGATCATCGTCTCGCCGCGGGCCGCCGCCTTGATCGGCGCGGAGCCGGACTTGGTGTACTGGTTGACGTTGGCGTGCAGCGCCTCGAGGTACTCGAAGGCCTCCTCCTCGCCCATCAGCTGCACGAAGGTGGCGAGTGCGGTGTAGGCGGTGCCGGAGCTGTTGGGGTTGGCCATCTGAATCTCGCCCTTGAACTCGGGCTTGATCAGGTCGGCCCAGCAGGCGGGCGGCTCGATGCCGGCTTCCTCGACCAACTCGGTGTTGTAGCCGAAGCCCAGGGCACCGGCGTAGATGCCGACGGTGGCGCCATTCGAGGCCTCGTACTGGCTGATCGCCCAGTCGTGCAGCTCGGGCAGCATCGGCGATTCGTAAGGCTCGGTCAGGCCTTCCTCGGCCGCCACCAGATGCGGATCGCCGGTGCCGCCCCACCAGACATCGCCCCTGGGATTGTCGGCCTCGGCCTTGATCTGCGCATAGGTCTCGCCCGAGCTCTTCCTGGTCATGGCGACGGAAATGCCGGTCTCGCTCTCGAACTGGGTGACCACCTGCTGGCACCACTCTTCCTGTGGGCTGCAGTAGAGGACCAATTCATCGGCCTTTACCTTTTCGGCCCAGCTTCCGGCAACGATAGCGGCACCGGCCAACAGGGCCAGGCGGGTTGTGCGCTGCGACATGACGTGCCTCTCACTCTTGCTTCGAACCTCGTTGGTTGCTTCGCCTAAAGAACGACGATGACGGTTCCATGACAAGCCCGTCGTCGTGGTGCCACTCGGCCGGCCCGCTGCCTTCACGAACCATGTCCACGGCTGGCGTCGCGGCACGCCGCCGCATGCTGGCAACGTCTCCTGCGGACCTGCCCGATCGCCGCCCGCTGCGGGACGGGTTGGCGGCGGCCCTGCTGCAGGAGGTGCCGCGATGATCCTTCCAAGCGGCCGCTCGACTACCGGCTCGCTTCACCTCAACCGAAACGATTTGTGCAGTCCGAGACCGAGGAAGAAGAGCCGGACGACCCCGGCGATCGTCTGGAAGCTGTCGACCCCCTGCAGAAAACATGGCGGTTGCTGCGCGATCCCCGCGAAAAACAGTCGATCGAACCGCAGGAAGTTGAAGAGCTGGGCGCAGCGCAAAAGCGCAGCGCCAAACACCGCCCGCGGATCGGAAAACGGCTCCTCGACCACCGCCGCCTGGACCAGCTGCTCGCGGTTCAGCCAGACCGTCGTCGTATCCGGTACCCGGGCCTCCAGCCCCAGGCCGAGAAAGCGCAAGAACGACAGTCGGTCGCGCGGCTGGGACGCCAGCGGCTCAGCCGAGAGGTTGTCGAGTTCGCACAGGACAATCGCCTCGAAGATCACCACCGCGGCCCCGGGCTCACGGCCCGCCGGCGACTTCTCGTCAGCCGCCGACCGTCGCCAGATCTCCTCGAGCCGGGGGCGGAGGTCTGCCCCGGGGGACGATCGCTGTCAGCGTCACCAGAGGAGTTGCCTTCGCGTCCAGCCCGGCGTAGCGGTTGGCCACGTCGAAAAAACCCATCTGCTCCATCGCGATCCCCGGATCCGCCGACTGCCACGGCAATGCGAGGCGGATTCGACCAAGCCGCAACATTTTCGAGGTGCCTTTCAATCCATTCGTTCGCCGATGACGAAGCCGCCGCCAGAGGCGTTGACGTGGGCGCCGGAGACGAAGCTGGCGGCGGGGGAGAGGAGCCAGCGGATGGCTTCGGCGATCTCGTGGGCTTCGCCGACGCGGTGCATGGGGATGGTGGCGGCGAGCCTGGCTTCGATCGCGGGGTCGTTCAGGCGGTCGGCGGTCATGTCGGTGCGGGTCATGCCGGGGCGGACGGCGTTGACGCGGATGCCGCGCTTTGCGACCTCCTTGGCGAAGCCGGTCGTGAAGCAGTCGACGGCGGCCTTGGACGCCGCATAGGCGCTGGCCCCTGCCCTGCCGCCGATGGTGGCGGCCATGGACGAGACGTTGACGATGCTGCCGCCGCCTGCGGGTAGTTGGGCGGGCATGCGGCGGACGGCCTCGCGGCAGCAGAGCATGAGGCCGGTGACGTTGACCTGCAGCAAGTGCGCGATGGCGGCGGCGTCGAAGTCCTCGACCCTGGCGTTGACGCTGATGCCGGCGCTGTTGACGAGGTGGCTGACGGGGCCGAGCGCCTGCTCCGTGGCATCGAACATGGCGATGATGGCGGCCTCGCTGGCGACGTCGCCTTTGACCGGCACGGCCTTGCCGCCGGCCGCGGCGATCTCGGCGGCCAGCGCCTCGGCGGCATCGGCGCGCGCGCGATAGCCGATGGCGACGGCGAGGCCGTCTTTGGCCACGAGCCGGGCGGTGGCAGCACCGATCCCCCGGGCGCCTCCGGTGATCAGGCAGATGCCGGGCATGGCGCTTTCTCCTCGTGTGGGGTTCGGGTGGTCGTCGTCTTGCCGTGGATCAGGTCGGCGGCTTTTTCGGCGATCATGATGGTGGGGGCGTTGGTGTTGCCGGAGGTGACGGCCGGCATCACCGAGGCGTCGACCACGCGCAGGCTCGCGATGCCGTGGACGCGGAGTTCGGGATCGACCACGGCCAAGGGGTCGGTGCCGATCCGGCAGGTGCAGGTGGGGTGGTACTGGGTGTGGCCGGTGGCGCGGGCGTAGGCGAGGAGGTCGTTGAGCGTGCTGGCGGCGGGGCCCGGCTGCAGCTCGGTGGCGCGATAGCGTTGCATCGCCGGCTGGGCCATCACCCGGCGCGCCAGGGCGATGCTCTTGGCGATGGTCAGCTGGTCGAGCTCGGTCGCCAGATAGTTGGCGCACAGGCGCGGCTGATCGTCGGGGTCGGGCGAGCGGAGCTTGAGCCAGCCGCGGCTGGTGGGGCGGAGCTGGGAGACGATGGGCGAGCAGCCGGGGTGGTTGTGGAAGTGGCCGGGCCGGTCGCCGCTGACGGGATTGAAGTGGAACTGCATGTCGGTGTCGGGGAGGCTGGGCTCGGTCCGGGCGAAGCCGCCGGCCATCGAGGGACCGGAGGCGAGCGGGCCGCGGCCGAGGAGCAGGTAACGGAGGCCTTCCCTGGCCATCAGGAGGGGGCTGCGGCGGACCTCGTTCAGGCTTTCGACGCCTTCGACGCGGTAGATGAGCTTGACCTGGAGGTGGTCCTGGAGGTCGTTGCCGACGCCGCGCAGGTCGTGGTGCACGGGCAGGCCCAGCTCCCGGAGATGGGCGCCGGGGCCGATGCCGGAGAGCATCAGCAGCTGCGGCGACTTGATCGCACCGGCCGCCAGGATGACCTCGCGGGTCGCGTCGATCTCCCGAAGCACACCGTCGATCCGGGCGGTGACGCCGACGGCGCGCCGGCCAGCGAGGCGGATGCGGGTGACCGGGGCGTCGGTCTCGACCGTGAGGTTGGGGCGGCTTTCAGCAGGCCTGAGATAGCCCACGGCCGTGCTGCAGCGGCGGCGGCCCTGGATGGTGAGCTGGAAGTAGCCCACGCCTGCCTGGTCCGCACCGTTGAAGTCGGGGTTGGCCGGCAGGCCGGCCTGGGTCGCCGCCTCGATGAAGGCATCCGAGAGCGGGTGCGAGTCTTTGATGTCATCGACCGCGAGCGGTCCGTCCAGCCCGTGCCAGTCGTCCTTCACCCGGGCCTGGCGCTCGGCCTTCTTGAAGTAGGGGAGGACGTCGTCCCAGCCCCAGCCGGCGGCACCCGCATCGCGCCAGCCGTCATAGTCGAGCGGCAGGCCCCGGACATAGACCATGGCGTTGATCGAGGAGGAGCCGCCCAGGACCCGGCCCCTGGGCCAGATCTGGGTGCGGCCCCCGAGTCCCGGCTCGGGCTCGGTCTTGAAGTTCCAGCTCAAGGTCGGGTGGTAGAGCAGCCGGTAGTACCCGCCCGGCATGTGGATGAAGGGGTCGCAATCGCGGGGGCCGGCCTCGAGCAGGAGCACGCGGCTCAGGCCGTCCTCGGAGAGGCGGTTGGCGAGCACGCAGCCGGCGGAGCCGGCACCGATGATGACATAGTCGACGGTGAGCCAGGCGCTCATCGAAAGGCCGCCATCCAGTCGCGCGTCTGGTAGTTGCTCTCGATCAGCCAGTCGCGCAGCACGGCGAGCAGCGTCGCCTTCGTCCCCTGCAGCGCCGGATCGTCCCAAAGGTTCAAGGTCTCGGTCGGGTCGACCGCGAGGTCGAAGAGCTGGCCGTAGGCCGCACCCTTGAAGTGGACGAGCTTGTGGCGGGCGCTTCGCACCATGGTGATGAACTCGGTGCCGGTGAGGTTCACGTCACCCGCCTGCTCGCAGAACACGTGCTCCCGCGGCTGCCAGTCCCGGCCGTCGAGGGCCGGCAGCAGGGTCCGGGCCTCGAAGCTCTCGGGGACGGCGCAGCCGGCAAGCTCGAGGATGGTCGGCGCGAGGTCGAAGAGCTGGCAGAGGCCGTCGATTGTGGCGCCGGCCGGAAAGCGCCCGGGCGCCCAGGCGATGACCGGGGTTTTGGTCACCGCCTCGTACATCGACCATTTCTGGATCAGGCCGTGGTCGCCCATGCAGTCGCCGTGGTCAGAGAAGAAGAGGACGACGGCGTTCTCGAGGTAGCCCTGTTTGCGCAAGGACTCGAGCAGCTCGCCGATCTTCTCGTCGATCATCGTGACATTGGCACAGTAGTAGGCCCAGAGGCGCTGCAGCTGTTCCGGTGTCGGATCGAGGCTCCAGACGACGCTGTCGTGGTCGACCTCGACGTCGTGCTGGCGCTTTTCATTCAGGGGCGGCGGCAGGGCGTCGAGCTCCTCCGCTGTGACCTTGGGGATCGGCAGGTCGTTGCGCTCGAGGTAGGGCTCGGCGAAGCGCGGGGTCGGGTCGTAGGGTGGGTGTGGGCCCGGGAAGCCCACCTGGAGGAAGAGCGGCTGCGTGACGGGGTAGGTCTCGACCCACCATTTCGCCATGTTGCCGACGAAGACGTCGGAATGGAGGTGCTCGGGCAGCTCCCACTCGAAGGCGCCGAGCCGTTCCTTGTAGTCGTCGCGCTTGCGGTAGAGGACGCGCTGCTGCTTTTTCAGGCCGTGGGCGGCGAGGGCCTTGTCCCACTCGTCGAAATACCAGCGGCCCTCCATGTAGCGGTCCTTGTTCTCGACCACGTAGCGCTCATGGAAGCCGGCACCGGCGTTGTAAGGGATGGTGTGCATCTTGCCGACATTGACACAGCGATAGCCGGCATCGCGGAGCTGCTCGACCCAGGTGCGGCCCCAGGGCTGGCCGTTCCTGAGCACACCCGTGGTGTGCGGGTAGTAGCCCTTGAACAGGCTCGCCCGGCAGGGGACGCAGGAGGCGGCGGTGATGTGGCAGTTGGTGAGGACGGTGCCTTCCTCGACCAGGCGGTCGAGATTGGGCGTGGTCATGTAGGGGAAGCCCAAGGCCTTGATGCTGTCGTAGCGCTGCTGGTCGGTGACGATCATGATGATGTTCGGGCGACTTTCGGCCATTTCGTCTGTTTCCTCTTTCACGTCCGGTTGGTGCTGGCGCGAGCCACGAGCTCGGCCGCGAAGACGCGGATCACGGGTGGTGCACCGGCGATCCTGGCAAGGATGATCTCGGCCGCCGCCCGGCCGATGGCGGCTCTCGGTGGGCGAATGGTCGAAAGGGCGGGGGTGACGCAGGCCGAGGCCTCGTTGTCGCCGAAGCCGATGAAGGCGATCTCGTCCGGCACCCGGCGGCCGGTCTCGGCGAGGCCGCGGAGTGCGCCCATGGCGATGACGTCGCTGTTGCAGGCGATGCCGTCGATCCCGGGATGCTCGGCCATCAGCCGCATCGCCAGCGCCTCACCGAGATCGGCACTGCCGCCGTCGGGTGCGGTGAGCGTGATCGGCTCCTGACCCGCGGCCCGGAGCTCGGCGAGGCAGCCGTCGCGACGGCGCTGGGCGCGGTAGTCGTGGCGGCGCACGCAGCCGACGAAGGCGACCTTCCGGCAGCCGACGTCGAGGAGATGGCGGGCCTGCAGCCGGCCGATGGCCGCATGGTCCATGCCGACGGCGGAATCGATCCGCTGGTCGAGCGCCTCCCAGATCTCGACCACCGGGATGTGGGCTGCGGCCAGAAGCTCGCTCGCCCTCGGGTGATGGTCGGTGCCGACCAGCGCCATCGCCGCCGGGCGCCAGCTCAGCATGGTGCGGACCAGTGCGAGCTCCTGGTCGAGCTCGTAGTGGCTGTTGCCGATCATGACGGAGAGGCCGGCCCGGCCGAGCTCGCCCTGCAGCGCGTCGATCATCGCGGCGTATTCGGAGTAGAAGAGCGAGGTGAGGATGACGCCCACGACCTCGGTATTGGCGCCGGCGAGGCCGCCGGCGAGGCGGTTGGGGACATAGTCGAGCTCGTCGAGCAGCGCTTCGATCTTGTGGCGCAGCTCCGGGCGGACGGTCTGCGGCGCGCGGATCGCACGGCTCACCGTGTTGATCGACACGCCCGCCCGGGCGGCGATGTCCTTGAGCCCGACCCGCCGTTCGGCGGTCGGCTGCAGGTCCCTGATGGCGGTATCGGCCAGCTTCTCCGGCACTGGGTCTGGTCCACCTTTCCGTCTTTGGCGGCGATGAAATGAGCGTTGCGTTAACGCTCACTTTGTGTACCCTGCAACCACAACTGCCGGCAAGGCAAGCGAAACGTCAAAACGCCGGACGATCGTTAAGGATCAGGGAGACGAGCCATGCAATCGAGCCGTTCCGCGGGCGCCATCGCCACCATAGGGGCCGCCGGCCTGCACCGTCGCCGCCTGCTCGAGGGGGCACTCTTCGGCTCGGCCGCCCTGGCGGTGGGCTTGCGCGCACCGGCCGTGCGCGGCCAGGCCAAGCCCTTCGAAGGCGTGACCCTGCAGGGTGCCTCCTTTGCCAGCACGTTTTTCGGCTATCTCGAGAACTACCTCCCCGAGTTCGAGGAAGCGACGGGGATGCGGGTCAATTTCGAGACCAATGCGTTCCCGGTCTTCAACCAGCGCACCGACCTCGAGCTCTCGACCCAGGGCAGCGCCTTGGACGTCATCAACGTCACCTTCATCTATTCCGGCCGCTGGATCGGTGCCGGCTGGGTCGAGAACCTGCAGCCTTATCTCGAGGATGCGAACCTCACGCCGGATGACTGGGCGCCTGACGATTTCGTCGGCGGCACCATGGCGTCGCTGCAGGATGCCGAGGGCAACATCCACGGCTTTCCCTGGGAAGCCGGGGCGATGATCATGGGGGCGGCCAGGGCCGATCTGCTCGAGCAGAAGGGGTTGGCTCTCCCGACCACCTTCGACGAGCTGATGAACGTCTGCGAGATGACGAAGGGCATGGAGCGGGTGGCCCCCTTCACCGCCGACAAGCTGCATCACTGGAACTGGATCCCATACCTGATGGGATTCGGTGGCCAGGTGTTCAAGGACCCGCCCGGCAACCTCACGCCCACCTGGAACACGCCCGAGGCCGCGGAGGCCGCAGAGTTCTACGGCCGGCTACTGCGCGAGTACGGGCCCTCGGGTGTCCTCTCCTTCACCGACGACCAGTCGATGCAGTCGCAAAAGACCGGGCGGGCGAACATCCGCACCCAGGCGATCACCTGGATGGTGCCGCTCTCGAAGGACCCGGACAGCCGGGTTGCCGACACGGTGCGCTACGGGCCGGTACCGGCCGGCCCCGCCGGTGCCTTCCCGGGCTCCAACAGTCACGGCTTCGGCATTCCGGTGGGCTCGCGCAACAAGGAGGCCGCCTGGGAGTTCATCAAGTGGGCGGTGGGCAAGGACCTCACGCTCCGGATGCTGCAGGACCACGGCTATCCGAGCATCTGCCGCCGGTCGATCATCGACACCGAGCTCTTCAAGGAGACCTTGACCCTGAACGGTCAGGACGTGGCCTCGCTCTACCTCGAGACCCTCGAACTCGGTGGCGAGACCGGCTACATGAAGTACCGCACCGTGCCACAGTTCCCGCAGGTCGGTGACAAGATCAACATTGCCATCGAGAAGGTCGCGACCGGCCAGGCCACAGGTGCCGAGGCGATGGCCGAGGCACAGGCGGCGGCGGTCGCCGACCTCGAGCGGTCCGGCGTCGAGATCGACGCCAACTAGGTATGGCTGGGGCGGGCGGCGTCATCGCGGCGAAGCACGCGGGCCGCCCGGCCGCGGGGCCAACGCGTGGCTTCGCGCAGCAGCAGCAGCGCTTCTTCGACTACCTCCTGCTGCCGGCCTTGGCCGCACTCTGCGTCGTGACCCTGCTGCCGACCCTCTATCTCCTGATCGTCAGCTTCACGCCGCTCGACCTGACGCGGCCCGAGACCGCCTGGGATTTCTCGCGGCCGTTCGCGCAGTACGGCTTCGCGCTCGGCGATGAGCGGCTGCACAACTCGCTTTGGGTGCAGGCCAAGCTGTCGTTCTGGTCGGTGGCGCTGCAGGTCGTTCTGGGCTTTCTCTTCGCGCTGCTGCTCAACACGAGCTCGAAGCTCCTCTTGGCTTTGCGCACGATCTTCCTGATCCCGATGGTCCTGCCGCCGATCGTCGTCGCCATCATCTGGAAGGTGATCTACACGCCCGACATCAGCCCGATGCACTGGGCCCTCGAGACCATGGGCTTCGTCGTTCCGTCCTTGATCACCTCCCCCGAGTGGGCGCTCACCGCCATCGTCATCGCTGATGTCTGGGAGTGGTTCCCCTTCGTCATGCTGATGGTCCTGGCCTCCCTGCAGATGATGCCGTCGGAATATATCGAGGCCGCCAAGGTCGACGGTGCGACGGTGCTGCAGACCACACTCTATGTCACCCTGCCCTACCTCAAGGGCGTTCTCCTGGTGGCCGCCCTCTTTCGGCTCGTCGACAGCATCAAGGCCTTTCCGCTCATCTACATCCTGACCGATGGCGGGCCGGGCACGGTGACCGAGGTCACGAACTACTATTCGTTCCGGCAGGCCTTCAACTTCTCCTATCTCGGCTACTCGAGTGCGATCACCGTGGTGCTGGTGACGATCACCGTAGTCCTTTCGTGGGCCATTATTCGCCTCGTCGGCTGGGGGCACCGTGTCGACTAGTGTCAACTACCAGTCGCAGCTCCGCTGGCAGCGGTTCTGGCTGCATGTGCTGGTCTTGGTACTGGTCGTCATGGTGATGCTGCCGTTCATCTGGCTCATCGTGATGTCGTTGAAGACCGTGGAGGAGATCTTCGCGTGGCCGCCCTCCTGGTTCTTCACGCCCACCATCGAGAACTATACCGAGCTCTGGCAGGGCGATTTCCCGAAAAGCTTCTGGAACAGCCTCGTCACCAGCGTCGGCTCCACGGTGATCGCCATCGTGCTCGGCGTGCCCGGGGCCTATGCTTTGTCCCGCCTGCCGATGCGGCGGTCGGGGCAGCTCAGCATCCTGATCCTGGCCTCCCGCATGGCCCCGCCCATCGCCTTCACCATCCCCTATTTCCTCGCCTACCGGCATATCGGTCTTCTGGATTCCAAGCTCGGCCTCATCCTCATCTATCTCACCTTCAACCTGTCGCTCGTCATCTGGCTGATGCGCAGCTTCTTCGACGCGACACCGCGGGCGCTCGAGGAGGCGGCCTGGATCGACGGGGCGAGCTTGTGGCAGGGGTTCACCAAGATCATCCTGCCGCTTTCGGGGCCGGGGCTGGCTGCGACCGCCATTCTCTGCTTTCTCTATTCCTGGAACGACTTCTTCTTCGCCCTGATCCTGACGCGAACCGAGGCGACGACCGCACCGGTCGCCATCGTCAACTTCATGGACTACGAGGGCTGGGCCTGGGGCCGGATCGCCGCTGGCGGGACCATGGTGATGCTGCCCGTGCTGGTCTTCTCGATCGTGGTCCGGCGCTTCTTGATCCAGGGCATGACGGCGGGAGCGATCAAGGGATGACGCCCGATCTCGTGCTCGATGCCAGGACCGACTGCGCCGAGAGCCCCGTCTGGGACGGGGAGCGCCAACGGCTCTGGTGGACCGATATCCCCGCTCGCACGGTGCACTGCCTCGATCCGGCGACCGGCAGGGACGAGGTCTTCGTGGCACCCGGCCGGGTCGGCTGTTTCGCTCTCGCCCGGGCGGGCGGGCTGGTGCTCGCCATGGAGCACGGCTTTTGCCGCTTCGATCCAGCCACGAGCGAGGTCACGCCGATTGCCGAGCCCGAGGCTGACCGGGCGGCGAACCGCTTCAATGACGGCCGCTGCGACCGGCGCGGGCGGTTTCTCGCGAGCTCGATGCACGAGCCGCGGACGGTGCCGCAAGGAGCACTTTGGCAGCTCGATCCGGGCCGTGGCGTGCGGCTCCTGGCGGATCATGCGCTGGTCGGCAACGGCCTCGCCTTCAGCCCGGACGATCGCCTCATGTATTGGTCGGACAGCCGGCAGGGCCGGGTCTTTGCCTTCGACTACGACATCGATGAGGGTGCCGCCTGGAACCGGCGGCTCTGGCTCGAGACGGGCGACGAGCTCGGCCGGCCGGATGGGGCCGCAGTCGATACCGATGGCTGCTACTGGAGTGCCAGGTTCAGGGGCAGCCGTGTCATCCGCTTCACACCCGACGGCCGCATCGACCGCGAGCTGCGCCTGCCGGTGAGCCAGGTCACGATGTGCGCCTTCGGCGGCAGCGACTTGCGCACCCTCTTCATCACCACCGCCGCCGAGCACCTGGAGGCACCTGAGCCCCTGGCCGGCGGCATCTTCGCGATCGACGTCGGCGTCGCCGGCATGCCCGAACCCCGTTTCAACGGCTGAACGAGGAAACCGATGCGCCAACCGTCAGGCAAGACAGCACTTTACGCGATCCTCGCCCATCCGGTGGCCCATGTCCGGGCCCCCGAGTTCATGAACCCGATCTTCGAGGCGGAGGGGCGGGACGGCTTCATCGTGCCGTTTCATGTGCTGCCGCAGGAGCTCGAGGACCTGGTCCCCAGGCTCGTGGCGATCCGCAATCTCAAGGGCTTCATCGTCACCATCCCGCACAAGCCGGCGATGTGCCGGATGTGCAAGACGCTGGGCACGGGTGCGAGGCTCACCGGCACTGCGAATACGGTGCGGATCGAGCCCGACGGCTCGCTCGCGGGCGACATGTTCGACGGGCTCGGTCTCGTCGAGGGGGCCCGCGCCAACGGCATCGAGCCCCGGGGCAAGGCCGTCTTGATGCTCGGTGCCGGCGGTGCCGGCCGGGCCATCGCCTTTGCCCTGGCCAAGGCGGGGGTGGCGCGGCTCACCATCGCCAATCGGACGGCTGGCAAGGCCGAGGCGCTGGCGGCCGAGGTGGCGAAGGCCTTCCCCAATGTCCCGGTGACGGTGGGCCCGGCGGATGCCACGGGCCACGAGGTGATCGTCCAGACCACGTCACTGGGCCTCAAGCCCGAGGACGCGCTGCCGATGGACGCGGGCACGCTGGAGCCTGCGATGCAGCTCTTCGACATTATTGCCGTGCGGGACACGGAGCTCATGCAGGCGGCGCGCCAGATGAGCTTGCGGACGGTGGTCGGCGGGGTGCCGATGATCCAGCACCAGGCCCGGGCCCAGATCGCCTTTCTCGACCCGCCGAGATTACCAGCCTAGGGGAGGTTGCCATGGCCGGTTCGTTGTCAGCGGATGCGATCGACGCCTATCGTCGCGACGGCTTTCTGTTCCCGCACCGGATCATGCCGCGGGAAGAAGCACTCGGGCTCGGCGAGGATTTCCTCGCCTTCACCCGCTCCGACGTGCCCCGGCGCTACGCCGAGCCGCAGCACCAGCTCTATCTCTTGAAGGCGCATCTGCTCTTCACCTGGGCCGATCGGATCTGCCATGCGCCGGCCCTCTTGGATGCGGTCGAGAGCCTCATTGGCCCCGATATCATGGTCTGGTCGTCGGGCGTGTTCTGGAAGGCGCCGCACTCTGGGTCTTATGTCTCATGGCACCAGGATTCGACGAATTACGAGCTGGACGACGCCGAAAAGGTGGTCCGTGCCTGGGTGGCGCTGACGCCCGCGACCCTCGAGAACGGGACGATGCGAATGGCGCCTGGCCTGCATCGGCGGGGGCAGGTCCGGCACCGGGACCTGAAGGCCGAGGGTGAGCTCCTGTCGCGGGGCGAGACGATCGACCTCGCGATCGACGAGGCCACCACCGTGGCGGTCGAGATCGATGCCGGCGAGGTCTCGTTCCATCATCTCCACACGCCGCACGGCTCGGGGCCGAACCAGAGCGACCGACCGCGGGTGAACTACGTGATCACCTTCGTCGACCCCGCCGTCCGGCCACTGGTCGGGCCGGATAGTGCCGTGTTGGCGCGGGGCCGGGATCGGTACGGCCATTTCGCCCACGAGCCGCGGCCCACGGCGGACATGGACGAAGCGGCGCGGGCCGCGCACGAACAGGCGATGGCGCTCCGGAACGCGATCATCTACCGGAACGCCGACCTTCCCCCGGCGCCACAGCACGACGCGGCGTTCGCCTGATGCGCACGATCCAGGGCCCGGCCGTCTTCCTCGCCCAGTTCATCGCACCGGTGCCGCCCTACGACCGGTTCGACACGCTGGCCGCCTGGGCCGCCGAGAAGGGCTATTCGGGCGTGCAGGTGCCGACGTTCAACCCTGCGATCCTCGACCTCGCCAAGGCCGCCGAGAGCAAGGCCTATTGCGACGAGGTCAAGGGTCTGCTCGCCGG
>CAZNWE010000076.1:0-1392 GCA_964576715.1 uncultured Geminicoccaceae bacterium | reverse complement strand
CGTTCGACGAGGTGGGGGTCGATGTCTGCTTCGAGATCCACCCTGGCGAGGACCTGCACGATGGCCTCACCTTCGAGATGTTCCTCGACAAGGTCGACCAGCATCGGCGCGCCAACATCCTCTACGACCCCTCGCACCTGCATCTGCAGGGCATGGATTATGTCGGCTTCATCGACGTCTACGGCGAGCGCATCCGCTCCTTCCACGTCAAGGATGCCGAGTTCAGGAGGTCACCGCGGACCGGGCATTGGGGTGGGTATCAGAACTGGCCGACCCGGGCCGGACGGTTCCGGAGCCCGGGCGACGGCGAGATCGACTTCGGTGCTGTCTTCGCCAAGCTCGCCGAAGTCGACTATGCGGGCTGGGCCGTGGTCGAGTGGGAGTGCTGCATCAAGCATCCGGACCAGGGGGCGGCCGAGGGGGCCGAACTGGTCAGGCGGCACATCATCCAGGTCCAGGAGCGCGCGTTCGATGCCAACATGCAGGCCCAGGGCGTCGACCGCGAGCGCAACCGACGGGCCTTGGGCCTCTGAGATGGCCACGACAGCACCCCACCGGCGCGTTCGCCTCGGCCTCGTCGGTGGCGGCCGAGGCGCGCTCATCGGTCCGGTGCAGCGCAAGGCGGCCCGGCTCGACGACCGGTTCAAGATCAGGGGTGCGGTGCTCTCGTCCGATCCGGCCAAGGCGCTGGCCGATGCCAAGGCGCTCGGCCTCTCGGGCTTCGTCTCGCTCGGGGCGATGATCGAGGCGGGCGGGCTCGATGCCGTCGCCATCGCCACGCCCAACAATTCCCACGCCCGCCTCTGCCTCGAGGCGCTGGATGCCGGTCCCACGTCGTCTGCGACAAGCCCCTCGCCAACACGGTGGAGGATGGCAGGCGGATCGCCGAGCGGGTGGCGGCCACCGGCCTCGTCTTCTGCCTGACCCACAACTACCGCGGCTACCCGATGCTCCGCCAGATGCGCGCGATGGTCGAGGCCGGCCGCGAGCTTCGCGACGTGCTGCACACCCTGAGCGTCGCTCGAGCAATGCGGCGGGACATTCGCGAGCGGCCAGCATCTGCCAAATGGCGGCCCGGGAGAGCATTGCCGATGACCTTTGGCGCGGTGACTCCTGAACCAAAAGAAAGATTAGTTTGAGCCCTTTGCATGAGGGTGTCGACCGGTCTGGTCCAGTCTCCGGGGGGTGTTTTTTCGCGCGGAAGAACGCCCGCAGTCGGCTACATCACGCCATTTCGCCCCATTTTCCGCTTATCGGGCACACCTCGCCCCTCAATCCCCCTCATCGGACCAGCACCATGGCGGTCTTCAGCTTGTAGGCCGGGGCGAAGAGTTGCAGCTGCGTGCCGTTGCGCTCAAGGCCGAGATAGCGGCAGCGGGCGAAGTCGTAGGG
>CAZNWE010000075.1:11715-18589 GCA_964576715.1 uncultured Geminicoccaceae bacterium | reverse complement strand
CGAACTTCAGGATGTTGCGCTCGAAGCTCTTCAGGCTGTGGGCGCCGTAGAACCAGCGATAGGCCAGGGCCGGCATGCCCATGGTCAGGACGATGCGGGCCGATTTGCCGCCGAGGTGCATCTTTGTCTTGCCGCCGTCGAGATAGTCGAAGGCGAAGCCCGGGCGCAGCGTCTGTTCGAGAAAGCCCTTCAGCAGGGCCGGCATGTCGCCGAGCCAGAGGGGGTAGACGAAGACGAGGTGGTCGGCCCAGGCGATGGCGGCTTGGGCCTCGATGAGGGCTCGCGGCGTGGGTCCGTGCTCGAATTCGGCCATGTTGCGCAGCAGCGGGAAGTCGAGGGTGGCGATCTCGATCCGGCGGAGGTCATGGCCGGCGGCGACGGCACCCTCGGCATAGGCATCGGCCAGGGCGTGATCCAAGTGCCCACCGGCCGGGTCGGGGTGGCCCTGGATCAGCGTGATCCGGCGCATGGAGCTTCCGACCACGGTCATGCCTTGACCCCTGCCCCCGGCAGTTTCTCGGCGGTTTCGTCGAGGGGCCAGCGGGGGTGGGCCTTGGCGTCGAGGCTGTCGGTGAGGCCCAGGGCCAGGCGCTCGATGCCGGCCCAGGCGACCATGACGCCGTTGTCGCCGCAGAGGGCGATGGGGGGGAGGACGAGGCGGGCCCCCTCGCCTCGCGCTACCGCCTCCAGCCGGCTGCGGATCGTCCGGTTGGCGGCGACCCCGCCGGCGACGACCAGGGTCCGGGCGGCCGGATCGGTGCCGAGGGCACGCAGCGCATTGGTGGTGCGATCGGCCAGGCAATCGGCGACGGCGGCCTGAAAGCTGGCGGCGAGGTCACGGACGAAGGCCCTGTCGTTGCGGCCGGACGAGAGGATGATCTGGCGGACCGCGGTCTTGAGGCCGGAGAACGAGAAATTCGCGGATTTCTGGTTGGTCAAGGGCCGCGGCAACGCGAAGCGGGCGGGATCGCCGCCTGCGGCGGCTTGCTCGACCAGGGGCCCACCCGGATGGCCGAGGCCGAGCATCTTCGCCACCTTGTCGAAGGCTTCGCCCACCGCGTCGTCGATGGTCGAGCCGAGCCTGCGGTAGTCGCCCACCCCCTTGACCACCTGAAGCTGGCAGTGGCCGCCGGAGACGAGGAGGAGGGTGTAGGGGAAGTCGAGCCGGTCGGTGAACCTCGCGGTCAAGGCGTGCGCCTCGAGGTGGTTGACGGCGACGAGCTGCCGGCCGGTCGCGATGCAGATCACCTTGGCGGTGACCACCCCCACCATCAGCCCGCCGATCAGCCCGGGGCCGGCGGTGACGGCGATGGCATCGAGCTCGGCAAAGTCCAGCCCGGCCCCGCGCATCGCCTCCAAGATCAGCCGGTCGAGCCGCTCGAGATGGGCGCGGGCGGCGATTTCCGGCACGACGCCGCCATAGAGACGGTGCGCGTCGACCTGGCTGAACAGCAGGTGCGCGCGCACCCGCCGCCGGTCGTCGACGATGGCGACGGCGGTCTCGTCACAGCTGGTCTCGATCCCGAGGACGACCGGCATTTGAGTTGTGCGTCCACTCTGCTAGGGGGAGGTCGATCGACAGATGGCACGTGATGGATAAGATGACCCAGCGAGGCAAGCTCAAGATCGGCACCCGCGGTTCGCCTTTGGCGCTGGCCCAGGCGGAGCTGACGCGCCAGGCCCTGGCGACGGCGCGGCCGGACCAGCTCGCCGTGCCCATGGACGCGACCGAGATCGTGGTCATCAAGACGACCGGCGATCACGTGCTCGACCGGCCGCTCGCGGAGATCGGCGGCAAGGGGTTGTTCACCAAGGAGATCGAGGAAGCACTCCTGGATGGGCGGATCGATCTTGCGGTGCATTCGATGAAGGACATGCCGACCCAGCTGCCCGACGGCCTCGTCATCCCGGCCATGCTGCCGCGCGAGGATCCGCGCGACGTGCTCATCCTGGGCGAGGGCCTGGCCACGACCTGCAAGGCGGTGGCGGATTTGCCCGAGGGTGCCAGGATCGGCACGGCCTCGCTTCGGCGGATGGCGCAGCTCAAGGCCCAGCGGCCCGATCTCGTGATCGACACGCTGCGCGGCCAGGTCGGGACCCGGCTCAAGCGGATCGAGGAGGGTCGGTTCGACGGCACGCTCTTGGCGCTCGCCGGGCTCAAGCGGCTCGGCATGGCGGAGCGGGCGACCGCGGTGCTCGGCGTCAAGGAGATGCTGCCGGCGATCGCCCAGGGGGCCGTCGGCATCGAGTGCCGGGCGGACGACGACGCCATGCTCGAGCTTCTGGCGGCCATCGGCTGCCGGGCGACCAAGGCCTGTGTGGATGCCGAGCGCGCCGCTCTTGCCGCCCTCGACGGCTCCTGCCGCACGCCGATCGCCGGCCTGGCCGGGCTCGACGGCGAGAAGCTGCTGCTCTCCGTGCTGATCGCCCGGCCGGACGGCAGCGAGGTGCATCGCGAGACGGGCGAGGCGCATGTGGCGGAGGGGTCGGCCCTCGGTGAACAGCTCGGCCGGACGCTGAAGGAACGCGGGGGGCCGGGCTTCTTCGCGCATTGAGCGGCGGCGGGTCGGGGATGCGGGTCCTGGTGACCCGGCCGGAGCCGCAGGCGTCGGCGACCGCCGCATTGCTGCACGAGCGAGGCCATCGGGTGCATCGCTTCCCGCTCACCTCGATCGATCGCTTGGCGCCGCCGCTGCCGCCGGCCGAGACGGTCGATGCGGTGCTCCTGACCAGTGCTAACGCGGCGTTCGCGCTCGCGCACTATGCCGGTCTACCAGTCTATGCCGTGGGCGGGGCCACGGGCCGGGCGGCGCGGCTGGCCGGGGCGGATCGGGTCATTGTGGCCGAGGGCGACTGGCGGAGCCTCGCCCGGCTGCTCGGCGGCGCGAATGGCCCGCCGCCAGGAGCCCGGTTAGTGCACCTGGCGGGGGCGGAGGTGCGCGGTGAGCTGGCAGGGGCTGCCCGGCGCGCCGGCTTCGGCTTCGAGCGCCGGGTGGTCTACGCGGCACGGCCGGTGGCCTGGCTCGATCCGCCGACGCTCGCCCTGCTGGATGCGGGGGGGCTGGATGCGGGGGGGCTCGATGCGGTGCTGTTCTTCTCGCCGGCGCATGCGGCGATCTGGCAGCGGCTGGTCGAGCGGGCGGCCATTGTGGATCGGCTGTTCCCGCTTGCGGCGGTGGCCTTGAGCCCGGCCGTGGCGGCACCGCTCGCCGCCTTGCCCTGGCGCGACTTGCGCGTCGCCGCGGCACCCGAGGTCGCACGGCTGATCGATCGCCTTGAAGCGCCGGGGTGAAGATGGTAGCCCACGGGCCATAGGGTGGAAACGGTCGCTAGCCCGTAGGCTCGACGGACCCGTGACGGAACCGAATTGTGGCCGTCGTGGTGTTCGCCGTGACCGGGCGCCGCCGGTCAGTCGTGCGTTGGGCCGGCTTCGAGTTGGGGAGAACACCGCCGATGTCGTCAGGCCGACCGAGCAATCCGTCCGAGGGGACGCCGTGGCCGGGCGAGAAGCGGCCGCCCGGCGCTGACCAGGGCAACGAGGCCACGCAGGCGTCGCCATCGCCCGAGGTGGGCAAAGAAGCGAAGCCGCCGGCACCCGGCCAAGCCGCCGCCGATCCGGCCCCGCCTGCCGGCACACCTGCTTACGGCGGCTCGAGCACCACCGGCAGCTCTGGCGCGACACCGCCGAGCCGGGCCTCGACGAGCATTCCCCAGGTCGGCCGGCCACCGGCAAAGGCGGGCATCTCTTCCCGGCCTAGCGCCAGTGCCAAGCCTGAGAGCGCCAAGCCCGAGAGTGCCACGCCCGCCGCCGGCGGCAAGCCGTCATCCGGAGGCAGCGGCGCCAGCCCATCGAGTGGAAGCGGCTCAAGCGGCGGTGGCGGACGGAGCTCGTCGCCCCCACCCCCGCCGCCTCCCACCGCCCCGGCAACGAAAAGCGGCGGCGGCTACGTGGCCGGTCTGCTCGGCGGTGTGGTCGGCGCGGCACTCGCGGTCTTCGGCGGCCCGATGCTGATGGGACCGCCGCCCCTGGCGCCCGAGCCGGCGTCGCGTCTGGCGAGCGTCGAGGCCTCCGTGCGCGATCTGCAGTCGCTGTCGGACAATCTCGAGCCCACGGTGCGAAGCGCGGTCGAGGCGGCGGTGGCCGAGGTGCCATCGACCGACGGTGCGGCGATTGCAGCCGTCGCCGAGCGGCTCGACGCTGCCTCGGGCGAGGTGGCGAGCCTGACGTCGACGCTCGCCGATCTGCAGCAGCGGCTGACCGACGAGGCCCAGCGGCTCGATGATGCACGCGCCGCGGCCGTGGCGTCGCTCGACGAGCAATTGGCCAGCGAGGCCCAGCGGCTCGATGATGCACGCGCCGCGGCCGTGGCATCGCTCGAGGAGCAATTGGCCGGCCAGGTGGAGCGGTTGGAGGATGCGCGCGCCGCGGCCGTGGCATCGCTCGATGAGCAATTGGCCGGCCAGGCGGAGCTGACGGAGAGTGTTCGCACGGCCGCATCCACTGAGGTCGCCGACGCCCGGGCGGCGCTCACCGCATCATTGGATACGGCGCGGGCCACGATCCAGTCGACCAGCGACACCGTGGCGGCGCTGCAGGAGCAGGTGGACGCCTTGGCCAGCGCCGAGCGGCGTGCCGCAGCGGCGTCGCTCCTGGTGCGTGACATCGACCGGTCGATCGCCGACGGGTCGCCGTTTGTCGAGCCGCTGGATCGGCTGCGCCAGATGGCCTCGAGCAATCCCGAGCTCGACGCGACCTTGAGCGAGCTGCAACCCTATGCCGAGAGCGGCGTGCCGACCATACAGGCGCTGAGGCAGTCCCTCGAGGCGGTGGGCGCGACCGACGAGACCGAGGCCGTCGCCGGCTACGAGTGGCTCGGCAAGACGGTCGACAACCTCACCGATCTGGTCGCCGTACGCGCCAAGGGTACCGACCTGGACGTGGCGACCGGCGATCTCGTGGCGGCCGACGAGGCGCTGCGCGAGGGCGACCTCGCCAGGGCCATTGCCACCGTCGAGGAGGCTGCGGCAATCGAGGGCGGCATCGATCCCGCCGCTGCCGAGGCTTGGCTGGCCGACGCCCGGGCACGGCTCGCCGCGGTCACGGCCCAGGCGCAGCTCGACACCCAGATACGCGAACTCCTCACCGCGACGGTCAACTGACGGCGACGCGGCGCCGAGGTCATTCAATCATGCTCAGGCTCATCGCTTTTCTCATCGTCGCCGCCGTCCTCGCCTGGGTGGCGGTGTTCTTCGCCAACCATCCGGGCCAGGTCACGCTCAGCCTCGTGGAGCGCGAGTTCGTGTTCCCGATCGGCATCGCCTTGGCCATTCTGGCGGCGTTCACCGCTGCTGCGGTCATCGTCTACGAGCTCTGGCACTGGCTCGTCACCCAACCGCGACGGATCCGCACCAAGAATGCCGAGAACCGCCTCTTGCGCGGCTACCAGGAGCTGACCCACGGCCTGATCGCGGCGGCGGCCGGCGACGTCACCGGGGCGCGGGTGCATTCCAAGCAGGCCGAGAAGCTCCTGGAAGCCAACGCGGCGACGCTGCTGCTCTCCGCCCAGACGGCCCAGCTCGAGGGCAAGGAGGACGTGGCGCAGCTCAAGTTCCAGCAGATGCTGAAGCGCCCGCAGACCGAGTTCCTCGGCGTGCGCGGGCTGCTCGCGGATGCGGTCAAGCGCGGCGACCAGGAGGAGGCGCTGACCCTCGCCCAGCGGGCGTACGAGCAGAGTCCCAACACCTCATGGGTGCTGACCACCTATTTCGACCTGCTCACCCGCAACGGCAAATGGGCCAAGGCGCTCGACGTGATCGGCGACATGGCGCGCGAGAAGCTGCTCGGTGGCCCCGAGGCGACCCGCCGGCGGGCCCTGATGAAGCACATGATCGCCAGCGACGCGCTCGAGGCCGGCAATGACGGCGAGGCCTTGGCAACGGGGCGCACGGCGAGCGGGCTGGCACCGGCCTTCGCCCCGGCCGCCATCACCGCCGCCGAGGCGGCCCGCCGGCGCGGCAAGATTCGGCTCGCCAAGCGGCTGCTCGAGGATACCTGGAAGCTCGAGCCGCAGCCGGAGCTGGCCCGCGCCTATACCGAGCTGGTCCCCGGCGAGACCGCCCTCCAGCGGCTGCGCCGCTGCAGCCGGCTGGCGAAGCTACGTCCCGGGCATCTGGTCAGCGAGATGGTGATGGCGGAGCTGGCGATGAACGCGCGGCATTGGGATACCGCCAAGCAGCATCTCGATCGAGCACTCAACGCCGGGCCGACGGCCGGCACCTATCGTCTCTATGCCGAGTACGAGCGGGCGTCGGGCGGCGGTGAGACCAAGGCGCGCGACTGGCTCGCCAAGGCGGCGGATGCACCGCCGGACAAGTGCTGGGTGTGTGAGGACACCGGCGAGATTCTGCCCGAGTGGCAGCTGTTCGGCCCATCCGGCCGGTTCGATTCGGTGCAATGGGAGAGCCCGCCCACCGTCGCCACCATGTTGCGTGACCAGCGGCCGCCGGCGATGCTGGTGCACGACCAGCCTGCCACGGCGACCGCCAAAGCGGGCAACGGTGCCGGCAAGCCGGCGAGCGAGGCGGCGGGCAATGCAGCCGGTGGTCCGATCGGCGGCAAAGTGGTCGAGGGCAAGGCGGAACCGAGCGACGAGAGCGAGACCGCCAAGGGCAAAGCGGATGACGGCAAGGGCCCGCGCTCGCGCGCCGGCAGCACCGACCAGGGGCTGAAGGCGCCGGCGCCGATCGAATCGGCGGTGAAGACCGCAGGCGGCTTCAGCTAGCGCGGCGAGTGCGCGCCGATGCTTGCCCCCGGGGCGGCGAGACCCGGTTTTCGCTTGCCCCCGGCGCGGTGAGCGCCCGGTTTTCGCTTGCC
>CAZNWE010000075.1:0-11615 GCA_964576715.1 uncultured Geminicoccaceae bacterium | reverse complement strand
CCCGGTTTTCGCTTGCCCCCGGCGCGGTGAGCGCCCGGTTTTCGCTTGCCGAGCCAGCCCGCCGCAGGTTATTGCCCCAGCGGTTGCCGCAATAGCTCAGCTGGTAGAGCACATCATTCGTAATGATGGGGTCGGGGGTTCGAATCCCTCTTGCGGCACCATTTCATTGTTGTCCCGGCCTTTCCCGCCGTTCCGCGCCCGTTTCCTGGCGCCTACCCTCCGGCCCGGTCCTCTCCGTGCAGGCCGCGCGCGTCGGCGTCTGCCGGCAGTGGGCACCGCCCCCTGTCGGTGCGCCATCGGCATGCTATTCTCCATGACCGAGGACTGAGCGACCGATTGCGGGAGAGAGCGATGATCGCGCTGCACCGTAACCTGTTGCCGGCGGCCGCCCTGCTGGTGCTGCTTGCGGCCTGCCAAATCGGCGGCCCGCCACCACCGGCTAGCACCACCACGGCACTCGCGCCCGAGGCGTCGACCAGTCGACTGGTCGACGCCCTCGAGGCGGCTGGGCTCGATGTCGAACAGCGGCCGGACGGCTTGCGCGTGACCACCGACGATCCCCGCTTCGTCCGCTGCCTGCCTGTCAATGTCCGGGGCGGCAGCGGCGACGGCTCGCGCAAGGTCTTCACCCAGGTCAGCGAACGGCGCGGCGTTCTCGATGTCCGGATCGTGGGTGGCGGCGAGCGGACGCAAGTGAGCTGGCAGCCGCGCTTTACCGGCCGCTACCGCAACCGCGTCAACAACACGTTCTTCGAGCGGCCGTGCGAGAGCACCGGCGAGCTCGAGCGCCTACTGGCGACAACCCTGTCCGCTTGAGAGCATTTCGGCGGCTGCCGCAGTCGTGCTAGAAGCATCGGATCACACGTCCGGCGACTGGCCGGCCTAACGCCATGACGAAGGGGGAAACAGCGGTGACGTTCAAGACGCTCGATGCGCTCGATGCGAAGGACAAGCGGGTACTGGTGCGGGTCGATTTCAACGTGCCGATGCAGGACGGCGAGGTGACCGATGCGACCCGGATCGAGCGGGCGGCGCGCACCTTGACCGAGCTCGCCGATGCCGGGGCCAAGGTCGTCGCCCTGTCGCATTTCGGCCGGCCCAAGGGCCGGGTCGAGAGCTCGATGTCGCTGGCCCCGGTCGCCGCAGCACTCGGCCGCACGATCGGCCGCGAGATCGCCTTCGCCCCGGATTGCGTCGGGCCGGAGGCGGCGGCCGTGGTCGAGGCGCTGCCGGCCGGCGGCATGGCACTGTTGGAGAATTTGCGCTTTCATTCGGGCGAGGAGCGGAATGACCCGGCCTTCGCCAAGGGGTTGGCCGAGCTGGGCGACGCCTACGTCAACGATGCTTTTTCCTGCTCGCACCGGGCGCATGCCAGTGTCACCGGCATCCCGGAGCACCTGCCGGCCTATGCCGGGCGGCTCATGCAGGCCGAGCTCGAGGCCCTCGAGGCGGCTCTCGGCGGCGGCGAGCGGCCGGCGGCGGCGTTGATCGGCGGGGCCAAGATCTCCTCCAAGCTGCAGGTGCTGGGCGAGCTTCTGGCCAAGGTCGACAAGCTGATCATCGGCGGGGCGATGGCCAACACCTTTCTCGCCGCGAAGGGCCACAACATCGGCAAGTCGTTGTCCGAGCCCGACCTGCTCGATGCCGCCCGCGAGATCATGACCAGGGCCGAGGCTGCCGGGGTCGAGATCGTGCTGCCGGTCGACGGCGTCGTCGCCGAGACCTTCGCAGCCAATGCCGCCTGCCGGACCGTCAAGGTGCAGGAGGTGGGTGACGCGGAGATGATTCTCGACGTCGGCCCAGCCACCGTGATCGACATCAAGGACAAGCTCGAACAGGTGAAGGTCCTGCTCTGGAACGGTCCGATGGGCGCTTTCGAAGTCCCGCCCTTCGATGCCGGCACGACGGATGTGGCCAAGGCGGCGGCGGTGCTGACCCAGCAGGGCAAGTTGAAGACCGTGGCCGGCGGCGGCGACACCGTGGCCGCCCTCGCCCATGCCGGGGTGCTGGACAAGTTCTCCTACGTCTCGACCGCGGGTGGTGCGTTTCTCGAATGGCTCGAGGGCAAGACCCTGCCCGGGGTGGCGGCACTGGAGGCGAGCTGACGACCGGGCCGGTTGCGGTCCTGGTCGACGACCGGCTGGAGGCCGAGGCGGCGCTGACGCTC
This sequence comes from uncultured Geminicoccaceae bacterium, assembly GCA_964576715.1. Taxonomy (GTDB): domain Bacteria; phylum Pseudomonadota; class Alphaproteobacteria; order Geminicoccales; family Geminicoccaceae; genus SLRI01. Next base: position 9,448 of record CAZNWE010000075.1, on the reverse strand, counting down.
GCCGCCGAGGCGGGCCGCGACATCGAGCTCGTGATGGCGGCCGGCATCCTCGGACCGGCGGCGATCGCCGCCCTTGAGGAGCAGCTCGACCGGGCGATCTGGGCCTGGTGCGATGATCGGCCAGGGCTGGTCATGGAAGCGCTCAGGGTCGGGCTCAAACGGCTCGTGCTGGAGCCGGTGCAACCGGCCTCGGCTGCCGGTGCGGCGGCCGCACGGCGGCTCGCCGACATCGCCCGCAAGCACGGCGGCATGCTGCGCCTCGGGCTGCCGCAGCCGCTCCATGGCCTCGACCCGGCGCACCGACGTTTTGCCGTGCTGGACGCGTCGGCAGCGCTTGGTCGACCGCACCGCCTTGTGCCATAAGCGAAGTCTCTCAGAGACGACGCTTTCCTGGCACCCTCTCAAAGGACTGGACGATGAGCGAACGCGTTAAGACGATTCTCCGCTGGTACGAGGGCGAGAACCCGGGCACGAAGGCCAATCTCTACCGCCTGTTGATGCAGGGCGACCTCGCCGGCACCGGCAAGCTGGTGATCCTGCCGGTGGACCAGGGCTACGAGCACGGCCCCGCCCGCAGCTTCTCCAAGAACCCGCCGGCCTACGACCCGCACTACCTCTACCAGCTTGCGATCGACGCCAAGCTTTCCGGCTATGCCGCACCCTTGGCCCCGCTCGAGCAGGGTGCCGACACGTTCGCGGGGCAGATTCCGACCATCTTGAAGCTCAACAGCGCCAACAGCCTGCATGCCGGCGTCGGCGACCAGGCGATCACCGGCTCGGTCAAGGACGCGCTCCGGCTCGGCTGTGTCGGCATCGGCTTCACCATCTATCCGGGTTCGGACGCCAATTACGGCATGATGGAGGAGTTTCGCGAGCTCTCCGCCGAGGCCAAGGCCAATGGGCTGATCTCGGTGCTCTGGGCTTATCCCAGGGGCGGCAACATCTCCAAGGACGGCGAGACCGCGCTCGACATCGTGGCTTACGCGGCGCATATCGCGGCACTCCTCGGGGCCACGATCATCAAGGTCAAGCCGCCCAAGGCCGGCGTCGATCTCAAGGCGGCCGAGAGTGCCTACGAGAACGTGCCGATGGAGACGATGAAGGACCGGATCGCCCACGTCATGCAGTGCTGCTTCAACGGCAAGCGCCTCGTCGTGTTCTCCGGCGGCGACGCCAAGAGCACCGAGGGGCTGCTCGAGGAGATCAAGCAGATCCACCAGGGTGGCGGGGCTGGCTCGATCGTCGGTCGCAACAGCTTCCAGCGGCCGAAGGACGAGGCGATGGATCTCCTCGGCCGGATCATCAAGATCTACAAGAACGAGGCGTGAGCCGCGGGCGCTCCGGTCGCCGCACCGGCGGGCGGCACGCCAACGGCAACCGGGCGGGTGGCGGCCACGACAACGACAACCGGCAGACCGACGGCCACTGGATCGAGCCGGAGGCGGTCGGCTGCCGGCTCGTCGTCGCCCTCGATGCCGCCACCCCGCTCGAGCCGCTCTTGCCGATCGAGGCGATCGCCGCTTTCTTCCTCGCGGTCGGCGACGCGGCGACGGCCCGCCGCCAGGTCCAGCTGGCCCACGCCACCGGCCGGGCCGCGTTGCTCGTCGATCGGGTCGACCTGGTCGGCCCGCTCGGCGCCGACGGCGTGTTCTGCAACCGGCCGGCCGAGGTGGCGGCGGCGCGCCAGGCCCTCGACCGCGGGGCGCTGATCGGCGCGGCGGTCGGGGCGACCCGGCACGATGCCATGGTTGCAGGCGAGGACGGCGCCGACTATGTGCTGTTCGGCATCCCGGGCGCACCGCCGGCGGGCGGCATCGCGGCCCTGGCCGAGCATGTCGCCTGGTGGAGCGAGGTGGCGGTCCTGCCATCGGTCGTCGCCGGCCGGTTCACCGGCGACGAGGTCAGAGCACTGGTGGCCGCGGGTGCGGATTTCATCTTGCCGGCAACGGACGGCGACACGGCGGCGCTCGAGGCGATCGCCGCGGCGCTCGACGTGACGGCGGCGGAGCAGAGGTAGCGGATGAAGATCAGTGTCAACGATGTGCGGCCGGGCTTCGTGCTCGAGCATCAGGGCAAGCTCTGGCGGGCGGTCAAGACCGAACACGTCAAGCCGGGCAAGGGTCCCGCCTACCTCCAGGTCGAGCTCAAGGGCGTCGATCATCCGACCAAGCTGAACGAACGGCTCAGGACCGCCGATACGATCGAGCGGGTACGGCTGGACGAGAACGACTACCAGTTCCTCTACGACGATGGCGAGCAGCTCAACTTCATGGACCAGGAGAGCTTCGAGCAGGTCGCCCTGCCCAAGGACCTCGTCGGTGACGCCGTGGTGTTCCTGAAAGAGGGGATGATCGTCACCGTGCAGAGCCATGAGGGCCGGCCGCTGTCGTTGAGCCTGCCCGAGACCGTGGTCTGCGAGGTCGTCCAGGCCGATCCGGTCGTCAAGGGGCAGACGGCGGCCGCCTCCTACAAGCCCGCGGTGCTCGACAACGGGGTCCGGGTAATGGTGCCGCCGCATATCGAGATGGGCACGCGGGTGGTGATCAACACGACCGACAGCTCCTATGTCGAGCGCGCCAAGGACTGACCAGCAGCCCGATGGCCAGACGGTCCGCCAATGTGGAGATGATGGTCCGCGCCGTGATGAAGGCGGCGCGAGGGCTGGTGCGCGACTTCGGCGAGGTCGAGCAGCTGCAGGTGAGCCGCAAGGGGCCGGGCGACTTCGTCTCCAATGCCGACCGGCGGGCCGAGAAGATTCTCAAGGACGAGCTCCGCCGTGCGCGGCCCGAGTTCGGTTTGTTGATGGAGGAAGCCGGCGAGGAGGTCGGCTCGCAGCCGCAGAACCGCTGGCTCGTCGATCCCCTGGACGGCACCACCAACTTCCTCCACGGCCTGCCGCACTGGGCGATCTCGGTCGGGCTCGAGCAGTTCGGCGAGATCACCGCGGGCGTCGTCTTCGATCCGATCCGCAACGAGCTGTTCTGGGCCGACAAGGGCAGCGGCGCCTACGTCAACGACCGGCGCCTTAGGGTCTCCGCCCGCACCGCCCTGCCCGAGGCGCTGATCGGCTGCGGCCTGCCGATCCAGGACTGGAAGGGCCGCGAGATGGGCTTCACGGCACAGATGAACGCCGTGGCCGATCAGGTGGCGGGCCTCCGCCGGCTCGGCACCGCGTCCCTCGACCTCGCCTGGATCGCCGCCGGGCGGCAGGACGGGTTCTGGGAATACGGCCTCAAACCCTGGGATATCGCCGCCGGCATCCTCATCCTCCGCGAGGCCGGCGGCCGCATCGGCAAGCTCGAGGGCGACGCGGACCTGCTGAGCGAAGGCACCATCGTCGCCGCCAACAGTGCCCTCTACGACAAGCTCCTGAGCGTGCTTCAAGCCGCTTCCGGCTGAGCCTTGGGCTGCCTGAGTGCCGGGATGAAGAGCATGCCGGCGAAGGCGGCGTAGATCGCCGAGGCGACGGCCACCGCCTCCACGCTGACCCCGAGATCGAAGACGGCACCGAAGATGATCGGCGAGACGGCCGAGCCGAAGACCATCAGTGCCATGGCCAGCGAGCGGATCGCACCGATGTGCGCGGTGCCGTAGAGCTCGGGCCAAAGGGCGTTGACGGTGGTGGATTGGCCGCCGGAGACGACGCCGAAGAGGATCATCATGGCGATGCCGACGAGAAAGCTGTCGCTCACGGCCAGCATCAGGCAACCCCAGGCGAGGACCAGCGGGAAGAAGATCAGGGGGCGCCGGGCCCCGAACTTGTCGACCAGCCAGCCGCTGGTGAGCGAGCTGACCACCGAGCCTGCGGCATAGATGGTGAAGGTGGCGGCGAACAGGCCGAGCGACCAGCCCTTGGCGGCGACGATGTGGACATGGTGGAAGAAGATGCCGGTGACGATCATCGAGGCGGCGAGCAGGCCCGGCACCAGGAGCCAGAACCGCCAGTCGCGCAGCACCTCGCTCTGCCGGCGGCTGGCCACCGGCGGCGCCGTGTAGCCGATCGCCGGCTCGTCGGTGACCGGGCGGCGGTCGGCCTGGCGCAGCAGCCACAACAGGGCCGGCAGGATGACGACGACCAGGAGCCCGGCGAAGCCGCGCCAGCCCCAGCGCCAGCCGAACTCCAGCGCCGTGACCGCGACCAGCGGCATCACCATCTCGCTCACCGCCACCCCCATGGTGGCGAGGCTGATCGCCCGGCCGCGCGCCGCCGAGAACCGCTTGGCCAGCACGCTGATGGGGATGTGCGTCGACATGCCCTGGCCGAACAGGCGGAGCAGGTAGAAGGCGACGGCGAGGCTGACCAGGCCGGCGGTCAAGCTCATGGCGAGCGAGGCCAGGGCGAGGCTGGTGACGGTGAGGATCGCCAGCCGCTGCGGCGACACGCTGTCGACCAGCTTGCCGAGCCAGATCAGGGTGAGCGCACTGGCCAGCGTCGCCGCCGAATAGGCCGCACCGAAAGCACCGTGGCCGATCGCGAACGCGTCGCGGATTACCCCGCCGAAGACGGCGATGAAGAAGGTCTGGCCGAAGCTGGAGGTGAAGCAGAAAAGCGCACCGAAGCCGAGCAGCGGCGCCTGCTGCCGCAGGAGCTGAATGAAGCTTTGCATCATGGTCCTATGGGAGAATGCGCTTCAGCATAGGCGGCGTGATGGTCGGGTCAATCGTCGGGCCCGCGCCTGCTGCGGCAAGCGGTGCACCCGGGCACGCCAGCCGCCTGGGCCAACCAGTTGGGCAGCTTTCTTGCCCGGCCCTGGCCCCTGTCCTAAGCTCACTTGCCGTTGGTGGCGACAGTAGACGTGCGGCGCGGGACAATGCGGGAGACGGGGTTTCCCGAGCTGAAGGAGCGGCCATGGACGTGTGGGATTGCGCTGCCGTGGTGACCGGTGCGGCTTCCGGGCTGGGCGCCGAGACGGCGCGCAGCCTGGCCGAGGCCGGTGCCAGGGTGACCATGATCGACATCGACCGGCCGGGGGTGGAAGCGCTGGCGGCGGAGATCGGCGCCCTGGCGATCCCCTGCGACGTCGCCGACGACCAGGCCGCGGCGGCGGCCATCGCCCGGGCCCGCGAGGCGCACGGGCCGGCGCGCATCCTGGTCAACTGCGTCGGCCTCGCCAAACCGCAACGAATCGTCGACAAGGACGGCCGGCCGATGCCGCTCGAGGCGTTCCGCTATCTGGTCGAGGTCAACCTGATCAGCGCCTTCAACATGATGCGCCTGGTCGCCGCCGACCTGACCGGCCTCGCGCCAGGGCGGGACGGGGAGCGCGGGGTGATCATCTCCACCGCCTCGGTGTCGGCCTACGAGGGGCAGAGCGGCGAGGCCGCCTACGCGGCGTCGAAGGGCGGGCTCGTCAGCATGATCCTGCCGGCGGCGCGCGAGCTGGGCTCGCTCGGCATCCGCGTCGTCGGCATCGCCCCCGGGCTGTTCAGCACCGCCACCCTGTTCAAGATGGAGCAGGACCTGGACCCGCGCATCGTCCACTCGGTGCCGTTCCCGCAGCGCTTCGGTGATCCGGCGGAATTCGCGATGCTGGTCGGCCACGTCATCAAGAACACGATGATCAACGGCACCGTGCTGCGGCTCGACGGCGGCTACCACAAGTAAGAGACGATGATGGGCACCACAGTCATCCTCCATCTCGTCTCGCCGGCCTCCGGCGAGGTCGTCGAGGCGATGGCGAGGGCGCTGGTCGCCCAGCTCGCCGACGTCAGTCCCGTGCGTCATTTCTGGCAGATGGTACGCCAGCCCGAGGACGTGGAAGCGGTGCTCGCCGGCGTCGGTGAAACGGGCGGCCTCGTGCTGCATTCGCTGATCGACCCCGAGCACCGCCGGCTGCTGGAGGCGGGATGCCGCCGCCTCGGCGCGCCCTGTCTGTTCCTCTACGAGCCGTTCCTCAGTGCCATTCTCGGGCATTTCGGCGTCGCCTTGCGGGACAACGCCAGCCCCCGGGTGGTCATGGACCAGGCCTTCCGGCGCCGCCTCGAGGCGATGCGCTACACCCTCAACCATGACGACGGCATCGGTCAGCAGGACCTCGAGCAGGCGGACGTCGTGCTGCTCGGTGCTTCCCGGGTCACCAAGACCCCGACCTGCATGTATCTCGCCCATCGCGGCATCAAGGCCGCCAATGTCTCGCTGGTCGCCGGCATGCCGCTGCCGGACGCGGTCATCAACGCCAAGAAGCCGTTGAAGGTGGGGCTGACCCTGGCCCCCCGGCAGCTCGCCGAGATCCGGCAGAAGCGCTTCGACGTGCCGGTGGCGAAGGGCGGCACACCCTATGCCGACCTCGATGCGGTAGCCGAAGAGGTGCGGGAGATCCGCCGCCTGATCGTCCGCCAGGGCTGGCCGGTGATCGACGTCACCGCCCGCTCGATCGATCAGATCGCGACGCTGATCATGGACCTCCTGCAGCGCCATCGCGAAGCCGCCAAGGCCGCGACATGAGCATCGCGGTCGAGGCGCTGGTGGCGGCCCTTGGCGAGGCCGTCGTGAGTTCGGCACCGGAGCAGCTCGAGCGCCACGCCAGCGACTGGAGCGTGGCCCCGCCGCGGCTGCCGCTGGCGGTGATCCGCCCGCGGACGACGGCGGAGGTGGCCCGGGCGCTGGCGATCTGCAACGCGCACGGTCAGGGGGTGGTGACCCAGGGTGGCCGCACCGGGGTCTCCGGCGGTGCCGTGCCCGGTCCCGGCGACGTCGCCCTGGCGCTCGACCGGCTGGTCGGCGTCGAGGGCACCGATCCGGCCGCGGCCACCATGACGGTCAAGGCCGGCACGCCGCTCGAGGTCGTCCAGAACGCCGCCCGGGACGCCGGCTTCCTCTGCGCTCTCGATCTGGGGGCCCGCGGCAGTTGTGCGATCGGCGGCAACATCGCGACCAATGCCGGCGGCAACCGGGTGATCCGCTACGGCATGACCAGGGCGATGGTGCTCGGCCTCGAGGTGGTGCTGGCCGACGGCACCGTGCTGGAGATGCTCAACACCATGCTCAAGAACAATGCCGGGTTCGACCTCAAGCAGCTGTTCATCGGCAGCGAGGGACAGCTCGGCGTGATCACCCGGGCGGTGCTCAAGCTAGAGCCGTTGCCCGTCTCCTCGGCCACGGCCTATTGCGGGCTCGCCGACTTTGCCGCCGCCCTGGCCCTGCTCGAGCGCGCCCGGGGCGAGCTTGCCGGCCTCCTCTCCAGCTTCGAGATCATGTGGCCAAGCTACTACGACCTGATCGTCGGGACACAGGAGCGGCAAGGGGCCCCGGGGGTCAGAGCACCGCTGGCCGGGCGGCATGGCATCTATGTCCTGCTCGAGATCCAGGGCGCGGACCCGGCAGCGGACCAGGACCGCTTCGAGCGGTTCATGGAGGCCGCGCTCGAGTGCCGGATGATCGAGGACGCGGCAATCGCGCAAAGCCACGCGGCGGCGCTGGCGTTGTGGGCGGTGCGCGACGCGGTGGCGGAATTCAACGCACTCCTGGGCGAGCGCACCGAGTTCGACCTCGGTTTGCCGATCGCGCGGATCGGCGCCTGCAGCAGCGATCTGCGGCAAGCACTCGAGGCGCGCTGGCCGGGCTGCACGGTCGTCTTCTATGGCCATCTCGGCGATGGCAACATTCATCTGCAGGTCGCGACCCCGGGTACCGAGCCGCATCCGGGACACGCGATCGAGGCCCTCGTCTACGCCATCACCCGCGACCATGGCGGCACGGTGACCGCCGAGCACGGCCTGGGCTCGCTCAAGGCACCTTACCTGGACCACTGCCGCAGCGGCGCCGAGATCGCCCTGATGCGTCAGTTGAAGGCGATGCTCGATCCCCGCGGCATTCTCAACCCGGGCAAGGTACTGGTGCGGAGCGGTGCTGCCGACCGCCCCGCAGGCGAACTGCCATAAGTCACCGCCGGCGCGCGTCAGGCCGCCTTCCGCTCGTCGGCCGGCACATCCTGGTTGGCGACCGCCGGAACGGGCTCGGCCACGGGCAGCGGCTGCGGCTCGCCAGCCGGGCCGGGGCTGCCCTTTTCCTTGTCTTTCTTCAGCAGGTGCAGTTGATGCAGGCCGAAGGCGATCGGCAGGCCGAAGCCGATGATGGCCTTGAAGATCACGAAGGCGAGGCCGCTCGAGAACATTTCATGTCTCCGCTGGTTCAACAATTATTTACGCAGGTTTGGCGCGTAACGATCACTTCGGCAGGGCCGGGCGCTTGAGCCTCGGCTTCGCCCTCCTCGGCGAGGATGGAGCGGCCCGACGTGGCCGGCTGAACACGGCGCACGGCAGCGTCGAGACCCCGGCCTTCATGCCGGTCGGCACGGCCGCCACGGTCAAGGCGATGACCGTCGAGATGATCCGGGCGACGGGTGCCCAGATCATTCTCGGCAACACCTACCATCTGATGCTGCGGCCCGGGGCCGAGCGGATCGCCAGGCTCGGTGGGCTGCACGGCTTCATGCGCTGGCCCGGGCCGATTCTCACGGATAGTGGCGGATTCCAGGTCATGTCATTGGCCAAGATCAGGCAGCTCACCGAGGCGGGCGTCACCTTCGCCTCGCACCTCGACGGCAGCCGGCACGATTTGAGCCCGGAGCGCAGCATCGAGATCCAGCATCTCCTGGGTGCCGACATCACCATGCAGCTCGACGAGTGCCTCAAGCTGCCGGCCGAGCGGAGCGAGGTCGAACGGGCGATGCAGCTCAGCCTGCGCTGGGCCGACCGCTCGAAGGCGGCGTTCGTGCCACGCGTCGGGCACGGGCTGTTCGGCATCGTTCAGGGCGGCACCGATGCGACGCTGCGCCGGCAATCGGCCGCGGGCCTCAACTCCATCGGTTTCGACGGCTATGCGGTGGGCGGCCTCGCCGTCGGCGAGCCGCAGGCGGTGATGTTCGAAACACTCGAGGCCACCACCCCTGCCCTGCCCAGCGACCGGCCGCGCTACCTGATGGGGGTCGGCAAGCCCTTGGACATCGTGGGGGCGGTGGCCCGCGGCATCGACATGTTCGATTGCGTGCTGCCGACCCGCTCCGGGCGGACCGGCCAGGCCTTCACCCGCTTCGGGCCGGTCAATCTCAAGAACGCGCGGCACGCCGACGACCCCAGGCCACTGGACGAGACGAGCGACTGCCCGGCGACGCGGGACTATTCCAGGGCCTACCTGCACCACCTGGTCAAGGCCGACGAGATCCTGGCGGCCATCCTGCTCACCTGGAACAATCTGTCGTTCTATCAGGCGATGATGCGGGGCATGCGAGCGGCGATCGAGACGGGGGGGTTCGCGGCCTTCGCCGAAGGCTTCGCCGCCGCTCAAGCCCGGGGCGACATCGAGCCCTGGCGGGGTTGAGAACCGGCCCCCATCTTGACGGCATCGGTGGCATGGTCGATAGCCAGCGCCGGGCGCCTCTAGCTCAATTGGCAGAGCAGCGGACTTTTAATCCGCGGGTTCAGGGTTCGAGTCCCTGGGGGCGCACCA
>CAZNWE010000074.1:0-18895 GCA_964576715.1 uncultured Geminicoccaceae bacterium | reverse complement strand
GAGAAAGGGGACACCTCCCTTTTTAACGCTGGCCGCGCTGCGCCAAGCTGTTTCGAAGCTCGAGAAAGGGGACACCTCCCTTTTTAACGCTGGCCGCGCTGCGCCAAGCTGTTTCGGTCGCATGCGGCGTGCCGGAAGCTGCGGACGCGGTTGGCTGGGAAGGGGGGCGTCTATCTTCACCCAAAGGTTAAAGAAAAAGGTGTGCTTTTTCGCTTGAAAATTTCCGGGTCGCGCCTACCATCGGCGATTAAAATATGAATGCCAGCTTTGTTCAAATCAGAATGGCAAATTAAAAACTAAAAGCCATTCTGATGCTGTGGCTACAACCTGTCTGAGGTCAAAGAGAATCTCGGCTACAATTAAAGGGATACCCAATTTGGCAGCCAATGCACCTGCACTTTTCGCAAACTCTGTGAAAAATATATCTGCTTTCTCGCCTAGTTTCTTGATTATCCGTGCAGACACCGAATTGAGTTTCTGAACAGCGCCTTGGGCAGGAGCGGTATCATCTGGTTCTATAGGCTGAGATGCAAGGAGTGCGGAGGCATCACGTATGTCATCGATATCATCGTAGTCGATAATATCGTCGGGCGGGTTATTGTGGCCGATGCCGACTGGTCTCGTCAACGGCAAGGTGTCCAGTAGTTCAGATAGGCTCGCAAGACGTTCCAGCATCGCTGCATGCAGCTCTGCCGGTGTACGTTGAGTGGCTGGCACAACTTCGTCCTCAAAATCCTCGTCGGGTGGCAACCGTCTCGCAGAATTCGGGACCCAAACGTAGCCTTCGTTTTCCAGTTTCGAGATAGAACTCTCTAGTATCGATTCTTCGAGCCAGTCACCGAAAACATTTACAATAATATCGCGAGTGTCATAGGGGCCTCCCCAAATATACTGATAGCCACCTTCTGCGCTGATATAGGGCGTGCAGTGCGCTGGATATTCACAGTTTTCCGAGAACCAGCCCATGATAGCTTCTACACACGCTCTATGAGAAAGATTTTTTAGGTTTGTTGGTGGTATCGACACAGGTGCATGTTGTATTTCATCCCACGATGAAACACGGTCCCGCAGCTCTTTTTTGGTCATTCGCATTGCTTCACACCCGATCCGCTCCGCCGCGCTATGGGTAGTCACGCCTAAGTGGACAGCTCAGTCAAGACGAACGGTGGGTGCAGGGAGGGTCACCCTCCCTGCTCTTCTCTCAAATCAACCCACTGCTCTTGAAGCTGGTGTGGCGGTTTTTGCCGACGATGATGTGGTCGTGGACGGTGATGTTGACCGCCGCCAAGCCGGCGATGACCTGGCGGGTCATGTCGATGTCGGGTTTGGAGGGGGTCGGGTCGCCCGAGGGGTGGTTGTGGACCATGATGATGGCCGAGGCGGCGAGTTCGAGGGCGCGCTTGACCACTTCGCGCGGGTAGAGCGGGGTGTGGTCGACGGTGCCGCGGCTCTGCACCTCGTCCTTGATGAGGATGTTCTTCCTGTCGAGGAAGAGGATGCGGAAGTGCTCGGCCGGTTCGTGGGTCATGGCGAGCTGCAGGTACTCGATCAGGACGGTCCAGGAGCCGATCACGGGGCGGTCGATGATTTGCTCTTTCAGCGCCCGCTGCAGCACCGCCTGGACGGTTTTGAGCAGGACGGCGGTGAATTTCAGGTCCTCCTCGCCGCCGGCGGTGAGCTCGGTAATGTCCCGGTAGCGTACCGGGTCGGCGGCGAGCAGGCCGCCGATGCCGCCGAAGCGCTCGAGGAGCTGCTTGGCGACGGGCTTGGTGTCGCGGCGCCAGACGGAGAAGAAGAGCAGGAGCTCGACCAGCTCGTAATCGGCAAGGGCCTCGGCGCCGGAGTCCATGAAGCGGCTGCGCAGCCGCTCGCGGTGGCCGTGATAGTGCTTGCCGCCCCGTTTGCCGGCGCCGTTGGCTGCTCCGGGATCGTAGGTGGCCGTCGCCTCGGCGAGACCGGGCGCCACCGGCCGGCCGTCGAGCAGGGCGAGCAGTGTTTCGAGCTGGGTGACCGTTGGAAAGCGCCAGGCCTGGTCGAAGCGTGACCAGACGCCGCCGGCGCGCTTGAGCTGCTCGCGGTGGCGGAACGTGTCGCCGCCGACGTGGTAGGGCTGTGGCGTGCCCGGATGCTCGGCGAGCGTCAGCGTGTAGCGCTCGAGATCGAATGCCAGCGCCTTGATGTCGGTCATCGTTGCCTTGCTCCCGCTCGCCGCGGTGCAGGCGCCGGCGGCGATGATCAATTAAAAAGGGAATAGAATGTATAATTATCGCGTCATAGTTGAATTTGCAATGGCAAGCCAGACCCGTGACAGCGCCGTCGCGGGCTCGGGCGACAGCCGTGGGGGAGGCGGGGTCGATGGCGCCGGCAACGTCACCCCACTGTCAGACAGAGCGCCGGAACTGGGCTTCGTGCACTGCGGCCCAGAGACGTTCAGCCCTGGCGGTGTCGGCGCCGACCAGCCTGTCGCCGCCCTCGATCCGCTCGACACCCGATGCCGGTGCGCGCACCGGGGATCGTCCAGCGACGAGAGCGCGGTGACGACCGTGCCGCAGGCGAGGCTGCCGGCGGCGAGACAGCGCTTCCAGCGGCGGCCAAGGCTTGCCGATTGGCGCGGGATGGGCCGATTGGCGCGGGATGGGCCGATTGGCGCGAGACGGGCAGCCGGATGGGCGCTATATCGCTCGGGCGGGGCGCAGGGAGACGGCAAGCATGGCGGACGATTTGGCAGCGACGCAGCCCGCAGCGGCAACCAGGGTGACGGCAGCCCTGCTGATCATCGGCAACGAGATCCTCTCCGGCCGGACGGTCGATGCCAACCTGCCCTACCTCGCGACCTTCCTCGGCAAGCTCGGCATTCGCCTCGTCGAGGTCCGGGTAGTACCGGACATCGAGGCGGAGATCGTCGATGCGGTGAATGCCCTTCGCGCCAAGGTCGACTACCTCTTCACCACCGGCGGCATCGGCCCGACCCACGACGATATTACCGCAGCCTCGGTGGCCAAGGCCTGCGGCCGCAAGCTGATCCGCCACCCCGAGGCCGAGCGGCGGCTGATCGCCTTCTACCCGCCGGAGCGGCGCACCGCAGCACGGCTGAAGATGGCCGACATGCCGGAGGGTGCCGCGCTGATCGACAACCCGGTGAGCATCGCCCCCGGCTTCGTCGTCGACAACGTGCACGTCCTCGCCGGCGTGCCGCGGATCATGCAGGCGATGCTCGACATGCTCGCCCCCCGGCTCGAGGGCGGCGCCATGCTGCGCTCGCGCACGCTCGTGGTATTCAAAGGCGAGGGTGACATGGCCGAGGCCCTCGCGGCGATCCAGGCCCGCCGGCCCGGGATCGACATCGGCAGCTACCCGTTCTTTCGCCTCGACAAGCCCGGCACCAGTATCGTCTTTCGCGGCGACGACGGTGCTGCGATCGATGCCGCCTTCGCCGAACTCGAGGCCTATTGCCGGACCAACGGCATCGAGGCGCAAGAAGAGCTCACCGTCGCCTGATCGTCTTTCGCCGCGGCGACGCCCGGCCGCTGCGGTACCAGATCGGCCAGGAGCGGCAAGTGGTCGGAGGCGATCCGGGTCAGCCGCGTCTCGACGCGGTGGGCGCGGTTGTCGTGGTCGGTGGATCTGAGGCCGCGCACGGCGATGCGGTCGAGCCGCAGCAGCGGCAGCCGGGCCGGGAAGGTGGCCGGCGAATGCAGGAACGGCGCGCTGCGGTCGAGTGCGCGGAGTGCCAGGCGCCGATTCCACCATTCGTTGAGGTCGCCCAGCAGCACCGTCGGCCCGGGCGGGCCGTCGTCGATCAGGTGCTTGAGCTCGCGCAGCTGGGTCGAGCGGATGCGATGATCGCGCACCTCGAGATGGGTGACGATCACCCGAAGCGGGGCGACGGCGAAGGCCGGGCCGAGGGCGGAAACGTCGAGCCAGACGTCGATCAGGCCCCGGGTCTGGCTGCCCGGCCGCTCGAACACCCGGCGCTCGACCGCGAGCACCCGGTGCGGGGTGAGGAGCGCATTGCCATAGCTGCCCTTGCCCTCGAGCAATAGGGGGCCCTCGACGAGGTTGAGCCCGAGCCTCGCCGCGAGGTGCTGGGCCTGGTCGATTCGGCTGCGGCTCCGCCGCCCCTCGACCTCCTGCAGGCCGATGACATCAGCCTCGAGACCGCGCAGCACCTCGGCGATCCGGTCGGGCTTGCGCCGCCGGTCGACGCCGACGCAGCTGTGAATGTTGTAGGTGGCGACCCGCATCATGCCGGCTTCGGCCGCCACAGCCGCTCGGCGACGATCCACAGCCCGAGCAACACGATGGCGGCGGTCAGACTGGGCCACGGCGGCAGCGGCGGGGCGGCCAAGCCCGGCCAGCCGAGGGCCAGGAGGGCAAGGCCGGCGAGCCCGGCGGCCCGGCCGAGCCCACGCCGCAGGCGGCGCCGCTGGCGCAGCGGCAGCGCCGGCCCGAACAGCTGATCCGGAATGATCGGCTCCGGCGGGTCGGCGAGATCGGCCATCTCCTCGAGCGGCTCCGGCAGCGATTGGCGCTCGAGCACCAAGCGCCGGCAATGCCGGGCAGCATCGGGATCGTTGAGGGTGGCGATGGTGTTGATGATCGAGCCTTCCTTCGCTTCGGTGGCGGCCAGCGTCTCAAGCGCCGCCCCCAGATGTTCGGCCAGGAGGCGCTGGCGCCAGCCTCGGATCGTCGGATCGACGCCGTCCCGCTCGATAACGAGATTGATCTCGCTGTCCACCCCCAGCGAGCGATTGGCGAGGTTGGCGCTGCCCAAGGTGAAGAAGCGATCATCGACGATCATCAGCTTGGCGTGGACGTGGATCCCGACGCCCCGGCTGAACGGTGTCAACACCGCCAGCCGGTCCGGCGCCGCCTGCTCGAGCACCGCGACGAAGGCGGCGCGGCCCCGGTCCATGACCGCGGTCTCGAGCGCGCCCTCGCATTTGTCCGGGGTGATGATCACCAGCTCGAGGGCCGGCCGGTCACGCAGTCGCGCGGCCAGGGTGCGGGCGATCGAGCGCACCGTGAGGTACTGGTTCTCGATGTAGATCAAACGCTCCGCGCTCTTGATCGCGGCGTGGTAGAGCGCCTCGATCTCCCGCGTCTGCGCCATGCCGGCATAGGCGGGCCGGGTCCGGGCGATGGCGATGGCGACGTCCTGGACCTGCGGCTCGACGTTCGGCGGCCATGCCGCCGCCTCGCCGGCAGTCTCGGGGCGCAGCGCCAGCTCCTGGTCGGTGGCGCGTTGCCAGCGCCGCTCGACGAGCTCGGTCACCGCCATCGCCGCGGCGCCGTCGACCACCAGCATCATGTCGTGGAAGGGCAACCGCGGCTTGCCGGTGTCGGCGAGCGCCCGGATGGCGCTGGCCGGATCGTGATCGGGCGTATCCCAGCGACCGTCCGCGAGATCGAGGCCGCCGACAAAGGCGAGGTCGCCGTCGATCACCACCACCTTCTCGTGCTGCGCGGCACCGACCGGCAGCGCATCGTCGAGGACGAAGCTCAGCCGGTCGTGCAGCGGCGCCATCTGCCACTGCGGCAGGAACTCGCGGTCGAGGCTGTAGGCGATGATCCAGTCCCAGATGAGCAGGCGCACCTCGAGCGCCGGCGTGGCGTCGAGCAGCCGGACGAGGCGTTCGGCCAGGGTCTCGCGCGAGCGCCCGGGCTCGAGCCGCAGGTCCGAGCGGATATCCCAGCCGACGATGGTGATCGATCGCCGCGCCCGTTCGATGGCGGCGGCAAGCGCGTCGAAATAGGCGGCGCCATCGACCAGGAGCGCCACCCGGTCGGCCGTGGCGATCCGCCAATGCGTGCCAGCGGTCGCGAGGATGCCGGTCTCAGTCGCGGGCATCGAGGCGCCGCGTCGCGGTGTCCAGGGCCTCGGTGCCGACGAGGGCCGCGAAGCCGAGCCGATAGTCACGCCCTTGGCCATGCTCGAGCCAGATCATCTCGCCCCGCTTCTTCCAGTCCTCGCGGCTGCCGGCGTGGCAGGTCGCCGGCTCTAAACCTATGACATAGTCGCCTTCGTGCAAATTTTGCCACTGGTAGAAAGCGGGCATCGCCTTGGCGTCATAGGTCAGTCGAAAACCGAGCCCGGTGGTGCCGGGCAGGCCGGCGAAGCTCGGGTTGACCAGCAGCACCGTGCTGCTGCCGTCTGCGGCAGGGCACAGGGCGTGCTCGTAGACCTGCTCGCGGAAACCGGCCTGCGGCGGTGCCTGCTCGACCGGTCCAATCTGCGAACTGTGCGGGTCGTGGGCGTGAAACACCGTCCGCTCCAGCGGCATCACCAGCCGGGTCTCGGCGGCGACCACGGGCCAGCCGAGATTGACGTGGTAGAGCATGGCATGCGGCGTGGTGCGAAAGCCCAGATTGGTCACCCGGTCGCGGATCTCGAGGCCGGCCCCGCCGACCGGAGCCTCGATCCGCCGATGCAGCTCCAGGTTCTCGCCGAACATGGTGACCTGGCGGATCCGGCCCTCGGCCCAGAGCGTGCAGGCATCGCCGTCCCAGCGCGCCCCGTATCCCTCGAGCCTGGCCGGGGTGAAGGCGACGCGGCCGTGGATGCCGTGGCTGACCGCGGGCCGGTAGGGGTAGTTGAAGTGCTCGGCCGTCTCCTCGGCCATGCCCATGATGTGGTCGAGGCCGCAGGTGTTCATCAGCCCGGAGAACGAGCGCAGCCAGCCGAGCCCGGCCTCGGCGTCGTGCTCGTGCAGCCACGGATGCCGGAAGCCGTTGCCGGAGCGCCAGCCCAGGGGTACCCCGAACAGGCTCATCGCCCCGACGTCCATGGCCCGGTCGACCAGGATCTCGGCCTCGAGCCCGCCACCGCTGCGCAGGCGAAGGGCGCGCCCACCGCGCTCCGGCCCGTCGTCGTAGACGACGAGGTCGATGCCGAATGCCTGCGACCAGTCGCCGAGATGGCGCGCCGCGTCGCGGCGGCTGAAGGATTGCCCGAACAGCTCGACCATGTGCACTGCCTCCCTTGCCAGTGGCCTCAAGGTCGGCGGTGGTGCTGCCGAGGTCAATGGGCCGGGTCAGAGGATGGTCAGCGCACCGATGAACAGGGCACCCAGCCACCAGCCGAGAATGTGGTGAAGGTAGCTGAAGCCGCGAACCAGGGCGTTGTCGGCGCTGTAGGTGCCAAAGCGGCCGAGCGGCACGATCGGCAGGGTGACATCGAGGGAGTAGGACCAGAGCGAGAAGCGGCGGGCGGTCCGATCAGCCGAGGTCGTGACGAAGCCGAGCTTGTTGGTGCGGTTGCCGTCGAGCGCCGGCGCGGCGCTGGCGAGATCCCGGCGCTCCCGTTCCCAGGCCTGCCGATAGTCGCGCAGCGCCGCCCATCCGGCCGCGACGACGCGGCCGGGCTCGACGAAGATCGAAGGCGCGGCGGGCGGGGCCATCGGCCCTTCAGCCAGCCCGTCCCCTGCCGGCGCATCCCGGTCGGGCAGGCGGTAGATGTCGGCAGGTGCGGGGTGGCGCAGGCGATGCCAGAAGACGCCGGCACCGTTGATCCAGCCGCGATAGTGCAGCGTGTAGACGCCGTAGCCGACGAGCCAGAGCACCACCATGCACCAGATGACGCGCTCGGGTTTGGCGCCGAAGCCGGCCGGCCAAAGCGCCGCGTAGACGACCCCGTCGGCCAGACGCTGCAACAACGGCTCGTCGGCCTGCGGCTGGTAGATCGCGCGCTTGGCGTTCTCCAACCAGTCCCGGCTCTCGTTCAACAGGCCGCGACTGCGCAGATAGTCGGAGACGAAGAAATAGATTTCGGACGCCGGCCCCTGGACGTCGTCCAGCCAGGCGATCAGGTGCCCGATCGCCCGTTCCTCATCGTAGCCGACGAGCGAGCTGTTGCCGTTCACCACGTAGATATCACTGCTGAAGGGCGCGCCGAAGTAGCGAAAGGTGAGGCCCTGGCCGCGCCAGGCATACTGGCAATGCGGGGCGAGATCGAGCTGCAGCACGCCGACCTCGACCAGCGTCAGATCGAGTTCGGTCGCGGGCTCGCTGCCCCCGCTCGGGCAATGGCTGTTCGTCGCCGATCGGGACGGTAATGGATCACCACCGCCGTTCTGCGAGGACTCGACGGGTGCGGTGAACTCCTGCAGCTGAGTAAAACGCGGATCGGCGCAGCTTTCGACCAGTCGCATCGCCGTCTCGACCGTGGTGCCGAGAAAGTTGATGGTGCCCTGCCAGCGTCGCGGCAGCGCACTCGTCTCGCAGTCGACCACGCGGGGTTTCTCGGCATCGTTGACCGGCCAGAAGAAGCTGAACGGGCCGACGATCTGGTTGAAGCTGAAGTCGACCGTCGAGTCTGTGGCCGGCCAGGACCGCGGCGAGAAGCGCAGGTCGTGCCCGACGCGATTGCTGCGCACATCGAGCAGCCGGGTCGCGTTGCGGTCGAAGCTGTCGCCGTCGATGATCAGCGACGTATCGAGGCGGTTGTTGGTGATGCTGAACGGGCCCAGATACTGGTTGGCAAAGCTGCGAAAGCTGTAGACATTGCTGGAACTGAGCTCGAAGAGCTCGTCGAACACGTTCTGCGAGACCGTGACCTTTTTTCCCTCCAGCTCGATCAGGTAGACGCGGCCGGCAAAGACATTGCCACGGACCGTCACATCGTTGTCCTGGATCGTGCTCTTTTGAATATAGAGTGAGCGGGCGCGCGCTCGGCCGGGGCTCATGGCTGGCGATTCGCCGGGAACGAACTTGTTGTCGACGAACTCCAGCACGCCGCCGAGCCGCAGCTCGCGCAGCCGAACGACGCTGAAGCTCGTGCCATCGGGCTCGCGGGGTTGCTCGGCAACGCGGGTCGGAAAATCGTTGCCGCTGATAATGGTGTCGCCGCCGATGCCCATCGCCTCGAGGCGGACCGCCGCCTCGAAGACGTTGTCGCGTAGCCGCAGCGCACCGTCGATCCGCGTGTTGGCTGCCCGAAGCGGGCCGGAAAAGCGGCTGCGCTCGATCTCGACAAAGGCACCGAAACGGCCGTCCTCGAGGTGGATATCAGTGGCGATGGTGCTCCGATCGATGCTCAGCCCGCCGCTGAAGATGCCGCGCGATGCGACGGTGCCGAGTGGCGGGCGCGCCGCTTCGGCGAACTCGACGAGGTCGAAGCGAACCCGGGCCTCGGTTGCCGACCAGTCGAGCAGGAAGACGTCGTCGAGCCGCAAGCCGCAGAACGTGATGGTGTTGATATTCGGCTGGCGCAGCACGCCTTCGGCCGCGATCCAGGTACCGAGTGCTGCTGCCGGCACCGGCTGCAGCCACGGCTGGAAATCGGCGGGCACGCCACGCACCACGCCACGATCGACAAAGGGCGCATCGGGCGCCTTCAGGCACGCCGCCTGCAAGGACAGCATTGGCGCCGGTGCTGCGGCTGGGTAGACATACGCATGGTCGCCGCGCCGCACCGCCTCGACGCCGCACGTATCACTGTCCCCCTCGCCACAGGCTTTGTTGAGCTTATCGCTGAGATCACGATCCGGCGATGGTGGCGACCAGCCAGCCGACTCTACATGCTCGTCGGCACCAGCCGGTGCGATGGCGAGCGCCAAGTGCAAAAGCACCGCGACCGACCAGTTTAGCCGTGCTAGCCACCGCGCTCCAGCAGGGCGGACCGGCGCGCGCATCGCTCGACCACCGGCGGAGGACCCGCTAGCCTAGGGGCAGGTGTTGGTTTCGACGCAGCTGCGAGCGATGGTGTCGTTCGGGGTGACGACGTAGACCGTACCGGCCGCGAAGCTCAGCGCGAGGATGACGCAAGCGATGATACGCATGATCAGTTTCCTTCGTGCGACGTTAATCGAGGCGCTAGGCAGACAACAGCAAGCTGCCTTATTTCCAAACAAGGGAAACTATACAGCAACTAGCGATACCATGATAGCTTTTTCCGTCGCTTTCGGCTGCCCCTGATCGGGCCCAGTCCGCCGCCCGGTCGCCACGCGGCCGAACGGCAAGTCCGTCCTCGGTGGTCTGTCTCTCGAACGGGTTCTGCATGCCGTCACTCGATCCCGCCGCCGTGCCGATATCGCCCGCTACGGCGACGCTGCTCGCCATCGGCATCGTCCTCGCTCTCAGCATTCTCTGCGATGCCGCGGCCCGCCGGCTGCGGCTGCCGCGGGTCACGGTTCTCGTCCTCGCCGGGGTGGCGATCGCCGCCCTGGTGCGCTGGCTCACCGGCCACGAGGTCCGCGATCTCACCGCCGGCATCACCGAGCCGTTGCTCGACGTCGCGCTCGTCATGGTGGCGTTCCTGCTCGGCGGCGATCTGACGACGGAGCGCTGGCGGCGGACCGGCCGCGCGGTGCTCGGCCTGTCGCTCAGTATCACCGCGGCGAGCGGGCTCCTGGTCGGCGGCGGCCTCCTGTGGCTCGGCTACCCGGCAGCCATCGCCTTGCCGCTCGCCGCCATGGCGGTCGCCACCGATCCCGCCGCCGTGCACGACGTGGTCAGCGAGATGGGCGGCGGCGGGCGGCGGGGCGAGATCCTGCGCGGCGTCGTCGCCATCGACGATGCCTGGGGCATCATCGCCTTCGGGATCGCCCTTGCCGCACTCGGCTGGCTCACCGATGCCAATGGCTGGCAGGCTTTGCTGCAGGCCGGCTGGGAGCTCGGCGGGTCGGTGCTTCTCGGGCTCGCGATCGGTGCTCCAGCGGCTTATCTCACCGGCCGGCTGCAGCCCGGCCAGCCGACGCAGACGGAGGCGCTGGCGATCATCCTCCTGATCGCCGCACTCGCCGACATCCTCGAGGTGTCGTCGCTGCTCGCCGGGATGACCGCAGGTGTCGCAATCGCCAACCTGTCCCGGCATCACGAGCGCTCGTTTCGCGAGATCGAACAGATCGAGTGGCCGTTCCTGGTGCTCTTCTTCGTCGCCGCCGGGGCCGCCGCCGATCCCGAACATCTCGCCATGGCGCTGCCCCTGCTCCTCGCCTATGGCGGGCTGCGCGTGGCGTCG
Source organism: uncultured Geminicoccaceae bacterium (assembly GCA_964576715.1). GTDB lineage: Bacteria > Pseudomonadota > Alphaproteobacteria > Geminicoccales > Geminicoccaceae > SLRI01. The sequence goes on along the minus strand of CAZNWE010000074.1, from coordinate 7,935 downwards.
CGGCTGCTCGGCGGCTGGGCCGCACGGCCTCTCTTGCGCCGCGACGACGGGCTCGGCGCGGGCTGGCTCGGCCTCGGCCTGATGCCGCAGGCCGGGGTCGCCATGGGGATGGCGCTGCTGGCGGCCGAGCGCTACCCAGAAGCCGCCGGCGAGTTGGTCGCCGTGGCCGTCGCCGGGACCATCGTCTTCGAGACCATCGGCCCCGTGCTGACCCGCCGCTCGCTCGGCTGAAGCAGCGCATCGGCCGCGTCCCGCCGGTCTCCGCCCGGTCGCCGCGGCGTTGCCGGCACCCGGCACAGCAACGGGTTGCGTTGCTGGTTTGTCATGCTAGGCTCGATGCAACGTGCCTGGGAGGCTGGCGGGTCGCTGCACGCACGGTGCGCGCCCGGAACTGAGCTAGCGTGCCGCCGACACCGCTCCGGTGTCGTCGCCGCGGCAATGGGGAGTGTGCGCATGAGCACCGAAAGCGAGCGGATCACCGAGCAGGCTTTCACCGTCGAGGCGACCGAGTACGAGATCGGCCAGGACAACATCAGGCCGTTCGGTCTCGATATTCACAATCCGGTGTTCGTCGTCTCGGCCACGACCATCGTCACCTTCACCGCTCTCGTCCTCTTGTTTCCGACCGGCAGCGAGAGCTTCTTCGGCTGGCTCAGGCCCTGGCTGACCTCGACCTTCGACTGGCTGTTCATGTCGGCCGGCAACATCTTCGTCCTCTTCTGCCTGTTCCTGGTGGCCTCGCCCTGGGGCCGGATCCGCCTCGGCGGTGCGGATGCCAAGCCGGACTTCTCCTATGCCGGCTGGTTCGCCATGCTGTTCGCCGCGGGTATGGGCATCGGCCTCATGTTCTTTGGCGTACTCGAGCCCGTCTACCACTTCCAGAACCCGCCCTTGGGCGTCGATCCCGAGAACGTCGCCGCAGCCCAGGCCGTCGCCATGGCCGGCACCATCTTCCACTGGGGGCTGCATCCCTGGGCGATCTATGCCGTGGTGGCGCTCACGCTGGCGTTTTTCACCTTCAACAACGGCCTGCCGCTGACCATCCGCTCGGCCTTCTTCCCACTCCTGGGTGATCGGGTCTGGGGTTGGCCCGGGCACGCGATCGACACGCTCGCCGTCTTCGCCACGCTGTTCGGCCTCGCCACGTCCCTGGGCTTCGGCGCCCAGCAGGCCTCGGCCGGGCTCGAATATCTCTTCGGCATCCCGGCGACCGACACAACGCGCATCGTCCTGATCATCGCGATTACCGGCGTTGCCCTGCTGTCGGTCCTGGCCGGGCTCGAGGCCGGGGTGAAGCGGCTCTCCGAGATCAACATGATCCTCGCGATCCTGTTGCTCGGCTTCGTCATCGTCTTCGGCCCGACGCTCGCCATCGCCACCGGCTTCTTCACCAATGCCGGGGCCTATCTGCAGAACGTGGTGCCGCTCAGCAACTTCGTCGGCCGCGAGGACACCGGCTTCATGCACGGCTGGACCACCTTCTACTGGGCCTGGTGGATCTCCTGGTCGCCCTTCGTCGGCATGTTCATCGCCCGGGTCAGCCGCGGCCGGACGGTGCGCGAGTTCATCGTCTGCGTCCTCTTGATCCCGACCGCCGTCTCGATCCTGTGGATGACCGCCTTCGGTGGCACCGCCGTCTGGCAGATCATCAATCTGGGTACGGAGAGCGTGGCCCAGGTGGTCGCCGACTACGTGCCGGAGCTCTCGCTCTTCGTCATGCTCGAGACCCTGCCGTTAACCGCGATCACCTCCTTTATCGGCATCACGCTGGTGATCGTCTTCTTCGTCACCTCGTCCGATTCGGGCTCGCTGGTCATCGACACGATCACCGCCGGCGGCAAGACCGATGCGCCGGTCGTCCAGCGCATCTTCTGGTGCACATTCGAGGGGCTGGTCGCCATCGCCCTCCTGCTCGGCGGTGGCCTCGCGTCGTTGCAGGCGGCGGCGATCGCCACCGGTTTTCCGTTCGCGATCGTGCTGGTGATCATGTGCTGGGGCTTGTTCCGGGCACTGCGCGTCGACCCGCAAATGACGCGCTGAACGACAGTCCAGCCGGTGCCGACGACTGCTGTGCGGCAGTGGTCGTCGAGCGTCGCCGCGACAACGGCTGGAGAGGGAGAAGACGATGGCCGAGAAACTCTTGTTGCCGCTCGATCTGGGTCAGGCGGAGGCCTGGAGCAAGCTGATCGAGGAGGCGATCGGGATGGCGCGGCGCCGCGAGGCGGAGCTGCACGTGCTCTGGGTGGTGCCGGCGCTCGAGCGCAACCTGCGGCGGCTGCCGGAGGACAAGCAGCCCGAACTCGACGCCTTCCTCGAGAAGCGGTTTCCCGACGACATCGTGGTCAAGGGGCATTTGCGTGGCACCATGGAGGCGCCGCATCGGATGATCCGCGCCGTCGCCGAGGAGATCGGTGCAGCGGCGATCGTCATGGGTGCCCGCAATCCCCGGCTGAAGGACCATTTGATGGGCTCGACCGCGTCGCAGGTGACGCTCTATGCCAAGTGCTCGGTCTACGTCGTTCGCTGAGCTGGGCGGACATGCCGTGTGCGCGGTCGACCGGCAACCACCAGCGCTGCAGAGGAGATGCTGGAGATGTATCGAACAATCGCCGTGCCCGTCGATCTCGAGCATGTCGATCGCCTGGAAAAGGCGTTGCGGACCGCGGTCGATCTCGCCGAGCACTATGGCGCAACACTCCACTTTGTCGGTGCCACGACCGAGACGCCCGGACCACTCGCGCACAACCCTGCCGAGTATCAGGCCAAGCTCGAGGCGTTCGCCAAGTCGAAAGCCGAACAGCACGGCATCGACGCCCGGGCCAAGATGATCGTCAGCCTGGACATGACCATCGACCTCGACAAGCAGCTGCGTGACACGTTCGCGGAGATCGACGCCGACCTCGTCGTCATGGCCTCGCACATTCCCGGCATCAAGGAGCACCTGTTCAGCTCGAATGCCGGCTGGATCGCCAGCTACAGCCCGATGTCGGTGTTCATCGTCCGCTGAGCCGATGCCGCGGCAAGTCGGTCGTCAAGAACGCGTAAACCCCGGACGGCTGGTTGCCGCCCGGGGTCCACGCAGATCCGAGGTCACCCCAGGGAGGCGGGGCACACCCGGACCGCTCCAGCCGCCTCAGGCGGCGAGCGCCTTCACGTCCTCGAGATTGGCGTTCACACGCTTGGTCACGAGGTCGGCAACCTGCTTTTGCGCCTTCATGCCGAGGTCGGCCTGCTCTTTGGCAACGGCCATGACCTTGTCGGCCGCGGCCTTGGCGTCGGCCATGAATTCTTCGGGCTTCTTCTTGGTGACGTCGCCCTTGAGCATCGCCTCGTGCTGCTTGAAGGTCTCTTCCATCCAGCCGTACTGAAGCTTGGCGATCGACTCGAAGGCCTGCATCCAGATACCCTGGGCTTCGACCATGGTGTCGACATTCGCCTTCTGCATGGCGACGACGGAGTCGAAGTTGAACTTGGGCATCTCGAACTTCGGCATCTCGAATTTCGGGGTCGTCTTGGTGGTGGTAGCCATAACGCTGTCTCCTGCTTCTTTTGCTGCGCTGCACAATAGATAGCGCAAGGCGCCGGCGGATTCAAGCAGATTTTTGTGCAGTGCAGCATAAACCGGTCGAGGCGAGCTGTCGCAGTGTGTGGATGGCGCCGGCTCGCCGCCCAGGGTTGGCCGTCGCTCATCGCGAGCGCGGTCGAAACGGTCACTCGGCGGCCTGCCGCTCTTCCTGGTCCTGGGCCAGCGCCTGCAGTTTGAAGGCAAACCGGGCGCCGCCGACCGCGCCCGCGTCGACCCAGATCGCACCACCGAAGTGATCGATGATCTGCTGGCAGATGGCGAGCCCGAGACCGGTGCCCTTCGGCCGGTCCTTGAGGCTTTCGCTCGCCTGGAAGAACTTTTCGAAGATTTTTCCCCGGTGCTGCGGGCTGACGCCCGGACCGTTGTCGTCCACCGTCACGACGAAGGCCGGGCCGTCGCGCCTGACCCCGACGCGCACCCGTCCCGCCCCCGCGGGGGTGAACTTGAAGGCGTTGCCCAAAAGGTTGACCACGACCTGAACCAGGCGGTCGTAGTCGCCGCGCACCAGTGCCGGGCCGCCCAGCCGCTCGCCCCGCTCGACGGCCGCACCGAGCTCGCTGGCCATGCCGCGGGTGGCGCCGATCGCCTGGTCGACCACTTCCTCGAGATCGACGTCGCTGACGTTCCAGTCCATGCTGCCCGATTCGATCTTCGAGAGATCGAGCACATTGTTGATCAGGCGGGTCAGCCGCTCGCTCTCGCGCACCAGAATGCCGAGGAACTCCTGCCGCTCAGCCACCTCGAGGTCCGGGTTGTCGATCAGGATCTCCGAGAACGAGCGGATCGAGGTCAAGGGTGTCCTGAGCTCGTGGCTGACGGTGGCGAGGAAGTCGTCCTTCATCCGATCGAGCTGGCGGAGCCGCTCGTTGATCTGCTTGAGCTCGGCCCCGGCCCGCTCGAGGGCTCTCGAGCGCTCCTCGAGCTGGTGGCTGTACTCGATCACTTGCGACGCCTCGTCGAGAATTTCGAGGATGTCGTCAGGCCCGATCACCTCGCCCCGGACCACCGAGGCCACCATCGCCCGTGCCGAGGCCGCGCCGATCGCCCGCGCCACATGCCGCTCGACCAGATGCACGAACTTCGCATCGGCCCGGCCGTCCATCCCGAGCGGCTGGTCGCGGGCGATGGCGTCGATCGCCATCACCTGCTCGGCCGGCTGCCGGCCGATGAACCGCACCAGGAGATCGAACAACTCGGACACCCTGGTGTCGCCGCGCCAGATCCGGGTCGTCCCCTCGCGCTCGAAAACGTTGACGAACAACAGCGCCTGCAGCCGCTGCAGGTTGCCCTGCTCGAACAAGAGCGAGCCCGCGAACAACAGCAGCACGTTGGCCGTGATGCTCCAGAACAAGGCGTGGCTCACCGGCTGCAGCCCCTCGAGCCCGAACAGCGCCTCGGGCCGCAGCAGGGCGACGCCGAAGAACCCCTCGGTCAGGACCGCCGGATCGATCACCCCGGCATTGGCCAAGGCGGGGGTGATCAGCGTCAGGCCCCAGACCGTGATCCCGGCGATGATCCCGGCCATCGCCCCCACCAGATTGGCGTCGCGCCAGAAGATCCCGAGCACCAGCGCCGGCACCAGCTGGGCCACCGCGGCGAACGCGATGAGCCCGATGCCGACCAGCCCGTAGCCGGCACCGAGGGCTCGAAAGAAGCTGTAGGCCAGGAGCAGCAGGAGCAGGATGGACGCACGGCGGATGGTGATCACCAGCCGCGACAGGTCCGGCCTGCGGGTCAGCTGCAGGGCCTCGACCCGAAGAAGCACCGGCATTGCCAGATCGTTCGAGATCATCGTGCTCAGGGCCACAGTGGTGACGATGATCATCGCCGTGGCGGCGCTGAGCCCGCCGATATAGACGGCGAGCGCCAGCCAGGGCGCGTCGGCCTGGAGCGGCAGGAAGAGCACGATGAGATCGCCATCCGCGATGTCCGCCAGCCGGCCGGCGAGGGCGATCGGGATGACGAAGATGTTGATCAGCAGGAGATAGGTGGGAAACGCCCAGGTGGCGGTCCGGATATGCCGCTCGTCGACGTTCTCGATCACCGCCACCTGGAACTGGCGCGGCAGGACGAAGATCACCGAGCCCGAAAGGAGGATCATCAAGAACCAGTCGAGGTAGCGCCAGCCCTCGGGCATCAGCAGGAGGTCGCCATGACCGGCCGCCCGGCTCGCCGCGGTGAGTGCCGCCAGCCCGTCGTGGAGATAGAAGGTGACGAAGATACCGACGGCGATGAAGGCGGTGAGCTTGACGATGCTCTCGAACGCCACCGCCAGCACCATCCCCTGGTGCGTCTCGGTCGCATCGATGTGCCGCGTGCCGAAGAGAATGCTGAAAATCGCCATGATGATCGCGATGATCAGCGCCGTGTCGATCCCGAAGGGCGCCAGCCCACCGCCACTGCCGAGCCCGAGCATCACGTCGGCACTCGCCGACAAGGCCTTGAGCTGCAGGGCGATATAGGGAACCCCGGCGATCATCGCGACCAGCGTCGCGATCCCGCCCAAAAGCGTGCTCTTGCCGTAGCGCGACGCCAGGAAGTCGCCGACCGAGGTGATGCTGTAGGTCTTGGCGATCCTCAGGATCTTGTGCAGCACGAAGGGGAAGAGCAGGGCGGCCAGCGTCGGGCCCAGATAGATCGGCAGGAACGCGATGCCCGATTGCGACGCCAGGCCGACCGAGCCGTAGAACGTCCAGGAGGTGCAATAGACCGCCATGCTCAGCGTGTAGATCAGCGGGTGGTCGATCAACTGCCGCCCCTCGCGCGCCCGCTGGTCGCCGAACGACGCGATCACGAAGAGCGTGCCGAGATACCCCGCCGAGACCAGCACGATGATCCAGGGCGAGAACATCAGCCCTCCGCCCCACCCCGCATCACCAGCGCCGCGAGCCCGATCACCACGGCCCAGCCGATGAACAGATAGGCGGGCAGCCAGCCGCCGCCGGCGGCGGCGTCCACCACGATCAGCAACGGCGCATTGAACAGCAGCAGCGCCAGGATGAGGATCGCCAACAGCTGGCGCCGCCGCCGGCCGTCGATCATCGGCCCGCTCCCGACTGCCCAGCTGTTCCCGTCTTGTCGCTGCTCATTCGCCGACCCTGATCCGCGGCCCTCCGTCTCACTTCGCCGCCAGCATCTCCTCGACCTGCGCCACCAGTTCCCGCGTCGAGAACGGCTTGGTCACATAGGCATCAGCCCCCAAGGCCAGCCCCCGGTCGCGCTCGCTGTCCCGCCCCCGCGCGGTCAGCATCACGATCTTGGTCGCCGCCCAGCCCGGATCGGCGCGGATCCGCTCGCACACCTCGTAGCCGTCGAACTCCGGCATCATCACGTCGAGCAGCAACAGATCCGGCGCCTCGCCGGTCAGGGCGTCCAGCGCCTCGCGGCCGTTCCTCGCCACCTCGACCGCAAACCCCGCCTTCTTCATCAAGAACTCGAGCGACAATACGATGTTTGGCTCGTCGTCGACGATCAACACCCGTCTCGTCACGTCCGACCTCCCTCGCTCCGCTCCGTCGGCGAACCGACCCCCGTCCCGCTACTCTACCGCCGCCCCCGGCCGAGCAAAAGCCCGCATCGCCCACCAGCCACTTTGCGGACCTCCCGCCGGTTGCTAAACAATGCGCCAGCCCGGCGGCAACCGACACCATACCCAAAAGGACCAGCATGGCCTCCTACCAATACATCTACGTCATGAAGCAGCTCACCAAGATTTTTCCCGGTGGCAAGAAGCTCTTCGAGAACATCACCCTCGCCTTCCTCCCCGGCGCCAAGATCGGCGTGCTCGGCGTCAACGGCTCGGGCAAATCCAGCCTCTTGAAGATCATGGCCGGCCGCGACACCGACTTCAACGGCGAAGCCTGGGCCGCCGACGGGGTCAAGGTCGGCTACCTCGAGCAGGAACCCCACCTCGACCCCGAAAAGGACGTCATGGCCAACGTCATGGACGGTGTGGGCGAGGTCAAGGCGCTCCTCGACCGCTTCAACGCCGTCTCCGAAGGCTTCGCCGACCCCGACGCCGACATGGACGCCCTCATGGCCGAGCAGGCCGAGCTGCAGGAGAAGATCGACGCCGTCAACGGCTGGGAGATCGAGCGCACCGTCGAGATCGCCATGGACGCCCTGCGCTGCCCCCCAGGCGACGCCGACGTCACCAAGCTCTCGGGCGGCGAGCGCCGCCGTGTGGCGCTCTGCCGCCTCCTCCTCTCCCAGCCCGACCTCCTCCTCCTCGATGAGCCCACCAACCACCTGGATGCCGAGAGCGTCGCCTGGCTCGAACGCTTCCTCCACGACTACAAGGGCACCGTGGTCGCCGTCACCCACGACCGCTACTTCCTCGACAACGTGGC
>CAZNWE010000073.1:4655-18929 GCA_964576715.1 uncultured Geminicoccaceae bacterium | reverse complement strand
CCGTCGCCAAATCCCGAGGGGGTCCCGTATTGCCTGTCAGAGGGCGGAGATCATTTCCCCCCCCGTGCTTCCCTGCGCACCGCCGCGACCTTGCAACCGCGTCGTCACGCCCGGTGGTGCGCTGCAGCAAGGTCGGGTAGGCTGCCATCGAAGCATTGGGAGACGGCGCTCATGGATGTGATCGACGACCGGGACACGCAGCACAAGACCTTGCGGATGACGGTCTTGGCGACGCCGGACATGGCGAATTTCTCGGGCCATGTGCATGGCGGCGCCATTCTCAAGTTGTTGGACCAGGTGGCCTATGCCTGCGCCTCGCGCTACTCCAATCATTATGCGGTCACCGTCTCGGTCGATCAGGTGTTCTTTCGCGAGCCGGTGCATGTCGGTGAGCTGATGACTTTCCTGGCTTCGGTCAATTACACCGGCCACACCTCGATGGAGGTCGGCATTCGGGTGATCGCCGAGAACATCATCGAGAAGACCGAGCGGCATGTCATGACCAGCTATGTCACCATGGTCGCGGTCGACGACAGCGGCCGGCCGGCGCGTGTGCCCAACCTGAAGATCCGCAACGAGGCCGAGCAGCGCCGGCACGATGCAGCGGCATTGCGGCGCGAGTTCCGCAAGGAGATCGAGCGGCGCAGCCTGAAGATCCGGCAGAACCCTGGCGCATCGGGCTGATCTCGGGGCTGAGCCCGGCTGCCGGCTCGGCGTCGAGGGACGCCGGGCGGGACGCTGCGTGCGTCGGTCGCCCTCAGCCTCGTGGCTCTGGCGGCGGGCGCTTGCCGCCGGGCGGCGGGCTGCTGCCGGCCTGGCCTTGCGCGCGGTCGACGAAGTCCCAGGCGAAGCGTTCGCTGAAGCCGGCGAGAAAGCCGATCACCCAGAGCACGTGGATGGTCTGCCGGGACAGGTCGTTGCTGCCGTAGCCGTCGAAGGCGCCGGGGCCGAGCAGGGCGCCCAGGCTCACTACCTCGCCATAGAGCGCGGCGAGGATGAAGATCGCCAGCACCACGCCGATCAGCGGCTTCAACAGGGCGGTCCAGAACATGGCGAACGGGTCGAGATCGCGGACCTTCGAGAACTCCTTGAGACGGGTGGCGATGCTGAGGATGCCGCCGACGAGGGCGGCGTAGGAGACGGTGGCGAGGGCCATCGAATCGACCATCTGCAAGGCACTCTCGGCATCATGCTTGGCGATCAGGCCGAGGGCGGCGAAGACCAGCGACCAGATCGCCAGCGAGCAGCCGAGGGCGATCAGCATCAGGGCGACCGGGCTGCCGGCACTGAGTTCGGCGAGCCAGCGGGTCAGGGGACCGCTGTGGCGGTGGTTCTCGACCTGCAGCCTGAGCCGTTCGTCCTGGGCCAGGGCCAGCTTCGGCGGGCTCGCGAGCAGGCAGTCGAAGACGAAGTTCAGGCGCGCTGCTGCGGCCTCGACGCCTTTGAGCTCATGCGCGAGGCCGAGCACCACCGACAACTCCGCCTCGAGGTCGGGCGTCACGTCGGCGGCGGCCGCCCGCTGGCGGAGGGCGGCGATCTCGTCGTCGCTCAACGCCCGCTCGTCGGCTTTCGCCTTGAACCCGCCCAGCAGCCGGCCACGCCCGCTGTCGCTACGCTGCTCCGGACGATCGACCGATGGCCGCAAGGCCTCAACCGGCTTGGCGCTCATCGCTCCGCCTCTCGAAAGTCTCCCCATGCAGGCGGGCGCGCCTCGCGCCTCGACTGCAGGTCTCATCGCAGCCTAGCGCGGCATTCGGCAAAGTCGAGGGCCCAGCGGCCCCTGCGAGCCCAACGCGTCACCCCGGGCGGTCGTCGACCGAAGAGCCCAGGATGATCCCGCTCGTGCGCAGTCGCTGGCGCAGCTGCAAGCTGCGGGCGGCGATCAGCCCGTTCGGGGCGATGTGGCGGCAGCGCTCGGGCTCGTCGACCGCGACCGGCTCACCGCCGCGGATCAGGTCGCGCCGCGTGAAGTGCCGGCCAAGCTCGACGTCGAGCACCTCGTAGAGGCTGATCACGGAGTGGCGGAGTGCCTGGACATACTGGCGATTGGCCGGGCTTTCCTTCCAGCCGCGCCACTTGAGGTCGTTCTCGGCGACATTGCGGCCGGCCGCGAGTTCGCGCGTGCGAAAAGCCTCGCAGGCCGCCGCCAGATGCTCGGCCACGACCTCGGCGAGCGCCGCCTGTCACCCTCACGGCTGACCCATTCGGCCAGCCCTACCGTCGGATGGGCCAAGCTAGACGCTCCCCCCGGAAACGCAAAACGCCCCGCCTGCCGCAACACGCCGGCGCTTGGCTCAGAGCGTGTTCGTCCAGTCGACATAGGCCCCGATGTCGAACTTGCGCTCGAGGCCGCGCGCATTCATGTAGCGCAGCTTGCCGAACACCGGCCGTTCGGTCCAGGCCCGGTCGTGCAGGCCGAACAACCAACCGACATTGGCGTAGGATGCCGGGTCGCGACCGTCGAGGAAATAGCGGTTGTTGAGGGCGAGCGCTGTGGCGAAGGCGGTCTCGTGATCCGGCGACCACTCGATGATCTTCTTGCCCCAGTACATGCGCATGTAATTGTGCATGTAGCCGGAGACGCGCATCTCGCGCATCGCCGCGTTCCAGTAGCGATCGTGGGTCTCGCCCAGCGCCAGGGCGGCCTCGTCGTAGAGGTGCTCGCGGCGGTCGTCACGATGCTCGCGCATCGTCGTTCTCGCCCAGCCGGGGAGCATGCCGAAGCTGTCGTAGTCCTCGGTGAAGGCCACGAAGTTCATCGCCAGCTCGCGCCGGACGATGAGCTCTTCGAGAAACGAGGCACGGTCATCATTGCCGACCCCTTGCGCCTCCCTGGCGGCGCGGGCCAGGTCGATCGGCGAGATCTGGCCGAAATGGAGGTAGGGGCTGAGTTCCGAGCATTGTCGGGCGACCGGCTCGTTGCGGCCATCGGCGTAGCCCTTCAGCTTCGTCTCGACGAACCGTTCGAGCCGGTTGCGGGCCTCGGCGGCACCGCCCGCGAACCGCGCGACCCGATCGACGCTGCTGTCCAGCTTCAGCTTGTTCAGCGTGCCGTACGGATCATGAGGGTCGAAGTCACAGTGGAGATCGACCCCGATCGACGGGTGGGCGGTCGGCCGTGGCCGGAGCGGCTCGAGAAAGCCGTCGCGCCGGCGCTCGATCTTCGGGCGAATGGTCCTCGCCCCGAACTCGGCCTTGTCGCTGGCCGTCTCGACCGGCACGACGACATCGCTCTCGACCTGCACCACGCGGCAGCCGGCCGCGTCGGCGACCCGGCGCCGCCAAGCCGCCTGATGGCGCAAATAGCCGCGATCGCAGACGACGAGGGCCGCGTCCGCAGCAAGTCCGAGGGCAACCCGATCGGGCGGCCCGTGGCGCAGCACGAAGCGGATGCCACGTGCCTCGAGGTCGGCTGCAACATCGGCCAGACCCTCCAACATGAAGGCATAGTGGCGTCGGTTGGCCTCGGGATAGTCGTCCATCAAGCCGAAGCCGACGATCAGCGGCAGGCCCAGGGCGTTTGCCCGCTCCAGCGCATGCTCAAGTGCGTGGTTGGTGGCGACCCGCTGCGCCTGCTGCATCCAATAGAGGACGTAGCGGGCGGCCGGGCGTTCGGGCGCATCGTTGAGGTCTCGCAGGCGTTCGACGTGAATCATGGCACCGCGGAGGTAGTACGCTCGCGCCTTCGTGGCCAGCCTCTGGCTTGACCCGGCGCGTTGCCGCCGCCACGTCCATGGGTCTGGTGTTCGGCAGGGGAGTGACAGACGATGACCCTCGGGCTTGGGCGGCGGGAATTGATCGCAGGTGCTGCGACCCTGGCCGCCACGGTCGGCATGGGCAGCCGCGTTGCGGCGGCGGCGAGCCCGGATTACGCCGAGGCGCTGGCGGCGTTTCTTCGGGGGCGCGAGGCGCATGGCGACGGGATCGTGCTGGAGGCGCCCGAGATTGCCGAGAACGGTAACATGGTGGCGGTGTCGATCGAGGTGGCGAGCCCGATGACCGCAGCGGACCATGTGCGGCAGGTCGTGCTGCTGTCGACCCGCAACCCGGTTGCCCGCGTGGCACGCTTCAGCTTCACGCCGCAGTCCGGCCGGGCGTTCGTCGCCAACCGCATTCGGCTGGCGGAGACGCAGGAGGTGGTGGCGCTGGCGGAGATGGCCGACGGTTCGGTGCGCCGGACGTCGCGGCTGGTCCGGGTGACCATCGGCGGTTGCGGTGCCTGATTTTGGGAGGGTTGAGCCATGAGCTATGTCGAGAATGTCCGCCCGCGGCTGCGGCTGCCGGACCGGGTGGTGCAAGGGGACGTGGTCGAGATCAAGACGCTGCTGTCGCATCCGATGGAGAGCGGCCACCGGGTGGACGGCCAAGGCAACCCGATCCCGCGGCTGATCGTCGAGACCATGATCGCGACGTTCAACGGTGTGGAGGTGTTCCGTGCCGAATGGAGTTCGGGCGTCGCCGCCAACCCGTACCAGGCCTTCATGCTCAGGGTCGACGAGCCGGGTGACCTCGAGGTCGTCTGGGCGGATGAGGCGGGTAACGTCTGGCGCGATCGGGCGCAGATTGCGGTCGATTGACCGGTGGATCGTTCTTGGCCACGGCCCGACCTCCGCGGGCGCATCTTGGGAACCTTCACGTCGTGCACGCTGTCCGTGCTGTGGCAATCAATGGAGGATACGCATGCGCGAAATCAAATTTGGCTCGATCCGCCCACTCGCACTCGTGGCCCTGCTGGCGCTGTTTGGCTTCGGCCTTGCCGCTTGCGACGACGGGCCGGCCGAGGACGCCGCGAGCGAGGCCGGGGCAGCTGTCGATGATGCCGTCGGGGCGGCCGGCGAAGCGGCCGAGGGGGCTGGCGAAGCTGTTGGTGACGCAGCCGAAGGGGCTAGCGAAGCTGCTGGTGATGCGGTCGACGAGGCCGGCGACGAGGTGGAGCGAGCCACCGAGTAGACTGCAAAGCGGGCGACGCCGCCCCATCCGGGCGGCGTCGTTCCGTCTCGCCACCGCGCCGTTGAAGCGCTGCGGCGGCGAGCACCTGGCGGCCGATGCGTCACCATGATGGGTGGACTGCTGCGCCCGCTCGCCTTCGGCGTGTTGCTGGCGACGCCGCTCGATCGGTTGGGCCATGCCGCTGATGTCGAGTACGGCGCGTACTTGGCGCAGGAATGCTCGAGCTGCCACCAAAACACGGTCGAGAACGCGGGAATTCCAAAAATTGCCGGCTTGCCCAAGGACTATTTTATTCAGGCGCTGAGCTGGTATAAGAAAGGGGTGCGTGACAACATCACCATGCAGACGATCGCACGGTCGCTGGACGACGAGCAGATCGCGGCGCTGGCGGCCTACTACGAACAGCAATAGCGTAGCTGATGCCGCCCACGCAGGCTGCAATGGCGCAGCCGCAACGGAGAGAGGGGCAGGCGCATGGTCAAACCGCTCAAGCGACGCAGGTTCAACCGGGCGGTTGGCGCGGGCGGGCTTGCCGCGATGGCCGGCACGATTGCGGCGCCGTGGCCGATTCGGGCGCAGACGGCAGGCCGGGTAGTGGTCGTCGGCGGCGGTCCGGGCGGCGCCACCGTGGCGCGGTTTCTCAAGCAGGATGCGCCCGAAATCGCCGTGACGCTGGTCGAGGCCAACCCGCGGCACACGACGTGCTTCTATTCCAACCTCTATCTCGGCGGCCTGGTCGCCTTCGACGACATCACCCACGGCTATGACCAGCTCGCCGCACTCGGTGTCGAGGTCGTTCAGGGCCGCGCCACTGCCGTGGATGCCGCGGCGCGGTCGGTGACCCTCGAGGACGGCTCGGCGCTGGCCTATGACAAGCTTGTTCTCTCGCCCGGTATCGCGATGCGCTGGGCGGCGATCGAGGGCTACGACGAGGCCGCCGCCGAGATCATGCCGCACGCCTACCAGGCGGGACCGCAGACCCGGCTATTGAAGCAGCAGGTCTTGGGCATGCGCGAGGGGGGCACGTTCCTTATGGTAGCACCGCCCAACCCCTATCGCTGCCCGCCAGGGCCCTATGAGCGGGTGAGCCTGATCGCGCACCAGTTCACGCAGCACAACCCCACGGCCAAGATCCTGATCCTCGACGCCAAACCCAGCTTCTCCAAGCAGGCGCTGTTCGAGGAGGCCTGGGCCAAGCATTATTCCGGCATGATCGAATGGGTGCCGGGCGATTTCGGCGGCAAGGTGGTGGCGGTGGACGCCGCTGCCATGACGGTCACCACCGAGGACGGCGACGTCGTCGTGGCGGACGTCGTCAACTGCATCCCGCCGCAGCGGGCCGGGTTGATCGCCGAGGCGGCAGGGGCTACCGACGAGAGCGGCTGGTGCCCGGTGGAGGCGGCGGGCATGGCGTCGACCCTGCTGCCGGATGTCGTGGTGCTCGGCGACGCCTCGATCGCCGGCGACATGCCGAAATCCGCTTTCTCGGCGAACAGCCAGGCCAAGGTGGCGGCCATGGTGCTGCGGCACCAGTTGACTGGCTCCAGGCTGTTCCCGATCCGCTATCGCAACACCTGCTGGAGCAGCACGGCGCCCGAGGACACGGTCAAGATCGGGGCGAACTACGAGCCGCGTGACGGCAAGATCACCGCCTTCGACAGCTTCGTCAGCCAGCCCGGCGAGACGGCCGAGTTGCGCCAGGAGCAGCGGGCCGAGGCCGATGCCTGGTACGACAGCATCATCGCCGAGACCTTCGGCCGTGCCTGACCGTTCGCGTCGTCGGGGCCGGGTCGCTCAGGCCGCCTCGAGCAGGGCCACGCCGATCCGGGCGACGTCCTCGATCGGCTCGGGCGCGCTGCCGGCGATGCCGCGGGCGAGTGCCGCGTAGAAGCGGGCGAGGGCGCGGCAATCGGCGCCCGCGGCCAAGGAGCCGCCGGCCTTGGCTCGCTCGAACAGCGCGAAGAGGGCGGTCTCGAAGGCGTGGGCTTCGCTCCTGGCCTCGGCTGCGATCGTCTCCGGCAGCCGGTCGCAGCAGCGCTCGAGGTCCTGCATCATGCAGCCCTTGGGCCGTCCAGGATCCGCTGCTGCCTGGGCGAGCAGGCGAAAGAATCGAGTCAGCGCCGCCCGCGGATCGTCGCCGCGCAAAGCATGCAGCAAGGCCATCTGCACCTCCTGGCGGTACAGGGCGAGGGTGCGGCAGAACATGCCGGCCTTGTCGCCGAAGGCGTGGTAGAGCGAGCCGCGCTTGAGGCCGGTGGCGCGAGTGAGGTCGTCGATCGTGGTCGCCTCGTAGCCCTTCTCCCAGAACACCCGCATCATGGCATCGAGCACCTGGCTCTCGTCGAACTGCCGCGTCCCGGGCATCGGCCTCTCCTTCTTTCGTTCCCGGCGGTGAGCGGCGCCATTACCATGTTTGACCAGTTGGTCAAGCCGCGCCGGCGGTTGGCGCGCGCGGATGTGAACGGTGCTCACCGAACATCAAGCTGGCGCCCGGCTGCCGGGTGACGCTATGCCCTGCGGTCTCGACAATGGAGCACCAGATGACCGAGCATGCCTTGATCGTCGGGGCTGGGGCCGGGCTCTCGGCAGCCTTGGCCCGGCGGCTGGCTGCCGATGGCTGTGCGATGGCACTCGCGGCACGGGATACCGACAAGCTCGCCGCCCTCGCCGCTGCACTCGACGCTGGGGTCTACGCCTGCGACGTCGCCGACCCGGCCAGCGTCAGGGCACTGTTCGCGGCCCTCGACCGTGACGGCCGCACGCCGGACATTGTGCTCTTCAACCCCAGTGCCCGGGTGCGCGGCGCCTTCGTCGACCTCGATCCCGCGGCGGTCGAGCGCGCGGTCCAGGTCACCGCCCTGGGCGGGTTCTTCGTGGCACACCAGGCGGTTCCGCGGTTGCTCGCCAAGGGTGGCGGCACGCTCTTGTTCACTGGCGCCTCGGCGAGCGTGAAGGGCTATGCGCAGTCGGCCGCCTTCGCCATGGGCAAGTTCGCGCTCCGCGGCCTCGCCCAGAGCCTGGCGCGCGAGCTGCAGTCGAAGGGCATCCACGTCGCCCATGTCGTCATCGACGGCGCGATCGGTGCCGCTGGGGCCACCGCCCCCGAGCACGCCAGGCTCGACCCGGACGCCATCGCCGCGAGCATGCACCACCTGATCCGCCAGCACCGCAGCGCCTGGGCCTGGGAGATCGAGCTCAGGCCCTGGGTCGAACGGTTCTAGACTTCGGTCAAGCGGGCAGCCAGAGCAGGTCCTGGTGGCCGACCCGATGCACCGACCGGCCGGCGGTGATGTGCCGGCGGCGCTGGGTCGCCCAGTCGTCGATCTCGTCTGCCTGGTCGGCAGCGAGCTCGCGCGCCGCCGCTGCGTAGCCGTCGAGGAGCGCGCTCTGCAGCGCCTGGTCGGCGTAGCCGAGCTGCCAGTCGCTGGGCTGCAGCAGGAGGCGGCCGCTCAATACGGCGAGGCGGTCGTGCAACACCGTGGCGGCAGTCGGCCCGAGGGCCGGGCCGAAGCCCTTGTCGGTCGCCTGGTGGGCATCGAACAGGCGCTTGATCTCGGCATCGAACACGTCGCCGGGGCGCCAGCGCCAGCCGCCGTCATAGGTCAGCACGATGTAGAGGGCCGCATCTCTCGCCCGGGCGATCGCCACCAGTCGGTCGAGCCAGGCGGCACTGACGAGGTCGATGAAGGCCGCTGCCGTCACGAGGTCGGTGGCCTCCGGAATGGCCGCCTCGAGGTCGCGGGAGAGATCGACCGACCGGTAGCCGGCGCTGATCCGAGGTGGCAGCCGGTCGAGCGCCGGCGTCCCGGCCGCGATCAGCTGCCGGTCGTGCTCGACCAGCGTCCAGTGCTGGGGCACCGGTAGTGCTCGATGGGTGCCCCTCAGGTTGCTGCCGGTGCCGCTGCCGAGATCGACCACCGCCAGACGCTCCTTGCCGGCGGCCCAGGCGGCCAGTGCATCGAGCAACCCCTCGGCCCTGGCAGCGTGGTCGTAGGGTTCGCGGAGCGCCAGCCAGTCGCTGGCAAAGCCGCTCACCCGCTGGTCTCCAGACCGAGGGCGTCAGCCACGATGCGGGCGGTCGCCTCCCAGCCCGGCAGCTGCTCGCGCGCCCGCCGCGCCCCGTCGCGCAGCCGCTCGAGGGCGATCGGATCGTGCCAGAGGGCCTGGATCAGGCCGCGCAGCTCGGCCACGTCGCTAGGCTCGAAGAACAGCGCGGCGGCGGCCGGCACGGTCTCGGTGACCGCCCCGCCCCTGGCGATCAGGCAGGGCAGGCCGGCTGCCACGGCTTCGCTCGCCGCCATCCCGTAGCCCTCGTAGAGCGCCGTCGAGACGAAGAGATCGGCCGTGTCGAACACCTCGTCGAGCGCGGCTGCGGCGAGCTCGCCGGCAAGCTCGATCCGGTCGTCCTGCTCGGTCTCGGCGATCAGCGCGGCAAGCTCGCGGACCGTCGCCGGATCGCGCTCGAGCGAGCCGGCGATGATCGCGCTGACCCGGCGGTCCTCGATCCCGGCCATGGCCGCGACCAGGGTGCGCTGGTCCTTGCGCGGCGTGACGCTGCCGAGCGAGAGGATCGCCAAGCCGGCACCGGCGGAGCCTCTGGCGAGCGGCTTCGGGTCGGTGCCGGGCGGTGCCACGACGATCTTGCCTTCCGGCACCGCGAAGTCCTCGATCAGGGCGAGGCGGGTGGTGGCCGAGGTGCAGACGACGAGGTCGGCCTGTGCCAGGGCGGCGGCCTCGCTCGCCATGAGCGCATCGGCGCGGTCGGGGTCGAGCCCGGTCTCGAAGGCGAGCGGGTGGTGGACGAGGGCGATCAGCTGCAGCTGTTGCGCGAGTTCGGCGGCGAGCTCCGGCAGCACCCCGAGTGCCAAGCCGTCGAGCAGCAGCCGGCTGCCGGCCGGCAGCGCCAAGAGCGTCTGGCGGCAGGTGGCGTGGTCGACCGCCTCGGGTTGCGGAAAGCTGGCCGGGAGGCTGATCCGGCGCAGCCTGATCCCCAGCGCCTCGAGGCCATCGGCCAACCGCCGATCGTAGATGGTGCCGCCGGTCAGCCGGTTGAAGCCACCGGGCACGGCGATGGCCAGCGGGGTGTCACTTGCGGCGGGGGAAGCGGGCATGGCGTTCTCGGCAGCGGCGATCGCCGACGAGCAACCCCGGAAACGGCCCTCGGTCAAGACCGGAGTGGCAAAGGCCGCTCGGCGCCATCTGCAGCCGACGCTCAAAGCACGCCCACCATCGCACGAAGAGCGCGAGACCCGGTGATGCACGAGCGCTCAAGGCAGGGCAAGGCGCGCTAACGCCCGTGCGCTCAAGCAGGGCGGAGCGCGGTAGCGCCCGAAAGAAAATGGCGCGCCCGACAGGATTCGAACCTGTGACCCCCAGATTAGGAATCTGGTGCTCTATCCGGCTGAGCTACGGGCGCGACGGTGGAGCTATACCAGCCGCCGGGTGGGCCGGACAACCGTCGATGCGCGGCCGGATGCCCGCCGCTCGCGCGGGCGAGCGCCGCGCAGGCCAAAGCGGCGTCGCGCGTGCATTCGGCAGATCGTTGCGGCTATACTGATCGCCCGCAACTTCTGGATGAGGCCGATGGCACCATTGCGCCCGTGATGCCGCGCGTCCTGCAGCATTTCGCCTCAGGCCTCGCCTTGGCCTTCGGACTCCTCGCAGTCGGAGGGACGGTGGCGGCCGAGCCCCGGCATCTCGGCCTAGCGGTCGCCGGTGCCGCAGCGATTGCGCGTGCCGGCCCGCTGGTCGAGCTCCGCCTCGAAGAAGGCGGCACGGCGGTGCTCGCCGACATCATCGTGCCGGAGAGCATTGCCAACGACGTTGCAGCCGAACTGGCGCCGTTGCTCGGCCGAGCCGAGATCGTCGTGGCGGCGGCGCGGGCGCCGGATCGCTACGGCCGGCTGCCGGTGCAGGCCACCGTACCGGACGGCCGCTCGCTGCAGCAGGCCCTGCTCGCTGCCGGGTTGGCCCTGGTCCAGCCCTTGCCGGGCGCCGACCCCGACGTCCTGGCCGACCTTCTGGCCGCCGAGCGACGCGCCGAGGTGGCGCGGCTGGGTATCTGGGGCAATCCAAAGGCAATCAGCATCGACGACGCGCCAGCGGCGGCCGCGCCCTGGCTCGGTCGGTTTGTCCTGCTCGAGGGGCGCGTCTTGCGGGCCAGCGCGCAACAGCGCTATTTCTACCTGAACTTCGGGTCCGACTGGCGCACCGACACGACGGCACGCATCGACCGCGACACGCTCCGCACCATGCAGCGCGCCGGCTTCGACCCGGCGGCACTCGAGGGGCGGCGGGTCCGGGTCAGAGGGACGCTGTTCGCCGCGAACGGCCCGATGATCGAGCTTTGGACGCATCAGGGAATCGAGATCCTGCCGTGACCAGCCGCAAATCCTTCATTCTGGTCTGCATGCTCGTGGCGGCTCTGCTCGGCACCGCGGGCTGCACCACCGCACCCGCCGGCGGCACCATTCTGGCGTTCGGCTCGGTCGAGGACGACGTTCGAGTCGGCCGCGAGGCGCACCCCCAGATCCTCGAGCAATACGGCGGCAGCGTCGGCGATCCGGCGGTCGAGCGCTATGTGCAGAGCCTTGGCACCCGGCTGGAGAGCGTCTCCGAGCTCAGTGAGCTCGACTTCACCTTCACCGTGCTCGACAGCGACATCGTCAACGCCTTTGCCCTGCCGGGTGGCTATGTCTACGTCACCCGCGGACTGATGGCGCTGGCCGACGACGAGGCCGAACTTGCCGGCGTGATCGGCCACGAGATCGGCCACGTCACCGCCAGGCACGGCGCGTCGCGGCAGGCGGCGGGCACACTGGCCACCACCATCGGCAGTGTCGGCGGCGCGCTGCTCGGTGCCTATCTCGGCGGCCAGGCCGGTGCCGATCTCGGCGGCCAGCTTGGCCAGACGGCCAGCTACGGGCTGGTGATGACCTACTCGCGTAGCCAGGAATACGAGGCCGACGAACTCGGTGTGCGCTACCTCGACCGCGCCGGCTACGATCCCATGGCCATGGCCGACTTTCTCGAGGCATTGCAAACCAGCGCCGAGCTGCAAGGCAAGCTGGCTGGCGGGGCGCTGTCGCGCAGCGTCATCGACAGCTTCTTCGCGAGCCATCCCGATGCCCCCGATCGCGTCGCGCGGGCCCGGACCGAGGCGCGCGACAAGCCCGGCTTAGGCCGCCGCGACCGCGAGCCGCTGCTCGCCGTGATCGATGGTCTGATCTACGGCCAGAGCCCCAGGCAGGGGTTCATCGAGGGCCAGCGTTTCGCCCATCCGGAGCTGCGTCTCGCGTTCGAGTATCCCGCGGGCTACCGGCTGATCAACCAGCCAGACGCCGTGGTCGGCCGCGGCGACAACCGCCTCTTGCTGTTCGACACCGGCAGCGCCGACCGGGCGATGGGCCCGGACCGCTACCTCCAGCAGGTCTGGTTGAGGGAGGCCAAGGTCCAGGGCATCGAGAGCTTTCGCACCGCGCAGGGCCTCGACGCGGCCATCGGCTTCGCCCAGGTGCAGCTTTCCGGCCGGCCGGCGCAGGGCGGCTTCGTCGCCATCCAGGGCCCCGACCGGCAGTTCTACCGTTTCAGCATCCTGGCCGGGCAGATCGGCGACACCGAGGTCCGCGACCTCGGCCGCACGGCCGACAGCTTCCGCCGGCTCAGTACCGCCGAGGCCGCCGAGCTCAAGCCGCAGCGCATCCGCCTCGTCACCGTCCAGCCCGGGGATACCATCGACAGCTTCGCCCGCCGGATGGCGGTCGACAAGCTGCCGCGCGACCACTTCATCACCTTGAACGGCCTCGACCGCGGCCGCGAACTGATCCCCGGCGAACAGGTCAAGATCATCGTCCGCGGCTAGCTGCCCGCTGCAACGCCTCGGCGGTTGCCGCATCAGCGGGGAAGAACGATTCGATGGCGAGTTCGGCCAGGGTCAGGTCGAGCGGTGTGCCGAAGACGGTGATCGTGCTGATGAACGCGAGCTCGCCTGCGCCGGTGCGCAGCCGCAGCGGCACGGCGATGCCGCCTAGGTCCTCGATCGCGCTCCTGCCGGCCGGCGTGGCGACAGGATAGGCGCACAGCTCCTCGACCAGAGCCGCGATGGTCGCATCGGCCGTCGCTTCGTATTGCCGCTGCAGCCGCGCCAGGAGATGCGCCCGCCAAGTGCCGAAGTTCAGGACGCGAGGCGCCAGCCCCTCGGGATGCAGGCCGAGGCGAAGCACATTGACCGGCGGCTCCAGGAGCCATGGGGCGACGCCCTCGAGCAGGGGGCCGAGTGCGGCATTCGCCGTTACCAGCGTCCAGTGTCGGTCGACGGCCAGGGCAGGGTAGGGCGCATGGCCCTCGAGCACCCGATCGACCGCCAGGCGGGCCGCCGTCAGCGCCGGGTCGTCCAGGGACCGGTCGGCGAAGACCGGCGCGTAGCCGGCGGCCAGCAGCAGCTGGTTGCGCTCGCGCAAGGGCAAGGCGAGCTCCTCGGCGAGGCGCAGCACCACCTCGCGGCTGGCCCGCGCCCGCCCGGTCTCGACGAAGCTCAGATGGCGGGTGGAGATGCCGGCATCCAAGGCGAGGTCGAGCTGGCTCCGCCGCCGCCGCTGCCGCCACGCCCGCAAGAGATCGCCCAGCGTCTGGTCCTCGAGCCCCTGGTCGCCGATCCCGTGGCTCACGCCGCTGCCCTCCCGTCACGCCACCTGTTGTTGCCGGCCTTGTTCTGCCGGCGATGTCGCCGCCCGCCAATGACCTCGGAGGTAATCGACGCGCATCGCAACCGTCCGCATGGTCGAGCGATCACCAACCGAAAGGAGATCGTCATGTCGACCATCGACCCCCGTTCGCCGCTGCGTCGCGTCGTTCGCGCCGATGGCCTGATCAGCGGCGCCATGGGCCTGGTGCTGCTCGCCGGCGGCGGCCTGATGGCGGACCCGCTCGGCCTGCCCGAAAGCCTCTTGCGCGGCGCTGGCATCGTGCTCCTGCCGTTCGCCGGCGGTGTCCTCTGGCTGGCTCGTCAGGCAGTGCCCAATGCCATCGCCGTAAAGGCGGTGATCGCCGCCAATGCCGCCTGGGTTGTCCTCAGCGTCCTCGTCCTCGTGACCGGTTGGGTGACGCCCTCCGGCCTCGGTCAGGCCTTCGTCATCGTGCAAGGCCTCGGCGTGGCCGTCTTCGCCGAGCTGCAGCTCGCCGGCTGGCGACGCGCCAACCGGGCGCACCCGCCCGAGACGGCCCGCGCCTGAAGGCGCAAGCCTGGACCGGCGCCTGAAGGCGCAAGCCTGGGAAAAGTGACGCCGGCGGTACCAGCCGGCACCGCCGGCCGTCGCCGCTCAGCGG
>CAZNWE010000073.1:0-4555 GCA_964576715.1 uncultured Geminicoccaceae bacterium | reverse complement strand
GGAAAAGTGACGCCGGCGGTACCAGCCGGCACCGCCGGCCGTCGCCGCTCAGCGGGCCGGCCGGTTCGCCGCCACGTCGCCGACGGCGGCCTTCCTGAGCAGCATCGCATCGACGGCACCTGCCACCATGCTGTAGCCGGCCTGGAAGAGCTCGGGCGTGCTGCGCATCGCCGAGGGCACGGTACCCAGCGGCTTGCCGCTTTTCCGGAGTTCGGCCTCGCACGTCTCCACCAGCTGCCGCACGTCCGGGTGATCGAGCTGGCCGAGCCGGCCGATCGAGCCCGCCATGTCGTTGATCCCGATGAACGGCACATCGATACCGTCGACCGCGGCGATCGCCGCCGCATTCTTGGCGGCCGTCGCACTCTCGAGCTGGCCGATGATCAGGACCTCGTCGTTCCAGCGGGCGAGGTAGTCGGCGTCCGTCCCCCAGCGGGTGCAGCGGTGCGCGGCCGCGGCATAGCCACGGCTCCCGGCGGGCGGGTAGCGGCAGGCGGCGACCGCGGCCCGGGCGGCCTCGGCATCCTCGAGCAGCGGGATCATCACGGCTTTGGCCCCGGCATCGAGGATGCGCTTGAGATAGACGGGATCATTTGACGGGACGCGAACGATCAGGGGACAGCCGGCGGCGTCGCTGGCGCGCATCACGTCCATCGCGGTTTCGATGCTGCCCGGCCCGTGCTCCTGGTCGAGGACGAGAAAGTCGTAGCCGGCATGGGCCATGAGCTCGGCAACGTCGGCATCGGCGAAGGCCAGCCAAGCGCCATAGACCGGCTCGCCTGCAACGATGCGGGGTCTGAGTGTGCTGGCGGCCATGGGCGGTCCTTCAACCTTGACTCTGGGGTAGAAGCGCGCGCCGCCAGGTCACATCGGCTGCGTGCGCGGCGGGTGCCGGGTGGCCGCGAGGGAGGCCGTCGCCAGCCGCCGTGATGCCGTTCAAAGCGCATCATGCAGCTGTGGTATGCCGTAAATGACGTGCGCCAAAAAGCACGTTTTCTGTCCGTGACGCCTATTGACCCGGCATCGGTGATCCATAAACTCACGGCAGTCGGGGGCGGTGTTGCCGCCCGTCGACACCCTCTCGAATGCGGTGCATCGGCCAACGCGTACAAGCTGTCTATGCCCATTTTCCCGTCAGTGGGAGCACGTGTCGTGATCACTTCGCTGTCGCGGCATTTTGGCAAAGACTGTGGAAGTTTAACTTTAAATGTGTGAGGTGCGTGTTAACTTGCCGTCAGTTTGATGCTCGCGTATGCCGAGAGCTAAGCGGGTGGGTTTCTAGCATGGCGCGACGAGCGTGCGCCGGCGTCGGGCAACCTGAAGGGAATGTCGTGGATGCGAGGTGAGAAAGTCGATTTCGCCGCTCTGATCGAGAACGACCGGCTCGAGCGACAGCGGCAGGAATGGCAAGGCACCTTCCTCGAATATCTCGAGCTCGTGAAAGAAAAACCACACCTGGCCGATCTCGCCCATCGGCGCATGTACCACATGATGATCGACCACGGGGTCGCGGAGCTCGATCTCGAGGCCGACCCCCGGGCCAAGCGGGTGTTCGGCGACGAGCCGGTGAAGGTTTACAATTTCTTCAAGGATGAATTTTTCGGCATGGAGCGGACGCTCGAGAAGATCGTCCGATATTTTCACTCGGCCGCCATGGGTGGCGAGGAATCGCGGCAGGTGCTCTATTTCATGGGCCCCGTCGGCTCCGGCAAGTCGAGCCTGGTCGAGCGCCTGAAGCGCGGCCTCGAGGGGCTGGAGCCCATCTACGTCATCGATGGCTCGCCCACCTACTGCAACCCACTCTGCCTGATCCCGCGGCATCTGCGGCCTGCCTTCGAAGACATGCTGGGGGTCAAGATCGAAGGTGACATCGACCCGATCACCCGCCACCGCCTGCTCGCCGAGTATAACGGTGAATATGAGCGGATGCCGGTCAAGACCATGTCCTTCTCGATTCGTGCCCGGCGCGGCATCGGCGTGGTCCCGCCCGTCGACCCCAACAACCAGGACACCTCCGTCCTCATCGGCTCGGAGGACATCTCCAAGCTCGACCGGTTCTCCGAGGGCGACCCCCGGGTGCTCGAGCTCTCGGGCGCCTTCAACGTCGGCAATCGCGGCATGGTGGAGTTCATCGAGGTCTTCAAGAATGAGACCGAGTACCTCCACACCATGATCACCGCGACCCAGGAGAAGATGGTCCCGGCCCCTGGCCGGCATGGCACGATCTACGTCGACAGCTGCATCGTGGCCCACTCGAACGAGGCCGAGTGGCAGAAGTTCAAGGCCGATCACACCAACGAGGCGATCCTCGACCGCATCGTCGTGGTCAAGGTGCCCTACAACCTCAGGCTGACCGAAGAGGTAAAGATCTACCGAAAGTTCTTGGGCAACTCGAAGTTCGAGGCCAAGATCGCGCCCCATACGCTCGAGATCGCTTCGATGTTCGCCATTCTCTCGCGGCTCGAGCCCTCGGCCAAGTGTGATCTGATGACCAAGCTCAAGATCTACAACGGCGAGGAGGTGCTGGAGAAAGGCCGCCCGAAGAAGCTCACCGTGCACGAGCTCAAGGACGACACCAAGCGTGAGGGCCTGTTCGGTGTGTCCACCCGCTTCATCATGAAGGCGCTGGATTCGGCCCTGGCGCAGAACAACGACACGATCCACCCGATCAATGTCCGCGAAGCGCTGATCGCCATGGTCAAGGAAGCCGATCTCGCCGACGACGTGAAGAAGCTCTACCTCGAGTTCCTCCAGGACACGCTGCACAAGGCGTACCTCGAGATGCTGGAAAAGGATATCACCAAGGCCTTCGTCTTCTCCTTCCGGGGGCAGGCCGAGACCCTCTTCCAGAACTATCTCGACCACGCCGAGGCCTATGTCACCAAGACCAAGGTCAAGGACCCGGCGACCAAGGACGAGATGCACCCCGACGAAGGCTTCCTCAAGTCCATCGAGGAGCAGATCGCCATCATCGGCCCCGCCGCCGACGGCTTCCGCCAGGAGGTGATCGCCTATCTTTGGGCCGCCACCCGCCGCGGCGAGCGGATCGACTACGAGAGCTATGAGCCCCTGAAGGAGGCGATCGAGAAGAAGCTGATGAACTCGGTCCGTGACATCAGCCGGATCATCACCAAGGCCCGGACCCGCGACGAGGAGCAGCGGCAGAAATACGACTCGATGGTCGAGAACCTGATCGAGCAGGGCTATACCGAGGACAGCATCGACACGATCCTCAAATATGCCGCCAACCACCTCTGGAAGGATTGAGAACGCCGGCCATCGGTGCCACGTTCTAGGGTATGACGGTTTTTCGCCCCTACGCCCAAGGTGATGCACTCCGCTCGGACCGAAGTGCGGGTGACCGCAAGCGTCACCGCGACAAGCTGCGTCGATCGATTCGCGACAACATCGCCGACATCATCGCCGAGGAGAGCATCATCGGTCGCGACCGGGACCGGATCGTCAAGGTCCCGATCCGCGGCATCAAGGAATACCGCTTCGTCTTCGGCGACAACGAGGGCGGGGTTGGCACCGGCGACGGCGAGACCCAGCCCGGCCAGGTGGTCGGCAAGGCCGGGCAGAAGCCGGGGCAGGGGCAGGGCCAGGGTCCCGGCGGCAGCGAGCCCGGCCAGGACATCTACGAGACCGAGATCAGTCTCGACGAGCTGGTCGACATCATGTTCGAGGATCTCGAGCTTCCCGACATGGAGCGCAAGATCCTCAAGGAAGCCTTGTCCGAACGCGTCGCGAAACGGCTCGGCTACCGCAAGCAGGGGGTGCGTGCGCATCTCGACCGCAAGCGCACCGCCAAGCAGCGGATCAAGCGGCAGATCGCCCGCGGCGTCACGTCGCCGGACCAACTCGACCAGGACGCCGCCTTCGGGCCACCGGAGCGATTCCCCTTCAACAAGGCCGATCTGACCTACCGTCGCCTCAGGGTCGACACCCGCGAGGAGTCGAATGCCGTCGTCATCTGCATCATGGACACTTCGGGCTCCATGGATCGGCTGAAAAAATATCTCGCTCGCAGCTTTTTCTTTCTCCTGTACCAGTTCGTTTGCACCAAATACCAAAACACCGAGCTCGTCTTCATCGGCCACCACACGCAGGCCAAGGAAGTCAGCGAGGATGAGTTTTTTCACAAAGGCGAGAGCGGCGGCACTCTGATTTCGTCCGGTTACCACAAGGCCCTGGAGATCATCAAGAACCGCTTCCATCCGGCGCACTGGAACATCTATGCTTTCCACTGCTCCGACGGGGACAACTTCGATTCCGACAACTCTGAGGCAATGAAAGCGGCGACCGAGCTTTGTGAGACCTGCAATCTTTTCGGCTATGGTGAGATCAAGCCGATGGGCTCGCACTACTACGAGAGCTCGATGCTCGACCGCTTCAAGAAGCTGGCCGCCGAGAATTTCCAATCCGTACTGATCGAGCGACGCGAGGACATTTGGCCCGCGTTCAAGGCCTTCATGTCCAAGGACCGCGTCCAGGACGGGGGGTGACAGGCATGGCGGCCGGGCTGCGCGAGCAGGTGGACCTCGCCGAACTCTAC
>CAZNWE010000072.1:0-19416 GCA_964576715.1 uncultured Geminicoccaceae bacterium | reverse complement strand
CGGCCGTGGCTACTCGGCGAACAGCATCTCCACACGGCGGTTCTGCGGCTCGCGGACCCCGTCGGCGGTGGGGACGCGGAGGTCGGTTTCGCCGAACCAGGTCACCTCGATCGCTTCCGCCGGCACGCCGCGGGCGGTCAGCTCGGCGGCGGCGGCGCGGGCCCGGCGCTCGGAGAGCCGCAGGTTGTAGTCGGCGGTGCCGGTGGTGTCGGTGTGGCCGGAGAGGATGATCCGCG
The DNA here is from genome assembly GCA_964576715.1 of uncultured Geminicoccaceae bacterium. Classification (GTDB taxonomy): domain Bacteria; phylum Pseudomonadota; class Alphaproteobacteria; order Geminicoccales; family Geminicoccaceae; genus SLRI01. The sequence goes on along the minus strand of CAZNWE010000072.1, from coordinate 19,180 downwards.
GCACCTCGCCCCGGGCGAAGTCGCTGGCCACCTGGTCGAGGATGGTGGCGGCGACCGGGGTGATGTCGGCGCGGTCCCAGGCGAAGAAGACGACGTAGACATTGCCGAGATCGGAGGCCAGCGCCTGTTCGACCTCGGCCATCGCCGCCTCGAACGCGGCCTTGCAGGCGGCCGCCCGGTCGCGCGTGCCGCGCCCCTCGTTGAGCAGCCAGCAATCGTAGTTGACCTGCGCCCGGGCCGCGGCATCCGGGGCCTTGAGCCGGCCGTTGCCGTCGAGCCCGGCCATCAGCCGCGCCCGGGCGGCGGTCAGCTCGTCGACCTGGGCCGCGTCGAGCGCGCGCAGGCTGACCTGGTCCGGCATCACCGCGAGGCCCTCGGCCGAGGCCACCGCCTTGCGCACCATGTGGTCGTAGTCGCTGCGCAGCAGCAGTTCGCGCTCGGCGTCGGCCAGGTCGAGATAGCCCGCGCGCAACCCCTGGCTGAACGCCGAGCCCTGCGGCGCCATGTTGCGGACATCCTCGATGTCCCAGACCTTGAGATCGAAGTCGTCCTGCTGGTTCGGGTCGAAGCGCCCCTCGAAGCCCGTCCCCAGGTTGAGCCCGCCACAGGCGGCGAGCAGGCCGCAGAGCGCGCTCACCGCGAGCCAACGGGTCCCGTTCCGCATCACTTCGTCCCTTTTGCACAACGACCGAGCCCGGCTTGCGGACATGTTCCCCGATACCGCCAGCGCGCTCACGAAAACTTGCCGGATATCAATCGAAACGATCATGACGATCAAGGCAATTCTCGGCGTGGCGGATGTTGCAGCGGCGGTGTTGCCGCGAACCAACGCCGCCTGCCCGGCGCCCGCCGGGAGGCCATCGGGGACCGCGTCAGGCGGCGCCGAGCGGCAGGCTGGCGCGGGTCGCAGCGAAGGTGGATTCGAGCCGCGCCAACAGCTTGGGGTCGGGGGTCGTCCGTTCGGCGGCGGCGGCGAGTTCCGCCATGGCCGCCGCCCCGATATTGCCGGCGGCACCCTTGAGGCTGTGGGCGGTGGCGCGCCAGCGCTCGGCCTGGTCGACCGAGCTCGCGAGATCGGCGAGGTAGCGTTCGGCCGTGGCGACGAACAGCGCCAGGAGCTCGGCCTCGACCGCGGCGTCACCATCGGTGAACGCGGCGAGCCGCTGAAGGTCGAAGAGGGTCGCCATGGCCAGCCGTCCAACCCGCGTCGCCGGCGACCGCTTCGCCGGCATCACCGCTGTCGCTTTACCGGTCGATCCCTTAACAAACGGCTAACGGCCGGGCGGTCGGCGGGACGTTGTGGCGGACGACGGGGAGGGCGATCGATGCTGACGGGCACGGTTCTCAGCAACGCGGCGATGGCCGCCGTCGACCGGGCGGCGATCGCCGCCGGCATTCCCGGCGAGGTGCTGATGGAGACCGCCGGGCGGGCGGTCACGCGGGCCATCGTCGAGCGCTGCGCCCCATGCCGCGTGCTGGTGCTCGCCGGCCCCGGCAACAATGGTGGTGACGGCTATGTCGTGGCGCGTCGGCTCGCGGCCGCCGGCTGGCCGGTCACGCTGGCGGCGTTCGGCGACCCGGCGCGCCTCGCGGGTGACGCAGCGCGCGCCGCGAGTCTGTGGCCGGGGCCGGTGCACCCGCTCGAGGCAGCACCGGGACTGCCCGGCGACCTCGTCGTCGACGCGCTCTTCGGCGCCGGGCTCGATCGGCCGCTGGCGGCCGATCTCGCCGGCCTGATCGCAGCCAGCACCGCCAAGCGGCGGCACGTCGTCGCCGTCGATGTGCCGTCCGGCGTCGATGGCAGCAGCGGTGCCGTCTCGCCGGGGACCCCCAGGGCCGCGCTCACCGTCACCTTCTGCGCGCCGAAGCCCGGCCACCTGCTCGAGCCCGCACGCAGCATGGCGGGCGAGATCGTCTGCGCCGATATCGGCATCCCGGCGGCCATCGTGGCCGCCCATGACGTGGGTCTTCGCGTCAACACCCCCGCCGAGTGGCAGACGCAACTGCCGCGCCGGCGCCCGGATCGGCACAAATACAGCTTCGGTCATGCGCTGGTCATCGGCGGCGGTGCCACGCAGAGCGGGGCAGCCGGCATGGCGGCGCGCGCGGCGGCCAGGATCGGTGCCGGGCTGGTCACCGTCGCAGCGCCAGGCGAGGCGCTGGCCATCCATGCCGGCCACGCGCAAAGCCTGATGACCCGGCCGCTCGACCAGCCGGCCGACCTCGACGGCCTCTTCGCCGACCGTCGCTTCAATGCGCTCCTGTTCGGCCCGGGTGCTGGCCTCGGCCGGCGCACCGCGGCACTGCTCGAGCGTCTGCTCGATGCCGGCCGCCCCCTGGTGCTCGATGCCGACGCGCTGACGACGCTGGGGGCCGCTCGGGCGCGCGGCGAGAGGCTGCGATTGCCGCCCGACACCGTGCTCACCCCGCATGACGGCGAGTTCGCGCGGCTGTCGGATGCCAAGGGCGATCGTCTCGCCCGGGCCAGGGCGGCGGCATCCACGTATGAGTGTACGGTGCTGCTCAAGGGGGCCGACACGGTGATCGCCGCCGCTGACGGCCGAGCCCGGATCAACGCCGAAGCGCCCGGCAATCTCGCCACGGCGGGCAGTGGCGACGTGCTCGCCGGGATGATTCTCGGCCTGCTCGCGCAGGGGCTGGAGCCGTTCGATGCGGCGTCGGCCGCCGCCTGGATGCATGCTGCGGCAGCCGGCCGCTGTGCGACACCGATGCTGGCAACCGACCTGTTGCCGCAGTTGCCGCAGCTGCCGCCGGTGCTCGCCGACTTGCTGGCCGAGTGAGCGTCGACGCCCGGTCCGGCGAGCAACCGGCCAGCGTTGCAGTCGCGTGACGCCGGGGGACCCCGGGGCCGGCGTGGCGGCACTGATATTGCGTATTAGATGTATATAGGGCAGTGATCTTCTCGTATTAGTAGCTGCATCGAGGGGCCGGTGCCCCCCTTGGCGGGCATGCAGCGACGTCAATCCGGGCTGTCCTCGTGTCGTCAAACGCCGAAGCGTTGCCGCTGCCTCAGCCGTGCAGGGCCTTTCTCGAAGACTGCCCGATCCCGGCGGCGCTCTTGACGATTGCCTCGCCGGTCCAGCTGGTTGCCAGCAATGCGGGCTGGCGCGCGGTCTGGCAGGCGCACGATCCGCGACTGGCGACGGCGACCGCCAACGTCCCGCTCGATCTGATCCTGGCGGCGAGCGTCGATCCAGCCGGCAGTGAGCGGATCGGCGAGGCTGTCAGGGCGCGCCGGCCGCTCGAGTTGCCGCTTGCCGTCGATTGGCCCGGTCCGGCGCTGCTTCGCCTCTGGGGATGCGCCCTCGGCGAGCATCATTATTTCCTCGCCGTCGAGCATTGGGCGGATCCTTGCCGGTTGTTGGCCGAATGGCCTGCGGCTGCCGCGGCGCTCGATCCGGTCGCACAATTCCACTATGCGGCCGGCCTCGCCGCCGACGGCAGCTGGACGATCACCGCCGCCGTGCCGGACCATCGTCCGCTCTTGGGCCTCGCCGCCGACCGAGCCGGCTGGCTCGATCGCGTGGTGGTCGAGGACCGACGCGCCGTGCGCTCGCGCCACCTGCAGCTGTTGGCCGGCACTGCCGTGCGGCTGCGCTATGCGATCGAGCCGGATGGTGCGCGACGGTTGACGCTGGACGACCAGGCGGTACCGCTCCGCCATCCGTCGAGTGGCGAGGTCATCGGTCTCGTCGGCCGGGTGCGGCTCATCGACGACGCTCTGGCCGTGGCCTCGCCCGATGCCGGATCCCGAGCGGCAGACCCGGATGCCGGGAACGTGCCGTCGTCCGTTCGCCATTCAGGTCGCGCGCTCGAAGCTGCCACACAGGCGTTGCAGGTCGTCGGCACGGCAGCACTGCTGCTGGATCGGTCCGGCGGGGTGTTGGCGTGCAACGACGCGGCGGCGACCTTGCTCGGCCAGGCACCGGAGAGCCTCGTTGGGGGAGCGGGCCACACCCGGTTGTTCGCCGATGCCGAGGCGGCCGCCGCCGGCCTCGCACGTATCTTCGCCGCCGATCCTGCCATGCCGGAAGCCGATCTCGTCGAGCTGGCGGTGGCCGGACGTCAGGCTGTCGCCGGTGCCGGCAACGCTGACGCCGCGCCGCTACGGGCGCGCCTGATGCCGCTGGTGCTCGCCGGACAACGCTATGCGCTCGCGGCGTTGCGGGTCGAGCCGGCGACCGAGACGCGGTTTCGCGATGCGCTCTACTTCGACGAACTCACCGGCCTGCCAAACCGCTTCCTCTGCCTCGATCGGCTGCGCCAAAACATCACCCGGACCGCTGCCAATCAAGGCCTCCTGGCGGTTCTCGTGGTGGCGGTGGCGCGCTGGTCGCTGATCGATCGCTCGTTCGGCCGGGCGACGGCCGAGGGGTTGCTGGCGGCACTGGCGAGGCGGTTGACGGCAGCGATCGGCAGACTGGACACGGCAGCGACGCTCGGCGAGGCGCGGTTCGCGGTGCTCGCCGGCAATCTCGCGAGCACCGAGGACGCCGCCCGGATCGCCCAGACCCTGCTCGAGCAGTTGCGCGAGCCGGTGCTGGTCGGCGGGCGCGAGATCGCGGCGAGTGCGACGGTCGGCATTGCCGTCTATCCGGCCGATGGCGAGACGGCGGAAGCGCTGATCGCCAATGCCGAGGCGGCCCTGGAGCGTCTGCCGGACAGCCAGGAGACCGGCTACCAGTTCTACACCAATGCGATGAATGCCGCCTCGTCCGATCGGCTGCTCCTCGAGCAGCAGCTCTTGGCGGCGCTCGAGCGTGACGAGTTCCTGCTGCTCTACCAGCCGCAGATCAGCTTCGCCTCGTCGCGCATCGTCGGCATGGAAGCCCTGATTCGCTGGCGTCACCCGGAGCTCGGCATGGTGCCGCCCGGCGAATTCATTCCCGTGGCCGAGGAAACCGGCGTCATCGTCGAGATCGGCGAATGGGTCCTCGAGACCGCCTGCCGTGAGCTGCAGCGCTGGTTCGCCGCCGGCGTCGCACCGTTGCGCCTCGCCATCAACATTTCCGGCCGGCAGTACAATGACGGCAATCTTGTGCCCGGCGTTCGCCGGACCCTGGCGGCGACCGGCTTTCCGCCGCATCTGCTCGAGCTCGAGCTCACCGAGAGCGTGATCATGGAGGACGTGGTCGACGCCGCCAAGCGGCTGGGTGCCTTGCATGCGCTCGGTATCAACCTGGCTGTCGACGATTTCGGCACCGGCTACTCTTCGCTCTCCTACCTCAAGCGCTTCCCGATCCGCTCGCTCAAGGTCGACCGCTCGTTCGTCCGCGATATTGCGCACGACGAGGCCAGTGCCTCGATTGCCCGGGCCATCATCGCCTTCGGCTCGGCCTTGGGCCTGAAGGTGATCGCCGAGGGCGTCGAGAGCCACGACCAGTACGTCATCCTGCGCGGCTGCGGCTGCGACGAGCTACAGGGCTACCTGTTCAGCCGGCCGGTGCCTGCCGATGACGCCCGCAAGCTGGCGACCGAGCGCCGACATCTGCCACTGGGCCGCGCCTAGGACCGCAGCACCGAGCCACCAGGACAGCATCATCGAGCGAGGCGCATGCGGCGGGGACGGGCCGGCGCATCATGCTGCGCTGCACTTTAGTTCTTGCGCATCGCAACACAAACTTTAGTATTCTGGTACGCCATTTATCGGATTACGCCATGACTCCAAGAATGGTCGCGGCAGCCGATCGTAGCACTGACGGCGGTGGGCGGCGGCCGCGAACCGCTTACCTCCGGTATCGGCGATATCGACGGCTGGGCCGTCTCAGCCTGATCGTCGGTGCGCTCTGTGGCGCGCTGGTCAGCGGCTATGCACTGGTGCCGCTCTTGCTCGCCGGCGAGCGCGTGCCACGATCCTCGTTCCTGATCGCGATTGCCTTGATCGCGGCATCGGCCCTCGTGCCCTTTGCCATCGTGCGCTGGCGCTGGGCCGTCTTGCGGCGGCAGCTCGAGGAGGAATGACCGCTCAGCGCTGCGCGGTTCGCCAGTTCGGGTGAAGCCAGGACGCGGCGCCTTCGGCCGGCAAGGGCGGCCTGCCGAGGATGTGATCGGCCGCCTTCTCGCCGACCATGACCGACGGGCCGTTGAGGTTGCCGTTGGTGATCCTGGGAAAGATGGAGCTGTCGGCAACGCGCAAGCCTTCGACATCGATCACCCGGCACTCGGGATCGACGACGGCCAGGGGGTCGGCGGCCGCGCCCATTCGGCAGGTGCCGCACGGATGGTAAGCACTCTCCACATTGGCCCGGACGAATGCGTCGAGGGCTGCGTCCGATTCGACATCGGCGCCAGGCTGGATCTCACCGGCCACATAGGGCTGCAGCGCGGGCTGCGCGAAGATCTCGCGGGTGAGGCGAAGGCAGCAGCGGAACGCCTCGCGGTCCGCCGGCTCGCTCAAATAGTTGAAGAGGATCGCCGGCGGTACTCGGGGATCGGCCGAGGTCAGCCTCACCCGACCCCGGCTCTTCGCCCGCATCGGCCCGACATGCGCCTGGAAGCCATGGCCAGCCGCGGCGGCCTTGCCGTCGTAGCGCACCGCGAGCGGCAGGAAATGGTATTGGATATCGGGATAGGCGACGCCGGCCGCCGAGCGGATGAACGCGCAAGCCTCGAAATGGTTGGTGGCCCCGGGCCCCCGCCGGCTCAACAGCCACCAGAGGCCGATGAGCCCCTTGGCCGCCGGGTTCCAGTAGCGATAGAGCGTGACCGGCCGGCTTGCCCGGTACTGGACATAGACTTCGAGATGGTCCTGCAGGTTCGCCCCCACGCCGGGCCGGTCGGCCAGCGGCTCGATGCCGACCGACTGCAGCGCGGCGGCGTCACCGATCCCGGACTGCAGCAGCAGTTTCGGCGCGTTGATCGCCCCGGCCGCGACGATCACCTCGCGGCGCGCCGTGATCGTTCGGACCTCGCCCGCCCGCTCCACCTCGACGCCGACCGCGCGCCGACCGGCGAAGACCACCCGGCGGGCCAGCGTGCGGGGCAGCAGATCGATATTGGCGCGCAACAATGCCGGGCGCAGATAGGCGTTGGCGGCCGACCAGCGCCGCCCCGCCCAGACCGTCATCTCCATCGGCCCGAAGCCTTCCTGCTGCCGGCCATTGTAGTCCGCGGTCAGCGGGTAGCCGGCCTGCCGACCGGCGTCGATGAAGGCGCGATAGAGCGGATTGGCCATGGCACCGCGGGTCACATGCAACGGGCCGCCGGTGCCGCGCCAGCTGGACTCCCCGATCTCGGCCGGGTGGCCGTGGCTGTTCTCCATGCGCTTGAAATAGGGCAGCACGTGGCGATAGCCCCAGCCCGTCGCCCCGGCCGCCTCCCAGCCGTCATAGTCCATGGCGTGGCCGCGGACGTAGACCATGCCGTTGATCGAGGAGGAGCCGCCGATCACCTTGCCGCGCGGGCAGTGCAGCCGCCGGCCGCCGAGCCCGGGCTCGGGCTCGCTGGCATAGCCCCAGTCGTAGCGCGGCATGTTCATCGGGATCGAGAGTGCCGCCGGCATTTGGATCAGGGGACCGGCATCGCTGCCGCCGTACTCGACGATCAGCACCGTGTGCCGCCCGTCCGCGCTCAACCGATAGGCGAGGGCGCAACCGGCGCTGCCGGCGCCGACGACGATGAAGTCGACTTCCATCAGACCCGGTTCCCGCCGACCTCGATCACGTCCACCGCGACTTCCGGGTCGTGCAGCCCGCCGCCGTAGACGATCCCGGCGATCGGGCTGACGTCGCTGTAGTCGCGCCCCCAGCCGAGGGTGACGTGCTCGCGCATCGGCAGGCAGTTGTTGGTCGGGTCGAGCTCAACCCAGCCGGTCCGCGGGACATACAGCGCTATCCAGGCATGGCTCGCATCGCTGCCCACCAGCTTCGTCTGACCCGCCGACGGCCGGGTCAGCAGATAGCCTGACTGGTAGCGGGCGGCGAGCCCGATCGAGCGCAGGCAGGCCAGCATCAGATGACTGAAGTCCTGGCAGACGCCGCGCCGCTTGGCGAGCACCTCGGCGACGGGCGTGGCGATCGTCGTCGCCTGCGCATCGAAGGTGAAATCCTCGAAAATCTGCCGGTTGAGGTCGATCGCCGCATCGAGGATCGGCCGCCCGGCGGTAAAGCGCTCCCGCGCGTAGGCCTCGAGCGCCTCGTCCGGCTCGACGAAGGGCGAGGCGAAGGCGAACCGACTGGCATCCAGGGCCGGATCGTCGAGCGCGGCATGACGCAGCTCCGCGACCTCCTCCCAAGGCGGCGTTGCCAGCGGGTCGGGCAGCTCGCGCGGTGCGAGATGAACCCGGCTCTCGGTCTCGATCACCAACTCCTGGTGGCTCTGGGACATGGTGATGGTGCGTGTCGGATTGCCGAACGCATCGGTCGATCGGTCGTCGAAGCCGGGCTCGGGCTCGATCCGAATGGCGAACCACCCGACCCGTTGATGGGCCGTTTCGCGCGGCTCCAGATGCAGCAGATGATGCGACATCGAGACCGGCAGGCTGTAGCGGTAGACGGTCTTGTGGCGGACGTCGAAGATCACAGGTGGCCGGCCTCCGGGGGCTCGCCGCGACGCGTGGCGAAGGTGCTGGTCGGCGTCTCGGCAAGGACGAAATAGGACCGCGCCACGAGGTCGGAGACCGCGGCCAGGTCGCCGCGCGCCCGGGCGAAGAAGGCCTCGAGGCGGCCACCCTCCTCTTCCTCCACCAGGCGGTCGGGATCGGCCAGACGCAACTCGGTCAAGAGCCCCAGAACCTTGCGCTGGGCCGGCGAGCGGTAGGGCCCGTCATGCGGCAGCTCGGCCAGATGGCCCTCGAGAGAGACGAGCTGAAAGGCCAGGGAGCGCGGGTTGCTCTCGTCGAGGAGCAAGAGATCGACGACCGGCACCGCCATCGGCGTCACCGCGTAGCGCGAGCGATAGGTCATGTAGCTGTCGCCGATCTCGAGGAGCGCGGTCAGGGCGATCGTCTCGTCGACGTCGTCGTTGCGGCGACCGGCGAGGGTCGCGACCAGATCGACAGTCTGCAGCGCGCGCTCGAGCCGGGTGCCGATAGCCAAAAACCGCCAGGAGTAGTTGCGGGTCATGTTCTCCGCAGCAGTGCCCGCGAATGCGACCAGTCGATAGATGGCGTCGTTGACGAGGTCGATCGGCGGGGCGACCAGCACCGGCCGCGAGCTCCGGCGCCATCGACGGTCGTTGAACAGCGCGTTCAAGATGCGCCAGCCGTCCTGGCTCAACACCCCACGGGCCAACGTGGCGTTGCGCCGGCTGCCGTCGATCGACCGGCGCATGCCGAAGGCCGGGGCCTGGTCGTGCAGGAGCTGCGCGAGCGCCCAGCCGATCCGCTCGCGCGACCCGCCGCCCGCCGTGTCCGGGGTGACGAGGTGGATCGACAGCAAGAGCTCGAGAAGGGCCGGCTGCCGCTCCGGACCGGCATCCTCGATCAACCGGCTCAACACTGCCCTGAGCACCCGCAGCACCACTTCGGCCCGCTCGGTGTAGCGGCCGAGCCAGAACAGGTTCTCGGCCGTGCGGGACAAGAGATCGCGGCCGGTGCGACGGAGATGCACCGCGGCGAAGCGGTGGGTGAGGATGCTCGGCGCCAGCGTGTCGCCGGGGTCGCGCAGCACCCAGAGATCCTTCGAGCCGTGCCCGTTCGGCAGGCCCACCACCGCCGGCTCCGGCGTCTGCCGGACCAGCCCGCCGGGCAGCACGTGGCAGCCCTCGTCGTCGATCGCGGCGAAGACGCGCAGCGCCCAGTGCACCGGCTGCAGCCCGCTGCCGTCGAAGGCGGCGGTGGTCGGCAACGGGGTCGGCCGTTCGGCGACCCACAGATGCCCCTCGCGCGCCAGGAAGCGGCGGCGCGCGCCGTCATCGGCAAGCCCCGGCAGCGGATCGACCCGGTCGCCGACCGCCCCCGGATCATGGCGCGCGGTGAGCCGGCTCACCACCCAGCCCGGCTCGTCGAGGATCTGCGCCTGGGCCGCCGGATCGCCGAGCCACAGTGCTGTCGCCTCGCGCAGTGCGGCGGGCTCGCCGAGCAGCGTCTCGGCGAGCGCGTTGCTGAAGCCGGCGAGGGCCCGGTTCTGCAGAACCCCGGAGCCGAGCGCGTTGGCGATCACCGTGCGACCGAGCCGCGCCGCCTGCACCAGGCCAGGGGTGCCGCCGCCGCCGCGATTCGGCAGATTCAGGGGATCGGCAAAGCGCCCGCCGATCTTGCGCAGCACGAGGTCGACGCGCTGCAATCCTTCCAGTGTCTTGAGGTAGAGCTGGCCATCGCGCTCGGTCAGATCAGCGGGCTCGACCAGGGCGTAGCCGAGATAGCGTGCCAAATAGGCGTGACTGAAGAAGCCCGGGTCTTCGACCCCGGTCGAGAGCACGACGATCCGGCCGTCCTCACCCGGTGCCGCCGCCTGCAGGCCGCTCTGCAGCCGCGCGTAGAAGCTCGCCACCCGGCGCACGCGGCTGTCGAAATAGAGCTCGCCGAGCCCCTGGCTCAGCGCCACCCGGCTCGCCAGCAGCCAGCCATTGCCGGCAGGCGCGTCGATCTGATCGGCCAGCACCCGCCAGCCGCCGTCGGGATCGCGAGCGAGGTCACAGGCATAGACGTGAAGATAGCGTGCCGGCGGCTGTCGCCAGCCGCTGCAGCCGTGGAGGAACTCGGGATTGCCGAAGACCAGCGACGGTGGCAGCACGCCCGAGCGCAGCAGCCGCTGCGCCCCGTAGAGGTCCTGCAGCACCGCCTCGATCAGCCGCACCCGCTGCACCAGTGCCGCCTCGAGCCCGTGCCATTCGGCGGCGGTCAGGATCACCGGCAGGAGATCGAGCCGCCAGGCCGCCTGCCGGTCGTCCGGATCGGCGTGGACGTTGAACGCAATGCCGCTCTCGAGCAGCTTCTGCTCGACCGTGCGGACGACCTGCTCGCGACCCGACGGCCCGATCGCCTCGAGCTTGTCGAGCAACGGGCGCCAGGCCGGCCGTGGCATGCCGTCCGGGCCGGTCAACTCGTCGTAGGCAGCGCTCGGCGGTCGGTAGCCGGCGAGCAGCCGTTCGTGCTGGTCGGGTGCCGTGGTCAGGTGCAGGCTCAAGCCGACCGCCTCCGCTCAACCGGTCGCACGGCGCAGATCAAGGGTACTCGGCAACCGCTCCGAGCGGGCCGCACGCATCGGTTGGACCATGCCGGCGGTATGGCCGAAGGCTTCGAACCGTGCAAGCCGCCGCGGCTCGGCCGCCAGATCATTGACCGGGACCGTGTCGAAGCGCCCACCGTCCGGCTTGCCGACATGATAGCGGCAGCCGCCGAGCGACCGTTCGAGCCGGCGATCGAGCAGATCGAAACGCAACGTCGCGAGCGCCGGTACGGCCGGCTGCAGCATCCGCGGCAAGGTGCGCGCGCGAAAGCGCACCCCGGCTGCGAACCCGCCATCCGGCACCGGCGCCAGTGGCAAGGCGAAGCCGTTGCAGGTCACCACCCGGTGCGGCGGCAGCTCGCCCGTGACCCGCACCTCCAGCCGGTCGAGCGTGTCGTCGACCAGCCTTGCCGCCGACTCGGCGTTCGCGGTCCGGCGCAACAACCGGACCGGCTCCAGGGCGGCGCGGAGCTCGAGCCGCACACCTTCGACCGTTACCGCGCCGAAGCGCGGCAGGCGGTAGCCGGCCTGGGCTGCGAACCAGTCGGCGGCGAACGGCAGGCCGAAGGCGGCGAGTTCGCCCAGCACTGCCCCGAGGTCGCGCTCGAGCCAGCAGGGCAAGAGATAGCGATCGCCGAGCGCCGCACCGTGCGGCTCGAGCGCGGCCAATTCCGGGGCCTGCCAGAAGCGAAGGACGAGTGCGCGCAGCAGGAGTTGCTCGAGCAGCGCCATGCGCGGCTGCGGCGGGACACCAAAGCAGCGCAGCCGCAAGCCGGTACCGTCAAGGGCGAGTTCGCCGCCGGCGGGATTGCCGGCCGCATCGGTCAGCAGATCGCCAAGGCAGTCCGGCGGGGCTTCGCCGGTCCGCACCGCAGCGAGCGCCAGGGCCAGCTCATCCAGCCGATCGGGGCCGAGTTCGTCGGCGCGCGGCGCCGGGCCAGCCGCGCCGATGCCGCCGCCCGAGAAGAAGTACGAGAGCGCCGGGTGACGCTGCCAGTAGGCGATGATCGAGGCCAAGAGATCCGGCCGCCGGGCGAACGGGGCTTGGAGGACGATCGGCGCCGGCGGGGCGGTCGCCGCGAGGCCGTCCGGCCGATAGCCGGCGCCAGCGAGGGTGGCGAGGACGGCCTCCACCGCCGCCCTGTCGCCGGCCCAATCGGTTGCGGTGCCTGCCGCCATCGTCGCGTCGCCGGCGTTCGCCAGCCGGCCGAGCCGAAGCTCGAGGCCGCCAGCGGCACTGCGCGCATCGACCAAGGCACCCAACGCCTCGATCGACGCCCACTGGTCCGGCAGAAACGGCCGCATCGGCCGCGGTCGCTCGGCCAGCCGCTGCACGGTCATCTCATGGGCGAAGTCGCTCGACGGCAGCTCGGCGGTGCCGGTGATGGGGGCGGCGTGATCCGGGCGCGGCGAGACGGCGAGCGGGATGTGCCCCTCGCCGGCGAGCAGGCCGGAGGTCGGATCGAGGCCGATCCACCCGGCCCCCGGCAGGAACACCTCGGCCCAGGCGTGAAGATCGGGAATGTCCGCCTCGGGCCCGTCCGCCGCCTCGGGATCACCGGCCAGCTGGATCAGGTAGCCCGAGACGAAACGGGCGGCGATGCCGAGCCTGCGGCACAGCTGGGCCAGGAGCCAGCCGGTGTCCCGGCACGAGCCGGAGCCCCGCTCGAGCGTCTCCTCGAGGGACTGCACCCCGGGCTCCAGCCGGACGACATAGCCGATTCGCTCGGCGAGCCGGCGGTTGAGCTCGACCAGGAAGGTCACGGTGTAGGCCGGCTCGCGGGGGATCGTTTGCAGCAGTGCCTGAAAGTGCGGCCCGGCGGGCTCGGTCTCGAGATAGGGCCCGAGATCCTCCAGGAGATCCGGACCGTAGGCGAACGGCCATTGGCTGGCCGCGGGCTCGACGAAGAAGTCGAACGGATCGACCACCGCCAGTTCGGCGACGAGATCGACGCTAACCGTCAGCCGCTCGGCCGGCTCGAGGAAGAAGACCCGGGCCTGCCAGTTGCCGAACGGATCCTGTTGCCAGTGCAGCCGGTGCGCCGCCGGGCCGACCTCGAGGCTGTAGGCCTTGATCCGAGCACGGGTGTGCGGTGCCGGCCGCAGCCGGATGAGGTGCGGCCCAAGGGTCACCGGCCGGGCGAAGCGATAGCGGGTCCGGTGGCAGAGGGCGACGTCGATCGTCATGCGTCTCCAGGCCGTGGCACCCGCCGATCAATGGGCCAGCCAGCCCCTGGCGGCAAGCGATGATCTGCTCTAGGAGCCGAAGCCAGCCCGCTTTCCGATCGCGAGATGCCCAGCCCTTGACCGACCCAGCCGCACGGCCCGCGACCCTCCTCGCTCACGATGCGCTCGACAGTTTCGCGTGGCCCGGCGGCGGGCCAGTGATCCCGCCGATCTACCAGACCTCGCTGTTCACCTTCGACAGCGTCGCGGTCATGGAGGCGGTCTTCGCCGGCGAGCGGCAGCAGCCGATCTACAGCCGCGGCGACAACCCGACGGTCATGGCCTTCGAGGCGAAGCTCGCGGCGCTGGAAGGCACCGAAGCGGCGCGCGGCATGGCCTCGGGCATGGCGGCGATCGCGGCCACGGTCCTGGCCTTCCTCGAGGCCGGCGACCGTATGGTCTGCGTCCGCCACTGCTATCCCGACGCCTACCGCCTCTTTCGCCGCCTACTGCCCCGCCTCGGCATCGCGGTCACCTTCGTCGACGGCAAGGACCTCGATGCGGTCGCAAAGGCGCTGCCCGGGGCCAAGCTGCTCTACCTCGAAAGCCCGACCAGCGTCGTTTTCGAGACCCACGACATCGCGGCCCTGGCCGGGCTCGCCAAGACGCACGGTTCGGTGAGCGTGATCGACAACAGCTGGGCGACGCCGCTCTTCCAGCAGCCGCACGGCATGGGTGTCGATCTCGTCATTCACTCGGCGAGCAAGTACCTCTCCGGCCACAGCGACACCGTGGCCGGCATCGTCTGCGGCAGCACCGAGCAGCTCGCCCGCATCAACCGCCTGACCTACCCCTTCCTCGGCGGCAAGCTGGCCCCGTTCGAGGCGTTCCTCCTGCTCCGCGGCCTGCGCACGCTGGAGCTTCGCCTGAAGCGCCAGGAAGCCTCAGCCCTGCAGGTGGCGCACTGGCTGCTGGCGCGGCCGGAGGTCACCTGTGTCAACCACCCGGCCCTGCAGCAGGCCAAGGGGCATCAAGCCGAGGGGCTCGCCGGCACCACCAGCCTCTTCAGCATCGAGCTCGCCCCCGAAATCGACGTCATCCGCTTCTGCGATCACCTCCGCCTCTTCCGCCTCGGCGTCAGCTGGGGCGGCCACGAGAGCCTGGTCTTCCCCGCCGCCGTGGGCCTTAGGCAAGGCGGCGAGCACAACAGCCTCGTCGATTTCGGCGTCTCGCCGAGGCTCGTCCGGCTGCATGTCGGCCTGGAGGCCACGGGCGACCTCATCGCCGATCTGGACGCAGCGCTGCAGGCGGCCCATTAACGGCTCGAGGCGCCAACGAATGGGAGGACACCCAGCCATGCGCAAGACCTTGATGACCGCGGCCACGGCACTCTTGTTCGGTGCCGGCAGTGCTGCGGCGCAGACGATCAGCCTCGTCGAGGTGATCACCAGCCCGCCCCGGACCGAGCAGCTTCGCGCCATGGTCGACGAATTCGAGGCGGCGAACCCGGGCGTGACCGTCGAGATCACCTCGCTCCCCTGGGGCCAGGCCTTCGAGCGGCTGGCCACCATGGTCCAGGGCGGCAACATTCCGGATGTGGTCGAGATGCCCGACCGCTGGCTGGCGCTCTACGCCAACAACGGTGCTCTGGTCGATCTCACCCCCTACCTGGAGCAGTGGGAGGGTACCGCCGAGCTCACCGACGCGACCAAGGAATTCGGCAGCGTCATCGCCGGCCAGACCCACACGATCCCCTATGGCTTCTACCTTAGGGCGATGTTCTGGAACAAGAAGCTGTTCGAGGAGGCCGGCCTCGACCGCGCACCCGCGACCATGCAGGAGTTCTACGACTACTCCGCCCAGATCGCCGCGCTCGACGGCAAGTACGGCTATTGCCTCAGAGGCGGTCCCGGGGCGACCAACGGCTACATCATGATGATGCTGAACTTCCTCGGCGAGAACAAATACTTCAACGAGGACGGCACCTCGACCCTCGACGACCCCAAGGCGATCGAAGGCCTGCAGTTCATCGTCGACATGTACCAGAACGGCCTCGTGCCCCGCGACAGCGTCAGCTGGGGCTTCAACGAGATCGTCGCCGGCTTCTATTCCGGCACTTGCGCCATGCTCGACCAGGACCCGGACGCGCTCATCGCCATCAAGGAGCGGATGCCCGAGGACGACTTCGCCGTCGCCCCGATGCCGCTCGGCCCCGCCGGCAAGTCCTTCCCGACCATCGGCTATGCCGGCTGGTCGATCTTCGAGGCGGCCGAGGACAAGGACCTCGCCTTCGACCTCGTGGCGCATCTCTCGTCGCGCGAGATGAACCTCGAATGGGCGAAGTTCGTGGGCGTCATCCCGATCCACGTCGGTGCCGAGCAGGATCCCTTCTTCACCGGGCCCAATTTCGAGGGCTGGTTCACCGAGATCAACGACCCACGCTGGGAGCCGACCTCGATGCCGACCTATCTCGAGGAGTTCGGCTACTTCGCCGACGTCTTGTCGATCCAGAACGGTCAGGAAGCGCTCTTGGGCCAGCGGACGCCCGAGGACGTCGCCGGCGAATGGGCCGCCTACCTCACCGAGGCCTATCAGAAATGGCAAGCGGCACAGTAGCCGCAATCAACGGGCAGAGAGCCTCCCGCAGCCGCGGGCGGCTCTCGCTCGTTCTCGAGCCCTGGATCTACCTCTCGCCGGCGCTCCTCCTCCTTGCACTCGTCATGTTCGTGCCCTTGATCGTCGGCTTCACCTACGCCTTCCAGGATATCCGCCTCTTGAGCCCATTCAGCCGCGGCTGGGTAGGCACCGAGCATTTCGAGACATTGCTCTTCGATGACCGCGTCTTCCGCACGGCCCTGGTCAACACCGTCTGGTGGACCTTCGGCTCGGTGGCGCTCCAGTTCTGCCTCGGCCTCTGCCTGGCCTTGCTGCTCAATCGCGCCTTTTTCGGCAAGCGCTTCGTCCAGGCCGTCGTCTTCCTGCCCTGGGCGGTGCCGACCTTCCTCTCCGGCCTGACCTTCGCCTGGCTGTTGAACCCGGTGATCGGCCCCATCCCGCACTGGCTCTTCGCCTTGGGTGTGCTGGAAGAGCCCTATAACATCCTCGGCAACCCCGCGCTCGCCATGTGGGGCCCGATCATCGCCAATGTCTGGTTCGGCATCCCCTTCTTCGCGATCACGCTCTTGGCCGCGCTCCAGGCGATCCCGAACGAGATGTACGAATCCGCGGCCATCGACGGGGCGTCCGCCTGGCAGCGCTTCGCCCACGTCACACTGCCCTACATCGCCCCGATGATCGCGATCACCGTGCTGCTGCGCACCATCTGGATCTCCAACTTCGCCGATCTGATCATCGTCATGACCAATGGCGGCCCGGCCAACGCCACCCAGATCCTGCCCTCCTACATCTTCACCACGGCCTACCGTAAGCTCGACTTCGGCTACGCCTCGGCCGTCGCCATGGTCCTCTTGCTCCTCCTCTTCGTCTACGCCGTCCTCCTTCACCACCTGCGCAAGACCTTCAAGAGCACGGCATGACCAGCTTCACCCGGCCCGTCCGCACCCGGCTCGTGCTCTCCCTCGGCCACACCCTGGCCGTGTGGCTCTACGTTCTCGCCGCTCTTTTTCCGGTCTACTGGCTGGTCAAGATAGCACTGACGCCCGAGGCCCTGCTCTACACCGAGGGCGTGCGCCTCTGGCCCTCCGCCGTCACCTGGGAGAATTTCGCCAAGGTCCTGCTCGCCAGCGACTTTCCCGCCTTCTTCAAGAACTCGGTGATCGTCTCGTTCGGCACGGCCGCCACCGTCACCATGATCGCCAGTGCCGCGGGCTACGCCTTCTCGCGCTTCGCCTTCAAGGGCCGGGCGGTCATCGTCTTCGTCATGCTGCTGACCCAGATGTTCCCGCTGGTCCTGTTGATCGCCCCGATCTACCGATTGATGGCCCCCTTGGGCCTCACCGATTCCTTGTGGGGCCTGATCATCGTCTACACCGCCTTCAACACGCCCTTTGCCACCTTCCTGATGCAGTCCTTCCTCGAGAGTATCCCAAAGGAACTCGAGGAAGCGGCGATGATCGACGGCTGCACCCGGCCCCAGGCTCTCGTCCGGGTCATCCTCCCCCTCACGCTGCCCGGCATGGGGGCGACGCTCGGCTTCGTCTTCACCGCCGCCTGGTCGGAGCTCCTGTTCTCGCTCATGCTGATCAGCAACGAGGCGAAGATGACCTTCCCGGTCGGCCTCCTCTCCTTCGTCTCCAAGTTCGCGGTCGACTGGGGGCAGATGATGGCGGCCGGCGTCATGGCACTGATCCCCGCCTGCCTCTTCTTCGCCTTCATCCAGCGCTACCTCGTCCAGGGCCTGACCGCCGGCGCGGTCAAGGGCTGAGACGCTAGCCGAAGGTGTCCAAAAGCAGGACGGCGATCGGGACGGGCGAGGTGCCGACCATCACGGTCATGGCAAAAGCGGGAAACGAGACGGTCCGGCTCAGGCCGGCGACCAGGGCGATCCCGCCACCCCCGCCGATCAGGTTGTTGCCAGGAATGTTCAGCGTGACGGCGATGGCCATGTGCCGATGCCGGAGCAGCGCGGCGGCAATGCCCGAAGGCGCCCAAGCCACCAACTGCGCCACCCGTTCCTCGACCCCGAGCGGCTCCAGAGCCTCGACCAGCCCGGCGGCGCGCGTCAGTCCAAGCTTGCCGAACCCGGCGGCGAGCAGGCGAACCGGCACTAGCCGACCGATCGTGTAGCTGGCGATCAGTGCCGTCACGGTCGCGGCATAGACGATGGGCACGATCTCCGGCCCCAGCAGGATAATAAGCGCGAGGCCGATCTCGACACCCGGCACGAAGGGCAGCGCCATCAACAGAACGTAGGCGATCAGGCACATGATGACGATGCGGAGCATCAAGGGCTGGTCGAGCGGCCGCAGCTCCATGTCGAACAGCCCCACCAGCCAATCGGCAGCGAACATGCCGGCGAGCACCAAGGCGACATAGCCGAGCCCGATCGCAGCCGATCGCCAGGGCCGCCATCGGGTCACCGTAGGCACTGGCGTCTCGCCTCTTCTCACGGCTGCTCCGGCAGCCGCTGCCCGAGCGACCGCAACTGCTTTGGTCGTGTCGCCACCTGGGACCTCACGCGATCGACATCATTCGGCTGCTACCTCCCTGTCATCGGAGGATGCGCGCATTGCCGCATGCAGGCAAGCCAGAGTGCGGCAGGCGGGCGCCGGTGCCGTTTTTCGTGCAGCTAGCGTCGCCTCCGCCCTCTGGTGAGTGCTGCGCCCCGGGGGTAGCTTGAGGCCCTGACGACGAGGGACAGGAGCCATGCGAACGACGGCGCGGGTGGTGGTCATCGGCGGCGGGGTGGTGGGCGCATCCGTGCTCTACCACCTCGCCAGGGCCGGCTGGACGGAGCTCTTGCTGATCGAGCGCGACCAGCTCACCTCTGGCTCGACTTGGCACGCCGCCGGCGGCATGCACACGCTCAATGCCGACCCCAATGTCGCCAAGCTCCAGGCCTATACGATCGAGCTCTACAATGAGATCGAGGCGCTCTCGGGCCAGTCCTGCGGCGTGCACCTGACCGGCGGGGTCATGCTCGCCGGCACCCGGGAGCGGCTCGATCTCTTGAAGGCCATGCACGCCAAGGGCCGCTATCTCGGCATGCAGACCGAGCTGATCAGCACCGAGGAAGCGGCCGCGCTGATGCCGCTTTTGGACCCTAGGCACTTCACCGGTGCGCTCTTCGATCCGATCGAGGGCCATGTCGACCCCTATGGTGTCACCCATGCCTATGTAAAAGCCGCGCGGCTGAAGGGTGCGGAGGTCGTCCTCCAGAACCGCGTCGTCGAGCTGCAGCAGCGCCCCGATGCGAGCTGGGACGT
>CAZNWE010000071.1:0-19465 GCA_964576715.1 uncultured Geminicoccaceae bacterium | reverse complement strand
GACCTCGGCGACCCGCCCGTGCAGTGCCGCCCGTCGGCTGCGCAGCAGCGACTGGTAGGCGACGTCCTGGACCAGCGCGTGCTTGAAGCTCAGCCGCGGGCCGCGGCGGAAGACAAGCTCGGCCGCGACCAGCCGATCGACGGCGTCGTCGACCGGTGCCCCGGCCACGGCCTCGAGCAGCTCGCCCTCGACCTCGCGGCCGATCACCGCGGCGATCTGGGCGATCTCCTTCGCCCTGCCGAGGCGGTCGAGACGCGCCATCAGCGTATCCTGCAGGGACGCCGGGACGGTATCGTCGGCGGCCCCGGTCTCGACGATCGCCGCCGTCATCTCCTCGATGAAGAGCGGCACGCCGTCGCCGCGGGCGAGGATGGCGGCGACCAGCTCCGGGTCGAGGCCGGTCGCCCCCGCCCGGTGTGCGACGATCGCGGCCGCCGCCTTGCGGTCGAGCCGGTTGAGGGTCATCCGGGTGAGATGCGCGTGGCTCGGCAGATGCGGCTCGGCCTCGGGCCGGCTGGTCAGCAAGAGCAGCACCGGCAGGGTGTCGATCTGGGCGATGACCCGCTCGAGCCAGGCCAGCGAGGTCGGGTCGATCCAGTGCAGGTCCTCGAACAAAAGGAGGACCGGCGAGCGCCTGGCGAGGCCGGTGACCTCGGCCGCCAGCAGGTCGAGGAGCCGCTCGCGACGCCGCTCGCCGCTCATCACCGGCAGCTCCACCGGGTGGGCGATGCCCAGGAACTCGGCGAGCAGCGGCAGGGCTTCCCCCGGTGCGTCCGCTGCCCGGCGCAACAGTGCCTCGAGGCGCGCCAGGCGCTCGGCATCGTCTGGCACCGCGTCGAGCCCGGCTGCCGCGGTGAGCTGCTGGCGCACCGGCCAGAGCGGGCTGTCACCCTGCTGCGGCGAGGTCTGGTAGCGCAGCAACGTCACCGCGGCGTCGCCGCCACCGGCGATGACCGTCTCGACCAGGGCGGCGGCGATGCGCGACTTGCCGATGCCGGGCTCGCCGGTGAGCAGCACCACTTGACCCTCGCCGTCAAGCGCCCGGCCCCAGCGCTCGGTCAGCAGCGCCAGCTCGCCGTCCCGGCCGACCATCGGGGCGAGGTCGCCGGTCTGCCGCGCCTGGAACCGGCTGACCGCCGAACGCTCGCCGGTCACCCGGAACACCGGCACCGGGCTCGGCAGGCCTTTCACCTGGCACGGCCCCAGGTCCTCGACGGCAAAGAGGTCGCCGACCAGCTCGCGGGTGCCGGCGGCGATCACCAGCCCGCCCGGCTCGGCGACACTCTGCAACCGGGCGGCGAGGTTGGGCGTGCCGCCGGTCAGGCTGTCGGCGTCGCCCCGGCTGCCATCGACGACGACCACACCGGTCGCGATGCCGACCCGGGCGGCGAGCGGGCTGCCGTCCGGAGCACTGATCCTGGCGATCGCCGCCAGCGCCTCGAGTCCGGCCCGCACCGCGCGTTCGGCCGCGTCCTCCATCGCGTTCGGCCAGCCGAAGCAGACCACCACGCCGTCGCCGGGGAAGCCCGCCGCATGGCCGCCCGCGGCCTCGACCACCGCGCGCACCGCGCCGCGGTAGGCCTGCAGCAGCTCGTGCATGTCCTCGGCATCCATGCCGGCGGCGAGGGCTGTCGAGCCGACGAGATCGACGAACATGACGGTGAGCTGTCGCCGCTCGACGATCGGCGCGGGTGTCGGCGCGGGTTCCGTTGCGGCCGGCACCGCTGCGACCGCCGCAGCGGCCTCACCATTGCCGTCGAGCCGGCGCAACAGCTCGATGCGGCTGGTCACCTCGAGCTTGCGGTAGATGGTGTTGAGGTGGGTGCGCACGGTCGCCGGCGAGATCGCCAGATCGCGGGCGATCTCCTTGTAGCTCAGCCCGTCGACATAGCGCCGTGCGACCTCGTCTTCGCGGGCGCTGAGTGCGGCACCCTGCTGCTGCCCAGGCAACCAGATTCTCCCTCCGTCGTGGACGACCGACGGCGATCACAGAACGGTGATGAGTGTCGACTACGTCATCGCAAGCGACCCCGCTACGCCAACTGACGGATATCACGGGCGATGCGCTGAAGCCACACTGCAGCCGTGTCACCTACCAGCTGTGGAGGACGAAGCCATGACCAGCCTGACCCTCAAGACCCTCGAGGCAGGGCAGCGGACCATCGGCAACGGTGCCCTCGGGGCGCTGCGCCAAGGCCTCGACGGGCAGGCGCTGCTGCCGGGGGATGCCGGCTACGACGAGGCGCGCACCATCTGGAACGGGATGATCGCCAAGCGACCCGGCGTGATCGTGCAGTGCCGCAGTGCTGCCGACGTCGAACGGGCGGTGGCCTTCGCCGCCGAGTACAAGCTCTTGACCGCGATCAAGGGGGGCGGCCACAACATCGCCGGCAACGCCGTCTGCGACGGCGGGCTGATGCTCGATCTCTCCGCCCTGAAGCGTGTCGTGGTCGATGCCGAGGCCAAGACGGCCAGGGTCGAGGCCGGAGCCCTGCTCGCCGACGTCGATGCGGCAACCCAGGCGCACGGCCTCGCCCTGCCGCTCGGCATCAACTCGACGACCGGCATCGCCGGGCTGACGCTCGGCGGCGGCTATGGCTGGCTGTCACGCAAGCTGGGCCTGACCATCGACAGCCTGATCGGCGCCGACATCGTGACCCCCGACGGCCGGAGCGGCCGGGCGAGTGCTGCCGAGAATCCCGAGCTCTTCTGGGCGATCCGCGGCGGCGGCGGCAATTTCGGGGTCGTCACCAGCTTCGACTTCAAGCTGCATCCCGTGGGCCCAGAGGTGCTCTCCGGTCTCGTCGTCCACCCGATCGCGGCCGCCCCCGGCCTCTTGCGCGAGTACCGCAAGCTG
The DNA here is from genome assembly GCA_964576715.1 of uncultured Geminicoccaceae bacterium. GTDB lineage: Bacteria > Pseudomonadota > Alphaproteobacteria > Geminicoccales > Geminicoccaceae > SLRI01. Next base: position 16,608 of record CAZNWE010000071.1, on the reverse strand, counting down.
GCCGCTGCGATGCCCGACGACCTTTCCGTCTGGGTGGTGATGCGCAAGGCCCCGCCCTTGCCCTTCCTGCCGCAGGAATGGCACGGGAAAGAGGTCCTGGTCTTCGCGGCCTGCCATGCCGGCGACATGGCCGAAGGCGAGAAGGCTCTTGCCCCGTTGCGCGCACTCGGCAGCCCGATCGCCGACGTCATCGGCCCGCACCCTTACGCCGGCTGGCAGCAGGCCTTCGACCCGCTATTGACCCCAGGCGCGCGCAACTACTGGAAGTCGCACAATTTCGAGGCCATCGACGACGGCCTGGTCGACTTGTTGATCGAGGCGGTGGGCCGTCTGCCTACCCCTGAGTGCGAGATCTTCATCGCCCAGCTCGGTGGGGCGACGAAGCGCTCCGATGCCACTGCTACGGCCTTCGCCCACCGCGGCGCCAACTTCATGATGAACGTCCACACCCGCTGGCAGGAGGTCGCCCAGGACACGCATTGCATCGCCTGGGCGCGCGAGCTGTTCGACCGGACGGCGAGCTTCGCCACCGGCGGGGTCTACGTCAACTTCATGCCGGAGGACGAGGGCGGTCGGGTCAAGCAGGCCTTCGGCAGCAGCTACGAGCGGCTCGCCCGGATCAAGGCCGAGGTCGATCCGGAGAACCTCCTGCGGATGAACATGAACATCCGCCCGGCGGCCTGAAGAAGAGCAGGCAACATGGAGAGGCAGCGCCTCCCCATGTTGCTGCCCTGCCACGGGTGTCGAAGGCGGGGATCGCGAGCAGCGCCGGACAGCCTCAGGACCGCAGGCGGGTGCCGCTGCGGTGCTCGTACCACTTGGCGAGGGCGGTGTAGTCGGCGCCCGGCTCGAGTCCGGCTTCGGCCATTCGCCAGAGTTCGCCGGCGAGGCGGCAAAGCGGGATGTCGGTCTTGGTCGCCTGCGCCATGGCGAGTGCGGCCGTCACCTCGCGCAGCAACTGGTCGAGACCGAGGCCCGCAGCGAACCGGCCGGTGAGGACCTGCGGCGGGACCGCGGCGCGCGTGGCATGGCTGGCACCGATCGAGCGGTTGAAGACGTCGAGCATCGGCCCGAGCTCGAGGCCGAAGCGGCGGCCGGTCTGCAGCACCTCGATGGTTGCGGCGAAATTGACCGCGGCCAGCAGGCTGTCAAGCGCCGCGAGGCCGATGCCTGAGCCCACCGGCCCACCATGCACGAGCGTTCCGGCCAGTCGCTCGAGGATCGGCCGGGCGCGCTCGACATCGCCGCTGTGGCCGCCGGCGAGAGCCAGCTTCCAGCCGAGCGCCCCGGGCTCGATCCCGCCGGCAAACGCGACATCGACCAGGGCCACGCCGCGGTCGGCGAGCCGTGCGGCCAGGGCCTCGGCCTCGGCCGGGCCGGCACTGCTCGCATCGATCACCAGCGTGCCCGCGGCCGGCGCCGCGGCACGCAGCACCTCGCGCGCGATTCGGCCGTTCGGCAGGATGGTGAGCACGATCGGGCAATCGACGACCACCGCCTCCGGCGAGCGCGAGCGCCGCACCCCGGTCGCCCGGAAGCGGTCCATTGCCGACTGGTCGGCATCGTAGACGGCGAGCGGCAGGCCGCTGTCGGCCAGACGCCAGGCGATGCGCGAGCCCATGCGCCCGAGGCCGATGCAGGCGACACGGCCGGGTTGGGTCACGAGCGACCGACCGGTTCGGCACGCAGCGTACCCTTCCGGCGAAACGGTCACGTTGTCGTCGGCGCTCATGGTCGCTCCCCCACTGACCTACCCTTCTAGCGCCATTGCGGCCGCGGGTCACGCGCGAAGCAGCGGCGTACTGCTTTCCGGTTCATCCGGTGCAGGCAGCGGCGAATGATCGGGGTGAACAGGTCGGGCAGCTGGCCGGAGCAGGGCCGGAGCAAGGGAGAAGAATCGACAATGCAAGCGAGGCGGTATCGCACCACCCGGCGCAGCCTCGCGTTCGGCCTGTCGCTGCTCGCCGGCGGGCACTTGCTCAGCGGGCCGGCCACGACCCGGGACCCCATTCGTTTCACGCCGGGTCTGCCAGCCGCAATGAACGGTGGCCAAATTAGATGGCGAACGAGTCGACTTCCCCGCCTACACCGCCGCGTGCTACGACGACCCGGCTGGGGCAGCGATGCCGACATGGCCGATGATGGTGGCAAGTCAACCGGGCCGATCTGGAAGGTCGCCCGGGCCGGGATCGAGGAGAAGTGGCCGGGGGTCGCACCCGGCGAGCAGCGCCCTCGACGTCTCGACCGAAGAGATGGGCGGGATGATCGCCGCGGCCGAAGTCGAGCCCGCCGCCGGCGAGATCCGCTTCGCGGGCCACGATCTCCTGGCGATGAGCTGGGCCAGCGACGTCGGGTCGATCCGGTGCAGGTCCTCGAGCAGCAGGAGGACCGGCGAGCGCCGGGTTGGTCGATGGTCCGCCGATCCGGATCCTGGGGGCATGCTCGAGATCGGGCTCGCCGTCGATGAGCAGGCCGGTGCCGCCGAACATCCGACCCGGGATGTTGGGCGAGAAGGTGACGTCCGGCGCATGGCCGAGAAACGCCACCATCGCCGGGGTCGACAGACCCTTGGTGCCGGTGAACACCTGCAACGACGGTACATTCCGTCGAGCCGGATCACCTCGGCAAGGCGCGGGTCGCCGCTGCCACTGCCGACCCCACTGCTGCCTACCAGCGCCAGATCGCCGAACCGCGGCTTGTCGCCGGCCTCGCGGTCACGCGCCGAAAGCGCCACCTGGCGGATGTCGCCGACGATGGCGAGCCCCTTGGTCTAGCGCACGAGGCCCGTGCGCACGACTTGTCCCGTCTGCCAGCTGTCGCTTCCGGCATCCTGGCCGGAGCGCAGGGCCACGGCCGCCGCTCGTCACTGCGACGATTTGGGCGTCCGCCGGGTCGCCGGGCGGCGTGGCGCCGGTGTCCGGCGCGGTGTCGGCACGACGCTCAGGCTCGGTTTCGATTGCGGCGGCGGCGCCGCGCGCGTTTGGACCACGGGCTGCTCTTCCACCGGCTTTTGGGCCACCGCCAGCGCCTCGACGACCGCGGTGCCCGCGACTTCGTCCTGTGGTGCTGCCGCGAGAATCCGCTCGACCCGCTCGAGCAGTGCCTCGACCTCGGCCGGCACCTCCTGCCGCCAGCTCACGATCTGCCGGCAAATGTCGATCGCATCCTGGCGATCGGCCGCCGTCGGCAAGAGCTTCGGCAGGTTCGCCAGTGCCCCATCATCGTCGAGAATGACCATGAGCGCCGCTTCCCTAGCCTCGGCGCGAAGCTCTTCGCGACTGATCCCGGCGAGGCGCGGATGGGTCTCGCGGACCTTGATCGCCGCCCGAAAGCCGCGTGCGTCCACCACGCCTGAGGCCTTGGTCGCGGCACAGATGATGCGCATCACCGCCTCGGCGAAGCTGCCATGCCGTCGCGCGCCTCGAGCGCCTTGAGCTTCAGGGCCGCCAGATCGCGGAACGCGCGGTCGCGGCTGATCGCCGGCTTGTTGACGTCGGCAGAGGCTGTCGTCTCGCCGGCCAGCGCCTGCATCACGGGGTTGGTCCAGATCGCCTTGAAGAGGGCCTCCTCGCCCTTGCCCTTCATCTCGGTCCAGGCCTCAACCATGGCGATAGCCCGGTCGACCATCGCCTGCTCGGCGGCGCGGAACGGGTCGTCCGCCGGCAAGGCGGCACGGTTCTCGCGCACCTGATCGGCCAGCATGGCGACCCCCTTCATCCAGGGGTTCCAGTCCGACCAGCGCAGATAGGCCTGCCGCGACGGATGCATCAGCCGCATCGCCTCGGCCATCGGCTCGGTCGCCATCGCCCGGACCCGTGCGCCCACGAAGGTTTCGTAGAGGCTGTCGTTGAACTCCGATATCCGGGCAACGGTGGCGAACGGCCGCTCGCCCTCGCTGCAGACCACGACAATGAGAGCCCTGATCCGGCGGAGATCCAATGGCGTGCCGTCATGCGCGACAATCCGCCCGGCTGTCAGCTTGTTGCCGACGAAGAGCTCACCGGTGATCGCCCGGATCTCCTCGGCGGTCAGCAGGAAGTGGCCGCCCCACCAGCGCTCGAAGCCCAGGTACCGCTCGACCTCGGTGTCGATATTCGACTAGAGGTTGTAGGGCTTGCCGATGTGCGTGTTGGCCGGGTTGAGGTTCTCGAAATTCTCGACGAAATAAGCGCCATCCATGGTCCCGGCACCGGCGTCGGCGAGCAGGGAGGCGATCCAGCTGCCACCCAGGAGCCCGCCCATCTAGCGCATCGGGTTCTTGCCCTCGACCCCGGCCCAGTAGGAGAGAGGGGCGCCGGCGATGCCGATCACCGAGGCCTGGTCGGGGGCGTAGGCAGAGAGTATCCTGATCGCCCAGCCTGCCTGGCAGTTGCCGACGATCGCCGGCTTGGTCGGGCAGTCGGGGTGCAATGCCTTGACCTTCTCGAGGAAGTGCCACTCGGCATGCGCGACGTCGGCGATCGTCTGGTGCGGCACCGGATCTGGTCGGAATGAGACGAAATAGACCGGGTGGCCGGCCCTGAGCGCTACGCCCACCTGGCTCGCCTCCTTCGACCCGCCGATCCCCGGCCCGTGCCCCGCCCGGGGGTCGAAGATGACGAGCGGCCGCTTCTTCGGGTCGGTCGGCACCCTTGGGTCGGACTTGATCTTGAGCAGCCGGTAGTTGCAGGGCCGCGGCAGGTCTGCGCCATCCATTACCAGCTCATGCTCGAAGACCAGGACCGCCGGCTTGCCGGCCTCGTCGTGCTCGATGAATTGAGTTCCCCGCTGACGCATGGCATCGGCTTAGAGAACGGCCCGCTGCCACGAATCGATCACGTAGGCGCCGTAACTATTGCCGAACATGCTATTTTCCTCGGTTGCGAGCAGCCGACCAAGACGTAATCAGGGCCGGCCTGGTTACGATGCCGAAAGGGTCGAGCTTGCCGCACGGATCGCGCAGGGTATCGAGGCGGCCGCCATGCGATAGCCATCGGCTGCGTCGGCGGGCTCGCCGACCGCCCTCGATCGCGATACGCTGCGTCGCACAAAATCGCGTGCGCAAGCTGACAGGCTTTCACCCGTGACCGCAGCCCCGCTTTTTGGTCCCGACGCGCTCAATCTCAACGGCAAGAAAGGCCTCGTCGTCGGCATCGCCAATGCCGATTCGATCGCCTATGGCTGCGCCCGCGCTTTTCGCTATCTCGGCGCTGAGCTGGCCTTGAGCTATTACAACGACAAGGCCAAGCCCTTCGTCGAGCCGCTCGCGCAAGAACTCGAGGCGTCGATCTTCGAGCCCTTGAACGTCATGGCCGAAGGTGAGTTGGAGGCGCTGTTCGAGAAGATCGAGGCCAACTGGGGCAAGCTCGACTTCCTCCTCCACTCGATCGCCTTCGCGCCTAGGGAGGACCTGCACGGCCGGGTCGTCGACTGCTCGAGGCTGGGCTTCGGGCAGGCCATGGACGTCTCCTGCTACTCCTTCATCCGCATGGCGCATCTGGCCGAGCCCTTGCTGAGGGACGGCAGGGCGCTCTTCACCATGACCTTGTTCGGCGCCCAGAAGGTGGTTGAGAACTACAATCTCATGGGTCCGGTCAAGGCGGCGCTCGAATCCACCGTCCGCTACCTCGCGGCCGAGCTCGGCCGCAAAGGCATCCGCGTCCACGCCATCTCGCCCGGCCCCTTGAAGACCCGCGCCGCCTCGGGCCTCGCCGCCTTCGACGAGCTCCTGAACAAGGCCGCCGACAAGGCACCCACCCGAGCACTCGTCGGCATCGACGATGTCGGCATCGCCACGGCCTACCTCGCCACCGACGCCGCCCATCTGATCACCGGCAATACCGTCTTCATCGACGGCGGCTACAACATCATCGACTGACCGGCGCCGGGCCGGGCTGCGGTCACGCCGGCGAGCTCGGGCGCTTGAGCTGTCACGGAAGTGCGAAACGCGCGTGGCAGTAGGCCGGTGTCGGCGCGGCTGCAACGTTCCCGGCAGCTTGACAGAGGTCGCACGGGTCGCCCAACAAGAGCCGAGATTATCCGAACCCGGTGCCCACCAGCCGGTCGTCGCGCCCGGAGGTTCTGCCGGGCGCCTGTCTTCCTTCCCATGACTTCTACGATCGGACCCATCCTTGGCCCTCATTTCCGAACGTCTGAAAAACGAGTGGCTGGGCAATCCGCGCGCCGAGCTTCTCGCCGGTATCGTCGTTGCCTTGGCCCTCATTCCCGAAGCCATCGCCTTTTCGATCATCGCCGGCGTCGACCCCAAGGTCGGCCTTTACGCCTCGTTCTCGATCGCCGTCCTGACCGCCATCGTCGGCGGCCGACCCGGGATGATCTCGGGCGCCACCGCCGCCACGGCCGTCTTGATGGTGACGCTGGTCCGCGATCACGGGCTCGAATACCTCCTCGCCGCCACCGTGCTCGCCGGCCTCTTGCAGATCCTGGCCGGCGTCTTGAAGCTCTCCTACGTCATGCGCTTCGTCTCGCGCTCGGTGATGACCGGCTTCGTCAATGCTCTGGCGATCCTCATCTTTTTAGCACAGATACCAGAGCTCGTCGGTGTGCCGCTCTTGACCTACGTCCTGGTCGCCGCCGGGCTCGGCATCATCTACGGGATGCCGCTGGTCGTCAGGGTCGTGCCGGCGCCACTGGTCGCCATCGTGCTGCTCACCGGCGTCGTCTGGGCCACCGGCATCGACGTGCGCACCGTGGGCGACATGGGCGAACTCCCCGACAGCCTGCCGGTCTTTCTGATCCCCGACATCCCGCTCAGCCTCGAGACCTTCCTGATCATCCTGCCGTTCTCGGTGGCGGTGGCCGTCGTCGGCCTGCTCGAGAGCCTGATGACCGCCAACATCGTCGACGAGCTGACCGACACGACAGCACAGCGCAACCGCGAATGCATCGGCCAGGGCGTCGCCAACACGGCGACGGGCTTCATCGGCGGCATGGCCGGTTGTGCGATGATCGGCCAGTCGATCATCAACGTGAAGTCCGGCGGCCGGGCCCGACTCTCGACCTTCACCGCCGGCGCCGCCCTCCTCTTCATGATCCTGGTGATCGGTGATTTCGTCCGCTCAATTCCCATGGCGGCATTGGTCGCCGTCATGATCATGGTCTCGATCGGCACCTTCTCCTGGTCCTCGATCAAGAACCTGAGAACCCACCCCAAGACCGCCTCGGCGGTAATGATCACGGTGGTCGTGCTGGTCGTCATGACCCACAATCTGGCGATCGGGGTCCTGGCCGGCGTGCTGCTCTCCGGCATCTTCTTCGCTGCCAAGATCGCGCAGATCTTCCGGGTCACCTCGGAGCCCAGTGCCGATGGCCGCGAGCGCCGCTACAGCATCGAGGGCCAGCTGTTCTACGCCTCGGTCGACGCCTTCAACCGGTCGTTCGACTTCAAGGAGTCGCTCGACAAGGTAATCATCGATCTCAGTGGTGCGCATATCTGGGACATCTCCAGCGTGGCCGCGGTCGACATGGTCGTCTTGAAGTTCCGCCGCGAGGGTGCGATCGTGGAACTGGTCGGCATGAACGAGGCGACCGAGACCATCGTCGACAAGCTCGCACTCCACGACAAGCCGGGTGCCATGGAACAGCTGCAGAACCACTGATCGGGTAGGCCCATGAAATTCATCACCGTGTTCATCGACGGCTCGCCTTACGCGGAGAGCGTGTGCGACCATACCGCCTGGGCGGCAGAGCGGCTGAGCATGCCGGTGGCCCTGGTCCATGTGCTCGGCCGGCGCAGCGAGGTTTCGAGCCAGCCCACCGATCTGAGCGGCAGCCTCAAGCTCGGTGCCCGCTCCGACCTCTTGCAGAAGCTCGCCAAGCTCGACCAGGAGCGCGCCCAACTCGGCCGCGAGCGGGGCCGAGCGATCCTCGACGACGCGGTGGCCCGGATCAAGGCCAGGGCACCCGAGATCGAGGTGCAGCCGCGACTGCGCAACGGCGATCTCATCGGGGCGATCGGCGAGCTCGAGCCCGAGACGCGCTTCGCCATCATCGGCAAGCGCGGCGAGGCCGCGGGTTTCGCCCAGGAGCACCTGGGCTCGAACCTCGACCGGGCCGTGCGCACCTTCCACCGGCCGGTCTTCATCGTCAGCCACGCCTTTCGCCCGATCAGCCGATTTCTTCTCGCCTATGACGGCTCGCCCTCGACCGAGCGCGCGATCGAGCGGCTGACCGAAGGTTCGGTGCTGCGCGGCCTCGACTGTCACATCCTCTCGGTCGGCAGCGCCACGCCCGCCACCCGCGACAAGCTCGGGGCCGCCGCCAACGCGCTGCGCCACGCCGGCTTCGAAGTCACCGAGCACCTGGAGATCGGCGAGCCTGAGAAGGTGATCACCCAGGCCATGATCGATCTCGACATCGATCTCCTGGTCCTGGGCAAGAGCGGCCACTCGCGTCTGCGTCAGCTGGCTCTGGGCTCGACCACCCTCGAGCTGATCCGCACCGGCAAGCGCCCGGTCTTGATCTTCCCCTGACTAAGACGACCGGCCCGACGGCAAAAAAAAGCTTGTGGAACCCTGAGCGATGATTACCGTCGCTGCAGGCAGCAAGTTCTCACCATAAGAACGCCCGAAGGAATGACATGGCAGCCAAGATCGTGGTCGGCGTCGATGGCGGTGATTCGGGCATGCGGGCCCTCGCTTATGCGAAAAAACTGGCGTCGTTGATCGGTGCTTGCGAGTTGATCATCGTCTACGTGATCGAATGGTCGCCCTATTCTTTCCAGACACCGGAAGAGAATGCCGAGCGCCATAAACGGCGGGAGGAAGAGCTGAACGCGGCCCGCGAGCGGATCATCGATCCGGCACTCGCTTCGCTTGCCGAGGACGGTTTTCAGGCACGCGGCATCGTCAGGCATGGCGACGTCGCGGAGATGATCGACATCACCGCGACCGACGAAGGTGCGGACCAGATCGTCGTCGCCCGCTCCGGCGAGAGTACCTTCGCGCGGCTGTTCGGCACCGCGACCGTCAAGCTGGTGATGAACGCCAGCGTTCCCGTAACCGTCGTCAAATAAGGGTCGGCATCATGAACAAGATCGTCCTGTCGACCCTTGCCGCTGCACCCTTCGCCGCCGGCCCCCTGGCCGCCGGGCGGGCCATCGCCCAGGAGGCGGCTGCCGTGGCCGAGACCGCGAAGACCATCGACCAGACGGTCAACGAGGCCTTCGCCAACTTCACCGGGCCGTTCGTCAACCTGATCTTCGCGCCATTGCCGGGTACCAGCTTTCCCTGGATCGTGCTCTGGCTCGTGGTCGCCGCCTCGGTCTTCACCCTCTATTTCGGTTTCATCCAACTGCGTGGCTTCCGCCACTCGATCGAGATCGTGCGCGGTGACTATTCCGACCCGCGCGACGCCGGCGAGGTCAGCCACTTCCAGGCCCTGGCGACAGCGCTCTCCGGCACGGTCGGCCTCGGCAATATCGCCGGTGTGGCGGTCGCCGTCGGGATCGGCGGGCCGGGGGCGACGTTCTGGATGATCCTCGCCGGCCTGCTCGGCATGGCCTCGAAATTCACCGAGTGCACGCTCGGTGTGAAGTACCGCAACGAGTACCCCGACGGCACGGTCTCCGGCGGGCCGATGTACTACATCGCCAAGGGCTTCGCCGAGCGCAACCTGCCGGGCGGCAAGTTCCTGGCGGTGCTCTTCTCGATCTTCTGCATCCTGGGTGCCCTGGGCGGTGGCAACATGTTCCAGGCCAACCAGGCTCACGCCCAGCTCACCGGCATCTTCGGCGCCTATCCGGGCTGGATCACCGGCATCATCTTCGCCGCCGTGGTCTTCGCGGTGATCGTCGGCGGCATCAAGTCGATCGCCCGGGTAACCGAGAAGGTGGTGCCGTTCATGGGCATCCTCTATGTCGCCGCCGGCATCGCCATCCTCGCGGTCAACTACGATCTGATCGGCTGGGCCTTCGGCCAGATCTTCGCCGGCGCCTTCACCGGCCTCGGCGTCGCCGGCGGCCTGGTCGGTGCGTTGATCCAGGGCTTCAAGCGGGCCGCCTTCTCCAACGAGGCGGGCGTCGGCTCGGCCGCTATCGCGCACTCGGCCGTCCGCACCAAGGAGCCGATCACCGAGGGCTTGGTCTCGCTGCTCGAGCCCTTCATCGACACCGTGGTCATCTGCACCATGACGGCCCTGGTCATCATCATCACCGGCCAGCTGATGATCGATGCAGCGACCGGCAACTACATCCTCGACGGCGCCAGCATCCAGACCGTCGGCGGCACCTCGGGCGTCGGCCTGACCTCGGCCGCCTTCGCCAGCGCCTTCAGCTGGTTCCCCTACGTCCTGGCCGTTGCCGTCATCCTGTTCGCCTTCTCCACCATGATCTCCTGGTCCTATTATGGCCTCAAGGCCTGGACCTACCTCTTCGGCGAAGGCCAGGCCAAGGAGGTCGTCTTCAAGGTGATCTTCTGCATCTTCGTCGTTATCGGTGCCGCCGCCAGCCTCGGCCCGGTGATCGACTTCTCGGATGCCGCGATCTTCGCCATGGCCGTGGTCAATATCACCGCCCTCTACTTCCTGATGCCGATCGTCAAGACCGAGCTCAACTCCTACATGCGCCGGCTCCACGCGGGCGACATCAAGCGCTTCAAGAACCTCGGCGCCAGCCCGCCGCCGCGTATCGCTCGCGGCGACGCCGCCGGCGATTGACCGGGACGCTGTTCGCAGCAGCGCGCGTTGCCACGATCGCCGGCGCGGCGTCGGCGTCGGCCCTGCCGGGCGATCGCCGTCAAGCGCCGACCTTGATCGGCCCTTCGGCCTTGCCGTTGATGAACTGGTCGACATGGGCGTTGCCGCTGGCGTCGATGCTGTCGACCGGGCCTTCCCAGACGATCCTGCCGTCGTGGAGCATGGCCACCCGGTCGGCGATCTTGCGCACGCTGCCCATGTCGTGGGTGATCGAAAGGGCGGTGGCCCCGAGGTCGGAGACGCATTCACGGATCAGGTCGTTGATGACATCCGACATGATCGGGTCGAGCCCGGTCGTCGGCTCGTCGAAGAAGATGATCTCGGGGCTCGTGCAGATGGCCCTTGCCAGACCGACGCGCTTCTTCATCCCGCCCGAGAGCTCGGCCGGGTAGAGGTCGGCGACCGCCGGGCCGAGCCCGACCTTTTTCAGGGTCGCGATGGCCTGCTCCCGGGCCGCGGCACGGGCGACCTGGCGGCTCGCCATCAGGCCGAAGGCGACGTTTTCCCAGACCGGCAGGCTGTCGAACAGGGCGGCACCCTGAAACAGCATGCCGATCTTGGCGCGCAGTGCGGTGAGGGTCTTGCCGTTCGCCCCGACCACCTCCTCGCCGTCGATCCGGATCGACCCGGCGTCGGGCTCGAGCAGGCCGAGGATGCATTTCAAGAGCACCGACTTGCCGGTGCCGGAGCCGCCGATGACGACGACCGAGCTGCCGTCCGGCACGTCGAGATCGAGGCCGCGCAGCACGTGATTGCTGCCGAAGCTCTTGGCGAGGCCGCGGATGCGGATCTTGGAGACTTCGCTCATCGGCTGAAGAACGCCTCGGTGACGAAGTAGTTGGCCGTCAGGATGAGGATCGAGGCCGAGACCACCGCCCGTGTCGTGGCGGTGCCGACGCCCTGCGCCCCGCCTTCGCTGTGGTAGCCGTGATAGCAGCCCATGAGGGCGATGATGAAGCCGAACACCGCGGCCTTCACCAGGCCCGAGACGACGTCCATGGTCTCGAGATACTCGAAGGTGCGGTTGAGGTACTCGATCGGGCCGAAGCCGAGCTTGTAGACACTGACCAGATAGCCGCCCATGACGCCGATGATGTTGGCGACGACGACCAGGAGCGGCAGGGCGATCAGGCCGGCGAGGAGCCGGGGGAAGACCAGGTAGCGCATGGGGTCGGTGGAAAGGGTGGCGAGCGCGTCGATCTGCTCGGTGACCCGCATCGTGCCGAGCTCGGCCGCCATGGCCGCCCCCACCCGGCCGGCGACCATGAGGCCGGCGAGCACCGGGCCGAGCTCGCGGACGACGGAGAGGACGACGATGGTCGGAATCGCACTTTCCGCCTGGAAGCGCTGAAAGCCGGTATAGCTCTGCAGTGCCAGGACCATGCCGGTGAAGATGGCGGTCAGCCCGACCACCGGCAGCGACTGGTAGCCCATCTCGATCAGTTGGCGGCCGAGCTGGCGGCCGTAGAAGGGACCGCGCACGCCGCTGGCGATGGCGGCGGCGGCGAACAGCACGATGCGGCCGGCAGCACCGGTCACGGCGATGACGGCGGCGCCGACGACTTGCAGGGGATTGATCATGCGCGGTCGACGCGCCGGTAGTCGCGGCGAAAACGCCGGCCGAGCCGGACCAGCAGCTCGTAGGCGATGGTGCCGCAAGCCGCCGCACTCCCGTCCAGATCGGCGTAGAGGGAGACCGGCGTGCCGATCTGGACGGCGTCGTCCGGCAGGCTGGTCACGTCGAGCGTCGTCAAATCCATCGAGACCCGGCCGGCGAGGGGAACCTTCGCACCGTTGATCGTGGCGGTGACCGCATCGCCGGCAGCCCGCGGCAAGCCGTCGGCGTAGCCAATACCAATGGTCGCGATGCGCATGCCGGCCGCAACCGGATAGGTCGCGCCGTAGCCGACGGCACCGGGCGCGTCAACCCGCAGCAGGCGCAGCACCGGGGTCGTGATGCCGACCACGGGCCGCATCGGATTGGGCCGGCCCGGAGTCGGGTTGATGCCGTAGAGGGCGGCGCCCGGGCGGGCGAGGTCGAGGGCGTAGCCGGGCCCGAGGAACAGGGCCGAGGAGTTGGCGAGGCTCTGCCGGGTGCGCGGCAGCCGGGCGGCAAGTGCGGCGAAGCGCCGGCGCTGTGCGGCGTTTTGCGGGTGGTCGGGCAGGTCGGCGCAGGCGAGGTGGCTGAGGACGAGGCCGAGGTCGAGTGCGGCCAGCCAGTCGGTGTCGATGGCATCGAGATCGCCGCCGGTGAGCCCCATGCGGCACATGCCGGTCTCCAGCTGCAGGGCGGCCGGCAGGCGTCGGCCCAGGTCTCGGGCACAGGCGGCCCAGCGCTCGACCTCCGGCGGCTGGTTGAGCACCGGGCAGAGCGCCGCCTCGACGAACGCCCCGGTCTCGCCCTCGCCGAGCCCCTCGAGGACGTAGATCGTGGCCCCGGCGAGGAGCGGCCGCAGGGCGACGGCCTCGCCGAGCTTGGCGGTGAAGAACGTCCGGCAGCCATGCTCCCAGAGCAGCGGGGCGACCGCGGCCATGCCGAGGCCATAGGCGTCCGCCTTGACCACCCCGGCGATCTCGGTCCCGGGGGCTCGTTGCTGGAGCAGGCGGTAGTTCTGCGCGATGGCGGCGAGATCGATGGCGAGCCGGCTCTCAGGCATCAGTCACCGGTGAGATAGGCCTCGGTCTCGAGGTTGCGGAAGCGGCCGAAGGACGGGTCGAACTGCACCTGGACCGTGCCGATCGGGCCGTTGCGCTGCTTGGCGATGATGATGTCGGCGCGGTTGTGGGCGCGGTCGCAGCGCTCCAGCCAATCGCGGTGGCGCTGCTGGAACTTCTCGAGGCTCTCGTTCTCGCGCTGTTGCGGGGCCGAGCGCTCGAGGTAGTACTCCTCGCGATAGACGAACATGACCACATCGGCATCCTGCTCGATCGAGCCGGATTCGCGCAGATCCGAGAGCAGCGGCCGCTTGTCCTCGCGGCTCTCGACCGCCCGGCTGAGCTGCGAGAGGGCGAGGACCGGGATGTTCAACTCCTTGGCGATGGCCTTCAAGGCCTGGGTGATCTCGGAGATCTCCTGCACCCGGTTGCTTTGCGACATGGTGCTCGAGCCGCGCATCAGCTGCAGGTAGTCGACCACCAGCAGCGACAGCCCGTGGGTGCGCATCAGGCGCCGGGCGCGACTGCGCAGCGCGGCTACCGAGAGTGCCGGGGTGTCGTCGATGAACATCGGCCGTGAGGCCAGCGACTGGCTGGCCCGCACCACCTGCTGCCAGGCGGTCTCGTCGAGCTTGCCGCGGCGCAGCTCGTCCGAGGGGATGCGCGCCTCGGCGGAGAGCAGCCGGGTGGCCAGCTGCTCGGCCGACATCTCGAGGCTGAACACGCCGATCGCATAGTTGGCGCTCTTCAGCCGTTCGGCGTCGAGGCCGCTGGCCCGCTGCGCGGCCGCGTTGGCGGCGATGGTGACGGCGAGTGCGGTCTTGCCCATCGACGGCCGGCCGGCGAGGATCAAGAGGTCCGAGGGCTGCAGCCCGCCGAGGATGCGATCGAGGCTCTCGAGCTGGCTCGGCACGCCGGTCACCTCGCCGACCTTGTGGTAGGCCGATTCGATCAGGTTGACCGCACTGGTGAGCACCGTGGGAAAGGTCCGAAAGCCGCTTCGGACCTCGCCTTCCTGGGCGAGTTCGAAGAGGCCCTGCTCGGCGCGCTCGATCTGCTCGTTCGAGCTTTCCGGCGCCTGCGGGTCGTAGGCGCGGACGACCATCTCCTCGCCGAGCGCGATGAGCCCGCGCTTGACCGCCAGGTCGTGGATGATCTGCGCGAAGCTCGGGGCGTTGATGATGGTCTCGGCGGCGCGGGCGAGGCGGCCGAGATAGCGCGCTCCGTCGAGCTCCTTGAGCGCCTCGTCGGTGTCGAACAGGTGGAACAGCGCCTTGGCGTCGGCGAGCTGGCCACGGCCGATCCGTTCGGCGCAGGCCTGGAAGATGCGGGCATGGACCGGCTCGAAGAAGTGCTCGGCCCTGAGGAACTCGCTGACCCGGTGAAAGGCCTCGTTGTTGACCAGAATGGCGCCGAGCAGCGCCTGCTCGGCCTCCAGATTGTGCGGCTGCACCCGGATGCCGGGCAGCTGCGCCAGGCCCGTCCCGGTTTCGTCGGTCTCGCTCTGCATGGGCTGCTGCTTAGCACAACGCCCGGCCGCTTCTACCACCGAGAGGCGAGAATTCTCTGGATAACGCGAAAAGACCGGGGACCGTTTCGCGCCGCGTCCCCGCCCGCCGTCGGCTTGTTGCGACCCGGGCAGGGCGACGCTATTGTCCGCCCGACAAGGAGGGATGGCCGAGTGGTTTATGGCGCACGCCTGGAAAGCGTGTTGGGGGCAACCCCTCACGGGTTCGAATCCCGTTCCCTCCGCCAACGCGACCCGGATCGAACCTATTGATCGCCTGACGACGGCTCCGTTTCCTGATCGCCGCGGGAAACGCTACAAACGCCTCAACTGGCGGCCCCGGAGAAGTCGAGCGAGTTCAGGACCGACATTGCCGCCCAGAACGGTCCAGAGACGACGCCCACATTGCGCCCGTTGCGGCGGCCGTGTGGCCGAAGAGTGTGACATCGGCATGATTGATCTTCACCAGTGCGAAGAGGGCTGCCATGACGCCGAAGACAAGATGAAGGACATGGCTATCCGCCAATGTCAGCGTCAGCCCGCAGATGACACCAGCCGCCACGGCGATGAAGGCAAGCGCGCCCTGGCGTTGTTCGAACAGCATCGGGAAGATATCGTCTGGGCCGGCGGGGGTCTTGTCCGTGGGCGCCGCATCGAGGGCCGCGTCGAGCATGGCGCTCTCGTCGCCATAGGGCAGGGCCATCGCAGGGCGCGGCAGGCAGGGGGCAAAGAACGG
The DNA here is from genome assembly GCA_964576715.1 of uncultured Geminicoccaceae bacterium. Classification (GTDB taxonomy): domain Bacteria; phylum Pseudomonadota; class Alphaproteobacteria; order Geminicoccales; family Geminicoccaceae; genus SLRI01. The sequence continues at coordinate 1,018 of CAZNWE010000071.1, read as the reverse complement.
CAGCACCCAGTCCACCACGACCCGCTCCCAGAGCGGGCAAAAGACCTCGATAGCATGAACGGGTGCGGGGGCGAGACACGGGAGCAGCCCGAGGGCAGAGGCGAGACACGTCGAAATTCATCTCGATCCTATGGGGCCGCAGGCACGAAAAACCCCGGCCGCGGTCGGCGCGGCCGAGGCATCGAGCCTTACTCGGCGGTCAGTTGTGCGACCGCGCCGGTCCAATCCTCGAGGTGGTATATGTGGGTGATGAGGCCGCCCTCAACGGTGACGATGTCGATCGACATGATCTCGAAGCTCCTGCCGGTGGCCGGGTCGACGCCGAAGAACGGGCCGACGGGCGTTCCGGTGGCGAGCCCGCGGACGACGAAGCGGTTGTCGTCCGTCTCAATAATCTCCTGCGGCACCCAGGTAAGGTCGGGCGCGACCTGGCCGAGGAACGCCACCGTGTTGAGCATGCCCTGCGCGCCCTCGCCGCCCGGAGGCGTGGGGATCGAGACGACATCGGGCGAGAACAACTCGTAATAGCGTTCCGCGGTCGTTCCGGCCGGATCGGTGAGGATGTCGGAATAGAAGGCGCGCACGGTGTCGATGTCATCGGCGAATGCCGGGCCGCCCAGTGTGGCCAAGGCGAAGGCTGTGGCGGTCAGGGTCTGTTTCATGGGTCTTGTTCCTTTGGGTTGGGATGGGAAATCGCGTTGGTCAGGCGTCGGCGCCGCCGAGCACGCCGTCGAGCTGCATCTCTTTCAGGAGTGCGTCCTGCCGCGGCTGGGTGAAGGCGTTCATCTCATCCACGCCCCAGGTGATGCCGACGACCGTGCGCGTGGGGCGCTTGCCCGGAGCCGCGTTGGCGAGCGCGAGATAGGCGTCGACGACCAGCTGCGGGTCGGGGGCGGCCTCGCTTGCCAGCATGTCGGCGAAGCCCGCGATCATGGTGGCGGGCACGGCGCCGAGAGCGCCATAGGAGGCCAGCACGTCCGCGCGGGCGGGCGGTTTGCCGGCGGCCGGCTCACCTGTC
>CAZNWE010000070.1:17687-20014 GCA_964576715.1 uncultured Geminicoccaceae bacterium | reverse complement strand
CCCGATGCCGTGCTCGTCGGCAAGGTTCGGCTCGAGCGTGATGCGAGCGTCTGGTTCGGGGCCGTGCTCAGGGGTGACAACGAGTTCATCACCGTGGGCGAGGGCAGCAACGTGCAGGAGCATTGCGTGCTGCACACCGACCCCGGTTTTCCGCTCGTCATCGGCCCGCACGTCACTGTCGGCCACATGGCGATGCTGCACGGCTGCGCGATCGGCGAGGGCTCGTTGATCGGCATTGGGGCGGTGATCCTCAATGGCGCCAAGATCGGCAAGAACTGCCTGATCGGGGCCAAGGCGCTGATCGCCGAGGGCAAGGAGATCCCCGACAACAGTCTGGTCATCGGCATGCCCGGCAAGATCAAGGGCGAGGTCCGGCCCGAGCAGGCCGAGCGAATGCGCAAGGGTACGGCCAACTATGTCGCCAGATGGCAGCGGTTCGTCGCGGCAATGGCGCCCTTGGGCGAGCACTCGCCGGTCCGGGGAGACGCCGGATGACGGCGCCGGTCGATGCTCTCGCCGGCAGGTCGGTGCTCGTCGCCGGCCACAACGGCATGGTCGGGCGGGCCCTGGTCCGCCGCCTGGCCGCCGAGCCCGTCACCCTCTTGACCGCACCCCGAAAGGCGCTCGACCTCACCGATGCCGCGGCCGTCGAGGCCTGGATGGCGGCCAACCGCCCGGATCTGGTGATCGTCGCCGCCGCCAAGGTCGGCGGCATCCTCGCCAACAAGACCTGGCCGGTCGACTTCCTCGAGCAGAACCTGTTGATCCAGACCAACCTGATGCGGGCGGCGCATCGCCACGACGTCGAGCGTCTCTTGTTCCTGGGCTCGTCCTGCATCTACCCGCGCCACTGCCCGCAGCCGATCCGCGAGGATTACCTGCTGACCGGGCCGCTCGAGCCCACCAACGACGCCTATGCCCTGGCCAAGATCGCCGGTCTCCGGCTGGTCCGCGCCTATCGCGAGCAGTACGGCCGGGCCTGGATCGCGGCCATGCCCACCAACCTCTACGGTCCTTTCGACAATTTCGATCCCGAGACCAGCCATGTCCTGCCGGCGCTGATCCGCCGCTTCGTCGAGGCCAGGGCGGCGGCCGCACCCGAGGTCATGATCTGGGGCACCGGCACGCCGCGCCGCGAGTTCCTGCATGTCGACGACCTCGCCGATGCCTGTGTCCACCTGCTGCGCCACTACGACGACCCGGTCGCGATCAATGTCGGCACCGGCGAGGACGTCACCGTCGCCGAACTCGCCCGGACCATCGCCGGGCTCACCGGCTACCAGGGCGGGCTCGCCTTCGATCCCACCCGGCCCGACGGCACGCCGCGCAAGCTGCTCGACTGCAGCCGCCTGCAGGCCACCGGCTGGCGGCCGCGCATCACCATCGAGGCTGGTATCGCCGACACGTGCGACTGGTTTGTTGCCAATCGCGCAGCGTTGCAGCGGGACGGTCGGTTCGCCGCCTGAAGCGGCGCCGGTGCATCGCTCTTTACAGCTGTGTGCGCGGTCTCTATCTACCCCAGGTAGAATTACGGCCTTTCATTCCGCCTGGGGACTGCGATGCTCGACTTCCTGCCGCCGCGCGCCAACCGCGAGCCGATCGACGCGCCGCTGATCAACGGCACCGATCCCGCCATGCTGACCATCGGTGCCGCTGGCGACGCGCGCCTCACGCTGATCGACGAGGTCGCCGGTTTCAGGAACACGCTCGGCGTCTATCGGATCGGCGAGGGCGGCAGCTTCCTCGAGCCGCGCATCGTGATCGCCGACAGCAAGGCCACGGCACCCGGCAGCACGTTTCAGCTGAGCACGCTCTACGGCACTGACGGTTTTTCGGCGGGCACGGTGTTCGGCCTCTTCCTCCTGGCCGATGGCGCCACCCGGAACATCGCCGATCGGCTCGGCAGCGAGGACCTTGCCTTCATCGACAAGACCGACGGCTCGGCCGGCGGCAGCTTCACTCCGGCCAGCCGCCTGCAACTGGTCGATGCGGCGAGCGGTACGGCACTCCGGGGCAAGGTCTACCACAGCTTCGATCCTGACCCCGACAGCCGGGCAGCCAACCCGCTCAACGCGGACGCGCATCAACGCACCATCTCGGCCTGGGGAGCCGACCAGGGCGAGGCCTATATTGCCTTCGAGGATCGCCGTGACTTCGATTTCGACGACCTGACCATCAAGGTCGACACCGGCGCCGGGTCCGGTCCCGATCCATTCCCACCCGTTTCCGAGATACCCTCGATTCCGGGCATCCCGCCGATCGGCGAGCTGCCAGCACTGCCCGAACTGCCGCCGATCCCCGAACTGCCGCCGATCCCCGAACTGCCG
>CAZNWE010000070.1:0-17587 GCA_964576715.1 uncultured Geminicoccaceae bacterium | reverse complement strand
GGCGAACCGGAGCCCGCGACCGACACCGCCCGCATCGTCCGCTTCGACGGCATCGGTGCCGGCGACCGTGCCGGCCACGGGCTCGCCATTATCGGTGACGTCAACGGCGACGGCCTCGCCGATCTGGCCATCGGTGCGCCGCACGCCGATGTCACGGGTGCCGACGGCGAGCTCCGCGAGAACGCCGGGGCGGTCTACCTGTTCTTCGGCACCGAGACCGATATCCCGCCAGTGGTTCCGGTCGAGACGTTTGATGGCAGCAATGGGTTGGCGATCCTGGGTGCGACCGCCGGCGGCAAGTTCGGCTGGGCGCTGTCCGCCGCCGGCGACGTCGACGGTGACGGGCTCGACGATCTCGTCGTCGGAGCCCCTGGCGCGGCGCGCGAGGGTGCCGGTGCCAGCGGTGCAGCCGTCATCCTCTACGGTGCCGACCTCGAGCCTGCCGCCGTCGTCGATCTCGCCGATCCGGCCGCGGCGGCGGCACTGCGCCCGACCACCCTCTGGGGCGAGCGCAACGGCGACGAGGCCGGGATCAGCGTGGCGGGCGGCGGTGACGTCGATGGCGACGGCTTCGCCGATCTGCTCGTCGGAGCGAGGCTCGGCGAGGCCGCTTATGCAAGCTACAATGGCGGGCTCAGCTATCTGGTCCGTGGCGGGGCGGGCGGCCTCGGTCCAGAGGTGGCCTTGGACGGGCTCGACAGCACCGCCGGCTTTCGCCTCGAGGGCCGGGCGATGTTCGACCAGTCCGGCCGCTCGGTCGCCATGCTCGGCGATGTCGACGGCGACGGCCATGCCGACATCGCCGTCAGCGCCCAGGACGCGAGCCCGAACGGGGTGGCCAAGGCGGGCGAGGTCTACGTCGTCCTCGGTAGCCCCGAACCTGTCGACCCGAAGCTGGATCCGGGCACCCTCGACGGCACGAACGGCTTGATCATCGAGGGGGTGATCGAGGGCGGCTTCGCCGGCTTCGGCCTCGCCGGGGCGGGCGACGTCAACGGCGACGGGCTCGACGACATCATCATCGGCGCCTATTCGGCGCCGCGGCCGGACCTCGGCCCCGATGGCGCCGCCTATGTGGTCTACGGCACCGACCAGGGCTTCCCCGCCCGCTTCAGCCTCGGCGACCTGGACGGTACCAACGGCTTTCTCATGCGCGGCCCGGCCAACGGCGACGGCTTCGGCCGGGCCGTGGCCGGGATCGGCGACGTCAACGGCGACGGTATCGATGACATCGCCGTGGGTGCTCGCTACGCCGATCGCGACCGGGCCGAGGGCGGCGGCGAGGCCTATGTCATCTTCGGCCGCAGCGATTTCGGCGAGGTGCTCGACCTGGCGACCCTGGTCGACGATGCCAATGGCGGGGAACTGGGCGGCATGCTCGGCGGCTGGCGGATCGACGGGGCCTTGGGCTTCTCACTCGCCGGCGGTGGCGACGTCGACGGCGACGGCACGGGCGACCTCCTGGTCGGCGAACCCTTCGACATTGCCGAAGCGCAAAACCCCGACGGCATGCCCGGCTCCGCCTACCTCGTCTTCGGCGAGCCCGGCCTCGGCCCCAAGCTGCCCGAACTCGACCAGATGATCGCTGCCGAGACGCCGGTCGCCTAGGGCGCGCGCGGCCTCGATCCGCCGTCGATGTTTGGCCCGGCCCGCCGCGCCGCGGGCGCCAGGATCAGGCATCGCGGCGACGGTACCCGGTACCCTTGACGGGCGTCAAAGCTGGGCCGGGCGGGTGCCCATGCACGCCGGAGGGTGTGGCCTTGCCTGCGCCGAAGCCGCGGCGCGACGAGACGCTGATCAACGCGCCCGTGCGGGCGCATCAGTGGCGGCGCCGGATCGAAAGCGGCAAGGCGAAGTCGATCACTGATCTCGCCGAGCACGAGGGCGTCACGGTCGCCTTCGAGAAAAAGGTGTCAGGAGTTTTTTCAGGAGGCTTTTTCGGCCCGACGTCGCCCCGGGCGTCGCGCAACAGGCCTCCCGAAATCGCACAATAACTATATATCTAGAAATACCGTTTGACAGCCGACCTGGCGAGGCGCATATCCGGCCCATGAATATCGAACCCATCGCATCGCGCCTCGAAGCGCTCGGCAATCCAACCCGGCTCGGGATCTACCGGCATCTGGTGCGGGCCGGCCCGGATGGCCTCGCGGTCGGCGATCTGCAGGCGCGCAGCGGCGTACCCCGCTCCACGCTCTCCCACCACCTGCACAAGCTCATCGCGGTCGATCTCGTCAGCCAGGAGCGGCGTGGCACGACACTGATCTGTCGGGCCGAGCTCGAGGTGATGCACGAAACCATGACCTTTCTCGAACGCGAATGCTGCGCCGAAGCCACCCGCCGCGACGCCGCCGCCTGATGCCTTTCGCCTGCTATTTCAATTTTCCTAGGAAGACCAACGGAGGAAACGCCCAATGACCGCCCTCGTCGCCCGTCTGGGTGAAGCTGCCCGGCTGCCGGACAAGGTGTTCCTGGCGATCGCTGCCATCCTCCTGGCCACCGCCGTCATCGCGCCGGGCCAGGCCTGGAGCAGCGTCGGCTTCGTCGCCAACAGCCTGCTCGGTGTCGCTCCCTATCTCCTGGCCGCCATCGCGATCGCCGCCTACGCCAAGGCTTCGGGTGCCGACAACCTGATCGCCCGCGCCTTCACCGGCCGGCTGCTGCCGATGGTCGTCGTCGCGAGCATTGTCGGCGCCTTCTCGCCGTTCTGCTCCTGCGGCGTCATCCCGCTGATCGCGGCCCTGCTGGTGATGGGGGTGCCGTTGCCGGCGGTCATGGCGTTCTGGCTGGCCTCGCCGTTGATGGACCCCTCAATGTTCGTCCTGACCCTGGGCACGCTGGGGCTGACCTTCGCCCTCTACAAGACTTTCGCCGCGGTGGCCCTGGGCCTGATCGGCGGCTTCGGCACGGCACTCTTGATGAACAACGGCGCCTTCACCGATCCCTTGCGGCCCGAGGTCGGCAATGGCGGCTGCGGCGGTGCCAAGATCAGGAATCCCAAGGCGGTCGTCTGGCGCTTCTGGGACGAGCCGGCGCGGCGGACGACCTTCACCAGCAGTGCTGTGGACACGACGCTCTTCCTCGGCAAGTGGCTGGCCCTGGCCTTCCTGCTGGAAAGCCTGATGATCGCCTACATCCCGGCTGAGCTGGTCGCCTCCACCCTGGGCGGTGCCGGCATCCTGCCGGTGATCACCGCCGTCCTCGTCGGCGTCCCGGCCTATCTCAATGGCTACGCTGCGCTGCCCTTGATCGGCGGCCTCATCGGCCAGGGCATGACCCCGGGTGCCGGCATGGCCTTCCTGATCGCTGGCGGCGTCACCTCGATGCCGGCCGCCATCGCCGTCTGGGCCCTGGCCAAGCCCCCGGTCTTTCTCGCCTACCTCGGCTTCTCGCTCGGCGGCGCCATGGCTTTGGGTCTCATGTTCAACGCGTTCTACTGAGCGAGCGCCTGCTCGAGGTCGGCAACGAGGTCACCCAAATCCTCGATGCCGACGGAGATCCGGATCAGGTTGTCCGGCACCACGCTGTGCGGCCCCTCCACGGCCTTCCTGTGCTCGATCAGGCTCTCCACCCCGCCGAGCGACGTCGCCGGCAGGAAGAGCCGGGTCGAGGAGGCGATCCGCTTGGCCTCCACCGCCCCGCCCCGCACCAGGATCGACAGCATCCCCCCGAACCCCCGGGTCATCTGCCGCTTCGCCACGGCGTGTTGCGGATGGCTCTCGAGCCCCGGATAGAGCACCTGCTCGATGGCGGCGTGGCCCTCGAGATGCCGGGCGATCGCCAGCGCGTTGGCCGACGCCTTGTCGAACCGCACGAACAGCGTCCGCATCCCCCGGATCAAGAGCCAAGCCTCGAACGCCCCCAAGACCCCGCCCATCCGCGAGCGCAGCCAGCGCAGTTCCCGCGAGGCCTCGTCCTCGACCTGTGTCACCAGCACGCCGGCGGTCAGGTCGCTGTGCCCGTTCAGATACTTGGTCGCCGAATGAAAGACGATGTCGGCGCCGAGGCCGAGGGCTTGCGTGGTCACCGGCGAGGCGCAGGTGCCGTCCACCGCGACCACCGCACCGGCGGCATGGCCGATCCGGGCGGCGGCCGCGATATCGATCACGTCCCAGTTCGGGTTGACCGGGGTCTCCAGCCAGAGCAGTCCCGTCTCGCCCGGCCGGACCGCCTGCTCGAGGGTCGCCATCTGCGCCGCATCGAACCAGTCGACCCCGATCCCGCGTCGGTCGCGCAGCCGCACCAGCCAGTCCTGTGCGCCGTGATACATCACCCTGGGTGCTGCGATCCGCTTGCCCGGCGGTACCGTCTCGAACAGCGCGGCACAAGCCGCGAGCCCCGAGGCGAAGAGGAGGGCACCGGCCCCGTCCTCGAGGCTGGCGATGATCCGCTCGGCATGGTGGACGGTCGGGCAGGTATCGCGGCTGTAGACGTAGCCGTTGCGGAGCGCGTAGTCGGCATCCCGCGCGAAGGTCGAGGCCGGCTGGATGCCGGGGACCACGGCACCGGTCGCCGGATCGATCTCGTGCAGCGCCTGCACGGCGCGGGTCTCGGGGGTGGCGCGATTGGGGGGTGTCATGGGCGTGGCATCAACGCGTCAAATGCCGCGGTATCCTCCGGTGACGCCCACTCGTCGAAGAGAGCGAACGGATCTTCTTCCTCGACATCGTCGAAGATCACGCTGTCTTCATCATCCATGATGCACCTCATCGGCTGCTGGGCTTCTGCCACAGTCTCATTGAAAGCATACTCCCACATCCCCCAATCCCTCGACCTCGATCTCGACCGCGCAGGGTCTCGTGAGCCACTGCACCGGCGTGATCGTGCCGAGGCTGACGAAGCGGCCGGCGCGCAGGGTTCGGCCGCGGCCGGCGAAGCTGTCGGCGAGCCAGACCAGGGCGTTCAGGGGGTGGCCGAGGAGTTCGCTGGAGAGGCCGGTCGCGATCGCCTTGCCGTCGATGATCGTTCGGGCGGTGAGCCGGTCGAGGGCGAGGTTCTGCCAGTCGGTGGTCTCGGGGCCCAGGATGCAGGCGGCGTTGAAGGCGTTGTCGGCGATGATCGTGCCCGCGCCGGCCGACGGAAAGTCGGCGTAGCGGTCGTCGACGATCTCGATCGCCGGCATCACGGCAGCGACCACCTCGCCGATCCGCTCGACCGTCCAGGGAGCCTCGCCGGGTGCCAGGTCGCGGGCGATGCGCACCGCGATCTCGGTCTCCACACCCGGCCGCACATGGTCGGTGAAGGCGAGCCCCGCGTGCGCCTGGTGCACGGTTGCGGCGAAGACGTCGCCGGCGATCGGCCCCGGGACGTTCAAGAGCCGGCGCATGCCCAGGGCTGTGGCCCCGATCTTGTGACCGGCGACCGCCCCGAGCCGCAGTGCCAGCACCTGGTTGGCCTCGCTCTGGACGCGGTAGCCCGTAGCCTCGTCGAGCCCGAGCCCGGGCAGCCTGCCGCCCTTGATGCGGTTCTCCGCAACCAGTGTCCCGGTGGTCACGAGCCTGCCCCCCGCCTGCTGTTGACTTCCGCCGGGCGACCCCCGACGATTCCGTCAGACGATAGCGGGGATCGGCATGGACGAGAAGCTCGAGGCGGCGATCGGCAGGCGCGAGGCCGAGGTGGTCGCGCTGACCCGCGATCTCGTCGCCTACCCGACGATCAACCCGCCGGGCGAGGCCTACACACCCTGCGCCGAGTTCCTCGGGCAGCGCCTCGCGGCCGCCGGCTTCGCCGTGCGGTACATCCGCGGCGAGGGGACGCCGGGCGACAGCGACCGCTATCCCAGGACCAACGTCATCGGCCGCTACGAGACCGGCAGGCCGGGGCCCACCATCCACTTCAACGGCCATCTCGATGTCGTCGAGGTGGGGCAGGGCTGGCGCCACGACCCCTTCGCCGGAGCCATCGAGAACGGCCGGATCTACGGTCGCGGCACCTGCGACATGAAGGGCGGCCTCGCCGCGGCCGTGGTTGCCGTGGAAGCGCTGATCGACAGCGGCCTGCCGCTCGTCGGGGCGATCGAGGTCTCCGGCACGGTGGACGAGGAGACCGGCGGCTTCGGCGGGGTGGCGCATCTGGCCAAGCTGGGCTTGTTCTCCAAGCCCCGGGTCGACCATGTCATCATCCCCGAGCCCTTGAACGTCGATCGGGTCTGCATCGGCCACCGCGGCGTCTGGTGGGCCGAGATCGAGACCCAGGGCCGCATCGCGCACGGCTCGATGCCGTTTCTCGGCGATTGTGCGATCCGCCACATGAGCGCCTTCGTCGCGGCCCTCGAGGCCGAGGTCTTTCCCCGCTTGGCCGGGCGCCGGACCGCGATGCCGGTCGTCCCCGATGCCGCCCGGGCCTCGACCTTGAACCTCAACGCCATCGCCGCCGGCACTGCCCCCGACGGCACCGGCCTGCCGGCCGCCTGCGTGCCCGACCGCTGCCGACTGACCCTCGATCGGCGCTATCTGATCGAGGAGCACATCGACGAGGTCAGGGCCGAGATCACGGCTGTCCTCGACCGACTGGCCGGCGAGCGGCCGGGCTTCGCTTTTGCCGTTCGCGAGCTCATGCACGTGGCCCCGATCATGACCGAGCCGACGTCGCCCGTGCCGCAGGCGGTGGCCCGGGCGATCGAGGCGGTCATCGGCCGCCCGGCTGCCTTCGTCGCTTCGCCCGGCACCTACGACCAGAAGCACATCGCCCGGATCGGCCACCTGCACGACTGCATCGCCTACGGCCCCGGCATCCTCGATCTGGCCCACCAGCCCGACGAGTTCGTCGTCATCGCCGACCTCGTGGCCGCGATGCGCGTCATGGCCCTGGCCACGCTGTCGCTCATGGGCTTAACCCGGAATTAAGGTTAACGTTGCATCATGCGGGCCATGCTGCACGTCCGCCCCGTCCTGGTCCGCGAGGCCGCCCGCCTGCTCGCCGAGCTCGCCCAAGAGGCGGCCGCCGGCGACGGCTTCGCGCGGGCCCTCGAGGACGGCCGGCGCGGCGCGCCCGGGATCGACGATTGGGCCTGGGGGCCGGTGTCGATCCGCCGCCCGCAGCCGGATCGCGCCACCGGCTTCACCATCCACGCCGCCCAGCCCGACGGTCCCGAGCGTCCGGCCATGCCCGCAGCACTGGCCGCCTATGCGGCACGGCTCGCCGAGCACGTCGTGATCGAGGGTCCGGTCGCCGCCTTCAGCCTCAGGGTCTGAGCGCCCGCCAGGCCTGCCCGAACACCGCGGCGCGCTCGGCCACCGCAACCGGCGTCATGCCGGGCTTGTAGAGTGCCGAGCCGAGCCCGAAGCCTTTGGCGCCGGCTGCGACGTAGCCCGCCAGGCTCGCCGGCTGGATCCCGCCGACCGGCAACAGTGCGGTGCCCGCCGGCAGCACCGCGAGCAGCGCCTTGACCGCCGCCGGTGGCAGGATCTCGGCCGGAAAGAGCTTCAGGGCATCGGCCCCGGCGGCCAGGGCGGCAAAGGCTTCGGTCGGGGTTGCGACCCCGGGTATGCAGACCAGGCCCATCGCCTTGGCGGCCTTGATCACGTCCGGATCGCCGTGCGGCATGACCACGAGCTCACCGCCGGCGGCCTCCAGCCGGGCGACCGCGGCCGGCTCCAGCACCGTCCCGGCCCCGACCAGGCAGTCGGCGCCGAACCGTCCGGCGATGGCCTCGACGCTCTTGAACGGCTCGGGCGAGTTCAACGGCACCTCGAGCAGCCGAAACCCGGCCGCGACCAGCACCTCGGCCACCGCCACCGCTTCCTCCGGGCGAATGCCGCGCAGGATCGCGACCAGCGGCAAGGCCGCCAGCGCCGCTTCGAGCTTCGCCGTTGCCGTCACGCTCATCCGATGACCCCCGCCGCCCGTGCCACCCGCCACTGCCCCCTGAACGCCGCGTCCGCCCGCCCGGCGCGGTGCCGGACCCCCGCCAGATCGAGTGCCTTGGCGTAGCGTGCCGCCAGCGCATCGCTGCCGATCACCACCACGGCGGCCGGCCGTTCCGCCGCCATCGCCTCCATCAGCTCGGCGCCGATCAACAGGCCAGAGAGATAATCCTCGATGCCGGTTTCCGGCAATCGGCCCAGCAAGGGCAGCGAGCGGGCGCTGAACAGGCGGCCGAGCAGGCCTGGTCCGGCGAGGCCGACCGCGACCCCACGGGCGAAGGCCGGGTCGTCCGCCGGCCCTGCCGTCATCAACCGGCCGAGGATCGAGTGTTCCTTCAAGACGGCGAACAGCTCGCCGGTCATGAAGGTGTGAAAGCGGATGATGCGGCCGTCCTCGACCACCACCCACTTGCTGTGCGTCCCGGGCAGCACCACGAGTTCGCCGGTCGCGAGGTCGTCCTGACCGACGATCTGCGTCTCCTCGCCGCGCAGCACGTCGGGTAGCCCGTCGGCACCGGTCGAGCGGAGTCCGGTGATGAAATGGAGCGTGCCCAAGCCCGGCTCTTCCATCCGGCCGAGTGCCTGGGCGAGGGCAGGGGCGTCGGCCGGACAGGCGGCGTAGGGCAGCTCGTGCCAGCCCTGCCGGCTGGTGATCATCCCGCTCAGCACGATCGGCAGGCCGTCGAACGGCCCTCTTGCCGCCTCGCCGAGCGCTGCCATCGCGGTCCGCAGCACCGCCGCGAACCCACCGTTCCGGACGCTCAGGATCCCGGCGTTGGCGGCATGCTCGGCGAGCACGGTCGCATCGCTGTCGAGCCGCGCCAGCCGCAGCCGCGACGTCCCCCAATCCACCCCGATCATCACAGGCTCGGCCACGACCCACTCTCTCCCCGTTTTTCGCAGCCCCATGTCTTCCACAGCCTTGTCGCAGCTCGTCGGCCGGCGGGCAATCACCGTTGGCCGGCTCCGGTGTGACCCTACATCAAGGAAATGCTAAGGCTCATCCGCAACGCCCCACCATCCATCCAGCCACGGCTGGTATTCGATGCCGAGCGCCGCCGCCAGCACAAGCGCCGCAACCTCCTACACTCCGCCCTGCTGCTCGGCGGCATGGCCGCCATCGTGTTCCTTTCCGCCTGGAGCCTCTGGGGCATGGAGGTGGCGCTTTGGGCCTTGAGCGGCGGGCTGTTGGGCTTTTTGCTGTCGCCCACCGTCGCCCCCGACTGGGTCATGCGCGCCTATCGTGCCCGGCCCGTCGACCGGCAGACCTTGCCGGAGGCGGCGCGGTTGATCGAGGCGCTGAGCCGGCGCGCCGGGCTCGAGACGCCGCCCCGGCTATACATCCTGCCGTCCTCGGTGCTCAACGCCTTCGCCGTCGGCAACCGCCGACAGGCCGCCATCGCGATTTCCGCCGGTCTGCTCCGGGCGCTAGAGTGGCGCGAACTCGCCGGCGTGCTGGCCCACGAGATCAGCCATGTCCGCAACAACGACCTTTGGTTGATGGGCCTCGCCGACACGATGAGCCGGCTGACCAGCCTGCTGGCGACGATCGGCGTGGTGCTCGCCCTGGCCAGCCTGCCGCTCCTGCTGTTCGGCTATGTTCTTGTTCCGTTCGTTACGCTCGCCGTGCTGCTGGCGGCACCAGTGCTCGGCAGCCTGCTGCAGTTCGCGCTCTCGCGGGCGCGGGAGTTCGATGCCGATCTCGAGGCCGCCACCCTGACCCGCGATCCCGCCGGGCTCGCCGCCGCCCTCGAGAAACTCGACCGCTATCAGGGCCGCTACTGGGAAGAGATCCTGCTGCCCGGGCGGCGGATGCCCGAGCCGTCGCTGCTGCGCACTCACCCGCCGACCGAGGAGCGCGTCGCCAGGCTGCTGTCGCTCTATGCCGAGGACGCGCCACCGGCATCGCCCGAGCTGGCCGTGCCGCACGGTCGTATCAGCGCCGCACCGCTGGCCGGCCTCGGCCTCGGCCTCGATGGTGGTCGGCCACGCTTCCGCGCCAGCGGTTTCTGGTACTGAGCCGGCGGCCACCTGCGGCGCCACGTCGCGCTGTCGGGAGAACATACAGCGCGCTTTACCAAGGCGCGACGCTGTCGCCCACCGTTCGTGTCTAAGCTGAATAAGCAGCCTCACGGCATGCAGCTGTTGGTGAAGTGCACGCCATATTTACCTGTGTGTCGAAATTCTTTACATCATTAATGATTAATAAGCGGCTCGGGTCGGCCGCACTGATGTACCAAGATGAACAATTTGGCGTAGCGATTATTGTGCACTTCATCTACTTCCGAGCGCGAAACTTGGCGCGTTGGTGGTGCTTCAAAAACCGCATGGTTGGCCTTGAGCGACTGGCGTTTGCCCTCGCCGACCCTGCACGTGCCGATCGTTCCGCACCACCGCCGGCGCGTCAGCATCGCCCCGCTCGTCAGGCCAGAGCCTTAACGCTTGGAGGGAAAACAGGATGCGCAGGCGTTATCTCGTCGCCGGCGGTGCCGGCTTCCTTGGCTCCCATCTCTGCGCGCGGCTGCTCGGCGACGGCCACGAGGTGCTCTGCGTCGACAACTTCTACTGCAGCGACAAGAGTGCCATCGCCTCGCTGCTCGACAATCCGCGCTTCGAGTTGCTGCGCCACGACGTCAACTTCCCGCTCTATGTCGAGGTCGACGCGATCTTCAACCTCGCCTGCCCGGCCTCGCCCGTCCACTACCAGCGCGATCCGGTGCAAACGCTCAAGACCAGCGTGCTCGGCGCCACCAACATGCTCGGCCTCGCCAAACGACTGAAGGCCCGGATCTTCCAGGCCTCGACCAGCGAGGTCTACGGCGACCCGGAATGCCATCCGCAAGCCGAGGGCTACTGGGGCAACGTCAACCCGATCGGTGCCCGTGCCTGCTACGACGAGGGCAAGCGCTGTGCCGAGACGCTGTTCTTCGACTACCACCGGCAGCACGGCCTCGACATCCGCGTCGCGCGCATCTTCAACACCTACGGCCCGCACATGCACCCGAACGACGGCCGGGTGGTCTCCAACTTCATTGTGCAGGCACTCACCGGCGCGCCGATCACCCTCTACGGCGACGGCAGCCAGACCCGTTCCTTCTGCTACGTCGACGACCTGATCGAGGGCTTCGTCCGGCTGATGGACGCGCCGCCGGGATGCACCGGCCCGGTCAATCTCGGCAACCCCACCGAGGTCACCATCGGCGCGCTCGCCGAGCGGGTCGTGGCCCTCACCGGCTCGCGCTCGCGGATCATCAGGCGCCCGCTGCCGCAGGACGATCCCTGCCAGCGCCGCCCGGTGATCGACCGGGCGCGCGAACTGCTCGGCTGGCAGCCGACCGTGCCGCTCGACGAGGGGCTGCGCCGCACCATCGCCTTCTTCGATGCGCTGCTCGGCGGGCTGCCGGCCGACCCGCCGACGGCGATCCCGGCGCTCGCCGTCGGCGGGCAGGGCTGACGCCGTGGCCCGACTGCTGCTCACCGGCTCGGCCGGGCTGGTCGGCCGGGCGGTGCGGCGAACGCTCGCCGCCCGCGGCCATGAGGTGATCGGGCTCGATTGCGCCCTGCCGCCGGGTCATCCCGAGCACGGCGATATCTGTCAGCCGGGCCTGATCGCTGCCCGTGCCGCGCGCCTCGGCGGTGACCTGGACGGGATCCTGCACTTCGCCGCGATCGCCAGGGTCGGCGCCAGTGCGGCGGACCCCGGACGCTGCCGCGCGGTCAACGTCGCCGGTGTTCGGGCGGTGCTCGAGGCCGCCCGCCAGCTGCCGGTGCCGCCCTTCGTGCTCCTCGCCAGCAGCCGCGAGGTCTATGGCGAGCCGAGCGTTCTGCCCGTCCCGGAAACGGCACCGCTCGCCCCGATCAATGTCTATGGCCGCTCCAAGGCCGCCGCCGAGCGGCTGTGCATGGCCGCCCGCGATGCCGGGTTGACCACCCAGATCGCCCGCTTCGCCAACGTCTACGGCAGCGTCGACGATCATCCCGACCGGGTGGTGCCCGCCTTCGCGCGGGCGGCGGCGACCGACGGGGTGATGCATGTCCGCGGCCGTGCCAACGCCTTCGACTTCACCCATGCCGACGACGTCGCCGAGGGCGTCGGCCGGCTCGTCGCTGCCCTGCTTGCCGGCGAGCGTGCCCTGCCGCCGATTCACTTCGCGAGCGGCGTTCCGACCCGGCTGGACGGGCTCGCCCGGTTGGCGCAGCGGCTCGCCGGCGGTCGCGCGCCGCTGACCTTCGAGCCCTCCGTCGACGGCACGGTAGCCCGCTTCTGGGGTGATCCGAGCCGGGCGCGAGCCCTCCTCGGCTGGCAGGCGACGACCTCCGTCGAGAGCGGCCTCGGCCGACTGATCGAGGCGTTCCGCCCGATCGCCGCCGGGCGATCCCTGGTCGCCTGACCGGACGCCGCCGCCAATGCACCTCGCCGCCACCGACCGGCCGCCCAGCAAGCCCTGCGATCCGGCATGCCGCGCCGCCGCGTCGCGCCCGCACCGGCCGGCTCGCGGCTGGCCGACGGCGCCCATCTTGCCGCTGGTGCTGGTGCTGGTCGCGGTGACCCTGCTGCAGCGCTTCGCCGTGCCGGCGCTCGGCAGTCTGCTCGGCATCGGCTTCGTCGTCGGGGTCATGGTCAGCGTCTGGGGGGCACTCGGCGGCCGCTTCGTCGTCGAGCCGCGACGCTTCTGGCTCGCCTGCCTGATGGCGGCCGGCCTGCTCGTCACCCTGGCCTTCGGCAGCGGCGGCTTCTCGGCGCTCTCGCTCGCCATGCTGGCGTTGCTCTACTTTCCCTTCATTTTCGTCGTGCCGATGACCGGGGCCGACTATCGCGAACTCCTGTGGTGGTTTCAGACCCTGGCCCTCGTCGTCGCCGGCTCCGGAGTCCTGCAGTTCGCCCTGCAGCTGGTCGGTGCCGCCGCCTGGACGTTCCCGCTCGATCGGCTGCTGCCGGCGGCTTTCTTCATCCCCGGCTTCAACCGGGTGATCGAGGTCGGCCCCGGCCTCGTCAAGTCGACCGGGCTCTGGCTGCTCGAGCCCTCGCTGTTGTCGCAGTTGCTCGCCATTGCGGTGCTGGTCGAACTGCGTAGCTTCGCGCGGCGCGCGGCGCTGGCACTTTTCGGCCTCGGTCTCTTGGTCGCCTTCTCCGGCACCGGGCTCGTCCTGCTCGCCGTTTTCCTGCCCTTCGTGCTGATCGAACGTGGCCAAGGCGTCCGGCTCGCTAGCCTGCCGGTGCTGGCCTTGGCCGTGGTCTGGCCGTTCGCGGACACCTTCCCGATCAGCTTCTTCGTCGCCCGCCTCGCCGAGTTCGGCAACCCGCTGGCGAGCGGCTCGATGCGGCTGTTCGGACCCTACTGGGCGGCGGCCGACGTGTTCGGCGGCCGGCCGGACCTCCTGCTCGTCGGCGTCGGCCCCGGCGGCATGGCCGACGCCGTCTGGAACTTCGACTATGCCGTGCAGGATTCGTCCTGGCTCAAGCTCCTGGTCGAGTACGGCCTGATCGGCGGGCTGCCGTTCGCGCTGTTCTATGCCTACTGCCTGTTCGCCGGCACGCCCGACCGCCTGCTGGCGACCGCGCTGCTGTTTCAGGTCTGCTTTCTGGGCGGCTACCTGCTCGCCTTCTTCGTCCAGTTCCTGGTCCTGGCCCTGGTCGGCTGGCCGCGGCTGGTCGATGGCGAGACGCCCGATCGCGGTGCCGTCGCGATGACCGCCGCACCGCCGCCGACCGACGCCCCTCGTCCAACATGAAGCTGGAAGAGCCACCGCATGCTCGATACGGTCAATGACAGCGCGTTTCTCGACCATCGGCCGAGTGCCGTCGGCAGGGGGCCGGCGCTGTCGCGTGCGGCCCTGCTCGTCGGCCTCGCCATCGCCCTGCTCGAAGCCGGCCTTGTGGTCCTGGTCGTCCTGCTCGGCCTCGCTCGCGAGGGGCTGGCGCCGGGGCCGCTCGAGGCCGGCATGGCCGCCCTCTTTGGGGTTGCCACGGTGCTCCTCGTGCAGCCGATGCGCGGCTACGGCTTTGCCGCGCTCCGCCAGCCCGAGCGCGTGCTGCCGCAAATCCTCGGTCTCACCGCACTCGGCGTCGCTGCCGGCATGGCGATCATAGCCGCTGTCGTCACCGGCCGTCTGTTGGCGGCGCTGAGCGTGTTGCTGGCGATCGCCGTTATCGCCCTGGCCCAGGCCAGCCTGCGCCTGACCGCGGCCGTCCTGCTGCAGCGGGCCGAGCAGCGCGGCGGCCTGCGGCGGCGAATCGCCGTGCTCGACCTGACCCCCCGCGAGCTGCCGCTCGATGCCAGCGGGCTCGAGGCCCAGCTCGCCGCCGCGCGCCGCTGCGCCTGTGCGCTGGAGATCATCCGCGCCGACGAGGTCGGCGAGACGACCGCCGCCGGCATCGTCGAGACCGTGCGCTGGGCCGAGGAGATCGTCGTTGTCGCCATGCCGACGACGACCGCCGCACCGCGGCTCGACCGCCTGCTCGAAGCGCTTGAGATCGTGCCGGTCCCGGTCGGCCTCGCGGTGCCGGTCCGCCACGGTAAAGCCGGCTTCGCCATGAGCCGCGTGCACGAGGCCCCGCTCGGCTCGACGGCGCGCGTCGCCAAGCGGCTCACCGACATCGTCGGGGCCGCGGCGATGCTCGTCTTCCTCGGCCCGCTGCTGCTGCTCCTGGCCTTGGCGGTCAAGCTCGACAGCCCGGGGCCGGTGTTCTTTCGCCAGGTCCGCTACGGCTTCAACAACCGCCGCTTCGACGCCTTGAAGTTCCGCACGCTCCGCCACGACATGGCCGACCCCCTGGCCGACCGCCTGGTGACCAGGGACGATCCCCGGGTCACCCGCGTCGGCGCCTTCCTCCGCCGCAGCAGCCTCGACGAGCTGCCGCAGCTGCTCAACGTGCTCAAGGGCGACATGTCGCTGGTCGGCCCCCGGCCGCACCCGTTGAACGCCAAGGCGGGTGGCCGCCCCTATGAAGAGGTGGTCGAGCGGTTCCAGCGCCGCTACCGGGTGCGCCCCGGCATCACCGGCTGGGCCCAGGTCAACGGCCTGCGCGGCAACACCGAGACCGAGGACCACCTGCAGCGCCGGGTCGCGTTCGATCTCGACTACATCCGCCGCTGGTCGCTCTGGCTCGACCTGTTGATCCTCCTGAGAACGCCCTGGGCGACGCTCAAGGGCGACAACGCGCATTGATCGGAGCTGCCATGCTTGCCCTCACGCTCGCCGGCTTGGGCTGCCTCTGCCTCGGCGTCGGCCTCTACCCGTTCGGCCCCTACCAGCTGAGCCTCCTGGTGGCACGCCGGCTCCGCCCGGCCGCGCCCGTGCCGCTGCCGGACCTCGCGGCCGCGCCCGAGACCTTCGCGATCTGCCTTTGCGCCTACAACGAGGAGCGGACGATCGAGGCCAAGATCGCGGACCTCCTGCAGCTGCGCTTCGCTGCGGGCGCGCTCGAGATTCTCGTTTATGTCGACGCCGCTAGCGACCGCACCGCCGCCTTGCTCGAGCCCTATCGCGACCGGCTCACCCTGGTCGTCTCGCCCGAGCGCCGCGGCAAGACCCACGGCATGAACCTGCTGGTCGGCATGACCGAGGCATCCGTCGTCATGTTCACCGACGCCAATGTCCGCATCGCCGCCGATGCCGTCGCCGTGCTGCGCCGCTATTTCGCCGATCCGACCGTCGGCTGCGTCTGCAGCCACCTCACCTACGTCAACGATGCCGATGGTGCGACGGCCGCGGTGGGCTCGGCCTATTGGCGGCTGAACGAGTGGACCCGCGGTCTCGAGACCGACACCGGCTCGGCGATCGGTGGCGACGGGTCGCTCTTCGCCATCCGCCGCGAGCTGCACGAGCCGGTGCCGCAGGGCCTGTTCGACGATCTCTACCTGCCGCTCACCGTGCTCACCAAGGGCCGCCGGGTGGTCCGCGCCCCCGAGCTCAAGGCCTTCGAATGGCACACCACGGCCGCCGCCGACGAGTTCAGGCGCAAGATCCGCATCGCCTGCGAATGCATGGCGGTGCATGCCGTGCTCTGGCCGCGGCTCAAGACCCTCGATCCCTGGCACCTCTACAAGTACGTGATGTACCGACTGCTCCGTTGGGTCGGCGGCTGGTTCATGGCAGCCGGCGCAGCACTCTGCGCAATCGTCCTCGCCCTCGTGCTCGGCATCGTCCCGGCCCTGGCCGTGCTCGCTCTCGGCAGCGCCGGCTTCTGGCTGGCGCTCCGGCTGCGCCTCGGCCCGGCCGAGCAGCTCTGGAACATGCTCTTGGCCTTTGCCGGCAACGCCATCGGCGCCTGGCGGGCGCTCGGTGGGGCCCGGGCGGTGACCTGGAACGTCGCCGCCTCGGCCCGGCCCGAGACGGCGCGGGGCTGACCGGGATGCGCGTCGCCCTGATCGATCCGAGCGGCTTCACCCCGCCCTATGACGCCGCACTGGCGCGCGGCCTGATGGCGGCGGGCCATGTCGTCACGCTGATCAGCGAGGCCGGCGGCGAGCTCGGCCGCACCGCCGGGCTCGACCACCAGGGCCATTTCTACCCGCTGCTCGCCACCGCCTTCGGCATGCGGCTGCCCAAGCGTGCGGCGCGCCCGCTCAAGGGCCTGCTGCACGGCGTCGATCTCGCCCGGCTGCCCGCGCTCTTGCGCCGCCGGCGGATCGACGTCGTCCATCTGCAATGGGCGCCGCTGCCGCTGCTCGACCGGCTCGTCCTGCCGCAGCTGCGCCGTCTCGCCCCCGTCGTCTTGACCGTCCACGACACCACACCGTTCAATGGTGCGGAGCCCTGGCTGATGAGCGCCGGGCTCGAGCACCTCGGCCGCAGCGTCGATGCCGTCATCTGCCATACCGAGGCGGGCCGCCACCGTCTCGTGGCCCGGGGGCTGGCCGCCGACCGGCTGTTCGTCGTGCCGCACGGTCTGCTCGGCCCGGTCAGCGACGCCGTGCCGCCACCGGCGCCGCGTCTGCGTCTGCTGCAGCTCGGCAAGCTCAAGCCCTACAAGGGGATCGACGTGCTGGTCGAGGCCCTCGGCCGACTGACCGCCGACGAGCGGCAGCGGCTCGAGGTGCGGGTCGTCGGCCAACCCTATCTCGACCCGGGGCCACTCGTCGCCAGGGCGGCGAGCCTCGGCCTCGGCGACTGTCTGCGCTTCGAGCTCGGCTTCGTGCCCGAGGCGACCATGGCCGAGCGCCTCGCCGGCAGCGATGCCATGCTCTTTCCTTACCGCGAGATCGAGGCGAGCGGCGTGCTGATGCAGGCCGTCGCCGCCGGCCTGCCGGTCTTGGCATCGCGCATCGGCGCCTTCGCCGAGCTGCTCGAGGACGGCCGGCAGGGCCTGCTCGTGCCGCCGGGCGCGCCCGAGGCCCTGGCGACGGCGCTCCGCCGCCTCCTTGCCGACGCGCCATGCCTGACCGCCATGCGTAGCGAGATGCGTTCGCTGCGTGATCGCATCCCCGACTGGCCGACGATCGGGCATCAAACCGTGGCGGTCTATGCCGCCGCCGCCCGCCACCATGGGCGGCGATCGTCGCCGCTTCCCGCCGCCATCGAAGAGACCCCGACATGAGCGACCTCGCGAGCCAGAAACGCCTCGGCGTCAGCATCGTCATCCCGAACTACAACTACGAGCACTATGTCGGCGAGGCGATCGACAGTGCCCTTGCCCAGACTCATGCGCCGGTCGAGGTGATCGTCGTCGACGACGGCTCGACCGACGACTCGCGCGCGGTGATCGAGAGCTACGGCGA
>CAZNWE010000069.1:0-20412 GCA_964576715.1 uncultured Geminicoccaceae bacterium | reverse complement strand
GCCGTGATGGACCAGCACAGGCGAGAGTAGCCGCCCTCGAGCGATTACCCCATGTGCGGGGGAAATCATTTCCCCCGCACTCTTCCTCTTCGATGCCTCCACATTCGATCGTCGAAGCGACGTGGCTGGCCACGGTGGTCGATCCCCTGGCTCGGGGGCGCGACGATCGGGCGGTGGTGGTTGGCATGCCGGGGCTTATGCTGTGTTCAGCGTTGCCTGCCGCTTTCCGTGGTGCAGCGGGCGTGCGGGTGGTTTGGTGGTCGGGGCTGGCGGTGATGCGGGTGGTGGTCGTGGGGGCGGGGATCGTCGGTCTCGCTTGTGCCTTTCATCTGGTGCGGGATGGCCACGCGGTGACCGTGGTCGAGCGCGACCCGGATGGCGACCGCGCCTCGTTCGGCAATGCCGGGGGAATCGCGGTGAGCGAGGTGCTGCCGGCCGCGGTGCCGGGGCTGGTGTGGCGGGTGCCGGGCTGGCTGCTCGACCCGCTCGGGCCGTTGAGCATCCGCCCGGCGCATGCGCCGCGTCTCGTGCCCTGGCTCGTTCGCTTTCTCCGCGCCGGCCGGCCGGCGGCGGTGCGGCGACTGGCGGCGGCATTGGCGGCGCTCAACCATGCCGCCCTGGCCGATCTTCGGCCGCTGCTCGAGGCGGTCGGGTGCGAGCGCGACCTCCGGCCGGACGGCTGCCTTGCCGTCTATCGCAGCAGTGCCGCATTGGCGGCTGACGGCTGGGCGTTGGGGTTGCAGGCCGAGCTCGGCCTGCCGGGCGAGCGGCTCTCCGGCGATCAGGCGCGCGAGCTCGAGCCGGCCCTGTCGTCGGCGATCACGGCGGCGGTGTTTCACCCGCAATGGTGCCAGATCGCCGATCCGCAGCGGCTGGTGGAGACCCTGGCCGACCGGCTGCGGGCTGGCGGCGTGGCGCTGCGGCGGGGCGAGGTGCTGGGTCTCGAGCCGGCGCCCGACGGGGTGCGGGTCCGGCTGGCGGACGGCACGGCATTGCCGGCGGAGCGGGTGGTGGTGGCTGCCGGCGCCTGGTCCGGAAAGCTGGCGCGGAGTCTCGGCGACCGGGTGCTGCTGGAGAGCGAGCGCGGCTACAACACGACGCTGCCGATGCCGGGGATCAGGCTCGGCCGGCAGGTGACCTTCGCCGAGGCCAAGTTCGTGGCCGCGCCGCTCGCTCCGGGCCTCAGGATCGGCGGGGCGGCCGAGTTCGCCGGGCTCGAGGCGCCGGCCAATTTCGCCCGGTCGAAGGCGCTGGCCAAGCTGGCGAAGCGCTATCTGCCCGGGCTCGAGACGCGGGGCGGGACGGTCTGGATGGGGCAGCGGCCGACGACGCCGGACAGCCTGCCGGTGATCGGCCCCTCGCCACGGCTGCCGGCCGTGCTCTATGCTTTCGGCCATGGCCATCTCGGGCTCACCCAGGCGGCGACCACCGGGCGGATCACCGCCGACCTTCTGGCCGGGCGCGATCCGGGGCTGCCGCTCGGGCCCTATGCGATCGGGCGGTTCGCTTGAGTGCTGCGGACGATGAGCCGGCACAGTTTCTTTTGCGTCGACGCGCATACCTGCGGCAACCCGGTCCGGGTGGTGACCGGCGGCGGGCCGCTGCTGCCGCATCTGCCGATGGCCGAGCGGCGCCAGCTCTTTCTGCGCGACCACGACTGGGTGCGCCGGGCCCTGATGTTCGAGCCCCGGGGCCATGACGTCATGTCGGGGTCGATCCTCTACCCGCCGGTGGCCGAGGAGTGCGCGCTGGGGGTGCTGTTCATCGAGGTCTCGGGCTGCCTGCCGATGTGCGGGCATGGGCTCATCGGCACGGTCACCGTGGCGCTGGAGACGGGGCTGGTGGCGCCTGGCGAGACGGGGCGCCTCGCGGTCGAGACGCCGGCGGGGCGGGTGGTGGTCGCCTATGCGATGACGGGCGGGCTGGTCGACGAGGTGCGGCTGTTCAACGTTGCGAGCTATCTGCATGCGCGCGACGTGCGGGTCACGGTGCCGGCGCTCGGCGAAATCACCGTCGACGTCGCCTATGGCGGCAATTTCTACGCCATCGTCGAGCCGCAGGCCGGCTGGCCTGGGTTGGACGGCATGGACGCGCTCGCCATCCAGCGCTTGAGCCCGCTCGTGCGTTCGGCCGTGCAGGCGGCGGTGGCGCCGGTGCACCCCGATGACCCGCGGATCGCGGGCGTCAGCCACGTGATGTGGTGCGATGCGCCGCGGACGGCCGGGGCCGATGCGCGCAACGCCGTGTTCTACGGCGAGAAGGCGATCGACCGGTCGCCCTGCGGCACCGGCTCGTCGGCACGGCTGGCGCAGCTCCACGGCCGGGGCCGGCTCGCGGTCGGGCAGCGCTTCGTCCACGAGAGCCTGATCGGCACGACCTTCGACTGCCGGATCGAGGGCGAGGCGCTTATCGCCGGCCGGCCGGCGATCCGCCCCAGTGTCGCCGGGTGGGCCCGTATCACCGGCTTCAACACCATCTTCGTCGACGACCGCGATCCCCTGGCGCACGGCTTCCAGCTCCGCTGAGCTGGCCCCGCCGCTACCGGAGACCCATGATGCCCTTCGCACTCGGCGTGAACACCAACGCCTTCGTCAACCGGATCGTCGAGCCGGAACGGCTGGTGCCGGCGATCGTCGAGGAGATCGGCCTCGAGCGCATCCAGCTCACGCCCGAGATCCTGAGCCCCGACTGGCCGGCGGCGGTGATCGCCGACCATGTCCGCCGCTGGACCCTTGCCTGCGCGCGGCACGGGGCCAGGGTGACGACGACCTTCACCGGCAACTACACGCGGCTGAACAGCCTCTGCCACCCTGACCCCGCGGTGCGGGCGCACTGGCGGGCCTGGCTCGAGCGGCTGATCGACATCGCGGCCGATCTCGGGGCCAGGGCCACGGGCAGCCAGATCGGCATCCTGACTTATGCCGACGACCGTGATCCCGAGCGCCGGGCCGAACGCTTCGCCGCGGCGCGCGACCACTGGCACGAGCTCGCGGCGCATGCCAAGGCGCGGGGCCTGGAGTGCCTGATGTGGGAGCCGATGTCGGTGCGGCGCGAGTTCGGCCAGACCATCCGGGCCTGCAAGCTGGATCATGCGTTCCTGAACGAGGGCTCGCCGTTGCCGATCCTGATCAACGCCGACATCGACCACGGCGACGTGACCTCGCCCGATCCCGCCGACACCGACCCCTATGCCTGGGCCAGGGAGCTCGCAAGCTTGAGCCCTGTCGTGCACATCAAGCAGAGCTCGATGGACAAGGGCGGGCACCGGCCGTTCACCGCCGAGTACAATGCCAACGGGCGGGTGATCCCCGAGAAGCTGATCGCGGCCCTGGCGGCGGGTGGCGGGACGGACAATGAGCTGGTCTTCGAGTTCACCTTTCGCGAGCGCGAGCCCACCGACAGCCAGGTGGTGGCGGCGCTGAAGGAGTCGGTGGATTTTTGGCGGGGGTGGGTGAGCCTCGATTGAGGGGTCACGGGAACTGCTGTCCGGTGTGGATCACCGCGATGACGTCGAGCTGGGTGGCATCCACAATCCGATAGACGGCGACATAGGCGAGCCCGACGATGGACAGCTCCCAGGTGCCCGTTATGCGGCCGGGACGACCGAGCATCGGGAAAGGCTCGAGATCGGCGATGGCCTGCAGGATGCGGGCGATGACCCGAGCCGCCGCCTGGTCGTCGTGCTGGGCGATGTAGTCGAAGATGGCGTCGAGATCGGCTTCCGCTTCGGCCGTGAAGCTAACGTTCAAGGCCGAAGTTCTGCCAAATCGACTGCTGCGACCGGCGCTTCTCAGGATGCTTCTCGGCGGCGCCAAGAGCGCGTTTGACCTTGGCATCCCGCCACGCGAGGTAGTCCGGCCGCTCGGCTCCGCCGGGCTGCAGGTGCTCGTTGAGTGACTCGGGGGCAGCGCTGACCTTGCTCATGGCCTCTAAATAGCACGCCGAGAGCGGTGAACAAAGCGCCCGCGAGACGGGGGCACCGGCGCCGCTCAGCGCCCGCCCACTACCCCCGCCACTTGCCGGGCGAGGGCGAGCAGGCCCTCGGGCTGCGAGGCGGCGCGGCCGACGAAGAGGCCGTCGATGTCGGGCTCGGCGGCCAGCGCCTCGGCGTTACCGGGATCGACGCTGCCGCCGTAGAGGACGGCGATCGGGCGGCCGGCCTGGTCGGTGACCGCCTGCTTGATGGCGGCGTGGATGGCCGCTGCATAGGCCGGGGTGGCGGGCTCGCCGGCCTCGCCGATCGCCCAGACGGGCTCGTAGGCGAGCAGCACCCGGGCGAGGTCGGGGGCGGCGATGCCGGCGAGCGCCATTCGGGCCTGCCGTGCCACGCTGACCGCCGCGGCATCGAGCTCGCGCTCCTCGGCCGTCTCGCCGACGCAGACCAGTGGGATCAGCCCGGCGGCTAGTGCCGCCTTGACCTTCTTGTTGATGGCACTGTCGGTCTCGCCGAACTGCGCCCGGCGCTCGCTGTGGCCGAGCTCGACCATGGCGGCGCCGCAATCCGCGACCTGAAGGGCCGCGATCTCGCCCGTCCAGGCGCCAGCCTCGGCCCAGTGGCAGTTCTGCGCCCCGACCAGCACCGGCGTGTCGGCGAGGGCCGCTGCCACCTCGGCAAGGGCGGTGAAGGGTGGCAGGACGAAAAGCCGGAGCGGCAGGTCGGCGAGGTCGCCGGCCGTGCGGAGGGCCGCGCAGTAACGGGCGGCCGCGGCGCGGGTCTTGGTCATCTTCCAGCCGGTGCCGAGCCAGAACCGTTCGGCCATCGCGCCTCCTCCCCGCTCGTGGCAGCGGCTTGACAAGGTAGTCGTCCGATGTGCATGCTTCTGGACCAAAGTTCAACATGTGCAAAAAAGTTCAGGGAACGGCACAAACGTTCATGGCCGAGGATGGCGTCGCACCGCGTATTGATCGCTCGCAGGCCGAGCTCGGCCTCGCCACCCGGGCGGCTTGGCTCTCGCATATCGGCGGTTACACCCAGGAGGCGATCGCCGGCCGGCTGGGCATCTCGCGGGTCAAGGTCAACCGACTGATCGCCATGGCCCAGCGCGAGGGCTTGGTCCGGGTGTTCGTCGAAGGGCGGGCGGCCGAGTGCCTGGTGCTCGAGGACAAGATCGTCGACGCCTACGGCCTGCGCTTCTGCACGGTCGCCCCCGATCTCGGCGAGGGCGAGCTGCCGCTGGTGACCCTGGCGGCCGCCGGTGCCCACTACCTCTTGGGCGTGCTCGATCGGCCGAGCCTGAAGGTCGTCGGCATCGGTCACGGCCGCACGCTCGCGGCGGTGGTCGATCGGCTGCCGCGGCTGCCGCGGCAGGATCTGACCTTCGTTTCGCTGCTCGGCAGCTTGACCAGGAGTGCCGCCGCCAACCCGTTCGACGTGATCCACAGGCTCGCCGGCAAGGTGGGTGGCGAGAGCTACTTCCTGCCGGTGCCGTTCTTCGCCGACAGCGTCGAGGACAAGGCGGTGCTCGCCGCCCAGCGCAGCGTGAAGGACGTGCTGTCGCTGGCCCATCAGGCCGATCTCGTGGTCGTCGGCATCGGCGAGCTGAGTGCCCAGGCACATCTGCTCGAGACCGGCATGATCACCGCGGCCGAATTCGCCGAGCTCGAGCGGGAAGGGGCGGTGGGCGAGGTCCTCGGCCAGTTCTTCGGCACACACGGGCGCTGGGTCGATGCGGACATCAACCGTCGCGCCCTTGGGCTCGCCCCCGCCGATCTGCGCGGCAAGGAGGTGGTCGCCATCGCCGGTGGGCGCGGCAAGGCCCGGGCGATCGCCGCCGTGCTCGAAAGTGGCCTGTTGACCGGGCTCGTCACCGACGAGGCGACGGCCCGGCGGCTGGACGACCGGCTGCCCAAGCTTGCCAAGGTGCGACCGGCCGGGGCGGCGCTGGTGTCCTGACGATCGACGACGTGATCCACCGAACCGGGCCGAGCGAGCCCGATCCATCAGGGAGGAAGACGACGATGACTGCGAAGCTCAACGATCTCGCCAATGCGGTGGTGCGCCGCCGGCTCGGCCGCCGCGACTTCATGCGTCGTGCCGGCCAGCTCGGCATCGGCGCCGGTGCCGCCGCCTACGCGCTCAACCATGCCCAGAGCATCGCCCTGGCACAGGACTTCGACTGGCAGAAGCACAGCGGCACAGGCATCAAGCTCTTGTTGAACCAGCACCCCTATGCCGATGCGATGATCGCCAATCTCGAGACCTTCAAGGCGCTGACCGGCATCGAGGTCACCTATGACGTGTTCCCCGAGGACGTCTATTTCGACAAGGTGACGGCGGAGCTCTCGTCCGGCTCGACCGAGTACGACGCCTTCATGACCGGGGCCTATCAGACCTGGCAGTACGGGCCCGCCGGCTGGCTGGTCGACCTCAACGAGTTCATCCAGGATTCGGCGCAGACCAGTCCGGAGTACAATTGGGAGGACGTGCTGCCGAACCTCCGGGCATCGACCGCCTGGTCGGGCGTGCCCGGGGCGGAGCTCGGCGGCGAGGGCGCCAAGCAGTGGGCGATCCCCTGGGGCTTCGAGCTCAATTCGATCGCCTACAACAGGCGGGTGTTCGACGAACACGGCTTGACCCCGCCGGCCGACATGGCCGGGCTGATGGAGACGGCGGCCAGGATCAGCAAGGACGTTGACGGCATGTACGGCATCGGGGTGCGCGGCTCGCGCTCCTGGGCCACCATCCACCCGGGTTTCCTCTCGGCCTACTCGAACTTCGGCGAGCGTGACTTCACCATGGAGAACGGCCAGCTCATGGCCGCGATGAACACCCCGGGCTCGAAGGCGATGCATGCCGACTGGGTGCAGATGATCAAGGAGAGCGGCCCCCGGGACTGGGCCACCTACACCTGGTACCAGGTCGGCACCGACCTCGGTGCCGGGGCGTCGGGCATGATCTACGACGCCGACATCCTCGGCTACTTCATGAACGGCGAGGGCAATGCCGAGGCCGGCAATCTCGCCTATGCCGCCTTCGCCCCCAACCCGGAGGCCGAGGCACCGACGCCCAATGTCTGGATCTGGTCCTTGGGCATGAGCAGCTTCTCGAATCGCAAGGAGGCCGCCTGGCTCTTCATGCAATGGGCGTCGTCGACGGAGCACGGCCTGTTCGGGGCGCGCGAGATGGACTTCGTCAACCCGGTCCGCCAGTCGGTCTGGGACGACGAGGGCTTCCAGGAGCGGATCGCGGCAGCCTATCCGGGCTATCTCGAGCAGTACCAGGCCTCGGCACCCGGCTCGAAGATCTACTTCACGCCGCAGCCCCTGTTCTTCAACCTGACCACCGAATGGGCATCGATGCTGCAGCAGATGGTGGGTGATCAGGTGCCGGTCGACGAGGGACTCGACCAGCTCGCCGAGAGCGTCAACCGCCAGCTCCGGCAGGCGGGCCTCTAGGAAAAGGATGTGGGGGAAATGATTTCCCCCACGCCCCCTCGATACTTGGGTGGGGTGCGGAAAGGATCATCCTCCCCGCCTGCTACTTCCTCTTCGATGGATTGGCGGCTGTGGCGAGCAGGGCGATAACGGGCATTGATCTGGACGGCTCGCGGCGGCCGCGGCTGCGGCTCGTGCTGCCCTATCTTTTGAGCCTGCCCGCACTCCTCGTTTGCATCGGCATCCTGATCCCGTTCGGCACGGCGGTCTGGTACTCGCTGCAGCGCTACAACCTCGCCTTTCCGATGACGCGCGGCTTCATCTGGTTCGAGAACTACACCCTGTTGTTCACCGACCCGAGCTTTTGGCACACGGTCCGGGTATCGCTGCTCTACACGCTCTTTACCGTCGGCATACAGCTGCTGCTCGGTCTCGGCATCGCCCTGCTCCTGCAGCGGCGCACGCTGTTCAACAATGTCATGAGCATCCTTTTGCTGCTGCCGCTGATGATCGCCCCGGCGATCGCGTCCTTGATGTGGCGACTGATGACCAACCCCAATTTCGGGGTGTTGAGCTATCTGGTCGGGCTCTTGGGGCTGGCCGATTTCCGCTGGGCGAGTGCACCGTCGAGTGCGTTGTTCACGGTCGTCTTGATCGACACCTGGGTCTACACGCCGTTCATGATGGTGCTGCTGCTCGCCGGCCTGCGCGCCCTGCCGCGGCAGCCGTTCGAGGCCGCCGAGCTCGACGGGGTGCCGCAGAGCTTCGTCTTCTTCCGCATCACCCTGCCGATGCTCACCCCCTACATCATCACCGCCACGCTGTTTCGCATGCTCGAGAGCATCCAGCAGTTCGACATCATCTATGCCATGACGCAGGGTGGCCCCGGCAACACGCTGATGGTCTTCCAGGTGGCGGCCTATCTCGAGCGCTACCAGTACACCAATGTCGGCCGGTCGGCGGCGATGCTCATGGTCCTCTGGTTCATCACCTTCATTCTCTCCAACATTTTCATCAAGCAGTGGCTGCGACTGCGCGAGAAAGCGCGGGGAGTGGCCTGATGGAACGGCAAACCACGCTCGGGCGGATCGTCCGGCGGGCACTGCTGACGCTCGTCGGCCTGTTCTTCCTGTTTCCGATCCTCTGGGTCTTTCTGATGTCGTTCCAGACCAATCAGGAGATCCTGCGGATTCCGCCGTCCTTGTTCTTCGAGCCGACCTTGCAGAACTACGAGGTGTTGATCTCCGGCCGGCTGGAGACGCAGACCGGCACGCTCGAGGTGCGGTTCATGCAGAACCTGCTGAACAGCGTGATCCTCGCCACCAGCTCGGTCGCCCTGTCGCTCGTGCTCGGCGTGCCCGCGGCCTATGCCTTCGCCCGCTTCAAGTTCCGGCTGGGCGAGGACATCGCCTTCACGCTGCTCTCGTTTCGCTTCGCGCCGCCGCTTCTGGTGCTGTTGCCGCTGGCCATCTATTTCCAGCAGCTGGGGCTGATCAACACCTATACCGGCTTGATCTGGGTCTACCAGCTCATCACGCTGCCGCTGATCTTGTGGATCGTCAGGGGCTATTTCGAGGACATCAGCGAGGACATCGAGCATGCCTATCGCCTTGACGGCAATGGCTGGTTCAAGACGTTCACGCACATCGCCATTCCCCTGGCCAAGCCGGGCATTGCCGCGGCGACACTGCTCTCGTTCATCTTCGCCTGGAACAATTTCGTCTTCGCGCTGATCCTGGCCTCGGCCGACAAGCAGCCGGTGACCGTCGGGGCCTTGGCCTTCGTCACCGCGTCGGGCATCCAGTACGGCCAGATCGCGGCCTCGGTCGTGCTTTCGGTGACCCCGACCCTGGCCTTGGCGCTCTACGCCCAGCGCTATCTGGTCGAGGGGCTGTCGCTCGGGGCGGTCAAGGGATGAGCCAGCTCTCGCTCGTCGGGGTCAGCAAGCGGTTCAAGGACGACATCGTCCTCGATCGCGCCTCGCTCGAGGTGGCGCATGGCGAGACGGTCGTCGTCTTCGGGCCGTCGGGCTGCGGCAAGACCGTGCTGCTCCGCCTGATCGCCGGGATCAACGAGCCGGACGCCGGGCGGATTAGCATGGGCGACCGGGACGTGACCTATCTGGAGCCGGAGCACCGCGGCATCGGCATGGCGTTTCAGAACTTCGCCCTCTACCCGCATCTTTCGGCCTTCGACAACATCGCAAGCCCGCTCGTGGCGCGCGGCATGCCGGCGGCCGACGTCAAGGCCAGGGTCGAGGAGGTGGCGGATCTCTTGAAGATCGGCCATGTGCTGCAGCATCTGCCGAAGGCGCTCTCCAACGGGCAAAAGCA
Source organism: uncultured Geminicoccaceae bacterium (assembly GCA_964576715.1). Classification (GTDB taxonomy): domain Bacteria; phylum Pseudomonadota; class Alphaproteobacteria; order Geminicoccales; family Geminicoccaceae; genus SLRI01. Next base: position 10,705 of record CAZNWE010000069.1, on the reverse strand, counting down.
GCGCACCTCGCTGGGCCGGGCGCTGGCCGGCCATCCGGGCCTGCTGCTGCTCGACGACCCGTTGCGCAATGTCGACGCCAAGCTGCGCTACGAGATGCGGATCGAGCTGCCGCGCGTCCTCAAGGTGTTCGAGACGACGGTGATCTACGTCACCCAGGACTACAAGGAGGCGATGGCTCTGGGCGACCGGGTCGCCGTGCTCATGGACGGCGGCTTCCGGCAGATCGACCATCCCTCGGTGATCTACAAGGACCCGGACGCTCTGGCGGTCGCCCGGCTGTTCGGCGATCCGACGGTCAATGTGCTGGACGGGCGGATCGAGGATGGCGTGGTCGAGGTACTGGGCCTGCGCTTGGCGCTGCCCGGCCGGCTCGAGCCCGGCCCCTGCAAGGTGGCGCTCAGGCCTGAGCATATCGAGGTCACGCTCGATGACGGGGTGGCCGGGGCCGCGGCCGTCGATCTCGGTGACGGCGAGCGGCAGGGCCTCGCCGTCGAGCTCGATGCCGTCACCCCGTTGAACGTGCGGGCGGTGCTGCTGCTGCGCACGCCAGACGGCCAGGAGCTGCTCGCCAGCTGCTCCGAGGCGGCGGCGCGCCGGCTGCCGCGCGGCCACGGCCGGGCGACGGCGCATATCCGGGCCGCCGACCTCCTCTTCTTCGACCGTTCGGGTGCCCGCCTGCGCCTGCGGCCGAGCTGAGGGGCGACCGATGGCAACACTGACCCTCGATCAGGTCTCGAAGGTCTACGGGGCGCGGCGGGCAGCGGCAGTGCTTGCGGTCGATGCGGTCGACATGGCGATCGGCGATGGCGAGATCGTCGGCCTCCTCGGCTCGTCCGGCTGCGGCAAGACATCGACGCTCAGAATGATCGCCGGCTTCGAGGACGTCACCTCGGGAGCCATCAAGGTGGGCGAGCGCGTGATCAACACGCTGCTGCCGGCCGAGCGCAATGTCGCCATGGCGTTCGAGGGCTACGCCCTCTACCCGCCGCTTCGGGTCAAGGACAATATCGGCTTTGCGCTCCTGCGCGACCGCCAGCCGCGGGCCGAGGTCGAGCGCAAGGTGCGCGAGGTGGCAAGCCTGCTCGAGATCGAGAGCGCCCTCGAGCGCTACCCGCCGACCATCTCGGCCGGCCAGCAGCAGCGCACCAGCCTCGCCCGGGCCCTCGTCAGGAACGCCGATGTGTTTCTCCTCGACGAGCCGATGTCGCAGCTCGAGCCGCAGCTCCGGGCGGTGCTGCGGGCGCGGCTCAAGGACTGGCTGATCAGCCGCAAGATGACGACGGTCTTCGTTACCCACGACCAGACCGAGGCGATTGCCCTTGCCGACCGCATCGCGGTCATGGAGCAGGGGGTGCTGCAGCAGTTCGCCTCGCCGGACGAGCTGAAGGAGCGCCCGGCGAACCTGTTCGTCGCCTCGTTCATCGGCGAGCCGCCGATGAACCTCTTTCAGGCGCGCGTCGACCGCAGCCGCAGCGGCCTCGGCCTCACCGTGCTGGACGGCCAGGGCCACAAGGCGTTCGCGCTGCACTTTGCCAGGGAGATCGCCGGCCTCGCCGACGGGACCGCGGTCCATCTCGGCATCCGGCCGCACCGGCTGCATCTGGGCTCGGGCCCGGGGGCGATCAGCGGGCGCGTCATGTCGCATAGCTGGCTGGGTGACCAGACGCATATCGGCGTCGAGTGCGGCGGGGTCAGCTTCATCCTCGTCGCCGATGGCGAGGTGCCGGCGGTACCAGGCGACGGCATCACCGTCGAGGTGCCGTTTTCGGCCATCCATCTGTTCGATGCCGAGAGCGAGGTCGCGGTGTTGCACGGCACGGAGATGGCGGGGTGAGTGGCAAGGACGTCATCGTCGGCATCGATGCCGGCACCTCGGTGATCAAGGCCGTGGCGTTCGATCTCGAGGGGCGGCAGCTCGCGATCTCGGCCATCCCGAACGTCTATGACGAGCGGCCGGGCGGGGCGGTCGAGCAGGACATGGCGCGAACCTGGACGGATGCCGCCAAGGTGCTCCGTCTCCTCGCCGAGGAACTGCCGGGCCTCGCCGCGCGCACCGCAGCACTCGCCGTCACCGGGCAGGGCGACGGGACCTGGCTGATCGACGCGGCGGGCGAGCCCGTGGCGCCCGGCTGGCTCTGGCTCGACAGCCGCGCTGCCGGGATCGTCGACGAGCTGGCGGCGGCCGGGGTCGGGGCGCGAACCTTCCCGTTCACCGGCTGCGGCCTCAATGCCTGCCAGCAGAACGTGCACCTGCTCTGGCTCGAACGGCATGCGCCCGAGCTCGTGGCCCGCGCCGCCACGGCCTTTCACTGCAAGGACTGGCTCTATTTCAACCTCACCGGCGAGCGGGTGACCGATCGCTCCGAGGGCACCTACACCTATGGCGATTTCCGCACCCGCGCCTATGCCGACGAGGTGCTGGCGGCCTTCGGGCTCCGCCACCTGCGCCGGCTGCTGCCGCCGATGGTCGACGGCTCGACCACGACCCACCCCCTGACCGATGCGGCCGCGGCGGCCACCGGCCTGCTCGCCGGCACGCCGGTGGCGCTCGGCTTCCTGGACGTGCTCTGCACGGCGCTGGGTGGCGGGATCTACGCGCCCGAGCGCCGGGTCGGCTGCTCGATCGTCGGCTCGACCGGCATGCACATGCGCTTCTTCCCCGCTGCCGCGGCCGTCGAGCTGGCACCGGAGCCCACCGGCTACACCATGCCGTTCCCGGTGCCGGGCTCGGTCGTGCAGATGCAGTCGAACATGGCGGCGACGCTGAACATCGACTGGATCACCGACCGCGTGCGCGAGGCGGCCGGCCTGTTCGGCGCCGAGCCCGAGCGCAGTGCGGCGCTCCTGGCGCTCGATTCCCGGGTGCTCGATGCCCAGCCCGGTGCGGCGATCTACCATCCCTACATCCACGAGGCCGGCGAACGCGGGCCGTTCGTGGCTTCCGCCGCGCGGGCCATGCTGACCGGGCTCTCGACCCGCACCCGGCTCATCGACATGGTGCGCGCCGTCTACGAGGGCCTGGCCTTCGCCGCGCGCGATTGCTACGCCGCCATGGGCCATGTGCCGGACGAGATCAGGGTCGCCGGCGGGGCGGCGCGCTCGAAGGCGTTCAAGCGGATCATGGCGAGTGCGCTGGCTGTGCCGCTCCGCGAGAGCAGCCGCGAGGAGGCGGGGGCCGCCGGTGCGGCGATGATGGCCGCGGTCGCGATCGGCGCCTTTCCCGATATGGCGGCTTGTGCCGAGCGCTGGGTGACCCCGACATTGGGTGACACGGTCGCCCCCGATCCGGCGCTGACCCGCCTCTACGACGATCTCTTCGCCGTCTACGTCCGCACCCGCGAGGCGATGCCGGAGCATTGGCGCGTCCTGGCCCGGGTGCGCGCCGCATGACGGTCGTCTCGATCATTGGCGACCGGTTCATGGCGCCCGCGGTCTTTGCCGACACGCTTCCGGCCGGCTTCGATTGCCGCCTCCATGAGCTGGCCTGGCCGGACGAGCCCTTCGTCAATGCCTGCGACGTCGGCGAGCTGCGTGGCCTCAGGGAATTCATGGGCGAGCCGGCCGTCATCGTCCGGATGATCGGCGATGCCGAGGTGCTGGTGACCCACCTGGCCCCGGTCTCGGCCTCGATCCTCGAGCGCTGCCCGAACCTCCGGCTCATCGGGGTCAGCCGCGGCGGCCCGGTCAACATCGACATCGCGGCCGCCAGGGCCAGCGGGGTCGCCGTGGTCAACGCCCCTGGCCGCAATGCCTCGGCGGTGGCCGAGTTCACCATCGCCGCGATCTTGATGGAGACGCGCCTCATGCGCGCCGGCCACGAGGCGCTCAGGCAGGGCGTCTGGCGGGGCGATCTCTACCGCGCCGACGTGACCGGGCCCGAGCTTTCGGAAATCACCGTCGGGCTCATCGGCTACGGCCAGATCGGCACGCGGGTGGTCAAGCTGCTCAAGCCCTTCGGCTGCCGCATCCTGGTCTCGGACCCCTACAAGACGCTCAGCGACGCGGACGTGGCGGACGGCGTGGTGATGACCGATCTCGCCGGGCTCCTGGCCGAGGCGGATGTCGTCAGCCTGCACGCCCGGGTGACGGCGGAGACGCGGGGCTTTCTCGCGGCCCCGCAGTTCGCCCTGATGAAGCGCGGCAGCTGGTTCGTCAACACCGCGCGCGGGCCGATGGTGGACTACGCCGATCTCCTGGCCGCCCTCGACCAGGGCCATCTGCGAGGGGCGATGCTCGAGACCTTCTGGCAGGAGCCGCCGCCCCCGGACCACCCGCTGTTGCGCCATCCGCGGGTTACGCTGACCCCGCACATCGCCGGCGCCTCGACCACCACGGTGCGCATCGCAGCCGCCATGGTCGCCGAGGAGATCCGCCGCTGGCGAGCGGGCGAGCCCTTCTTGAATCCATGTTGAGAGGACGGTCATGACGAGGAGCAGAGCCCGGCGGAGAGCCTTCCCCGCGCTCCACCGTTCCCTGGCGGGGCTGCCGGGGCTGTGCCGCCAGCGAACATCCGGCGGGGCGTGGGGCGGGTCGTCCTCGCTACATTTCGTGGTGCCGTCATGACCGAAGAGCCGATCGATCTCCTGGTCATCGGCGGCGGCGTCAACGGCGCCGGCATCGCCCGCGACGCTGCCGGCCGCGGTCTCTCGGTCATGCTCTGCGAGATGGAGGACCTCGCCTGGGGCACCTCCTCGCGCTCGGGCAAGCTGGTGCATGGCGGCCTGCGCTACCTCGAATACTACGAGTTCCGGCTGGTCCGCGAGGCGCTGATCGAGCGCGAGGTGCTGCTCGAGGCAGCACCGCACATCATCTGGCCGATGCGCTTCGTCCTGCCGCACAGCCCGGAGCAGCGCCCGGCCTGGCTCATTCGCCTCGGGCTTTTCCTCTACGACCATCTCGGCGGCCGCAGACGGCTGCCGCCGACGCGTGCCCTCGATCTCACCCGCGATCCGGAAGGCTTACCGATCAAGCCGCTCTTCAAGAAGGCGTTCGAGTACTCCGACTGCTGGGTCGACGATGCGCGGCTGGTCGTCCTCAATGCCCTGGACGCCGCCGAGCGCGGTGCCGAGGTCCTGACCCGGACGGCCTGCACGGGGGCGCGGCGCGACGGTGCCGATTGGCGGATCGAGCTCCTCGATCGGCGCAGCCAGCGGCGGCGCACCGTCCGGGCGCGCGCCGTCGTCAACGCCGCCGGGCCCTGGGTCGAGGAGGTGCTGGGCCGGGTGTCGGGGGTGAACAGCCGCCGCCGCGTCCGCCTGGTCAAGGGCGGGCACATCGTCACCCGCAAGTTCTGGGAGGGCGACCACGCCTATCTCCTGCAGAACGCCGACAAGCGGGTGATCTTCGTCAATCCCTACGAGGGCGACAAGGCGCTGATCGGCACCACCGACATTCCGGTCGAGGGCGACCCGGCGGCGGCGGTCGTGGAGGACAGCGAGGTCGCCTATCTCCTGGCGGTGGTGAACCGCTATTTCGCCGGAACGCTGAGCCCGGCCGACGTCCTCGCCCGCTTCTCCGGCGTGCGGCCGCTCTACGACGACGACGCCGACAACCCGTCGGCGGTGACCCGCGACTACGTCTTCGAGGTCGAGCCGGAGACGCCCGCCGCCGGCCGCCCGCCGATGCTCTCGGTGTTCGGCGGCAAGATCACGACCTACCGCAAGCTTGCCGAGCACGCGCTCGACAAGCTCGAGCCGTTCTTGCCGCAGATGCGCCGGCCGTGGACGGCCGGGGTGCCGATGCCGGGCGGCGACCTGCCGGATGCCGATTTCGAGCGCTACCTCGCCGGGCTCGAGCAGCGCTTCGCCTGGCTGCCGGCGGGCCTCGCCCGGCACTATGCCAGGCTCTACGGCAGCCGCAGCGAACGGCTGCTGGAGGGGGCCCGGAGCCTCGCCGATCTCGGTCGCCATTTCGGCGGGCTGCTCTACGAGCGCGAGGTGGCCTATCTCCGCCGGGTCGAGTGGGCGGAGACGGCGGCGGACATTCTCGAGCGGCGGACCAAGCACTACCTGCATCTGACCGCGGCCGAGCGCGCCGCCTTCGAGGCCTGGTGCGCCGCGCAGGTGGGCGAGCGGGCCAGTGCCTGAGCGGACGCTGGCGCTCGGCATCGACTGCGGCACCTCGGGCCTGCGCGGGGTCGTCGTCGATGCGGCCGGTGCCGTCGTCGCCAAGGCGCACCGGCCGTTCGAGGCGGGCACCGCCGACCCGGCGTGCTGGGCAGCGGCGATGGACGAGGTGGTGGGCGAACTCGCCGGGGTCGGGGTGATCGCCAGGGTGGCGGTGGACGGCACCTCGGGCACGCTGCTGCTGACCGCTCGCGACGGCCGGCCGCTGGGTGCGGCATCGCTCTACAACGACGCCGCTGCGGCGCCACTGGCCGGGCGGATCGCCGCACTTGCCCCGCCCGAGAGTGCGGCGCACGGTGGCACCTCACCTGCCGCCCGGCTGCTGCTCCTCTCTGCGACCCATCCTGCCGCCGCTCATGCGCTGCACCAGGCCGACTGGCTGGCCGCCCGGCTGACCGGTCGCCCGGGTGTGAGCGACGACAACAATGCGCTCAAGCTCGGCTGGGATCCGGTGGCACGCTGCTGGCCCGCCTGGCTCGACGCCCTCGGCATCCGGCGCGAGGTGCTGCCGGAAGTGGTCGAGCCGGGGAGCGACCTTGGCCCGGTGATCGATGGCCCGCTCGCCGGTGCCATGGTCGTTGCCGGCACCACCGACGGGTGTGCGTCCTTTCTCGCCACCGGGGCGCGCCGGCCGGGCGAGGCGGTAACCGCTCTGGGCACCACGCTGACCATCAAGCTGCTCTCCGACCGGCCGATCTTCGCCCCCGATTACGGCATCTACAGCCACCGGCTGCTCGGCCACTGGCTCGCCGGCGGGGCGTCGAACAGCGGCGGCGGGGCGCTGTTGCGCTTCTTCGCTATGGCCGAGATCGAGGCCCTCACGCCATTGCTCAAGCCGGACCAGCCGGTCGATCGCGGCTGGCACCCGCTGCCGGGCACGGGCGAGCGCTTCCCGCTGGCCGACCCGGCGATGGTCTTCGCGCCTGCCGACGTGCCGGACGATCGACCCCGTTTCCTGCAGGCGCTGATGGAGGGCATCGCCGGCGTCGAGGCGCTGGCCTATGCGCGCCTGGCCGAGCTCGGTGCGCCGCCGCTCGGTTCGGTGCGGACGGTCGGCGGCGGCGCCGGCAATCCCGCCTGGACCCGGATTCGCGCCAGGCATCTGGGCGTGCCGCTCGCGCCCGCGCGCGGCACCGATGCCGCCTACGGCACCGCCCTGCTCGCCCTTGGCGGACGCGGCCGTGGCTGATCTCGAGACCCTGGCCCGGCTTTCCGCCAGGCTCGGCCGCGATCCCGAGCAGGTCCAGGCCGCCGGTGGCAACACCTCGCTCAAGCAGGATGGCACGCTCTGGGTCAAGGCCTCCGGCCGCTGGCTCGCCGATGCCGAGGCCGGCGACCTGTTCGTGCCGGTCGATGTGGCAAAGGTTCTCGATGCCATCGACCACGGCACCGAGGACGACGTCAGGGCGGCAACGATCCGGGCGCACAATATCTCGGGTTTGCGCCCCTCGATCGAGACCAGCCTGCACGCGCTCCTGCCGCACCGCTTCGTCATCCACACCCATTCGGTGCGGACCATCGCGATTGCCATCCGCGCCGACGCCGAGGCGGTCTTCGCCGAGCGGCTGGCGGGGCTCGGCTGGGCCTTCGTCCCCTATGTCTTCCCCGGCCTGCCGCTCACCCGGGCGATCCGTGCTGCCATGGACAGCCGGGCGATCGACGTCGTGGTGATGGGCAATCACGGCCTGGTCGTGGCCGGCGACGACCTCGCGGCGACGGCAGCGCTGCTCGGCGAGGTCGAGCACCGCCTCGACGCGCCGGCCCGCGAGCTGCCGGCAGGCGAGGCGCCTTCACGTCCCGGCCTGCGGCCGGTCGCCCACCCCCGGGCGCAGGCACTCGCCCACGACGCCACGCTGCGCGCCATGGCGACGGCCGGCTCCTACTACCCGGACCACGTCATCTTCCTCGGCCCGGGTGCTGCAGCACCCGGCCAGCGCCGGCCTGGCCAGCAGCTCGTTCTCGAGCCCGGTGCCGGCGCCTATGTGCCGGCAGACGCCCCACCCGCCGCGGACGAGCTGGCGCTCTGCCTGGCGCTGGTCCTGGCCCGCGTCCCGGACGGGGCCGAGCTGCTCCGGTTCACGGCAGCCGAGGAGGCAGCATTGCTCGGCTGGGACGCGGAACAGTATCGGCAGGCGCTCGGACGCTGAATGTTCGAGAGCCCGGCCGGGAAGTGCGGGCGGTTGCCGCAAGCTCGGTGGCTCGCAGCGGCCAGGAGCATCCGCATCGACGGCCTCCTCAAAGCGCCCGCGACCCAAAGTAACGGTGGGGTGCGGGGAGGCGCTGCCTCCCCGCCTTTCGAGTATCCGGGGGAAATGATTTCCCCCGGGCCCCCTCGCAACTTTTGCGAATCGCACGCCAGCGGAGCGACGGTCAATCCGGCTGCGCGACGACGGCGAGGGATTCCATTTCGTCGCCGCATCGGCTATCTTTGCGTCACGTGCAGAGAAGGATGCCGTGGATGGGCGAGATCACCCTCGAGTTCATCGGAGAGCATGTGCTCCGGCTAACCGGCGGCCAGCGCAGGATCGAGCAGGCGCTCGACGACATGCTCGGCCGCCTCCAGTCGCTCGAGAGCAACGTCGTCGACATCAAGCGCGACATCGTCCGCATCGACCACCGCCTCGACGGCTTCGACCAAAGCCTGACCCGCATCGAACGACGCCTCGACCTCGTCAGCATATGACCGGAAATGGCGCTGCGCATCGAGAATACCGAACCCGGAAAGGCCGGGCAGCTCTTCGCGGACTTCCTGAGGGAACAGGGCACCTCTGAGCAGACGACCGAGACCGCCATCAAGCGCGTCCTCGCCTACCAGCTTGCCGCCGCCATGCAAGAGCAGCGCATCTCCAAGGTCGAGATGGCCAAGCGCCTAGCAACCAGCCGCTCGCAACTCGACCGCCTCCTCGACCCCGACAACGACACGGTGACCCTCGCCACACTCGCCAAAGCCGCACGCGCCGTGGGCCGGACCCTCAAGCTCGAGCTGCAGTAGGGCAGAGGAGGCAATGCCTCCGAACATTGCCGCAGCAGGCGGGGGAAATGATTTCCCCCGTCACCCCCTCGCAACTTTTCATAGATGCAGATCGGGGCGCATGCGCTGGTGCAGGACGGCGAGGATCAGCACGCCGCTTGCGGTCTTGCGATAGAACACCGCATGGCTGCCGACATCGATCCGGCGGAGGCCCCGCTTGACATGATCCGCACTGTACCCGAGCCCCGGAAAAGCGGCTATCAGTGCGAAGACTTCCGTGAGCCGAGCCGCGTAACGATCCGCTTGGCCCCGCCCGAACATCTCCTCCGACCAGCGGTAGATCGAAATCAGATCGGCCTTGGCGCGGCGGGATAGGCGATAGCTACCCACGCTGCCGGGCGCGCTCGTCCGACAACGCCCGCGCCTCGGCGAAAATCTCTTCGACACTACTTTCGGTGATGCCGCTCGCCTCGGCCTCCTCGATCAGCCGCCTGAGCGCCCCCGACCGCTCCCGCGCCTCCCGATCGCGCCGGATCAGATCACGCACATAGTCGCTGGACGTTGCATACTCCCCCTCGGCAATTTGCTCCTCCACCCACGCCTTCATCGGATCGGGAAGCGAGATGGTCATCGTGGCCATACGGGTCTCCGATAGGTCTAGGAAAAGTTCACAAATATTCTTATCATGCCGACGCTTGATCGACAACGCTGCCGCCCCGAGCCGCGACCCCGATGAAGAGGACGATCACCGAGAAGCCACCATGAGCCCCACCCCCGGCATCCGCATGAAGAGCCCCCCCCACCCCCGCGGATTCGTCAAGCACGAGATCATCGCCCCCCACGGCCTCACGGTGACCGACGCCGCCCGCGTCCTCGGCGTCACCGGCCCAGCCCTCTCCGTCCTTGCTCAACGAACGCGCCACCTTCTCCCTCGTAATGGCGCTGCGCATCGAAAAAGCCTTCGGGGTCCAAATGGAAACCCTCATGGGCATGCAGAACCGCTACGACATCGCCCAGGCACGAAAGCGTGAGACCAAGATCAACGTCACCCGCTTCACCGGCGATCCGTTGCCGACCCTGGCGTAAGTTCCGCTTCAACGGTTAAATAGCGAGGTGTATCTCAGAGCTCACCATAACTGTCGGATGTGACCAATGGGCAACATCGAATCGAATTTTCCAGCCAATCTGCACATGCGTGCGGCTAACGAATATGCTCACGGAATCGACATCGATGATTTTTATCCTTGTTGGAATTTGAGTCTTTGCGGAACCCTTTGGTCTCCCGATTTTGCTGCGCATAATGACGCTGGCTTGAGGGCCGTGCACACTCCGTTGCGCGAAATCTCGCTCGAAGACCTCCAAAACGGCAATTTTCAGTCCAGCGTTCTAGCTCCACGAGCGGCCAATACGATATTTTTAGCAGCCTTTCTTCGCCAGAATAGGGCTGTGACTGATGGCCTTGGATCTATTGTTCATTACGGTGAAGAGGTGAGGGCCAATATTTTAAAAAAGGCCGACATTGAGTTGAAGTTTGAGAATGTACGCCGACGCATATCCCCGGAGTCTGCAACGCGCTTGTCCAGTATATATTTAGCTGATAATTCCGAA
>CAZNWE010000068.1:0-21488 GCA_964576715.1 uncultured Geminicoccaceae bacterium | reverse complement strand
GGTGCCGGGTAACGCCCGGCGGGGGCGACCCCAGGGAAAGTGCCACAGAGAGCAGTCCGCCCGCCTGGGTGACGCGGCCTCGGCTGCGATCATCTGCGGGTCAGGGTGAAAGGGTGCGGTAAGAGCGCACCGCGCGACCGGCAACGGAAGCGGCACGGCAAACCCCACCGGGAGCAAGACCGAATAGGAGCGGCGGCGTCCGCGGACGCGACTCTTTTCCGGGTCGACCGCTCGGGTAGGTTGCGCGAGGCGCGCGGCAACGCGTGTCCCAGATGAATGATCACCCCTCGGCCCCGATCGAGGACAGAACCCGGCTTACAGACCGCCCGCACCTGTTGCCGTCCGAGCCAGCGCCCGAGCGCAACTGCGGCCGGCTCGTCCCGGTTTCACCCACAAGGTTGCCGGGCGTTGTCCAGCAGTTATCCACAGAATTATTCTTGACACAGCAATGACCATTTGTTTCAGTGCATTATGAAAGCGATCTAGAGTTGCCTCTAAGCAACGCAATCTTGACCAGCGACGGCGCCGCGGGTAGGGTCACCCAACCTCGACGCTCAAAAATCCCGGCATCACCAAGTCTCTGGCTGTTCGACCTAAGTTCTGCGCAGTCTTCGAGTGTCATTTTTTTAGCCCTGCTGCTGACAAACCCCTTGAAGATCGTGCTCGCGCAGTGGTAGAATTTATAAAAATTCGAGTTTTTCTGCACAGTGGAGGGTTGAGAGGCGACACTTGCGGTCCGATCAGGGCGATTAGAATGATGGGCGAGGGAAATATTGGCGAACAACAGGTGAGGCGGCGACGGTGGAGGATCGGCATCGCCGGCGCGCTGGTGGCCCTTGCGAGAAACCTTGCGCCAGGGTCGCCGCAAATCGGCTGTGGATCGTTCTTGGGTGCTGCACATGAGCCATGAGCCAGTCCTGCGCGATGCCATGCTCGACGCCTTGGCGCCGGCCGCCGGCAACCTCATCGTGGATGCCACATTCGGCGGCGGGGGCTATAGCGAAGCGATCCTCGCCCGGGCGGACTGCCGGGTGATCGGTGTCGACCGCGACCCGGCGGCGGTCGCCCGCGGCCGTCAGCTCGCCGCCCGCGAGCCGCGCTTCAGCATGCACGAAGGCCGCTTCGGCGCTCTCGCCGCGGGTCTCGGCAAGCTTGGTGTCAGTGCCGTCGACGGCATCGTCGCCGATCTCGGGGTCTCATCGTTCCAGCTCGACGAGGCCGACCGCGGCTTCTCCTTCCAGCAACACGGCCCGCTGGACATGCGGATGGGCGCCAGCGGCGAAACCGCAGCCGAGCTGATCGGCAGGCTCGATGCAGCGGCGCTGGCCCGGCTGTTCGCCAGCCTCGGCGAGGAGCCCGAGGCCGGGCGCATCGCCCGGGCGATTGTCGACCATCGCACCGCCCAGCCGATCACCACCACGCATCACCTTGCGGCGATCGTCGCCGGCGCGAAACGCCGCGGCAAGCCTGGGCGTCACCCTGCCACCCAGGTGTTCCAGGCGTTGCGCATCGCCGTCAATGACGAGCTGCAGGAACTCGATCAACTGCTCGACGCTGCGCCGTCCCTGCTGTGCGCGGGCGGCCGGCTGGTGCTCATTGCCTTTCACAGCCTCGAGGACCGTCGCATCAAGCGGCACATCGATGCGCTGAGCGACCGGCGGACGCGGCCGTCGCGCCATGTGCCGCTGCCGGCCGACACCAGCCGCCCGAAGCTGCGCTGGCTGGAGCGCAAGGTGGTCAAGCCCGGTAGCGCCGAGCTGGCCCGCAATCCACGCGCCCGCTCGGCCCGGTTGCGCGCCGCGATCCGCCTCGCCGATGAGGACCATGCCCCGGCCGGACAACCGACCCCCGGCCCTCCGCGGCCCGCGGACTGGAGATCGGCGGCATGATCCAGCGCTATGTTCCCGTCCTCACCATCCTGATCATCCTCGCCGCGACCAGTCTGTTCAACATCAAGTACGCAGTGGTCGCGGCCGAAGGCGAAATCTCCCGGATCGAGCAGGAGATCGAGGCCGAGCGCTGGCGGCTCAGGACGCTCGAGGCCGACTGGGCGCATCTCGCACGGGCCGATCACTTGAGCGCCCAGGCGCGGGCCTTGGGCATGGCCCCGGCGACCCTCGCTCGGGTGATCGAGGCGCAGCAGATCGGCGACTTCCGTCACCTCCAGCTCGCGCGCGAGCCGCGGCCCGCCGCATTGCCGAGCGGCGTGATGATCGAGTTTCGGGTCAAGCCGGTGACGACATTCGATCCGAGTGGTCTCGGGCAACGCGGCGACGCGCTTGGCGGCGACTGGTGAAGGCGATCCTGCGATGACGATGGACGGGTAGCGACGAGTGAGCGAGCAGGCCAACCAGCAGCGGGATGGGATCGGCGCCGGGCGGCTGCGCCTCCTGGCGCTCTGCTTCGTCCTGGCGTTCACCAGTATCGGTCTGCGTCTCATCGACATGGCGACGGCCGACCGTCGCCACGCCGCGACCAGCCCGCGGGTTGCCGCCGAGGGCATCGAGCTGCGCCGCGCCGCGATCAAGGATCGCAACGGCGCGCTGATGGCCGCGAATATCGTCACCCTATCCGTCGTCGCCGACCCGCTGCTCATGAACGATCGCGAGGCCGCGGCCATCGAGCTCGCCCGGGTGCTCGACGGGGTCGACGCTGCCGAGCTCAACACCCGCTTCGCCAATGGCGGCCGCTTCGTCTGGGTCAAGCGCCAGATCTCGCCGCCGGAGCAAGCCGCCGTCCTCGAGCTCGGCCTGCCCGGCATCGGTTTCGAGCTCGGCGAGCGACGGGTCTACCCGCGCGGGCGCGAGGCGGCGCACGTGCTCGGCTTCACCGGCATCGACAACCAGGGGTTGGCCGGCATCGAATACGGCATGGACGAGGCGCTCGAGGGCGGAGCGGCGCTCGGCAAGGACGACCTGCTCTTGTCCATCGACCGCCGGGTGCAGCGCATCGCCCATGCTGCGACCAAGGCCGGGGTCGAGCGATTCGCGGCCCTCGGGGCGTGCACCATCGTGCTGGACATCGCCACCCGCGAGGTGCTGGCGCTGGTCAGCCTGCCCGACTACGATCCCAACCGGGCCGAGCAGGCGTCACCCGAAGCGCGGCGCAACCGCTGCACCGCCGATGTCCTCGAGCTCGGCTCGCTGTTCAAGGTGGTCAGCACCGCGATGGCGCTGGAAAGTGGCGCGGTCTCCATTTACGACCGCTTCGACGCCTCGGAGTCGCTGCGCATCGGCCGGCATCGCATCCGCGACTATCGTGGCCACCAGCGACGGTTGTCGGTGCCCGAGATCTTCGCCTTCTCTTCGAATATCGGCACGGTCAAGATGACCTTCGCCGCCGGCGGGGCGGCGCTGCAACAGCCGTTCTTGGCGCAGCTCGGGCTGTTGACCCGTCCGACCCTGGAGCTGCCGGAAACCACCGAGCCGCTGGTCCAGGAGCGCTGGCCGGACATCGTCGCCGCCACCGTCTCCTACGGCCACGGCATCTCCGTCTCGCCGTTGCAGTTCACCGAGGCGGTGGCGGCGCTGGTCGGCGACGGCAAGCACCTGCCCGCAACGTTCCTGCGGCGCGACATGCCGGTGGCGCACGACGGGCCACAGATCGTCTCGGAGCGGACGATCAAGGATCTGCGCTGGCTGATGTGGCTCACGGTCGCGCACGGCACGGGGGCGAATGGCGGGGTGCCGGGCTACCTCGTGGGCGGCAAGACCGGCACCGCGGACAAACCGACCGGCAGCCGGCGCGGCTATGACGGCCGCGCGGTGATCTCCTCGTTCCTCGGCGTCTTTCCGATCGATGCACCGCGCTATGCCGTGCTGGCGGTGCTCGACGAACCGCAGGGTGACGCCAAGACATTCGGCTATCGGACCGGCGGCTGGACCGCGGCCCCGGTCGTGTCGCGCATCGTCGCCCAGGCCGGGCCGCTCCTGGCAGTGCCACCGCGATCACCGGCAATCGAGGCCGCCTTCAACGATCGCCTGCAGGTCATGCCGGTGATGAACGGCCGGACCAAGCGCATGGAGGACGGCTTTGCGGCTGCCAGCCTTACTCGCTGAGGAATCGCGGCGCTTCGCCGCCAGCACGGCGGCTGACGCGCGCTTGCTGAACATCCAGGACGTGACCATCAAGGGGCTCGCCGCGGACAGCCGCATGGTCGAGCCGGGCCAGCTCTTCGCCGCCCTTTCCGGGACCCAGGCCGACGGCCACATCTTTATCCCCGAGGCCCTCGACAAGGGGGCGGTGGCGGTGCTCGGCAGTGCTGGTGCGGAGGCCTACGCCCAGCTCGTCCCGGTGATCATCGATGCCAACCCGCGCCGCCGGCTGGCGCGGCTCGCCGCCAGCTTCTATGCGATCCAGCCGGCGTTCGTCGCGGCGGTCACCGGGACCAACGGCAAGACCTCGATCGCCAGTTTCACACGGCAGCTCTGGGACCGGCTCGGGATCCGGGCAGCCAGCCTCGGCACGCTCGGCCTCGAGAGTGCGGGCCGCTGGCCGAAAAGCACCCTGACCACGCCGGACGCCATCACGCTCCATCGCCTCGCCGCCGAACTCAAGAAGGGCGGCGTCGATCATCTCGTCGTCGAGGCCTCGAGCCATGGCCTCGACCAGGAGCGGCTCGCCGGGCTGGCGATCCATGCCGCCGCCTTTTCCAACATCAGCCGTGACCACTACGACTACCACGGCAGCTTCGAGGCCTACCTCGAGGCCAAGCAGAAGCTGTTCAGCGATTGCCTGGCAGTCGGCGGCACCGCCGTCCTCAACGCCGACGTCGCCGAGTTTCCGGCACTCGCCGCCATTGCCCGCGACCGCGGCATCGAGGTGGTCGATTATGGCTGGCAGGCGCGGCGTCTGCAGCTCGTCGACCGCGCGCCGGAGCTGGTCGGGCAAACGCTCGAAATCAGCGTCGACGGCAAGCCGCGCCGCTTCCGCAGCGGCCTCGTCGGCGCCTTTCAGGCGCACAACATCCTCGCCGCCCTCGGCCTCGTGGTTGCCGGCGGCGCGCCACTCGACCTCGCCCTCGAGGCGCTGACCGAGCTCAGGGGTGCGCCCGGGCGGATGCAGCTGGTCGCCCGCCACCCATCTGGTGCCCCGGCCTTCGTCGACTATGCCCATACCCCCGACGCGCTGGCCAAGGCGCTCGAGGCGTTGCGGCCGCACACCAAGGGCCGGCTGGCGGTCGTCTTCGGCTGCGGCGGCGATCGGGATAAGGGCAAGCGCCCGCTGATGGGCGAGGTGGCAGGCCGGTTGGCCGATCGGATCTTCGTCACCGACGACAACCCGCGCTCGGAGAACCCGGCGTTGATCCGCCGGGCGATCATGGCGGTGCTCGCCGGCAAGGGGACGGCCGTCGTCGAGATCGGTGGCCGGGCCGAGGCGATTCGCGCGGCCTGCCGCAGCCTCGAGCCCGGCGACGTGCTGGTCGTCGCCGGCAAGGGTCACGAGGTCGGGCAGATTGTCGGTGACGAGACCCTGCCCTTCGACGATGCGAGCGAGATCAAGGCAGCGCTCGCCGGTTTGGAGAGCGTGGCGTGACCGGTGGCAGCCAGGACGGCGGGATGCGGATGCTCTGGCAGGCGGTGGACGCGGCTGCCGCCACCGGTGGCCGCAGCCGCCGCGACTGGCGGGCCGGCACGGTCGCGATCGACACCCGCACGCTGCAGCCGGGCGAACTCTTCGTGGCGCTTTTGGGCCCGAACCGCGATGGCCACGGGTTCGTCGCCGAGGCGCTCGGCCGCGGCGCCGCGGCCGCCGTCGTCACCCACCGGCCCGAAGACGTCGCCGAGGACGCCCCGTTGCTCGTCGTCGACGACACCCAGGCAGCGCTCGAAGGGCTCGGCCGAGCCGGGCGCGATCGGGCCGAGGCGCGGATCGTCGCGGTCACCGGGAGCGTCGGCAAGACCAGCACCAAGGAGATGCTGCGCCAGGTATTGGGCGGGTTCGGCAGCTGCCACGCCAGCCGGGCCAGCTACAACAACCATTGGGGGGTCCCGTTGACCCTCGCCAACCTGCCACCGGAAAGCCGCTTCGGCGTGGCCGAGATCGGCATGAACCACGCAGGCGAGATCAGTGCTTTGACCCGGATCGCCCGGCCGCACATCGCCGTGATCACGGCCGTTGCCCCAGCGCATCTCGAGAATTTCGCGGACACCGGCGGCATTGCCGATGCGAAGGCCGAAATCTTCGAAGGCCTGGAGCCGGGCGGCATCGCCGTGGTGAATGCCGAGACCCTGCACGCCGATCGGCTCGCCGCCGCCGCCGCGCGTTTTGCCGAGCATGTCGTAACCTTCGGCAGCGGGCCGGCTGTCGATGTCCGACTGGTCGAATTCGTCCCCGAAAGCCAGGGCAGCCGCGCGACGGTCGATCTGGCCGGCCGTACGCACCGCCTTCGCCTTGCCGCACCCGGTCGGCACTGGGCGATGAATGCTCTGGCGGTGCTGGCGGTCGTCGATCGGCTCGGCCTCGATCTCGACACCGCCGCCCAGCTCCTGGCCGGCGTCCGCCCGGGGGCCGGCCGGGGCGGCTTTCGCACGCTCGCCTGGGGTGGTGGAACGATCGCGCTGCAGGACGAAAGCTACAATGCCAACCCGGCATCGATGGCGGCCGCCATCCAGGTGCTGGGGCGGCAGCAGGGCCGGCGCGTCGCCGTCCTCGGCGACATGCTCGAGCTCGGCGCCACCGGGCCAGAGCTGCACGCCGACCTCGCGGCCCCGCTCGCCGCGGCCGACGTCCAGCTGGTTTTCACGGCGGGACCGCTGATGCGCCAGTTGTTCGACGCACTGCCCGCGGCACGGCAAGGCGGCTGGGCCACCGACAGCAGACAACTGGCCCCGCTCGTCGCCGAAGCGCTCGAGCCGGGTGACGTGGTGCTCGTCAAGGGTTCGCTCGGCAGCGCCATGCGCCACGTGATCGAAGCGCTCGAGCCGGTCGCGACTCCGGTCCGCGAGGCCGCCCCTTCTCCGGCGGAGGGCTGACGGGTGCTCTATCACTTCCTGGTGCCGCTGGCCGACCAGTTCACCCTCTTCAACGTCTTCCGCTACATCACTTTTCGCAGCGGCGGGGCGGTGATGACGGCGCTGCTCATCTGCTTCATCCTCGGCGGCCCGGTGATTCGCTGGCTGAAGAAGAAGCAGCGGGAGGGCCAGCCGATCCGCGAGGACGGGCCGGAATCGCATCTCTTGACCAAGAAAGGCACGCCGACCATGGGCGGTGTGCTCATCCTGATCGCGATTGCCGCCTCGACCCTGCTCTGGGCCGATCTCACCAACGGCTATGTCTGGGTGGTGCTCATCGTCACGCTCGGCTTCGGCGGCATCGGCTTTGCCGACGACCTGATGAAGCTGACCCAGCGCAGCTCGTCCGGGCTTTCCGGTCGCTACAAGCTCTTGCTGCAGGGCATCATCGCCCTTGCCGCGGCCCTTGCCCTGATCACCTTCGCCCCGGCGCCACTGGCGACCTCACTGGCGATGCCCTTCTTCAAGGACCTGCTGCTGCCGTTGGGTCTCTTCTTTCCGCTGGTCGCGGTCTTCGTCATCGTCGGTGCGTCCAATGCCGTGAACCTCACCGACGGGCTCGACGGCCTGGCCATCGTGCCGGTCATGATCGCCGCCGGCTGCTTCGCCTTCATCGCCTATCTCGTCGGCAACGCCATCTTCTCGAGCTATCTCGGCATTCCCTTCGTGCCGGGTACGGGCGAGCTCGCCGTGTTCTGCGCCGCGATGGTTGGCGCGTCGCTCGGCTTTCTCTGGTTCAACGCCCCGCCGGCCATGGTCTTCATGGGCGATACCGGCTCGCTGGCGACCGGCGGTGCCCTGGGCACCATCGCGGTCGCCGCCAAGCATGAGCTGGTGCTGGCGATGATCGGCGGGCTCTTCGTCCTCGAGGCGGTGTCGGTCATCGTTCAGGTCGCCTCCTTCAAGCTTACCGGCAAGCGGATCTTCCGCATGGCGCCGTTGCACCACCACTTCGAGAAGAAGGGCTGGCAGGAGCCGACCATCGTCATCCGGTTCTGGATCATCGCCACCATCCTGGCGCTGATCGGCCTGTCCACGCTGAAGCTGCGGTGAGGGGCCGGTGAGCGAGCCCCGGCGCATCGGTATCCTCGGCATGGCCAGAAGCGGCATGGCGGTGCTCTGTGATCAACTCGCCTTCGGCCGGGCGTGCGTGGTGTTCGATGACGGTGCCGCAGCGCTCGCCGCGGCCGTCGCGGCCGGCGGCAAGGCCGGCAACCTCGCCGATGTCAGCACGCTCGATGCCCTGGTCGTCAGCCCCGGCGTGCCGCTCCACCACCCGGCACCGCATCCAGTGATCGCCGAAGCCCTGGCGCACGGCATCAACGTCACCAGCGACATCGACCTCTTCGCCCGGCGGCTCGACGGGCGGAAGGTCGTCGGCATCACCGGCACCAACGGCAAATCGACGACCACAGCACTGCTTCACCATCTGCTGCTGGCGGCTGGCTGCGATGCTGCGCTCGGCGGCAATATCGGCAAGCCGGTGCTCGATCTGCAACTCGGCGGCGCCGATCGCGTCTTCGTTCTCGAGCTCTCTTCCTACCAGCTCGATCTCACCACCGAGCTCACGCCGCATGTTGCGGTGTTGCTCAACATCACGCCCGACCATCTCGACCGCCACGGCACCTTTGCCGCCTATGTCGCTGCCAAGAGGCGGCTCTTCGACCTGTTGCCGGCAGCCGGCATCGCCGTGATCGGGGTCGACGATCCGACCTCGAGCGGCATCGCCGACGCGGTCGAATCGGCTGGCCGCCGGGTGATCCGCATCAGTGCCGCGCGCGGGGTGGACCGCGGCGTCTATGCCCGCGGCACGACGCTGATCGACGCCATCGACGGCCCCCCGCGCCCCGTCGCCGAGCTGGCCGGCGTCCAGAGCCTGACCGGCCGTCACAACCGCCAGAATGCCGCCGCCGCCTATGCCGCACTCCGTGCCATGGGCATCGCCGGAAGCGACGCGGTCGAGGGCTTTGCCGACTTCGAAAGCCTGCCGCACCGTATGGCGACCGTGGCCCGGGCCGGCCGGGTGCGGTTCGTCGACGACAGCAAGGCGACCAACCCCGAGGCGGCGATCCCGAGCCTCTCCAGCTTTCAGGACATCTTCTGGATCGCCGGCGGCAAGCCCAAGCCCGGCGGCTTTGCGGCCCTCCTGCCGCACCTTTCGGGCGTGCGCGGTGCCTGGCTGATCGGCGAGGCGGCGGGCGAGATCGCGGCGACGCTGCCTAAGATCCTGCCGGTGGAAGAGAGCGGGCGGCTCGAGCGCGCCCTGCCCGCAGCCTACGCGGCGGCACGCGCCAGCGACGCCGCAGCACCCGTGGTGCTGCTGGCGCCCGCTTGCGCCTCCTTCGACCAGTTCGCCAATTACGAGGAAAGGGGCAACACCTTCGCCGCGCTGGCCCGTGACCTCGCCACCCGGGAGGCGGCGGCATGAGCGTCTTCGCCCGCACCGACCGCTCGCTGCTCGGCCAATGGTGGTGGACCGTCGACCGCTTCCTGCTCGTCGGCATCGGCCTTTTGGTGCTCATCGGGGCCATCATGGTGCTGGCCTCCAGCCCGCCCATCGCCCGCAATCTCCGCCTCGAGGGGATGCATTTCGTCATCCGCCACTTCATTGTCCTGTTGCCGGCCGCGAGCTGCCTCTTTGCGGTCTCGCTGCTCGCCCCGCGCGGTGTCCTCCGCCTCGCGGTGGGCGTCTTCGCCGCGGCGTCGCTGCTGACCTTGGCCACGCTCTTCGTCGCCCCGGAGATCAAGGGCGCCACCCGTTGGCTGTTCATCGGCGGCCAGCAGCTGCAGCCTTCGGAGTTCCTCAAGCCCGGCCTCGCCGTGGTCGTGGCCTGGCTGCTCGCCAGCCGACCGGGTCTCCAGGGGTTGCCCTGGGCACTGCTCCTGGTCGGCGGCACGATGGCGATCTTGCTGCTGCAGCCGGATCTCGGCATGGCGGCGGTGGTGGCGTCGTTCTTTGCGACCCAGTTGTTCGTCGCCGGGCTCGGCTGGCTGCCGATCATCGCCCTCGCCGGGGCCGGGATCGGTGGCCTCTGGGGCGCCTACACGCTGCTGCCGCACGTCCGTGAACGGGTCGATGCCTTTCTCGATCCGGCGGCCGAGATCTACCAGGTCGAGCGGGCGCTGAGTGCCGTGCAGTCCGGCGGCTTCTTCGGCCGCGGCCCGGGCGAGGGGGTGATCAAGTTCCGTCTGCCCGAGGCCCATTCCGACTTCGTTTTCGCCACGGTCGCCGAGGAGTTCGGCATCATCGCCTGCCTCGTCATCGTCACCCTCTTCGCCGGGCTGGTGCTGCGCACGCTTTGGCGCCTGCAGCTCAACCCCAACCGCTTCGTCCAGCTGGCGGCGACCGGCCTCGTCGCGCAATTCGGCCTGCAGGCGCTGGTCAACATGGCCGTCAACGTCAACCTGGTACCGACCAAGGGCATGACCCTGCCCTTCATCTCCTATGGCGGTTCCTCGCTGGTGGCGGTTGCGCTGACCATGGGGATGCTCTTGGCCCTGACCCGCCGCGGGGCACGCCTGGAGCCGATCCCATGACCGCCGCGACCACCCTCGTGCTGATTGCCGCCGGCGGTACCGGCGGGCACATGTTCCCCGCCCTCGCCCTGGCGCGCCGCCTGATCGCCTGCGGCAAGCGGGTGGCGGTGATCACCGACGAACGCGGCGCGCGCTACCTGCCGGACGACATCGGCCGTCACGTGATCAAGGCCGGCAGCCCCTCGGGCAGCCCCCGGGCCAGGCTCGCCGGGCTTGCCGCCTTGGCACGCGGCACGGCGCAAAGCATCGTTCATTGCCGGCGTCTCGCACCGGCCGCGGTCGCCTGCTTCGGCGGCTATGCCTGCGTCCCGGTCGGTCTCGCTGCCCGCCTCACCGACCGGCCGGTCCTCCTGCACGAGCAGAATGCCGTCTTCGGCCGGGCCAACCGGCTGCTTGCCCGGCTCGCCTCGACCATTGCGCTGAGCTTCCCTGCGACCCGCGACGTGCCGGACAGCCGGGCCCGGCGGGTCGTCACCGGCAATCCCGTCCGTCCCGATTTCAAGGTGGACGGGGTGTCGTTCGCGGCGCCGAGCCCCGGCGCACCGTGCCGGCTCCTGGTCATCGGCGGCAGCCAGGGTGCCAGGATCTTCAGCGATGTCGTACCCGAAGCGGTGGCGCGGCTGCCCGAGAGCCTGCGCCGTCGCCTGCGCATCCAGCAGCAATGCCGCCCCGAGGATCTGAACCGGGTCTGCGAGGCCTATGCGGCCCAGGGCACCGAGGCCGAAGTCGCCGCGTTCTTCAAGGACATGCCGGCGCAGCTGGGACAGGCGCACCTGATCATCAGCCGCGCCGGGGCCTCGAGCCTCGCCGAGATCATGGCCATGGGCCGGCCCTCGATCCTCGTCCCCTATGCCGCTGCCGCCGACGACCACCAGCGCGCCAATGCCGAGGCGCTGGCCGCTGTCGGCGGCTGCCGCTGCATCCTGCAGCAGGATCTCGACCCGGCGACCCTCGAGCGTGAGCTCGTCTCGCTGTTGACCGCACCGGAGGCGCTCGAACGGCTCGCCGCCGCCGCCAGCACCGCCTACCAGAGCGATGCCGCGGCGCGGCTCGCCGAGGCGGTGCTGGCCCTGCTGCCCAATGCGGCGCCGCTCGCCGACGGCCAGCCCCGCACCAAGCCGGAGGCCGCCCGATGAGCGAGGCCATTCTGGCGCGTCATCTGCGCATCCAGCCGCTCGAGACCGGGGCCATCCATTTCGTCGGCATCGGCGGCATCGGCATGAGCGGCATCGCCGAGATCCTGGCGGGCATGGGCTACACCATCCAGGGCTCGGACGTCAGCGACAACGCCAATGTCCAGCGCCTGCGCGCCAAGGGCATGACCATCGCCATCGGCCACCAGCCGGAAAACCTGGGCGATGCCCGGGTGCTGGTGGTGTCGACGGCGATCAGGCCCGACAACCCGGAGCTGATCGAGGCGCGCCGGCGGCGGCTGCCGATCGTGCGGCGGGCCGACATGCTGGGCGAGATCATGCGCCTGCATCCCGCGGTCGCGGTCGCCGGCACGCACGGCAAGACGACGACGACGGCAATCGTGGCCGCGCTCTTCGATGCGGCAGGCCTCGAGCCGACCGTGATCAACGGCGGCATCATCAACGCCTACGGCACCAATGCCAGGCTCGGCGCCGGCGACTGGATGGTGGTCGAGGCCGACGAGAGCGACGGCAGCTTTCTCCGCCTGCCGGCCACCATCGGCATCGTCACCAATATCGATCCCGAGCACATGGAATTCTGGGGTGATTTCGAACGGGTCAAGGCTGCGTATCAGGACTTCGTCGAGCGCCTGCCCTTCTATGGCGTCGCCATCCTGTGCATCGACCACCCCGAGGTCCAGGCCTTGGTCGGCCGGATCACCGACCGCAAGGTCCGCACCTACGGCTTCAACCCGCAGGCCGACATCTGCGCCACCGAGCCGATCTCCGATGCCAAGGGCTCGCGCTTCGACGTCTTCATCCGCGACGCGGCCACCGGCGAGACCCGTCGCTTCGTCGATTTCAACCTCGCCCTGCCCGGCCACCACAACGTCCAGAACGCCTTGGCCGCCATCGCCATCGCTGATCAGCTCGGCATGACGGAAGCGACCGTCCGCCAGGCGCTCGAAGGCCTGGGCGGGGTCAAGCGCCGCTTCACCGTCACCGGCGAAGTCGGCGGGGTGACCATCGTCGACGATTACGGTCACCATCCGGTGGAAATCAAGGCGGTCCTGAAGACCGCACGACAGGCGAGCCGGGGCCGGGTCATCGCCGTCGTTCAGCCGCACCGCTTCAGCCGGCTGAAGGAGCTCTTCGAGGATTTCTGCACCTGCTTCGCCGATGCCGACGTGGTGCTGGTGGCCCCGGTCTACGCCGCCGGCGAGGCGCCGATCGAGGGCATCGATCGCGACGCCCTGGTCGAGGGCCTGATCCGCCACGGCCAGCGCACCGCTGAGGCGATCGACGGCCGCGATGACCTGCCGGCCAGGGTGGCCACCTTGGCGGCACCCGGCGATCTCGTCGTCTGTCTCGGCGCCGGCACCATCAGCCAGTGGGCCAATGCGCTGCCCGACCAGCTGCGCGACCGGTCTTTCGGGAGCGGCGCATGACCTCTTACCGCGGCAGCATGCGCGAGAACGTGCCGCTTGCCCCGTTGACCTGGCTGCGGGTCGGTGGCCCGGCGGCCCGACTGTTCCAGCCGGCCGACGCCGATGATCTGGCCGGCTTCCTCGCCGCGACGCCCGCTTCCGTGCCGGTCCTGCCGATCGGCGTGGCCTCGAACATGCTGATCCGCGACGGCGGCATCGGGGGCGTGGTCGTGCGCTTCGGCGGGCCGCTCGCCCGGGTCGAGCGCGACGGCACCACGCTGATCGCCGGTGCGGGTGCCCTGGACCAGCGCGTCGCCCAGGAGGCGCAACGCGCCGGGCTCGTCGGCATCGAATTCATGATCGGCATCCCGGGCACCATCGGTGGTGCGGTGCGCATGAACGCCGGCGCCTTCGGCGGTGAGACGCGGGACCGGCTGATCTGGGCCGAGGCCCTCGACCGCACCGGCCGGTTGCATCGACTTGGCAATGCCGAGCTCGGCTTCGCCTACCGCCATTCCGAGCTGCCCGAGGACTGGATCGTGGTCCGCGCCGCCTTTGCGCTCGAGCCCGGCGACCCTGCCGCCATCAAGACCCGCATGGCTGAGATCAAGGCCGAGCGCGAGGCCGCCCAGCCGCTGCGGGTCGCCACCGGCGGCAGCACGTTCAAGAATCCACCCGGCCACCGGGCCTGGCAATTGATCGACCAGGCCGGCTGCCGGGGGTTGACCCGGGGTGCCGCCATGGTCTCCGATAAGCATTGCAACTTTCTCATCAACACCGGCGGCGCCACCGCGGCCGACCTCGAGGCGCTCGGCGAGACCGTGCGCGCTCGCGTCGAGGCGCACAGCGGCATCCGGCTGGAATGGGAAATCAAGCGGCTGGGCTCGAGGCCGGCGACGCTGTCGCAGCCGGGCCAGCCAGACCTCAATGGAGTGATTTCATGACCTCTCATGTCGCCGTCCTGATGGGCGGCCTGTCCGCGGAACGCGAGGTCTCGCTGGTCTCGGGCGAGAACTGCGCCGCCGCCCTCGAGGAGCGCGGCTACCGCGTCAGCCGCATCGACGTCGGCCGCGACCTGCCGCTCCGCCTAGCGGAACTCAAGCCGGACGCCTGCTTCAACGCACTGCACGGCCGCTATGGCGAGGATGGCCGGGTGCAGGGGCTGCTCGACCTGATGGGCATTCCCTATACCCATTCGGGCGTGCTCGCCTCGGCCCTGGCCATGGACAAGCCGATGGCGATGCGCCTGTTCCGGAGCGCCGGTCTGGTCTGCCCCGAAGGCTTCGAGATCGAGTTCGAGGACCTGCAGGACGGCCCGCCGCCGATGGAGCCGCCGTTCGTCGTCAAGCCCGCGGCCGAAGGCTCGTCGGTCAATGTGCTGGTCGCCAAGACTGGCGACATCTCGGTCCTGACCAGGCGCACCGACATCGCCCCCGAGGCGCGCTTTCTCGTCGAGCGCTACATCCCGGGCCACGAACTCACCGCCACGGTGCTCGGCGAGCAGGCGCTGACCGTGACCGAGATCCGCCCGAAGAAGGGCCGTTTCTACGATTACGGTGCCAAGTACACCGAAGGCTTCGCCGAGCATATCGTTCCGGCGCCATTGCCGCGGCCGGTCTTCGAGAAGGTTTGCGACTGGGCGCTCAGGGCCCATTGGGTGCTCGGCTGCCGCGGGGTCAGCCGCGCCGACTTCCGCTTCGACCCCAAGGGCGGCATGGACGGGCTGGTGCTGCTCGAGGTCAATACCCAGCCCGGCATGACGCCGATGTCGCTGGTGCCCGAACAGGCGGCACACTGCGGCATCGGCTTTGCCGATCTCGTCGTCCGCCTGCTCGAGGGCGCGCGATGCGACAAGTGAGGCGGCTCGCCTACCGCACCGGCCGGGCGCTCCGCCGGCCACCGCCACCGCGCTGGCGGGCGCCGGTGGTCTA
Source organism: uncultured Geminicoccaceae bacterium (assembly GCA_964576715.1). GTDB lineage: Bacteria > Pseudomonadota > Alphaproteobacteria > Geminicoccales > Geminicoccaceae > SLRI01. The sequence continues at coordinate 6,447 of CAZNWE010000068.1, read as the reverse complement.
CGGCTTGCTCGCCGCGGCGACGACGGGACTGCTGGTCGCCAGTGTCGTGATCGCCGAGGAGAGCGGCCTGACGGACCGGGCCAGGTTTGCCGTGATGGACGAGCTGGTCGCCGTCACCGACGACATGGGCATGCGCATCGGGGATATTTTCACCGAGGGGCGGCAACGCACGACGGCCGGCGAAATCTATCGAATCCTAGAACCTTATTATGGACAAAATACACTTTCAGTTGATATTGCCGCCATCCAGCGACGCCTCCAGAGCCTGCCATGGGTCCGCGAAGCCATTGTCACCCGCCAGCTGCCCGACCGCCTGCGCGCCCACCTCGTCGAGCACCGGCCGATCGCCCTGTGGCTCGCCGACCCGGCCCGACCCGCCACTGGGCCGGCGCTGGTGAGTGACCAGGGCGATGTCATTCGCATCGGCGCGCTCTCGCCCTATCGCCATTTGCCGATCCTCAGCGGCGCCGATGCACCGGCGGCAGCCCCCGGCCTGATGCGGCTGATCGAGGGCGAACCCATGCTCGCCCGCCGCGTCACCGGCGCGCAACGGGTCGACGGACGGCGCTGGAACGTCTTCATCGACGGCCGCGTCGAGGTTCGCCTGCCCGAGCGCGAGGCCGCCGCAGCCTGGGCCCGACTGGCCGGGCTCGAGCGGCGCGAGCGGCTGCTTGCCCGGGCCGTCGATGCCGTCGATCTCCGGCTCGCGGATCGCGTGGTCGTGCGCCTCGCGGATCAGCTGTTGAGCCCGTCCGGCGGCGTCCGGCCGACCGCCACCTTCGCCGTCGGGCAGCGGACGTGAGGAGGCAGCGCCAATGAGCGTCGCGCACGACATGAGCTGGCAGCGGCTCTTGTCCAATCACCAGCGGCCGCATCGCAACGCGCCCTTCGGCCTGCTCGACATCGGGAGCTCCAAGCTCTGCTGCTACATCGTGCGCACCCGCGGCGACGAGGGGTTCCTGCTGCTCGGCCGCGGCTACCAGGCGGCCGAAGGGTTTCAGGCGGGCGAGGTGATCGACGCCGAGGCGGCGGAGGCCTCGATCCTGGCCGTCGTCGGCGAGGCCGAGGAGGCCGCCGGCGAGACCCTGCGCGAGATCGCCGTCACCTGGTCGGGCGGCCGGCCGGCGGCCCGGCTCGTTACCATCGAGCGGCGGATCGGCGGCCGGGTCATCGACGATGACGATATCGATCGGGCGCTCGAGCAGGTGCGCGCGGCGATGCTCGGCAGCGAGCGCGAGATCCTGCATATCTTGCCGGTCGAGATGCGCCCGGACGGCCGTGAGGCCCTGGCCGACCCGCGCGGCCTGGCGGCCGAGACGCTGGACTTCACGGCCTTGGTGGTGAGTGTCGCCAGGCCGGCGCTGAAGAACCTGACGGCCTGCTTCGAGCGGTGCCATCTCGACGTCATGGAAATGACCAATGCCACCTACGCCGCCGGCATCGGCTGCCTGACCCAGGACGAGATGCGCCGCGGCGTCCTGCTGCTGGAGCTCGGTGGCGGCACCACGAGCCTCGGCCTGTTCAGTGGCGGCGCGCTGTGCCACCTCGCACAGGTGCCTTATGGCGGCGAGCACGTCACCCGCGATCTCGCCTATTGCCTGTCGACCAGCCGTGCCTTCGCCGAGCGGCTGAAGAACCTCTACGGCGGCGTGCTCTGCCGCGCCTGCGACGACAATGTCCGAATCGACGTGCCGATCATCGGCGACCGTCTCGAGCAGCCGACTGGCGAGGTGCCGCGCACGCGGCTGACCGAGATCATACGCGCCAGGGTCGAGGAGACCCTGCGTCTCGTCCAGGCCCGGCTGCAGGACGAGTGGGATCTCGTGCAGGCGAAGCCGCCGCGCAGCATGGTGCTGACCGGCGGTGCGGCGCAGATCGAAGGCATCGAGGAGCTCGCCGAGGAGATCTTCGGCCTGCCGGCGCGAATCGGCCGTCCGGCCGCGGTACGTGGCCGGGCCGGGCTGGAGGAGCAGCCTTGCTGTAGCGCCGCCGCCGGCGGCCTGGTGCTGGTCACCGGCCGTGACGGCGGCTTGAGTTGGAAACAGAGCACGGAGGTGCCCGCACTGACCTCAGGCCTCGCCCGCCTCGGCCATTGGCTCAAGCAGAACTTCGTGAGCTGACCCATGGCTGGACCAGACATGAGCTGACCAACCCTTTTTCCGGCCGCCCCTCTGCCCAGGGAACGGCCACTGCCAGCGGCGGACGAACCGAAAAATCGGTCGCCCCGCACAACAACGGAGGAGAATACCATGACGATCAGCTTGAGCATGCCCGTCACGCATGAAATGAAGCCGCGCATCTCGGTGGTCGGGGTCGGCGGTGCTGGCGGCAACGCCGTCAACAACATGATCACCTCGCATCTCGAGGGGGTCGAGTTCGTCGCCTGCAACACCGACGCACAGGCACTGGCCAACTGCTTGACCGACCGCAAGATCCAGCTCGGTCACACGATCACCCACGGCCTCGGTGCGGGGGCCCGCCCGGAGGTCGGCCGCGCCTCTGCCGAGGAGAGCCTGGACGAGATCCTCGATTTTCTGCAGGGCTCGAACATGGTCTTCATCACCGCCGGCATGGGCGGCGGGACCGGGACCGGTGCCGCCCCGGTCATCGCCCGGGCGGTGCGCGACATGGGGATCCTCACGGTCGGGGTGGTCACCAAGCCGTTCCACTTCGAGGGGGCACACCGGATGCGGCTCGCCGAGGGCGGGCTCACCGAGTTGCAGCAATTCGTCGACACCCTGATCATCATTCCCAACCAGAACCTGTTCCGCCTGGCCAACGAGCGCACCACCTTCGCCGAGGCCTTCCAGATGGCCGACCAGGTGCTGCACATGGGTGTCCGGGGGGTGACCGACCTCATGGTGATGCCGGGCATGATCAATCTCGACTTCGCCGATATCCGCACCGTGATGTCCGAGATGGGCAAGGCGATGATGGGCACCGGCGAGGCCGAGGGCGAGCGTCGGGCGATCGAGGCGGCCGAGGCGGCGATCTCCAACCCGCTCCTCGACGAGGTCTCGATGCGCGGCGCCCGGGGTGTGCTCATCAACATCACCGGCGGCTCCGACGTCACCCTCTTCGAGATCGACGCCGCGGCCAACCGCATCCGCGAGGAGGTCGACCCCGAGGCCAACATCATCTTCGGCTCGACGTTCGACGACTCGCTGCAGGGTGGGCTCAGGGTCTCGGTGGTCGCCACCGGCATCGAGACCCAGGCCGAGCGGACCAAGCAGGCGGAGGCCGCGGCCGCCGCCGGCAACGGGCAGGAGCAGGCGGGGTCGTCCGGCGGCTGGTTCCCGCACGCGATGCACCGGCCGCAGCCCTATCCGGCCGTGCAGCGCCCGGCGGCCAAGGCGCCGGAGGCCAATCCGACCCTCCATCTGCGTGCCGCCGGCGAAGGCCGCCGCGACGCTCCAGCGACCGCGGACGCGAGCCAGTTCCCACAGTTCGTACCGCCGCCCGCGGAGGCCAACACCTATCGCCAGGAGGCTGCTCCCGGCGGTACTGCGGCCGGCTATGTGGTGCCGCGCGGGAGTGTCCAGCCGAGTGAGGAGCGCGCCGGCGGGCTCGGCATTTTCGAGCGGATGCGCGGGTTTGCGCGCAGCCACGGGCTGAGCGTTGCCGCGGGCGAGACGACCGCGGAGCGGCCGGTCCAGCCGCAGCTGCGCCGCGAGCCGGCGCTGGCCGAGCAGGACTACCCGTCGCACCCCGTCGAGCGTGGCCCAAACGCTACGCAGAGCCATGACGATCTCGGCGATATCCCCGCCTTCTTGCGCAAGGAGCGGGTTGACGGCTAGAACCGAGCCTGTTGAGAGGCTGGGTTTATGTCTCCTCCTAACAGGCAGTAAAAAATAACTTTTTGGTTTCCCCGTTTGATGGTAGAAGAACGGGGAAACCAAGCCTTTTTGCCAGGGCGTGCCCACCCAGCACGCCCGCCACTTCGGCGCGAAGATTGGGGGACCGCGGCAACAACCGCCGCAGCCAGTCAACGGTCCGCGTTGCCAGTCATCCGAGGAGCGGGCTCCATGCACGATCGCCATCAGTCGACGTTTTCCGCAGCTGCAACCGGTGACGGCGAACTGCCCGGTGCGGCTGGGCTCGCCCCGTCGCTTGCCCAACGGACGCTCCGCCACGCCATCAGTTGCGTCGGCGTCGGCCGGCATTCGGGAGCGCGGGTCGGCTTGACCCTGCAACCGGCAGCGGCCGATACCGGCATCTGCTTTCGCCGCAGCGACCGCCCGGGTGCTGCCCGCATCAAGGCGAGGCCGGAGCAGCTCGGTGTCGCGGAGCACGCGATGGTTCTGGCCGCCGAGGATCGCACGCGGATCGTCGGCATCGAGCACGTCGTTGCGGCGCTGGCGATGACCGGCATCGACAACGCCTTGATCGAGGTCAGTGGCCCGGAGCTGCCGGCCATGGACGGCAGTGCCCAGCCCTTTGTCTTTCTCATCGAATGCGCCGGTGCCGCCGAGCAGGACGCGGCGCGCGTCGCCTGCCCGCCGCCGGCCTCGGTCGATCTGCGCCAGGGCGACGCCATGGCCCGCATCGCGCCGAGTGCCGCCCCGCATCTCGCCGCCGAGATCAGTGGCGGTTGCCACATCGGCAACGGCCCGCTCCGGCACGCCGTGGCACTGCGCCGGGAGACCTTGCGCCACGAGCTTGCCGCCGCCCGGCAGCCGCTCACCGTGGCTGAACTCGAAACGGCGCAGCGTCGCGGTCTGATGCGCGGCGTCTCGCTCGACAACACGCTGATTCTCGGCGAGACCCGGCCACTCAATGCCGGCGGCCTGCGGTTCGCGGACGAGGTCGCCCGGCACGCCAATGTCCTGGCCCTCGCCGCCCTGGCGCTGCTCGGCGGCCTGCCGCCAGTCGAGTTGCGGTCGCGGGGTGCCGGGCCAGCACTCCTGGCCCGGCTGTTGCGTCAGTGCGGCGCTGCCGCCGGTGGCGTCGCCGCGATCCCCGGCGATGGGCTGGCCACGACCGGCAAGGCCACCGGCGCCGATGCCGGCCGGCGCGCGCTCGGCCCGGCCTGAGCAGCCACCCCGTTGCGACGCGGTGCAACGCCTTGCCCAGCCGCCCGTGCGAATTGCTCGGCTGACGCGTTTTTCCATTGGACGACGGCTGAGCATTCTTGCACTTTGCGGTGTCGAAGCCACGGCTTCAGATCACCGAGCGTGCGGCGGCTGGCGCGCCGCCTCAGGGTGAGCCATCGATGCTCGCCCCGCTTTGGCGTTGAGCCGTATTGACGGCGCACAGAGGGATCATGCACACGGAAGAACCATGAGCGAACCGCCAGCTGCCTGGCGGTCGAGCCTGCGCCGGAACCCATCCGGCACCCGCGATGCGGCGTCGCCCGGCGCCGCGCTCGACCCGACATCGCCACCGATCGAGCCACTGCCATGACGGAGCGACGCCGGGGCATCTCGCCCTGGAGCGTGACGGCGGGTGTGGCCTCGGGCCTCGTGCTGCTCGGTCTTGGCGGCTACGGCTACCACCTTTATCGCGAGCAGGCCGATCGGCTGGCGACCCTCGAGGCGGCGGCCCTGGCCCCGTCGGATCCGCTGTCCGGCGATGCCTCGGCGGGAGCCGCGGCCGGCCTCGGCTCGGGCTCGGCGCAGCAGCAGATCGAAGCGTTGCGCGAGGCATTGACCGCCAAGAACATAACCGCCGAGCGCGAGCAGGAAGCACTCAGGCTCAAGCTCGAGAACGCCGACCGGATGCGGCTCCAGGCCGAGGCGGATCTCGAGGCCGGCCGATCCCGCATCGCCGCCCTCGAAGCCGAGCTCGGCATGCCTGGCTCGGTCGATCAGCTGGTCGACGAGGCCGGCCAGCCAACGGTCTCGCTCGAGACGCTGACACCTCAGGACCTGGCCGCGCTCGGCGCGGAGCTGCGCCTGGTCGAGCGCGAGCGCGACGCGGCGCGGCAGCAGCTCGATCAGGCGCTCGAGCAAATCACCGCACTGGAAGCTGCCACCGCAGCACCACCCGCAGCCGCTACGCCAGGCACGGCCGGGTCCGATGCGGCGCTGGGCGACCGACTGGCCGAGCTGGAAGCGACCAATGCGGCCCTCAATGCCGAGATCTCAAGCCTGGAGACCAGTCTCGCCGCGGTCGAGGCCGAGCGTGAGACAGTGCGGGAGACAGCGGCTGCCGCGCGTGCCGACCTACAGTCCCGCCTCGACGCCATGGCCAGTGAGCAGGACCAGCGTCAGGCCACCACGGCCGAGCTCGAGACCGTGTTGGCCGCAGCCGAGGCAGAGATCGCCACACTGCAACAACGCCTTGCAGCCGCCACCACGGCAGAGGCGGCGCTCGATCTGGAGCGCGATGACCTGGCCGAGCAGCTGGCCGCCAGTGCGGCGCAACGGGCCGCCGAGCGCGAGGCAGCGGCTGCCGCCGCGCGTGACGCCACCCGGCGGACCGAGGCGCTCGAGGCCGAGCTTGCCG
>CAZNWE010000067.1:0-21908 GCA_964576715.1 uncultured Geminicoccaceae bacterium | reverse complement strand
AAAAATCCCGAGGGGGTGCCGGGGGAAATCATTTCCCCCGGTGCTTTATTCCGTTTTCATGCCACCGCGGGTCCAGCGAGGCGCGGATTTGCCCCCCTGGCGACACGAAGAACTGACCCCCTCGGTCAGGCTGTGGCGTTGTCGGTGGGCGGCGGCGCCGTGGGTGTGCGCGGCTGCCGGCCGCTGGCGCTTCCCGCAGCTGCCCGGCCCCCTTGACTTGCCGCCTGCTCCGGGTCTTCGGGTGGTTTCGCCCGGCTTGCAGATGCGCTAGCGGGACGCCGTGGCCGGCGTTGGGGTTGCTGTGCCGCGCTGCCGGTTGAGGCTGCGGGCGAGGAGGCGGCAGAGCGATTCGGTCAGCACCGGATGCTCGCGGGCGAGGTCCTGAAAGGCGGCGCGATGCAGGCGGAACAGGCGGCTCGCCGACCGGGCCACGAGCTCCGGTGCGACCACCGTCGGATCGACCAGTGCCGTCTCGCCGATGCAGCTGTCGGGGCCGAGCACCTCCTGGCGGCCGCCGGGCCATGCGGCGACGAGGCTGCCGGTATCGACGAGCCAGGCGTGGAGCAGTGGCCCGCCGGCCCGCTGCACGACCATCCCGGCCGCCACCTGCCGTTCCTCGATCAGGTGGAGGACCGCCTCGAGCACGTCGAAGGGCAGCTCGGCGAAGAGCTCGAAGCGCTTGAGCCGGAGCAGGAGGTCGAGCGTCGCGGCGTCGGTGCGGGCGGTGACGGCGGCGGCGGGCGGGGTTCGCATGGGTGTTCCCTCGAGCATGCCGGGGTCGCCGGCGGCGACGGTCAGCGACGGGTCGGGTGCTGCCGGCCGCTGGCGGACCAGCTCGACGGCGGCGCGCAGCCAGCGATCGCCGCTCGCGGCCAGCAGCTGCAGCAGCTCCGCCGGCTCGACGGGCGGCGGACGGCGGCGCACCGGCATGGTCGACGGCAGGTGCAACTGCTCGAGCAGCGGGATGAAGCGGCGGGCGAGCAGGCCGTGCTTGAGCGAGACGAGGCCGTCGATGGTGCCGGCCCGAAGCCTTGTGTCGACCTCGCGCAGCGCGTCCCGCAGCTGGCTGGCGCGCTCGGCGTCGCCGAGCACGCCGAGCCCGGCGAACAAGAGCTCGGTCAGGCCGTGGGCATGGTCGAGGAGGGCGGTGCCGAGCGGGCGGAGCGCCGGGTCGGCGCCGGCGGCGAGGCGCTGCAGCAGGATGGCGTCGCGTTCGGCGTCGGCTGCCAGCTGGGCAATGAGCTGGCGCAGCAGGCGCCGCGCGGGGCGGTCGCCGATCGCCGCCAGGAGCTCGATCAGGCCGCGCGCCCGATCGGCCGGCAGGGCTGGCTGGTGCGACCGGCCGGGTGCGGTGAGCCGGGCGAGCGCCCGCTCGGCATCGGGCAACAGCAGGTCGATGGCGGCCGCCCGGACCGTGCGGCTCGGATCGGCGAGTGCCGGCCAGGCGAGCATCAGGCGGGCGTGGAAGCGGTCGCGCGCGGCGGCCTCGGCGGTGGCGGCCGGGGCCGGGGCCGGATCGGTTGCCGCGGGCAGCGCGACTGCCCTCGGGTGTTGTGCGGTCTCCAGCGCGCGGCCCATGCAGCGCAGGGCGGCCGCACGGTGCGCCGGCAGCGGCGAGTGCCGGAGTTCCTCGAGCAATGGCTGGAGCGGGCCCGGCAGGTCGCCCGGGGGCAGCCGGCTCAGCGCATCGAGCAGCGCCGGGTGGAGCAGGTCGTCGGCGAGGAGCGCCGGCTGCCGGGCCAGCCGCTCGAGCACGGTGAGCGGTGCGCGGCGCAGGATCGCGGCGAGCCGGCCGCGCCGGGCGGCATCCTCGGGCGGGCCGTCGGCCGGTTCGCTGCCGGGCGCACCGGCCAGCGCCGGCAGGGCGGCGAGCAGGCTGCCGGGCGGTGCCGCCACCGGCAGCGGCGGCAGCGGTCGGTCGGCGAGCAGGTGGGCGGTGGCCAAGAGCTCGATGTTGTCCCAGTCCCGTGCCGCGACGGCCGCGGCCAGGGCCGCGGCCAGCGCCTCGGCTTCGAGTGTGGCGAGGCGTTCGGCCAGCCGAACCCAGTCGGCCTGGGCCAGCCGCGGTGCCGCTGCCAGGAGGTCGGGCAGCAGGTCGGGCAGCAGGTCGGGGCGGCGCGCGGTGCGCGACGTGGCAGGCGGCGCCGCCTCGAGCAGGTCGAGCGCCAAGCGCCGATCGGCGGTGCGCCGGCTGGCGAGCAGCCGGGCCAGCTGGTCGGCATCGCAGCGCAGCCCGGGTCGCGGGCGCCGGTGCGGCGGCGGGCCGGTGCTGCCGTGGCGCACCTGCCGCAGCAGCGTCGGCAAATAGGCCCGGGCGACCACGAGATTGAGGGCGACGAAGAACAGGGCGGTCAGCAGCGCCAGCACGGTGGCCCGGAAGCTGGCGTCGGTGGCCGGCAGCAGGGCCAGCATCAACCCGGCCAGGGCCATGCCGATGGGGTAGAAGATGCCATCGGCCAGGGTCCGTGCGCGACCGTGGACCGCAACCGGCAGCGCCCCGTAATTGGTGGCGTTGACCGGCTCGAACACACCGTTGGAGACGGCCTCGGTGTTGACGTGGGCGACGATCGCCCAGGCGAGCCGCGGTTGCAGCAGGAGGGCCACGAGGCAGAGCAGCGAGGTCAGCGGAAACAGCAGGTTGCGCAGCAGTGGCCCGGCCCGCTCGACGATTCGCCCGGCCCCGAGCCAGAGCACGCCGAGCTCGGCCAGCTGCAGTGCTGCGAAGAGCAGCGCCAGGAACCGGCCGAGCGCCACTTCCTCCGGAAAACTGTCGGCGTAGACCGCAAAGGCGACATACTCGGTCAGACTGTAGACCGCGGTCAGCAGCAGCGAGTTCATCGCCAACAACAGGGCGAAGGGGTGGCGGACGACGAACCGCCCGAGCTCGCCCGGCCGGGTCAGGCCGCTACCGTCGCCCGGCTCGAGCTCGCCCGCCCGGGTTTCCGCGGCCCCCTCGGCAGCGGCCGGAACGCGACCGAGCGCCAGCACGGCGAGACAGCAGAGGGCCGCCACCGGCCACAGCAGGAGGTCGGCGTCGAGCCGGCCGAGGAGGCGTTCGGCCAGGATGCCGGCGGCACTGCCGCCGGCGGCGATCGCGAGATAGAAGCGGGTGGTCAGCCGGCGCAGCCGGAGATTGTCGAAAAAGGTCGCGGCCAGGACCCAAAAGACAATGTCGGTGACGATGTCGTAGACATGCGCGGCGATCAGCACGGCGCCGGGCAGCAGCGGCCAGCTGACGGCGCCGGCCAGGACCAGCCCGGCGGTACCGATCGCGACCGCGACGGCGAGGCCGGGCAAGAGGCGCTGCGCGGGCAGCCGGTCGATCACCACGGCGAGGCCGGCCGACGCCAGGGTGGCCACGACCGCCAGCGTCAGGTAGAGCGCCGGCAGCGCCTCGACGCCCTGGCGGGCGAGGAAGAGCGTGGTGCCGGCGGTGTAGAGCAGCACCTTGCCGGCGCTGAGCAGGGCCGCCACCAGGACCAGCCGCCAGGCCGGATCGAGCCGCCGGAAAGGGTCGAGCCAGCGGGCGGGACCGCGGCGCTGCACGGCGCCGGCCGAGCGCAGCATCGACGACCGCCGGGGCGCCCGGCTAGGCGGTCATGGCTCTGGGTGGCTCGGCCGCGGCCTGGGCGGCGAACGCGCCGACGACGTCGTGCGCCAGGTAGTAGTGCCGGAGCGCCGGCGGCAGCGCGCTGAAGGGGCCGATCACGCCGCGGCACTCGGCGGCACCGCAGGCGCAGACCAGCCGCTCGGGCGTGTCGCCGATATAGGTGGAATAGTCGTAGGTCAGCTGGTCGCCCGGCTGGATGTCGACCAGGGCGACCATGCGATAGCCGAGCGGTGTCAGCCGCAGGCCGGTGGTCGGCCGGCAGCTGTGGTTGACCAGATCGTCGAGATTGCCGTTCGGCAGGAGGAAGGCGTCCGGACCGATCTGGAAGAGGTCGTTGGCGAGGTCGTAGCCGCGGTTCAGCGCCTCGACCAGGGTCATCACGCCCTCGTAGTAGTCACCGTCCTCGTCGACGATGACCGTGCTGCCGCGGGCGAACGGCGTGGCGGCAAACAGGCCGAAGCCGCAGGCTTCGGTGCGGCCGACGAAGACATTCAGACACTTGGTCAGCTTGCGCAGTCGAACCATTACGTCGCTCATCAACGCACCCATGGTTTCGGGGTCGGGGCGGCGGCCGGCACGGGTGCCGCCTGAAGCTTTCTAGCCGAACTCAACCATTTTGTATAGCAGAGCTTCAGTCTTTCCCGTTTTGAGCGAATTCGATCGCTAGGCGGCCGGCTCGTGGAGCTGCAGCGGCTGGGCCATGAACGCCTCGAGACCGCCGATCGGCATCGGCTTGGCGAAGTAGTAGCCCTGCACCTCGTTGCAGCCGGCGCGGTCGAGGAAGCGGAGCTGGTCGGCCGTCTCGACCCCTTCGGCACAGATCTTGATCCCGAGGCTCTTGCCGATGCCGACGACCGCCTTGACGATCGCCTGGCCCTTGCCGCGGCGGCCGAGATCGTTGACGAAAGCGCGGTCGATCTTGATCTTGTCGAAGGGGAACCGGTTGAGGTAGCTGAGGCTCGAGTAGCCGGTGCCGAAATCGTCCATGGCGATCTTGACCCCCATGTCCTTGACCCGGCGCAGGTCGGCGATCACCGCCTCGGCACCGTCGACCATCACGGTCTCGGTGATCTCGAGCTCGAGCCGGCGCGGGTCGAGGGCGGTCTCGGCGAGGACGTCCTCGACCATCTCCGCCACCCTGCCGCGCTTGAGCTGCACGGCGGACAGGTTGACCGCGACCTCGAGATCGGCATGCGGTGCGAGCGTCGCGCAGGCCTTGCGCAGCACCCATTCGCCGAGCTCGTGGATCAGCCCGGTCTGCTCGGCCACCCCGATGAACTCGCCGGGCGAGACCATGCCGAGCTCGGGATGGTGCCAGCGGACCAGCGCCTCGACGCCGCTCACCCGGCCGCTCTTCAGGTCGACCTTGGGCTGGTAGTAGAGCTCGAGTTCGTGCCGGGCGATGGCCAGGCGGAGGTCGCGCTCGAGCGTCTTGCGCTCCTGCAGCTGGGCATCCATGTCGCGCTCGAAGAAGCGGAAGCTGCCGCGCCCCTCGGCCTTGGCCCGATCGAGGGCGATGTCGGCGCTCTGCAGCAGCCGGCTGCCGATCGAGCCGTCGAGCGGGATCAGGGCGATGCCGATGCTGGTGGTGATCAGCACCCGCTCGTCGGCGATCTCGAACGGCTCGGCGATCACCTCGATGATGCGCCGGGCGAGCAGCTCGACGGCGGCGATATCCTGCACGCCGGTCTGGATGACGACGAACTCGTCACCGCCCGTCCGGGCCAGCGTGTCGGTCTCGCGAATGCAGGCGTCGAGCCGCTCCGCCACCGCCTCGAGCAGCGCGTCGCCGGCGGCGTGGCCGAGCGTGTCGTTGATGTCCTTGAAGCGGTCGAGGTCGACGCTCAGGAGAGCCGCCATCTCGCGCCGCCGGGCGACGACGGCGACCGCGTCGTCGAGCCGCTCGCCGAGCAGGCAGCGATTGGGCAGGCCGGTCAGCGCGTCGTGCCGGGTGAGGAACAGGGCGCGCCGCTCGGCGTCGAGCTCGCGGGTGAGGTCGGTGGCGGTGCCGCGGTAGCCGACGAACTGGCCACGGTTGTCGAGGCAGGGCTTGCCGGCGATGCGCAGGGTCAACCGCCCGCCCTCGGCGTCATCGCACAACGCCAGCACGTTGCGGAACGACTGCGAGCGCGAGAGCGCGTTCTGATAGCGGCTCCATTGAGTGGCGTTGTCGCCCTGATGGAAGAGCTCGTCGAGGCGGCGGCCGACGATCGATTCCGGCGGGCGACCGGTGAGCTGCGCCACGCGCTCGGAGACGAAGACGAAGGTGAGGTCGCAATCGGTCTCCCAGATCCAGTCCGAGCTGGCGTCGGCGACGTCGCGAAACCGCAGCTCGCTCTGCTCGACCGCGCGGGCGGCCTCGCCGGCGTGGCGCATCACATAGGCGCTGAAGCCGGCGATCACGATCAGTGCCAGCAGCAGCGACGGGGCGATCGAGTGGAGGAACTGGCGACCGGGCCGGTGCGGCTGCCAGCGCAGCTGGCCGATCGGCGTGCCGTCGACCGTCGCCAGGTCGAGGGCGGCGAGCGTCAGCTCCGGGGCGGCCTCGCCGATCGACATGTCGGACAGCTGGTAGCGCTCCGCCAGCTCGGCGAAGAACCGCTGATCGAGGAACTTGACGAAGGCGACCACACTGCGCGGTCCGGGCGGCAGGATCACGTCGCCGAACTGCTCAGGCGTGATGGCGCTGACGCCGACCAGGGCGGCCTCGCCGTCGACCAGGACGAGGCCGGTCCGATAGTCCGGCTCCTCGGCGGGGGCCTGCCGGGCGGCCTCGACCAAAAGCTCGAATCCGCCGGTGATCGCCGGCATGGTGCCGAGCTCGGCCCGCTCGCCCTCGATCGCCCCGTAGCTGATCTCATTGTCCGGGTCGACGACCAGGGTCAGGTGGTAGCCATGGGTCTCGTAGATGTAGCCGGCGAAGTTCAGGTCGGCCCATTCGCGGTCGAGCTCGAGGTGCATATGCCGCACCGAGTCGTTCCACCAGGCATAGTCCTTGGCGACCCGGCCGACCTGGGTCTCTCGCAACTGCAGATTGCTGGCGACCGTATTGATGGATTGGCGGCGCGCGGTCTGGTCCTCGGTGGTGGCGGTCATCGCCATCAGGCCGAGGAGGATGACGAGGCTGGCCGCCACCAGGGCGGCTGTCGGCGCGATGATCCGTCGTCCAAGCCGAAGGCTTTTGGTTGTCATTGTCGGCGACCGTCCGGGGCTTCGAGTGCTCAGTGCACCCCCGATCATCGTCGCCAGCGGTAAATTTACGGTTAAGACGCCGCTATTTTGGCAAAATTCGCGGCACCGGCAGGCGCCGGGGCCACGCCAGCTGCCGAGCGTCGGGTCACCGGCGAAGCGCCGGTGGCACCGCCCTTCGCGCACGGCCTCGTAGCCGCCGCCATCGCCATTGGCCGCGCCGGCCGGCGCCAAGCCCGGCGGCAGCGTCGGCCATACCTCAGTGCCCGCCGGTGATCGCCTCGATCAGGTCGTCCTCGGTCACCGTGCGCGCATCGAAGCTGGCGGTGACCCGGCCGTTGTACATCGCCAGGATGCGATCGCTGACGCCCATCACCTCGGGCATCTCCGAGGAGATGACGATCACCGCGTAGCCCTGGTCGGCGAGCTCGCGGATCAGGTTGTGGATTTCCGCCTTCGAGCCGACATCGATGCCGCGCGTCGGCTCGTCGAGGATCAACAGCCTGGGGTGGGTCGCCAGCCACTTGCCGATCACCACCTTCTGTTGATTGCCGCCGGAGAGGTTGAGCACCGCCTGGGCGAAGCTCGGCGACTTGATGGCGAGGCTCTTTTGGTACTTGTCGTAGACGGCGCGTTCCTGGCCAGGCTTGAGCCAGCCGCCGCTCGCCACCTGCTCGAGCAGGGCGAGCGTGATGTTGTCACGGCAGCTCATGCCGAGGACCAGGCCCTGTTCCTTGCGATTCTCGGGCACGAGCGCGATGCCGGCGGCGATCGCGTCGATCGGCGAGGCCATGACCAGGGGCACGCCATTCAAGAGGATCTCGCCGGCGGTCGGGGCGCGCAGGCCGAACAGGGTCTCGGCGACCTCGGAGCGGCCGGCGCCGACGAGGCCGTACATGCCGACGATCTCGCGCCGGTGCACGGTGAGGTCGACATGCTCGAACAGGCCGTCGACCGTCAACCCGCGCAGCTCGAGCACCACCTCGCCGTTCGCCGCCGATTCCTGGTAGTGCAGCTTCTCGAGGCTGCGCCCGATCATCAGCCGGGTCACCTCGTCCTCGTCGGTCGAGGCGGTCGCCAGGGTGCCGCGGTATTGGCCGTCGCGCAGCACCGAGATGCGATCGGAGATCTCGAAGATCTCGTCCATTCGGTGCGAGATGTAGACGATGCCGACGCCTTGCGCCTTGAGGTCGTGGATGACCCGGAAGAGGACGCGCTTCTCGTGGTCGGTGAGCGACGCCGTCGGCTCGTCGAAGACGACGATCTTCGGCGTGAAGACCAGGGCGCGGGCGATCTCGACCATCTGCTTCTTGGCGATCGAGAGGGTCTCGACCCTGGCCTGCGGGGGGAAGTCGCACTCCAGCCGCTCGAGGATCGCCCCGGCCCGGGCGTAGAGGGTCGTCCGGTCGACCCGGCCCGGCCATTTCATCGGCAGCGAGCCCAGGAAGATGTTCTCGGCGACGCTCATCTGCGGCACCAGGGAGAGCTCCTGGTGGATCAGCACGATGCCCGCCTGCTTGGCCTCGAGCGGGCTCGCGGGATCGATCATCCGGCCCTCGAGGTAGATGTGCCCCTCGTCCGGGCGGTGCATGCCATCGAGGATCTTCATCAAGGTCGACTTGCCGGCACCGTTCTCGCCGAGGAGCGCGTGCACCTCGCCGGCGCGGACCTCGAAATCCACCTGGTCGAGCGCGGTGACCGCGGGAAAGCGCTTGGTGATCCCGGCAAGGTGCAGGACCGGCTCCGCGCCGGCGCCGGCGCTGTCGTTGTCGTTGTCGGTGTCGGGCAGCGCCCTCGTGGCGCTCATGTCCGCAGCTCCCGGGCACCCTTGCGGCTGAGCTGCCGGTCGATGAACAAGACGGCGATCAGGATGGTGCCGAGAATGACGAGCACGTAGAAGGCCGGTACCTGCATCAGGTTCATGCCGTTCCTGAGGATGCCGATGGCGAGCACGCCGCCCAGCGTGCCGATGATGGTGCCCGAGCCGCCGGCGAGCTTGGTGCCGCCGAGCACCACGGCGGTGATCGTCCAGAGCTCGAAGTCGCGGCCGAGATTGGGGGTCGAAGCACCCATCTGGGTCGAGAGCGTGACCCCGGCCAGGGCCGCGAAGAAGCCCACGATCATGAAATTGACGACCATGTGCGGGCCGACCTTGATGCCGGCGTTGATCGCCGCCTCGCGGTTGCCGCCGACCGCATAGGTGTTGCGGCCGTGCACGGTGGACGAGAGGATCCAGTGCATCAGGGCGGCGCAGGCGAGGAAGATGACGGCCAGCGTCGGCAGCGGGCCGACAGCGCTCATGCCGAAATCGGCATAGGCGAAGTTCATCGAGAAGAAGGACTGTTCCTGGGTGTAGACGAAGACGAGGCCGCGCACGCCGATCATCGCGCCCAGGGTGACGATGAAGGCATCGACCCCGGTCTTCCAGACGATCATGCCGTTGAGGAAGCCGAGGCCGAGGCCGGCGCCGAGGGCGATCGCCACCGCCGGCCAGATGCCCAGCTGGTCCTGCAGCCCGACCGCGAGCGAGGCGGCCAGCGCCACCACCGCGCCGACCGAGAGGTCGATATTGCCGTTGATCATGACGAAGGTCATGCCGAGGGCGATGAGCCCGATGGTCGAGGTCTGCACCAGGATGTTCTTGAAGTTCTGCAGATCGAGGAAGTGCTCGGAGCCGAAGCTGAAGAAGACGAGGCAGGCGAGGACGAAGAGCCAGATCGGCTGGGTCAGGACGACCCGCTTGAACCGTTGCATCACCGGCTCCTCAGTTGAAGGTGGTGAACAGGCGGCCGCGCTGGCTCGCGACATCGAGCCAGACGGCGAGGATGATGACGACCCAGGTGACCAGCCACTGGGTGTAGTAGGGGTAGCCCAGCAACAGCAGGCCGTTTTGGATGAAGCCGAGGATCAGCACGCCGAGCACGGTCTTGACGACGCTGCCGGAGCCGCCGAGCAGGCTGGTGCCGCCGAGGATGACGCCGGCGAGGACCAGGAGCTCGTAGCCCTGGCCGACATTGTTCTGCGAGCCCATGACCCGCGAGCCCATGATGACGGCGGCGCAGCCGACGGCGAAGGCGGAGATCAGGTAGGTCGAGAAGACGACGCGCGAGCGGTCGATGCCGGAAAAGACGGCGGCCGTCGGGTTGCCGCCGACCGCGAACACCTTGCGGCCGTAGGTCGTCCGCCGCAGCAAGATCTCCATCAGGATGGCGAGGCCGAGGAAGATGACGATGGGGGTGGCGATGCCGAGGATGTAGCCGCGGCCGAAGAGCGCGAACCAGGTGGTCGTCTGATCGGCGATGTCGACGTTCTGCCCGCCGGTGTAGATCAGTGTCACCCCCTGGATGGCCGAGAGCATGCCGAGCGTGACGATGAGCGAATTGAGCCGGAGATAGCCGACCAGAAAGCCGGTGATCGCCCCGACGCCCATGGTGGCCACGAACATCACCAGCATGGCCGGCAGCGGGCCGAGCTTGTCGTGCAGGTCGACCACCAGGACCGTCGCGAAGGAGAGCAGCGAGCCGACCGACAGGTCGAGATTGCCGCCGATCACGACGACCGTGACGCCGACCGCGATGGTGCCGATGATCGCCGCCTGGCGCAGCACCGTCATCAGGTTGTCGGCGCTCATGAAGCGCTCGGAGGTGAGCGCGAAGCCGAGCGTGAACACGATGAACGCGATCAGGATGCCCTGCTGGGCGAGAAACGCCTTGAGCTGCGCCCCGTTGCCGGTGGCGGTCTTGATGTCGGTCGCCAAGGCTGCCTCCCCTTGGTGCTGTGGCCCGGTCGCCGTTGTGCAAACGGCGGGGGTGACCGGCACCCCCGCCCATCGTCGCGCTGGCCCCGGTTTTTTTCTAGAACACCGGCTTGGTGAACTCGTCCATGTTGGCCTGGGTGATTTTCGGCGTGTCGAAGTAGTTGAGGAAGGGCACGTCCTCGCCATTCAGGACGGCGAGTGCCGTATCGAGCGCGTTCTTGGCGTCCTCGACCGGCGACTGGTAGACCGAGCCCCAGTACTCACCGCGCTCCATCGCCTCGTAGCCGACGGCGAAATTGGTGGCGCCGATGAACGCCATGCCCGCGGCGCGGCCGGCGGCCTTGGCCGCGTTCAGGGCACCCACGCCCATATTGTCGTCGCCCGAGTAGACGCCGTCGATCTGGTCGTACTTGGTGAGGAAATTCTCCATCACCCGCTGCGCCTTCTCGCGATTCCAGTCGCCGGGCTGGGTCTCCATGATCTCGACCCCGGGGCAGGCCTCGGCGAGCCGGTCCTCGAAGCCCTGCTGCCGTTCCATCGCCGTGGTGTAGCCGGGCTGGCCGGAGATCTGGACGATCTGGCCCTCGCCATCGAGGGCCTCGCACATCATTTCGGCCGAGTACTGGCCCTGGGTGATGTTGTCGGGGCCGGAGAAGGAGGCGATGAAGTCGAACCCTTCCTCGGCGATCTGCGAGTTGGTGATGACGACCGGGATGCCTGCCTGGTGCGCCTGGCGCACCGCCGGGACGACGGCCTGGCCCTGGGTCGGCCAGATGATGATGGCATCGACCTGCTGCTGGATCAGGTCCTGGATCTGGCCGATCTGCCGGGCGACGTCGCCGCCGGCATCGAGGACCACGGTCTCGACCCCGTCGAGCTCCTCGGCATAGGCCATGAAAGCCTGCTCGTAGGTCGTCTGGTAGCTGTCGACACCGACATTGTTCTGGGTGATGCCGATGGTCACGGACTGGGCCAAGGCCGCCCCCGGCAGCAGAGCGACCATGGCGGTCGCGGTCATCAAGCCACGCATATATCTACCTCCCTGGGTGCACGGGTCGCCCGTGGACGGGGCGACGACGAGTCGACGGTCACCTGAACAGAGGCCCGGCCTCGCCTCAACGCCGATCTCGTCCAAACTGGATTTTCTGTCGACTGGCATGATGAGCGTACCGCCGGCCAGGCGACCCCCGGAGACAATACATCCAGATCGGACAAACGAGTGCTGGGCGGCGAGCCGCGTTCGGTCCAGACTGATTGGTGATCGGGAGGGTCGCAAAGCCAGCCGCTGCTCGGGGCGGCTGCTTCGGCACTGCTTGAAGAGTCGGAACCAATGACCACGACGCTCATGGCCGAAACGCGCGAGGTGCCGCCGAAGCTGGCGGCCCCCCCGCCGGTCGTGCTCGATCGTCAGGAGATGCTGCGCTTCTTGGCCTTCATCGAGGCGATGGACGACGAGGCGCTCGGCATTCTGCCGCTGCTGCAGACCGACGCCTGCTTTCGCATGACGCTGTTCTTGATGCGCCAGCATCTGCAGGCGCGGCTGACCACGGTCACCAGTCTCGCCGCCGCCTCGGGCGTGCCCTACGCCACGGCGATGCGGCGCATCGAGGAGATGGTCGAGGCCGGGCTGATCGTCCGCCGGCCGCGGACCAAGACCGGCAAGAGCTTCTCGCTGCATCCGAGCCGGCCGCTGATCGACGCCGCGTACGACTATGCGAGGCGGATCAAGCGGGTGATCGGCAAGGCGTTCGGGCTGCCGGGCCCGGCGACCGGGCTGCAGGACTACTATTTCGGCGGCTCTTATCTGGCCGCCCGGATCATCCCCCCGCCGGCGGTGCGCGAGGTGCCGCTGGCGCTGATCGAGCCGCTGCGCATCCTGGTCCATGCCGATCCCACCTTCATGGCGATGGACAACCTCAAGCGTCAGCTCGAGCAGGGCTTCGGCGTGGCGATCCAGAACCGGGCCTTGTCGATCGACCGGCTGCGGCTCGAGGGGCTGAAGAACAGCGAGGCCAAGGCGTCGCGCTACGACATCATCGCCATCGACCTGCCGTGGGTCGGCGAGTTCGCGGCCAAGGGTGCGCTCTTGCCACTCGACGCGCTGATCGAGGCCGAGGGGGTGCACGGCTCGGACTTTCACCCGCCGAGCTGGCAGGGCTGCCGCTATCGCGACCAGCAATGGGCGGTGCCGATCCAGACCACGCCCGAGATCTTCTTCTATCGCGAGGACGTCTTCGCCGCGGCCGGGCTCGCCCCGCCGACGACCACCGATGCCGTGCTCGATGCCGCGCGCCGCCTGCACCGGCCGGGCCAGGGGCTGCGCGGCATCGCCTGGAACGCGGCGCGTGGCACGCCCATGGGCCACAGCTTCTTGATGATCATGAGCGCCTTCGGCCGCCCCGTCCTCGACCTCGACCCGATCGGCGAGGAGTACGACGCGCAGGCGCTCGAGGGCGAGCGGCGGCGACCGATGATCGACAGCGAGGCGGGCAGGCGCACCGCCGAGTACCTGCTCGAGCTGCTCGATCTCGCACCCTTGAACATCCTCACCATGTCCTGGTTCGAGCGGATCCGGGCCTATGCCAAGGGCGAGGTGGCGATGGCCTACGGCTACACGCTCCTGGCCCCCTACTTCGTCCACGACCCGGCCTCGCCGGCGCACGGGCGGACGGGTTTTCTGCCCCACCCGAGAGGCCCCGGCGGCGCCAACATCGCACCGGTCGGCGGCTACGCCTTGGGCATCCCGGCCAACCTCGCCCCCGAGCGGCGGGAGGCGGCGTGGCAGGCGCTGGTCACGCTCACCTCGAGCGAGGCGTGCAAGGCCTACATGCTCAACGGCAGCCTGGTGAGCCCGCGCTTCTCGGTCTCCGCCGATCCGGAGGTCCGCGCCCTCTCGCCCTTGATCGAGACGATCGAGGGCATGGCGCATGCCGGGCAGCTGCAATACTGGCCGCGCCCGCCAGCCCCCGAGATCAGCGACGTCATCAGCATCTGCGGCGAGGAGCTGCACGACATGTGCCGCGGCCTGAAGAGCCTCGATCAGGCCCTCACCGACGCCCAGAACCGCGCCGACCGGCTGATGCGCGCGCACGGCCACTACTGAGCCCGTTCACCGGCCGCGCCCGACCGGCGGCCCGGTGCCCCTGCCCTCCTTTTTTGGAGTCTCGCGTCATGACCGACAGCGACCTCGACCATCACTGGAACTGGAACCGCGCCATCCCGTCGCCCGGCAAGATGGGGGTCGACTTCGAGACCCGCGTCGACTTCCGCCGGCTGCAGCGCTATCGCCTCGCCCGGGCGCAAAGAGCCCTGAAGAACTCGGACTGCGGCGCCCTCCTGCTCTTCGACGTCAACAATATCCGCTATGTCTCGGGGACCAAGATCGGCGAGTGGGAGCGCGACAAGCTCTGCCGCTTCGCGCTCCTGATCGAGGGCAACGAGCCCATCGTCTGGGATTTCGGCTCGGCCGCGGTGCATCACAAGCTCTATTGCGACTGGCTCGATCCGTCGCACTGCCGGGCCGGGGTGCTCGGCATGCGCGGCACCATCCCGCCCTCCTTCGGGCTGATGCAGGCGCATGCCGAGGAGATCATGGGCCTCCTGCGCGAGGCCGGGGTGGCCAAGGCCAAGGTCGGCGTCGACCTCGCCGAGACGGCGATGATGTTCGCGCTGCAAAAGGCCGGGATGCAGGTCGTCGACGGCCAGCAGATCATGCTCGATGCCCGCGAGATCAAGAACATCGACGAGATCACCCTACTCAACCAGGCGGCCGCCATGGTCGATGGTGTCTACCACATGATCTGGGAGGAGCTGAAGCCCGGGGTGCGCGAGAACGACATCGTCGCCCGGGCCAACCAGATGCTCTACGCGATGGGCTCGGACGATGTCGAGGCGATCAACGCGATCTCGGGCGAGCGCTGCAACCCGCACCCGCACAACTTCACCGACCGGCTGATCCGCCCGGGCGATCAGGCCTTCTTCGACATCCTGCAGTCGTTCAACGGCTACCGCACCTGCTACTATCGCACCTTCAATGTCGGCCGGGCGACGCCGTCACAGAACGACGCCTATGTAAAGTGCCGGGAATGGCTGGACGTGGCGATCGAGGCGATCCGCCCGGGCGTCGGCACCGATCAGGTGGCCAGGCTCTGGCCCAAGGCCGAGGAGTTCGGCTTTCCGGACGAGCTTTCCGCCTTCGGCCTGCAATTCGGCCACGGCCTCGGCCTGGCATTGCACGAGCGGCCGATCATCAGCCGGCTGGTCAGCCTCGAGCGGCCGATGGAGATCCAGACCGGCATGGTCTTCGCGCTCGAGACCTACTGCCCGGCCTCGGACGGCTATTCCGCCGCCAGGATCGAGGAGGAGGTCGTGGTCACCGACACCGGCTGCCGGGTGATCACCCTCTTCCCGGCCGAGGACCTGCCGATCGCCAACAAGTATTGAGGCCGGCGATGACTGCACTCTTCTCGCTCGAGGGAAGGCGGGCGCTGGTGACCGGCGGTGCCGCCGGCATCGGTGCCGCCATCGCCGAGGGTCTCGCCGCGGCCGGCGCCGACGTCGCGCTGGTTCATCACAGCCGCCCGCCGGAACCGGTGCTGGATGCGGTTCGCGCCCTGGGCCGGCAGGCGCTCGGCCTGCC
Source organism: uncultured Geminicoccaceae bacterium (assembly GCA_964576715.1). Lineage (GTDB taxonomy): Bacteria > Pseudomonadota > Alphaproteobacteria > Geminicoccales > Geminicoccaceae > SLRI01. The sequence goes on along the minus strand of CAZNWE010000067.1, from coordinate 6,713 downwards.
GTGCGATCTCGCCAGCCTCGACGAAGCGGGTGCCGAGGCGCTGATCGCGGCTGCCGAAGCGGCGCTCGGGCAGGTCGACATCCTGGTCAACAATGCCGGGATCATCCACCGCGAGCCGGCGCTCGAGCACGGCTTCGCCGACTGGCGGCGGGTGCTGGCGGTCGATCTCGACGCCGCCTTTCTTTTGGCGCAGGCGGCGGCGCGGCGGATGGTCGAGCGGGGCGATGGCCGGATCATCAACGTCGCCTCCGTCCTCGCCTTCGAGGGTGGGGTCAACGTGCCGGGCTACGCCGCCGCCAAGCACGGCCTGCTCGGCCTCACCCGGGCACTCGCCAACGAGTGGGCGCCGCTCGGCGTCAATGTCAACGCCATCGCCCCGGGCTACACGGCCACCGCCAACACCGCGGCGCTGCGCGAGGACGCGGCACGCAGCGCCGCCCTGCTCGCCCGGATCCCGGCCGGCCGCTTCGCCGCGGCGCACGAGATGGCGGGGGCTGCGGTGTTTCTCGCCTCGGCGGCCGCGAGCTACGTCCACGGCGCGGTGATCGCCGTCGATGGCGGCTGGCTCGCGCGCTGACCGCGAACGGTCTGAAAAACATCGATATTGGACAGGTTCGGCGGTCCGCGGCAGGGCTTCGACCGCTAGCCTCGGCACCACCATCCAAGGGAGGCATCACATGGACAAGACCCGGCTCGCCGACAAGCACGTGCTGATCACCGGCGCCGCGCGCGGCATGGGCGCCGCTGTCGCCGAGGACTTCGCCGCACAAGGGGCCAAGGTCTGCGTCGCCGATCTCAACCTCGACGGCTGCGAGAGCGTGGCCGGGCGGATCCGAACGGCCGGCGGCGAGGCGATCGCGGTCCGCCTCGACGTCACCAAGCGCGCCGAGATGAAGGCCGCGGTCGACGCCACGGTGGATGCCTTCGGCAGCCTCAACGTCATGCTCAACAATGCCGGCATCAACAAGCCCTTGATGTTCCTCGACGTCACCGAGGAGAACTGGCAGCAGATCATGGACGTCAACGCCCTGGGCACGCTGATCGGCATGCAGGAGGCGGCCAGGCAGATGATCGCCCAGGGCCGGCCGGCGAAGCCCTACAAGATCATCAATGTGGGCTCGATCCTGTCGCGCCAGGCCTTCGACGACGTCGTTCCCTACAGCTGCAGCAAGCATGCCGTCCTGGCGATGATCAATGGCGGGGCGAAGGCGCTGGCGGCGCACAACATCACCGTCAACGGCTACGGCCCCGGCGTGGTGCGAACCGAGCTCTGGGAACAGCTCGACAAGGACCTGGTCGCCATCGGCAAGTTCGAGAAGCCCGGCGAATCGATGGACAAGCTGGCCGAGAACATGATCCTCCTCAAGCGCTACTCCTACCCCGAGGACGTCATCGGCACCGCCGCCTTCCTCGCCAGCCACGAGAGCGACTACATGACCGGCCAGCTCTTGATGATCGACGGCGGCATGGTGGTGCAGTAGCGCATGCCGCAATCGCGGCGACCGGGGCCGCGGCGTGTCGACGCCGTATGGACGCCGGCGCGGGCCTGATCGCGGCCGCTCTCAGGACGCTGCGTCCGCCTCGCGTTCGGCCTCGCCGTGTTCGGCGGCCCAGGCCCCCGCGGCCTCGACCGCCACCGGTGAGGCGGTGGGCAGCACGCCGAGATAGCTTTCGGTCTGCGCCACCGGGACGGTCGCGCGCCGGGTCATGCGGTAGAGCGCATAAAGGGCGATGGCGGCGAAGGTGGCACCGAGCACCAGCCAGAACGCGAACGGGTCGAGGCGCTGCATCGCCCAGCCGGTGGCGAGCGGCCCGAGGATCGCACCCAGCCCGAAGGTGAAGACGAGCCCACCGGACGCCGCCGGCATATCCTCGGCCGCGAGATAGTCATTGGTGTAGGCCAGGAACAGGGCGTAGAGCGGCGTGGTCATGCCGCCGGCGAGGAACGCCGCCGCCAGCAGGGGCCGGAGATCGCCGCCGGCGAGCCAGCCCAGAGCACAGGCCGTGGCCCCGGTGGCGGACGCCCCGAAGATCAGCATGCGCCGGTCCACGCGGTCCGACAGCCAGCCGATCGGGTACTGGAACACCAAGGCACCGGCGAACAGCATCGCGACGAAAAGCGCGATCTCGGCCGCGGTGAGATCGATCTGGGTGCCGAAGACCGCCGCCATGCCGGATTGCGTGGCGTAGACGCTACCCAGGAGGAAGATCCCGACCGTGCCGAGCGGCGAGCCCGAGAAAAGGGCGCGCAAGGGCATCGGCCGCGCCACCTCGGTCGCCGGCACCGGGGTGACCGACAAGAGGATCGGTGCAAAGGAGATCGAGACCAGGATCGAGGCGCCGATGAAGAGCACCGAAGTCCCGGCATCGCCCAGGGTGAGCAGACCCTGCGCGCCGATGATGCCGAGCGTCTGGGCGATCATGTAGGCCGACAGCAGCTTGCCGCGCGTCTCGTTGGTGGCGGCGTTGTTCAGCCAGCTCTCGGCGGCGACGTAGATGCCCGACATGCAAAAGCCGATGAGCACGCGCAAGAGCGTCCAGGCCCAGGGTTCGGCGAGGAGCGTTAACGCGATCAGTGCTGCCGACATGAAGCTGCCGAGTGCCGCGAACACCCGGACATGGCCGACCCGGCGGATCAGCAGGGGCGTCAGCCGGGCGCCGGAGAGGAAGCCCATGAAATAGCCGGAGGTGACGATGGCGAGTTCGGCGGCCGAGAACCCCTCGATCCCGCCGCGCAGGCCGATCAGGGTGAAATGCATGCCGTTGCCGAGCATGATGAGCACGATGCCGAGCAACAGCGCCCAGACCCCGGACAAGACGTGGATCATCAATGCTCCCCTGGCGTCTCGAGGCCTGCCGCCCGGCCCGCGGCTGTGCCCCAGCAAAACATCGCTGCCGGCGTCGCACAACCCCGGGCGCGCGCGCTGGTGCGCCCTGGCCGACCGCGCTTCTGGCCCGACTGCCGATCGAGGTGCGCCACGCCGGCACCGGGGCCTGTCCCCCGCCCCCCCCGCGCGGCGCCGCCAGCGCCGCGTCGAGCCGCACCGCCGGGGCGAACGTCGCAACCCCGACCGTTCGCCCGGCCGCGGTTCGCTGCGGCTCGCGATCGATGGTTGGCGCGGAAGCGACCTTGGACGGCCGTCCTCCGCCTTGACCGCCAATCCGCATCGCGCGGCGGGTCCGCGCTAGTGGCTCACCGGGCATCACGCAGTGCTCGAATATTCTTGTGCGAAACAGCTTCGATTGCTGGGCGCGCAATGTCGACGAATGCAGCGGACGGCGGCAGATGTCGGCCGACCGGCCGCAACCACCATCGAGACGGGTTGGTGCGGACGTTCAAAGCGTTCAAGCACGATCCGGAGCCGACCCGCGGCGACATGCCGGGCAACTTGATAACCGAGGATGCGGATCACACCCGCACCTTGCACCGCGGCTGCGACCGCGACTTCTGTGTCGCTGACGATCAAGCGCGGACTGAGCCGCAGCTGAAAATCGCGCTCGCCCGTGGAAAAGCTCCACGGGCTGCCGAATGCCCCCATGGCGGAAAGTTCGATCAGGTCATGAACCGCGAGGTCCTGCGGCGCCTGCGGTGTTCTGCGCGAGGCGAGGTATTGCGGGCTGGCGCAGACGACGCTTCGGACCGTCCCGAGGCGGACAGCGACAGTCTGCGCCGCCGTCAGCTGCCCGATCCGAAACGCCAGATCGAACCCTTCATCGACAAGGCTGACAGGCCGGTCGAGCAAGGCGAGCGACCGGGTCGTTTGGGTAAGGGCGGCGATGAAATCGAGGACCAGCGGCGCGACATGGAGCTTGCCAAACCGAACGGGCGCGGTGATCGAAAAATGGCCGCGCGGTTCGTGACGCGCCCCCGACACGCTGCGATCGGCCTCGTCCACCGCGGCGATGACGCTGCGGCAAGCGGCAAGATAGGCCTCCCCCTCGTCCGACAGGCTCAGCGCGCGCGTGGTTCGGCGCGCCAGGGTGACGCCCAGATGCGTCTCCAGATCGTCGAGGGTGCGTGAGGCGCTCGCGGGCGACAGCCCCAGACGGCGCGCCGCACCGCCCAGACTGCCACTCTCTGCGACGACGAGGAACACCCGTATCGCGCGAAGCTGATCCATTCTTCCACGAGATGAAATTCTGCCGCTTGATCTTTGCAACTTTTCGCACGCTGCGACAGTAATTATCAAACGGCTGTGAGTCATCAAGTAGGTTGCGACGCGGCTCACCTCCAGTCCTTTGTCGGGCAACAGCTACAAAGCCCGCCTGCTGATCGCGCAGCTTGGGATCGACTGCGAGATTGTCGACGTGGATATCTTCGTCGGAGAGAATCGGCGGCCCGGATTTCTGGAGCACTGTCGCCGGTCAGACGCCTGTTCTGGAACCCGATACCGCCGTCTGCCTGGTGGGGTCCAACGCCATCCTGTGGTTTCTGGCAGAAGGGTCGGGCCTGAGGCCCGCCGATCCCATGGTGGCGGCTCCTGGCTCACGCTTCGCGCAGGAACACCTCCTCGCCCGCGCCGAGTGGCACCGGGGCCGGGCGGTCGAAGACCGAGCGGATGGCGATGTGGCGGCCCTCGAGGGACGAGAGCTCGAGGGCTTCCATGACCTCGAGCGCGTGCAGCGCCAGGTCACCGTTGCAGCGGTGCGGTCGACCTTCGGCGATCGCACAGGCCATGTCGAGCACACCGACGAGCCGGTAGTCGGCGACCATCACGCCCGAGCGCAGCGGCCGGTTGGGTGCCCCGAAGGGGTGGCCGTCGATCGGCAGGTCCTGCCACTCGCCGCCTTCCTCCGAGAGGCGCGGCGTCCCGCCGAAGAAATTGGGGTCGGGATTGAGCAGCGAGCCTTCGGTGCCGTGCAGCTCGATCGGCGGGCGGGTGTGCTTCCAGATGTCCCAGGACGCGGTGAAGGCGACATTGGCCTCATTGGCGAAGGCGAGGACACCGTTGACCGTGGTCGCGACCTCGACCTCGATCACCTGGCCCCGGAGCGGCTCGCTGGTCACCGTCCGGGTGGCGCTGCCGCGCGAGGCCTCGGCGGTGACCCGGGCCACCGGGCCCAGGACGTTCAAGAGCTGGGTGATCGGATAGCAGCCGATATCGAGGACCGGGCCGCCGCCGCGCTTGAAAAAAAACCCGGGGTTGGGGTGCCAGCTCTCCATGCCGTGGGTGGCGAAGCAGACCGCACCGGCGACCACGCGGCCGATCCGGCCCGCGTCGACGGTGCTGCGCACCGCCTGGTGCGCAGCACCGAGAAAGGTGTCGGGGGCGCTGCCGACCCGGACGTGCTTTGCGGCCGCAGCATCCACCAGGGCCTGCGCCTCGGCGACGGTGACGCCCAAAGGCTTTTCGGAATAGAGGTGCTTGCCGGCCTCGATGACCCGCGCACTGACCTCGGCATGGGCAAGGGGTACGGTGAGGTTGACGACGATGGCGATCTCGGGGTCGTCGAGCAGGGCCTCGAGCGCGAGCGCCTCGACCCCATAGGCCGCGGCCTTGGCCCGGGCCGCTTCGGGCATCATGTCGGCGCAGGCCTCAACGGTAACGAGGCTCGAGCGTTCGGCACCCTTGAAATAGGCGTCGCTGATATTGCCGCAGCCGACGATGCCGAGCTTGATGGGGGTCATGTCCTGGTGTCCGGTGCTCATTCAGGCGACGTGCTGCAACAGGAAGGCGCGGCTGTCGCGGGCGAAGCCGATCGGGTCCTTGGGCTTGTCGTGCTCGAGCACCATGTAGCGGGCGCCCCGGGCGAGCGATTCCCGCCAGAGGCTCGGCCAATCGAGCCTGCCCGCACCGATTGTTGCCCAGCCGTCCTCGTCGGCATTCTCGCCTTCGGGGGCGAGGTCCTTGACGTGCACGGCGACCAGCCGGTCGCGGTAGCGCTCCATCCAGGCGAGCGGGTCGGCGCCGCCGCGCACCAGCCAGGCGAGGTCGGCCTCCCAATTGAGCGGCGAGCCGGCGGCACCGGCGAAGAGGTGCTCGAGCGGTGTCGTGCCGTCGGCATAGGCGGCCAGCTCCCAGTGGTGATTGTGGTAGCCGAGGGCAGGGCCCTGGCCGGCCCAGCGTTGGGCGAGCTCACCCAGCTCCGCCCCCAATGCCCGCCAGTACTCGGCCGGCTGACCCTCCCGGTCGGCCGGCGGGACCGCCGGCATTAAGAGCTGCCCGATGCCGACGACCCAGGCCTGCTCGAGCACCCAGTCCGGCCGTTGCCTCAGATCGACGAGCCCGACATGGCCGGTCGGGGCGGTGATGCCGAAGCGGTCGAGGAGCGCGCGGGTGGCCTTCGCATCCTCGAGATGGCCGCCGATGGTCTCGACCGTCTTGAAGCCGAGCTCGGCCAGGGCTTCGAGCTGGGCCTCGAGATCGCGGTAGGCGCGCAACGAGTAGAGCTGGATCGAAAGATCCCGGGCGACGTTCATGCTGTGGCGTCCTGCTGGCAAGGTCCGGGGCTCAAAGGCGAACCCCGCTGTCGGTAGCGAAGAGCGAGATGCGGTGCGAGTCGAGATCGAGGCTGACCGTGGTGCCGGGCTCGACCCTGTGGTCGCCCGGCAGGCGGACCTGGAGCGCCTTGGTACCGTCGCCGCACCAGACGAGGTTGTCGGCCCCCATGGGCTCGACGATGTCGACCGCCGAGCTGGGAGGCCGACCGCCGTCGCCGCCACGTCCGCACGGGTCGCCCCCTCGGCGGCAACCAATTGCTGGCTGCGGCGG
>CAZNWE010000066.1:0-23622 GCA_964576715.1 uncultured Geminicoccaceae bacterium | reverse complement strand
TCACCTGGGTCCAGAAGTCGCGCGGCACGTTGATCTGGGCCGGCGCCGAGCCGCGCCGCGCCTTCTGGATCACGCGATTCAAGACCTCGGCGATGCGCGACGGGTCGCGCACCTCCTCCTGGTAGCAGACGCAGTCTTCGAAAATGGCCATCTGCTTGACCTCCTGGAACCCGCCCTGGCCGATCGTCTTGTTGGCGGCCTGCGGGGTGACCAGGAGCAGCGGCGTGTGGTTCCAGTAGGCGGTGATGATCGGGGTGACCATGTTGGTGATGCCGGGGCCGTTCTGGGCGATCGCCATCGACATCTTGCCGGTCGCCCGGGTGTAGCCGTCGGCGATCATCCCGGCGTTCACCTCGTGCGCACAGTCCCAAAAGGTGATCCCGGCCGCCGGGAAGAGATCGGAGATCGGCATCATCGCCGAGCCGATAATGCCGAAGGCGTGCTCGATGCCGTGCATCTGCAGCACTTTGACGAACGCCTCTTCGGTGGTCATCTGCATTGGCTGTCTCCTCGCTCACGCGCGTGTTCTGACGTTCTCAGAGCCGTCCGTCCCTGACCTGGTGCCCCCATACATGACCTGCTGGCCGAGCCGGCGCAACGGCATCGACGGGGCAGGGACGAGGTCACGACCGGCAGGTCCGGCGCCCGCATCCTGCGGCCGCGAAGCGCCGTTCAAACAATGCGGCGCCGGCGGTGGCGCCGCTGCTGCGCCGGGCTCGAAGCGCTGGCGCTGGCGGACTGAATGCCCCAACCGGCGTGCCCAAAGCTAGGCTGGGTGCTGGCGCCTGCGTAGGTCCAGACACCATGCATCGATGGCGCCAGGGGCCCCGTTCAGCCCGCCCTGGCGATCGCGCCCAGGATCTCGATCCCCCGCTCGATCCGGCTGCCGGGAATCGACGAGAAGCCGAGGCGGAAAAAGTGCCGGGGCGGCTCGTCCTGCCGGAAGAACACGGCGCCCGGCTCGATCAGCACACCGGCCGCGCTGGCGTCGACCGCCAGGCTGCCGCTGTCCAGGGTTGCGGGCCCCTTGACCCAGACGCTGGAGCCGCCGGCAGCGTGGCTGAACTCGAAGCCCGGCATGTGCAGCGCCATCGCCGCCTGCAGCGATCGGGCGCGCGTCTCGAGGCTGTCGATCACCTTGCGCAGCAGCCGGTCGAAATGGCCGAGCGCCAGGAACAGCGCCAAGGCACGCTGGTTGTTGGTCGGTGGGTGCCGCAACATCAGGCGGCGCAGGGCTCGCGCTTCGCGCATGACCGCCGGCGGCCCGACGATGTAGCCGAGCCGCAGACCCGGTGCGAGCGTCTTCGAGAGGCTGCCGACATAGAGCACCCGGTCGCCGCGGCCCATGCCGCGGATCGCCGTGGTCGCCCCCGGCGTCAGCCCGAAATTGCTCTCGAAATCGTCCTCGATGATCAGCAGATCGTGGCGCTCGGCGAGCCTGAGCAGGCGCTCGCGCCGCTCGGTCGGCAGCCGCACGCCGGTTGGACATTGCCGGCTCGGCGTCAGCAGCAGGAGACGGCAGTCCTCAGGCAGGTCATCCGGGTCGATCCCTGCGCTGCCCACCGGCAGCGATCGCAGCGCCGCCGCCTTCAGCTCGAGGATATTGCGGGCGTCGGGATAGCCGGGCTCCTCGACGCCGACGGCCATGCCCGGGCGGACCAGGAGTTCGGCCAGGAGATAGAGCGCTTGCTGGGCACCGAGCGTGATCATGATCTCGTCCGGCGTCGCCCAGATGCCGCGGCGCGGCAGGACCCGGGTGCGGATCTGCTCGACCAGCTCCGGGTCGTCGCCATCCACCAGATCGGCCGTCCAGCCACGCACCTCGAGGATGCTCAGCGCCTGGCGGGCACATTCCCGCCACTCGTTGATCGGAAACAGCGTCGGATCGGATTGACCGTAAAGGAAGGGATAGGGCTTGTTGATCCAGTCGACCGGCTTTTTGATGTTGCGCTGGCGGCTCGGCAGCGCGGTCAGCCGAGCCGCCCAATCGAGCGTCGCGCGCGGTGCGGAGGCCGGCCTCGCGGTGGCCGGTTGCCATCCCCCCGGGCGAACGAAATAGCCGCTGCGCTCGCGCGCCTCGAGCACCTCCTCCGCAACGAGCTGCTGGTAAGCCAACAGCACCGTGTTGCGGGCGACGCCGAGATCGCGGGCGAGCCGGCGGCTGGACGGCAAGGGCATGTCGGCGCCGAGCCAGCCCTCACCGATCGCCCTGACCACCATCTCCCGCAATCGCGCCTGCAGCGGTCGGCCGCTGTCCGCCGTGCGCGCGAACAGCCGATCCCAGGACGCCTCGGCAATGCGGCGGACTGCCATCTTTCCCCTCACGCCGACCTAACGCTGCCGGCGCTGACGCAGCCCTGGTTGCTGCAGACAGCGATCAACGCCGCAATCGAGAGCGAGCCGCGTTGCCCGGGGCGGCGGCGCAAGTCGCATTCCTGGCCAGCAGCAACCGACCCGGTAGCGAGCGCACCGCACCCGCGGCGCCGACAGCCGAGCGCCGGGCTCGCACCGCGGGCCGGCTACTCGCCGCCGGCCAGATCGAAGCTCTCCCCCGGAAAGTATTTCCGCAGCCTGGCATCGGCCGTTCGCGCATGGCCCTCCATCCCCTCGGCCCTCGAGATGCGCGCCGTCGCCTCGGCCACCGGCCTTGCGCCGTCCCGGCTGGCGCGCTGCCAGGTGACGGTCTTCATGAACTTGTGGACCGAGAGACCACCGGTATAGCGCGCCGCACCCGCGGTCGGCAGGACGTGATTGGGTCCGGCGGCCTTGTCGCCGAACGCGACCGTGGTCTCCTCGCCGAGAAAGAGCGAGCCATAGCTGCGCAGCCGCGCCAGCCACCAGTCGAGGTCGTTCGCCTGGATTTGGAGATGCTCGGGCGCGTGGTCGTCGGCGATCTTGGCCATCTCCTCGCGGCTCGTGCAGACGATGACCTCGGCATGGTCGCGCCAGGCGGCCGCGGCGTTCTGCCGGTTCACCTCCGGCAGGGCGGCGATCAGGCCGCTCACGCTCTCGATCACCCGATCGGCGAGCGCGGGCTCGGTGGTCACCAGCCAGACCGGCGAGTTGTAGCCGTGCTCGGCCTGGCCGACGAGGTCCGCGGCGACGAGGTCCGGATCGGCGCCGGCATCGGCGATCACCATCGAATCCGTGGGGCCGGCGACCATGTCGATGCCGACCCGCCCGAACAGCAATCGCTTGGCCTCGGCGACGAACTGGTTGCCGGGGCCCACCAGGATGTCGGCCCTGGGCAGGCCGAACAGCCCGAACGCCATGGCGGCGATGCCCTGCACCCCGCCGAGATTGAGCACCCGATCGGCGCCCGCGAGGTGCATCGCGAACAGAATGGCCGGCGGCACGCCGACACCAGGCCGCGGCGGCGAGCAGGCGACGATGTGAGCGACCCCCGCCACCTTGGCGGTGGTGATGGTCATGATCGCCGAGGCGACATGGCTGTAGCGGCCACCCGGCACGTAGCAGCCGGCGGCGGCGATCGGGATCTGCCGCTGGCCCGCGCGAAAGCCCGGCCAGAGCTCGACCTCGCAGTCGGCGACGGTCGCCAGCTGCGCCTCGGCGAAGCGCCGGACATTGTCGTGGGCGAAGCGGATGTCGTCCTTGAGCCGCTCGGGCAGCGCTGCCGCCGCCCGCGCCAGGGCGTCGGCCGATACCAGGATCTCGCCGTCCCATTGGTCGAGTTCGCGGGCGAGCCGCCGCGCCGCCGCCTCGCCGCCTGCCTCGAGGTCGCGCAGCATCGGCTCGACGATCGACCGGACATCGTCGCGCTCGCCCGTCGCCGGGTGATCGGCCTGCTTGCGATAGGTGATGGTCATCCGGTCGGTCCCCTGGTGATGGCTGCCTGCATGATGCCTGCCTGCGTCATGGCTGACGATCCTCGATGAACCGCCCGGCGCCATCGGCGATAATGGCTCCGATCTCGGCGCAGTCAGTCAGGGAGAACGTCAAGGGCAGGCGCAGGTCGAACAGGCCGGCCAGGATCGCATCGGTTCGCGGCAGCTCCTGCGCCTCGACATACGCCCAGTGGTGGTGGGTGCTGGTGAAGCCGGCCGGCTCCGCGGCACCGAACCATTTGAGCTCGACGCCGCGCGCCGCCAGGGCGGCGAGGAACGCCCGGGCGGCGTCGGGCGCGATGCCGGGTGCCAGGAACTGGATCGAGCTGCCGACGAACCGCTCCTTGGCCGGGCGAACCGGCAGGCGAAGCTGCGGCAGGCGGTCGAGCGCGCGCTCGACGATCCGGTAGCGCTCGTTCCAGCGCGCGATGCGGCCCTCGAGCTCTGCCAGCTGCGGCCGCAGGATCGCCGCCCGCAGATTGTCCATGCGCCCGGAAAGGTTCGGGGTGGTCAGCCGAATGTCGCGAAAATAGCTGCGGTCCGGCGCTGCCCCGTGCCGCTCATAGAGCATGTAGGACCCGGACATGACGATCGCACGCGCCATGAAGGCCGGATCGTTCGAGGTCAGCAGCCCGCCTTCGCCGGCATTGACATGCTTGTAGGTCTGCGCGCTGAAGCAGCCGGCGAGGCCGAAATTGCCGCTCTTCTCGCCGTTCCAGGCAGCACCCATGGTATGCGCGCAGTCCTCGACCAGCGTCAGGCCGTGCCGCCCGACGATGTCGCCGAGCCGCTCCATGTCGGCGAGATGGCCGCGCATGTGCGAGAGCAGGAGAAACCGCGCGTTGCAGGCGCCGATCTTGGCTTCGAGATCGTCCAGGTCGATCGTCAGGTCGGCGGTGATCTCGACCAGCACCGGCCGGCCGCCGGCGTTGACGACGGCACCCGGCGCCGGTGCCAGGGTGAAGGCATTGGTCAGCACCGGATCGCCGGGGCGAAGGCCGGCGGCACGCAGTGCGATGTGGATCGCATAGCCACCGGAGGCACAGGCGAGGCAATAGCGGCTGCCCTGATAGGCCGCGTAGTCCTGCTCGAGAAGTGCCGCCTCGGGCAGTTCGCCAGGGACCGTGTTGTAGCGGTGCAGGCGCCCGCTGCGCAGCACCGCGACCGCCGCCGCGATCGCCTCCTCGTCGATCGCCTCCTGCTGGGTGAAGCTGCCGGTGAAGCGTTTCTCCGCCATCGCGGTCAGCCGGGCCGTCTGCCGTCGGCGCGGCAAACGAGCGGCTGCAGCCGCCGGCAGTGGCTGGGTCGGACCGGCTGGCCCAGGGCACCCATGGTTCGACGCGCCGCTTGCCCGCCGACCGCGCCACCAAAGACGAGGCGCGCAGAAGCTGCCCGGCGAAGATCGGCGAGCCGCACAATCACCGCATCGGGTCCAGCTTCCCGGTCGGCGAGGTCAAGGAGCGAGCACCTGTCGGGCCTTCCAGCTTCGGCGCGAAACGAACTGGCCGGCACTGGGCGGCCGCAAGCTGACGGTCCGGCATCGGAGCGCCGGGCAGCTGGGCTCGGGGGCCGGCCATTGTCTTGTGGTTGACCGAGACTGGTTTGGTTCATTACCCAAAGGCTTCTCCGATGGGGTCATCGGAGTCAAGCTGTGGTGCGCCCGTCGAGCGCGTCCGGAGGCGCGCCGCCATGGCCGCACGGCGTCGCGGATGCGACCGGCTCAGCTCCCTTCGTCGAGCCGCCGTATCGCGGCATCGAGCGACACGGCCTGATCGCCGATGCGCTGCCAGGGATCGGCTTTCTGCCCGAGCCTTCGGAAGATGTTGCGGATCGTGTGGTCACGCGGCGAGCGGCCTTTGGCCAGCGCCTCGTCCCAGTCGAGCGGCGTCGCCGCCGGGGCACCCGGCCGGGCGCGCACCGCGTAGGGGGCGACCGCCGTCTGCCCGTAGGCGTTGCGCAGGGTGTCGACGAAGACGCGGCCCCGGCGCGCCGCCTTGCGCTGCTCGACCGTGAGCGCGTCCGGATGGCGGACGGCGAGGCGGGCGGCCAGGCGGTGGGCGAAGTCGCGCACCGCGTCGAAGCCGGCCGAGCGGTCGAGTGGGACCACGACGTGCAGGCCGCGTGAGCCCGTCGTCTGCACGAAGGACGGCAGCTCGAGCTCATCCAGCAGCTCACGTGTCCAGCGAGCGGCATCTTGCACCCGGGTGAAGTCGTCGCCGGCTGGATCGAGATCGATGACCAGCCGGTCCGGCCGATCGATCCGGTCGACCCGCGACAGACCCAGATGCAGCGTGATGCTACCCTGGTTCGCGAGATAGACGGCGGTGGCCGCATCGTTGACCAGGACGTGGTCGATGCTGCCGCCCGCTTTCGCCAACCGCTGCCGCACGAGCCAATCGGGGAAGTAGTCCGGGGTGTCCTTCTGGAAGAAGCCTTCGGCCTCGATGCCGTCCGGAAAGCGCTCGAGCGACGCCGGCCGGTCACGCCAGTGCGGCAGCGCCATCGCGGCGATCCGCCGGTAGTAGTCGACGAGATCGCCCTTGGTCAGGCCGCAATCGGGAAACAGCACCTTGTCCTGGTTGGCGAGCGCGATCGCGCGGCCGTCGACGTCGATCGTCGTCTCGCTCATGCCTCGCCCTCCGGCCGCTCGCGGCGCACGTCCTCGAGCGTCCGCCCGGAGAGCACCGATGCGGGCTCGGTCGAGACCGGGTTGCGCCGCGCATCGGCGGCGGCGTCGCGCAGCTTGATCAACAGCCAGTCGGCATCCGCCACGTCGCCCAGGCGCACCAGCGTGTAGCCGCCCTCGAGCTTCTGGTCGAACAGGCGTACTGAAAGATGCCCCCGCTCCAGCGCAGCCGCCGCCTCGATCGGCTCGCCGTCCGGCGCCGAGAGGTTCTCGTTGGGCCCGGCGTTCCAGACCAGCACCGTGCCGGCGCCATGCTCGCCCTTTGGGATCACCCCCTCGAAAGCGGCATAGTCGAGCGGGTGGTCCTCGGTCGGAATGGCCAGGCGCTTGTCGCGCGGATCGGTCGACGGCCCCTTGGGCACCGCCCAGGATTTCAGCACGCCGCCGATCTCCAGCCGGAAGTCGCAAGGCAGGTTCGAGGCGTGGTGCTTCTGGACGACGAAGATCGGCCGCTCGCCGCGCTTGCGCCGTTTGTCGCCCTCGGGCTCGGGCGGGCGCTCGAAGTCGCGCTTGGCGGCGTAGCGGGATCGCGTCATGACGGTCTCCTCGGCGCCAAGGCGAGAACAGCAGCGGTCGCACCGGGTTCCAGTCTAGCGCCCGATGACCCGCCGGCCCAAGTGCTTCCCGCGTCCCGCCCGCCGACGTCGGCGACCCGCCCAGTCCTTCGGCCTGGGGCCGCACGCCGTTCGCCGCCATCGGCAGCGGGCAACCGCCGCAGCTGTCACCTCGTTGTCATAAGCGGCTGACACAAGCTTTGGGACTGCTAGAGCGGGATCAGCTGTCCAGCGGAGGAACCATGATGTTGCCGTTTGCCCGTCGCGTCGCGATTACCGGGCTCGCCTTTGCATTGGCGTGCGGGCTGGTCGCCCCGCCGGCCGAGGCCGAGACCGCCCGGATCAAGATCCTGCAGGTCAATGATTGGGACCGGTTCGAGGAGGACGACGGCCGCGGCGGCTTCGCCCGGCTCTGGTCGGTGCTCGAGGCCGAGGGGGCCGCCGAGGAAGGCGTCCTCTTCCTGCATGCCGGCGATGCGATATCGCCCTCGCTGCTCTCGGGCTTCGACGGCGGGGCGCACATGGTGGCGCTCCTGAACGAGCTGCCGCTCACCGCTTTCGCCATGGGCAACCACGAATTCGACTTCGGCCCGGAAGTGGCCGCCGAGCGGGTCGCCGAGGCCACCTTTCCGGTGGTCAACAGCAACGTCAAGACCGCCGCCGGCGAGCTGTTTCCCGGCACCGTCGAAAGCCTGCTGGTCGAGGTCGAGGGGGTCACCGTCGGCCTCTACGGGCTCACCACGCCGGCCACGATCGAGATCGCGAGCCCCGGCGACACGCGGTTCGAGCCGGTGCTCGAGACGGCCCTGCGGATGCGCGACACGCTGCGCGAGGCCGGCGCCGAGATCGTCGTGGCGCTGACCCACACCGGCTGGGAGGAGGACATGAACCTCTACCGCGCCGGTGCCGCCGACCTCATCCTGACCGGGCACGACCACGATCTCAGGCTGCTGTACAACGGCCGGACGGTGATGGTCGAAAGCGGGGCGCAGGCCGAGCGGGTTACCGCGCTCGAGCTCGCGATCGACCGTGACGAGGACGGCCTGATCAGCTGGACCCCGGCCTTCCGCGTCCTCGACACCGCCGACTATGCGCCGGCCGAAGCCGCATTGGCACTGCTCGAGCCGCTCGAGGCGCAGCTTTCGGAGGAGCTCGACGTAGAGGTCGGCGTCACCCCGATCGAGCTCGACACCCGGCGCAGCACCGTCCGCTCCGGCGAAAGCACGTTCGGCAGCCTGATCGCCGATGCGATCCGCAACGCCACCGATGCCGATATCGGCCTGACCAATGGCGGCGGCATTCGCGGCGACCGGCTGTACGAGCCGGGCCACGTGCTGACCCGCCGCGACATCCTGACCGAGCTGCCGTTCGGCAACGGCACGGTCCTGGTCGCCATCACCGGCGCGGATCTGCTCGAGGCTTTGGAAAACGGCGTCAGCCAGGTGGCGGAAGGCGCTGGCCGCTTCCCCCAGGTCTCCGGCCTCGCCTTCAGCTTCGATGGCTCCAAGCCGGCCGGCTCGCGGGTGAGCGATGTCACGGTGCAGGGCGTGCCGCTCGATCCGGGGGCGACCTATCGGGTCGCCACCAACGATTACATGCTCGGCGGCGGTGACGGCTACACCAGTCTCGACAATGGCGAGGTGATCATCGACGCCGCCGCTGCGACCCTGATGGCCAACACCGTCGCCAACTACATCACCGCCATGGGCGGCGAGGTTGCCCTCGACGGCGAGCGCCGCATCACCCGCCTCGATTGACCACGGCAGTGCCCGGGCGGTGGCGGCAGCAAGCGACCGATGGCGCCACCGCCGCAGACCACCCGCCCGCCCGTCGCCGTTGACCCGATGCCGGGACCGCCGCTAAAGCATTGACTTTCAGGCCTGGGCCGCGGCCCCTGGTAGGGTCGGGGTAACGGACGGGATGTGGTGATGCGCTTGGCGTTTTCTCTTGACGGGGCGATCGACGGGTTCGCCCCGGCCGGCGCCGGGCAGGACTAGTCCCATTCCGCGACCGCCCGACCGGCGGCGCCCGCATGGTGCCGGATTGCGACTGGCAGCCTTGGTCGTCTGGTGCCTGCTCTGGCCGGTGGTCGCCTGGGCCATGCTCGACCCGGCGGCGCCACCGCTGCTGCCGCACCTCTCCGACAAGCTCGTCCATTTCGTGAGCTTTCTCGCCATCAGCCTCGCCACGATCGGCTTTTGCCGGACCCTGCGCCAGTTCCTCTCGGCCGGTGGCTTCTGCGTCGTTGCCGGCGTGGCGCTCGAAGTGGCCCAGCAACTCACGTCCGCCCGCCGCTTCGAGTGGCGCGACATGCTGGCCAACCTCTCGGGTACCACCGTCGGCCTGGTCGCGGCCATGGTGCTGCTGCTGGTCCTGCAAGGCGTTTGGCAGCGCCGCGTGCGCAGTGCGGCAGTTGGCAGCCGGGCGAAACGAGGTGCCCGGCGGCACGCCAGGCGCGCGGTCTCGCGGCGCCTGGTCTGACGCTCAGCCGGGCTTGGCCAGCATCGGGCCCAGCGGCCGGCCGCCCAGGATGTGGACGTGGAAGTGCGGCACCTCCTGATTCGCGTCGCGGCCGTGATTGGCGAGCAGCCGATAGCCCGTGTCCTCGAGACCGAGCTCCTGGGCGATGCTGCCCACCGCGCGGATCAGCGCCGCGATCTCCGCGTCGGTGGCCTTGGCGCTGAAATCGGCGAACGACACGTAGGCGCCCTTCGGGATCACCAGCACATGCACCGGGGCCACCGGGTTGATGTCGTGGAAGGCCAGGGTGTGGGCGTCCTCGTGGACCTTCCGGCAGGGCAGTTCGCCGCGCAGGATCCGGGCGAAGACGTTGCCGGCGTCATAGTCCATGGCGCACTCTCCTCCATTGCACTTTGCGCCCGACCTCGTCGACCGGCCACCTCGGCTTGTCAACCAGGCCGGGTGCTGGCAGAGACATGGCTCAGGCTGCATTCCGGACTAGCCCCATGTCGCTCGCCGTCGCCATCCAGATGGACCCGCTCGAAAGCGTCGACATCGACGCCGACAGCACCTTCGTACTGGCGCTCGAGGCGCAACGGCGGGGGCACGGGCTCTACCATTACGGGCCGCGCGACCTCGCCTACAAGCAGGGGCGGATCGTCGCCAGGGCGCGGCCGTTCCAGGTTCGGCGCGAGCCGGGCAATCACGTTACCCTGGGCACGCCCGAGGCCATCGATCTCGCCACGCTCGACGTCGTGCTGATGCGCCAGGATCCGCCCTTCAACCTCAACTACATCTCGGCAACCCACCTGCTCGACCGGGTTCACCCCGAAACCCTCGTCGTCAACGACCCGGACAGCGTCCGCAATGCCCCCGAGAAGCTCTTCGTCACCCAGTTCGCCGAGCTGATGCCGCCGACGCTCATCACCTACAGCATCGACGACATCCGGGCGTTTCGCGCCGAGCACGGCGACATCATCGTCAAGCCGCTCTACGGCAATGGCGGGGCCGGCATCTTCCTGATCAAGCGCGACGACCAGAACCTCGCCTCGCTCGTCGAGACGTTCAAGAGCTTCATCGACGAACCCTTGATGGTTCAGCGCTACCTCCCCGAGATCAAGGCCGGCGACAAGCGGATCATCCTGATCGACGGCAAGCCCGCCGGCGCCTTGAACCGCCTGCCGCCGGCCCACGACGTGCGCGCCAACCTGCATGTCGGCGGCCGTGCGGAAAAGGCGAGCCTGAGCCGGCGCGACCACGAGATCTGCGAGATGATCGGTCCGGCACTCGAGGAGTACGGTCTCCTGTTCACCGGGATCGACGTGATCGGCGGCTATCTCACCGAGATCAACGTCACCTCACCGACCGGGCTGCAGGAAATCAACCGCTTCGACAACACCGCGCTCGAGCGCAAGATCTGGGACGCGATCGAGGTCAAGCTCGCCAACGGTCCGACCAGCCGGCGCTGGATGAGCTGAGACTTTTCATTCGTGCAGCGATCGTCACGGTCATCCGTGCTATTCTTCCCCATTGACACGGCGTCTTCGAAGGGGAGGATATCGATGAGGAAGGCGACCACCACCACCTTGACCGGCCTGGGGCTGCTCGGGGCTACCGTGTTGGCGTCGGGCTGGCTTGGCGGCAGTGCGGCTGAACCGCGGAGCGGGGATGTCCGCGAGCTGCTCGATCCGACCCGGGTCGCGGCCAGTGTGTGCGGCAGCTCGCGGTGGGCCAGGAACGAGCTGTTCAAGCCGGGCGTCCATCTGGCGTCGCTCGGGGTGCGTGCCGCGGCTGCGGCCGAAGCCGACCGCCTGCCTCATCTGGACGGGCTCGGCCCGCGCCGGCTCGAGGTGACGACCAGGAGCGAGGCCGCCCAGGCCGATGTCGACCAGGGCTATGCCTGGCTCATGGGCTTCAACCACTTCCTCGCCGCCGCGTATTTCCGCCAGGCGCAGGCGGCCGATCCCAGCTGTGCCATCTGCTACTGGGGCGAGGCCTATGCCTTGGGGCCGAACATCAACGACGTCATGTACGATGCCTCGGTGCGGCCGGCCTTTCAGGCGATCTCGACCGCCATGGCGCTGAAGGACGCGGCGAGCGCGCGTGAGCAGGCGCTGATCGAGGCCCTGGCGCACCGCTACAGCCCCGATCCCGCTGCCGACCGGGCGCCCCTCGATGCATCTTATGCGGATGCCATGGTCGAGGTCGCCGAGCGCTTTCCCGACGATGCCGACATTCTGGTGCTGGCCGCCGAGGCGATCATGAACACCCAGCCCTGGGACTACTGGGAGGCCGACGGGGTCACGCCCAAGGGCCGTGCCGGCACGCTGGTCGAGCTCTTGGCGACGGCACTCGAGGTCGATCCCGATCACCCGCACGCCATTCACCTCTACATCAACACCGTCGAGGCGTCCGCCGACCCGCATCGCGCCGAGCCGCATGCCGACCGGCTGGCCGAGCTGATGCCGACCGCCGGCCACCTCGTCCACATGCCGGCGCATATCTACTACCGGGTCGGCCGCTACCAGGATTCGCTGGAGGCCAACATCGCGGCGGCAGCGGCCGACGAGGCGCTGTTCGAGCGCTGGGCGGAGGCCGGGCCCTATCGCTTCGGCTACTACCCGCACAACGTGCATTTCGTGCTGACCAGTGCCCAGATGGCCGGGCTCGCCGACGAGTCGCTGGACGCCGCCAGGAAACTCGAGACGGTGATGTCCGACGAGGTGGCGGCCGAGGTCGGTTGGATCCAGGCGATCAAGACCGCACCCTTGACCGCCCACGCGCAGTTCAGCGACGCGGCCACCATCATGGCGATACCCGACCCGGGCGACGCCATGCCGTATGTCAAGGCGTTCTGGCACTATGCCCGGGGCGTGGCGCTGGCGCGGGAGGGCGATCCCGAAGCGCTAGCAGAGGCCGCGGCGATCGAGGCCCTGAAGAATGCGGACGGCCTCGCGGTCATGCTCGACGGCTACATTCCGGCCTCAGACATCCTCCAGCTCGCGGCCCATGTCGTCCGGGCGCGCAGCGCCGCCCAACAGGGCGCGTTCGCCGAGGCTGCGGCGCTGCTCGAGGAGGCGGTGGCGATCCAGGCGACGATCCCCTACATGGAGCCGCCCTACTGGTACTACCCGGTCGAACAGACCCTGGGTGCCGTGCGACTCGCTGCCGGCGATGCAACGACCGCCGCCCGTCACTTCCAGGCAGCGCTGATGACGGCACCCAACAATGGCTGGTCGCTCTTTGGCTTGCACCAGGCACAACTGGCCCAGGGTGACCAGGCGGCGGCCAAGGTGACGGCCGAACGGCTGGCCGAGGCCTGGGCCGGCCCGGAGGAGCTGTTGACCCTGGAGCGACTTTGAGAGGTGACGTGATCGATCAGGAACGACCGTACCGGCTGCCCCGGCGGACTACCCTGGTGCTCGCCGGGGCCGGCCTCGCTCTCGCCCTGCCACCGGTGCGGCCGGCGCCCGCTGCCGATGCCGGCATCGTCAGCGCGCTGCGCGGTGCCGCCTCGGCAACCCGGGCCGGCGCGACCCGGGCGCTGCATGTCGGCGCGACGGTGCACGCCGGCGACAGCCTGCGCACCGGGGCAAGCGCGCGGCTGCTGGTCACCATGGTGGACGGCTCGACCCTCGCCCTCGGCGAGCAGAGCCAGGTCGTGCTTACCACGGTCACCACCGATGCCGGCGGCAGCATGGTGTTCGACCTCTTGGCCGGCCTCGTCCGGGCAGTGGTCGGCCCCGAACACCCCGACCGGTTCGCGGTGCGCGGCCGGGTGGCGGTGGCGGCGGCGCGCTCGACCGACTTCATCGTCGAGACCGAGACGCGGCTGACCAGCGTCTTCGTCGCCACCGGCGAGGTCGCGGTCGACGAGACCTATGGTGGCGCTGCGGTGGTGCTCGGCGCCGGGCAAGGCGTCGACATCAGGCGTGGCGTCACCACCGGGGTGCCGCGCAACTGGGGTCAGGGACGGATCAACGACGTGGTCGTGCGCACGGCCATCAACGGCTGAACGGCGGATGCGCCAGCCCTGGCTGCGCCGCGGGCTTGTCGCCTTCGGGCTCTTCGTCGTCCTGCTCTGCGTCGCCTACGTCATGCTGCGCGACGTGGGCGTGTGGCGCGAGCTCGACTATGCCAGCTTCGACCGCCGGCTGCAGCTGCGCGGGGTGCTCGAGCCGGGGGACGCGGTCGCCATCGTGGTGATCGACGATGCGACCCTGCAACGACTGGGCAGCTGGCCGCCGCCGCGCGCTGCCCTCGCCGCCGCGGTCGAGCGGCTGGCCGCCGCCGGTGCTGCGGTTGTCGCCCTCGACCTGCTGTTGCTCGAGGCCGGTCCCGGCAGCGGCGCTGCCAGCGACGCACCGCTCCTGGTCCAGGCCGTCAAGCGCCTCGAACAGCCGGTGCTGGCCATGGCCTTCGGCTTCGCCGAGCCGGTGCCGATGCAGCTCACCGACAGGCTGGCCCTCGGGCACAACGCGCTGCCGGTCACCATCGACCGGCCGGGTGCCGTCGACCTCCTGGGCGAGCCCGCCGGCGTCTTCCTGCCGTTTCGCCCGCTCGCCGACCATGCCCGTCTCGGCCACGTCAACGTCTTCGTCGAACCCCGCGGCGAGCTCCGCTTCCTCCAGCCGGCAATCCGCCTCGGCGACACCTGGTACCCCGCGCTTGCGGTTCAGGCGGTGATCCGGCACCTTGCGCTGCCAGCCGAGGACCAGGTGCTCGAGATCGGCAGCAGCCTCGCGCTCGGTGATCGCCGCCTCCCGCTCGATGCCGCGTCGCGGCTGGTGATCAACCCCTACGGCCCGCCCACGACCTTTCGCCACTACTCGATGCTCGAGCTCTTGGACGGCAGCCTGCCGCTCGAGCTGCTGGAAGGGCGGATCGTCCTCGTCGGCACCACCGCCACCGGGGTGCGTGACCGGTTCGGCACCGCCTTCCACCCGCAGGTGTCGGGTGTCGAGGTCTTCGCCACGGTGATCGACAACATCCTCACCGGCCGGCTGATCGACCGCTCGACCCTGGTCCGCGACCTGGACCTCGCCCTGATCGTCGGCGCCACGACGGCCGGGCTGGCACTGTTCGCACCGTTGCCGGTGGTGCTGGTCGTCCTGCTCGCGCTCGTCCTCATCGTCGCCCCGTTTGCCATCGGCACGGTGGCGTTGCTCGGCTTCGGGCTCTGGCTCAACGTCGTCTTCGCCACGCTCGGCGTGCTCGGTGTCGCACTCGCCGCCTTCACCTTCCGCTTTCGCCGCCTGCGCCAGCGCAGCCGCCAACACGAAGCGCGCAGTCGGGCGCTCGAGCGCTATGTCTCGCCGGTGCTGCGCGGTGCGCACGCCGAGGCCGGGGCGGTCGACCGGGTCCAACTCGCGGCGATCCTGTTCGCCGACCTCGAGGGCTTCACCGCCGCTGCCGAGCATGTCGACCCCGATCGGCTGCAGCCGATCCTGCAGCGATTCTACAGGCTGCTCGAAGAGGCCGCCCTTGCCCATGCTGCGGTGGTGGCCGGCTATGCCGGCGACGGTGCCATGCTGATCTTCGGCCTGCCCGAGCCCAGCCCCGAGGACGCCGGCCGGGCCATCCGCTGCGGCGAGGCGATGCTCGCGGCGATGCCGGCATGGCAGGCGGAGGCCGCGGGCTTCGGCATCGGCACCTTGAACCTGCGGATCGGTATCAACTACGGCCGGGTGCGGATCGGCCATGTCGGCGGCGGCGACCAGATCCAGCTCACCGCCACCGGCGATCCCGTCAACGTCGCGGCCCGCCTGCAGAGCGCCACCCGCGAGGTCGGCACGGCGATGCTGGTCTCCGCGACCGCCGCCGAGGCGGCGCGGGCCCAGGACGGCGACCGGGCGGTGGCCCGGCTCGAGACCCGCCCGCCGCTCCGACTGCGCGGCCGCGCCAACCCGGTTCCGGTCTATGCCTGGCGCCCGGACGCGCCTGGCGCCAGCGACCAGCGAAAAACCACCTGAACTGTGACCGCCGCCACAGAGCGCGCGCCCCCTTCGTATCATGGTTCGGGTGGATTGGGTCGTCGATCACGCGTCTGCAGCGCCAAGCTCGCTCGAGTGGGCGTCGCGTGACCGGGAACGACCCTGGCAGACACTGGGGTAAAACCATGCACCATCTGTTCAACGAGCCGCACGATGTGCGTGAAAACCCGACTCCGCTGGACGCGCTGTTGCCGGCAGCGGTGGCGATGTCGGCGCTGAGCCTGATCCTGTTCGCGGTGCTGTTCGTGCTCTGAGCGGACAGCCGTTTTGGCTCAAGGCTGCTGCAGGAAGCCGCGGCGCTGCCGCTCGCCGGTCAGGCAATCGACCGGCGGGCCGGACTGCGCCGGCACAACCGCGGCGGGGTGCTGTTCGGGCAGCCCGGCAATGTCGAGGATCAGCTTGCGCCGGACCGCTTCGGCCAGCTCGTGCGGCGCCCGCACCGGCAGGACGAAAGCGCCGGGACCGCCGATCACGCACTCGCGGTAGTAGTCGTCGAGGCCCGGCGAGCCGGGTCCGCCGCGCATCGACGCGCGGATCATGATCGGCAGGCCGTTGACGGTGATGCCGGCCTCGAGCACGCGGTCGCGTGAGCGGACGACCGGCGGCCCCATGTTGTTCGGCCCGTCGCCGGAGATGTCGATCACCCGGCGCATCCCCTCGAAGCCGTTGTCGTCGAACAGCGGCAGGGCGAAATCGAGGATCGAGCTGATCGAGGTGCCGCGCATGAAGCTGATCGGTGCCGCCGCTAGATGGCCGGCGATAAGCTCGGCGTCCGCCGCGTCGGCGACGGCGGTCCAGGGCAGGACGATCGCCTGGCGGCCGGGTCCGGCCCACTCGACATAGGTCAGCGCTACCCGCTGAAAGCTGCCTGCACGCACCGCCCGGAGGAAGTCGGGATGGCCGAGGGCCACGACGTAGCCCTGGCGCTGAACACCGTGCTCCTCCTGGTCCATCGAGCCAGAGACGTCGACCGCGAGCACGAGTTCGACGTCCACCGGCAGGTCGTAGCCCTGCGCCACGGCGACGAGCGGCGTCGAGAGACCGAGGAGCAGGGCCGCGACGACGCGGGACCCGAAAGAGCGCAGCATGGCGGTCCGCTTTTCGTGTCGGCACGGCTTGGTGCCGGTTGGCTACTCCCGATGCATCGACACTTTCTCTTGACGCTATGGCGCCTGGCGGTGAGATCAAGGGTGTCGCCACCGCTTCAGTCGACTGCAGGAAGCCATGCGCGTCACCTTGCTCGGCACCGGCTGTCCGGCGGTGCACCCCAGCCGCTACGGTGCCGCGACCCTGGTCGAGGCTGGCGGCACGGTGCTGCTCGTCGATTGCGGCAATGGCTGCACGCAGCGCCTGGCCGAGGCTGGCCACTCTGCGGCGGCCCCGGACGCGCTCCTGGTGACGCACCTGCATAGCGACCATCTGGTCGATCTCTGGCAGCTGACGGTGGCCGGCTGGCACGCCGGGCGGCGGCGGCCGCTCCGGCTCTATGGCCCGCCGCCGGTGCTGCGCCACGCGGCGATGCTGCGCGATGCCTGGGCCGAGGAGCGGGCACAGCGGCTGGCGCACGAGGCGCGGCCGAACCCCGAGGCGTTCGATCTCGAGCTCCTGCCGCTCGAGGGCGGGCAGGTTGTGTCATTGGCCGGCCTGACGATCCGGGCCGTCGAGGTGGATCACGCGCCGGTGGTGCCGGCGCTGGGCTTCGTGATCGAGGACGGGGCCCGAAAGCTGGCGCTCTCGGGTGACACGCGGCCCTCACCGGCCCTGGCGGCAGCGGCCCGGGGCTGCGATCTCCTGGTGCACGAGGTGTTCGCGCACGGGGCGATGCGGCCGGTGCCGGGGGTCCGTTCGACCATGACGATCGAGGCCGTGACCCGCTACCACACGCTCTCGACGGAGCTCGGGCGGATCGCCACGGCGGCCGAGGCCCGGGCACTGCTCTTGACCCACATCGTGCCGCCGGACGCCGATCCGGCAGCCCTCCTCGCCGACGTTCGCCCGGACTATGCCGGGCCGGTGATCGTCGGCGAGGATCTGATGACGCTCGATCTCGAGCAGAGGAGCGTCCACTGGCGCGGCATGGTGGCGGGGCTCTAGGCGTCGCCGGCGAGGTCGATGGCGCGGGCAAGCGGTCCCGGCTGGCGCAGCCTGACGCCTTCGCGGTTGGGCCGGGCCGGGTTGTGCGGCCGGTACTGCGTGTCCGTGGCGAGCCGTTCGACGACGCTCGGGTGGATGCTCTCATTGCCGAAGGCGGTCCGGCCGAGCGGGCGAAAGGCGCGGTCGGCGAAGCGGCTGTAGGCGCCGCCGAGGAACGCCTTGTAGGAATCGACCGGCTCGGCGGCGAGCGGGTCGGGCCTCGCCGGCAGCTTGCCGTGGTCGAGGTGGAGGCCGGCTCGGCCGGCCCTTTCGGCCATCCAGAGGAGCGGCAGGTCGGCCAGGCGGTTGTCGGGGTAGCCGCCGCCGACATTGCAGTGGGCACCGACGAACCAGGCCTGCTCGACCGTCTGCCGCGGCTTGTCCTCGGGGTCCCAGAGCGTCGCGTCGTAGCTGGCGCGATGCTCGTCGATGGCGACCGCGTGGTAGGCGTGGCGGACGATGCCGCTGAGCGCGGTGTCGTGGAACTCGTAGTAGCGGCGGTTGAACCAGTCGAAGGAGTTGATCGGCACGCCCAACGCCCCCACGGTGTCCCAGACGCCGAGGCACTGCACCTCGACGTGGTGCGAATGGCGTTGCCGGAAGGTCTCGGCGGTGGCGGAGTCGGCAGCTTCGTCGCGGGCACGATAGAGCTGCTCGGCCTCGCCGATCCGGCGTTTGTGCTTTTTCTGCAGGAGCCCGACATTGCGCAGCATGCCGACCAGGCTGCGCGCGGTATAGGCACCGCGGCTGAAGCCGAAGACGTAGAGGCTGTCGCCCTCCGCATAGTTGTCGACGAGGAAGCTGTAGCCCCGGCGCAGGATGCGCGACAGGCCGGCACCGAACGTCCCGCCCGGCAGGCGGTTGTACCATCGCGTACCGACGCCGGCCTCGTAATGGGCCAGCTGCTTCTTACCGTCGGCGCCGGTCTCTGGGATCGCCTGGTGCAGGCGCCAGACATTGGTGACGTCGTTCTTGCCGATATCGCCGTCGTCGCCCGGCGTGTTCCAGGTGCCGTCGAAGCTCACCACCAGTCGCCGCGTCATGGTCCCTCTCCCTGTTGCCCGCCTGGGTCTCGGCCGGCGTGGCGTCGGTCCGGCCGGGCCAGCGGCCTCGACATTTCTGGTTGATCCGCATTGCGGGGCAGCATAACGTCTTGAAGGTCTGGTGTCCCTTGCTCCACCGTTTCGAGATGTCTCGTGCAGGAGGCGAAGCGCATGGCCGATGCCCCCGGCAGTTGGCTCGCCAAGCTCAAGCCGTTTCAGGCGGCGCTGGTCGGTGGTTTTTTGCTGGTCGCGGTGGTGCTCGGGCTCTGGGGCAGTGGCAGCTACTCGCTGTTCGGGGTCCTTTCGGTCGACAATCGGACCGAGCAATTCGAGGACTTCTTTGCCGGCAAGCTCGAGAACGAGCCGCCGGACGAGCGTCGGCAGTATCTGGAACGGGCGATCATCGCGGCGCTCAATGTTGCGGAGAAGCAGGGCGAGGATTTTGACCGGGAGCGGTTCATCACCTCGCTGGAGTCGCATCTTCAGCAGTTCGACGGCTACCGCCTGACCGGCGGCTTGCTGCGCGACCGGTTGGAGGATGCGGACCCGGCCCTGTCGATGGTCCAGCGGCAGGGGATCGCGACGGCAGCGCTGAACGGTATTGGCCGGCTGGCGGGTGACAAGGAGGGGTTCGAGCCGCCCGCCGACCTCGAGACGGCCTTGGCCGGCTTGGGCTTCGTGCACGATCGCGGCGAAGCCTTCGTCGAGGGCGTCCGCTCGCTCGACGTGGCGGATCCCAGCGCACGTAAGATCCGCGAGCTGCTTTATGACTTCGAGGGACCGTTTCAGAACCCGCAACTGTTTCTCGAGGCGTCGGGCAGCTTCATCAGGCACATCCACGAGCTGAAGACCGCCGATGCAGAGTATTTCCGGCACGATGTGGTCAGAACGTTGTGGAACGATGCCAGTCGGCAGGAGGGGATCTTCGTGATCGAGCGGGCCGGCGTGGAGGTGCGGGTCGACGAGGCGCTGACGGCTGGCCAAGCCGTCCTGTGCCGCGCCGAGGGCGATCTGCACGGCAAGCAGTTCTTCCTGATGAACGGTCGGTCGTTCGCGCATGTCCGGGCGGGCAGTCAGACAGAGAGCCGCGACTGCAACACGGAGCGTCTGGATACGGCGGCGGCACTGACCGTCTGGCTGTCGGCGTTCGATGCGGCGCAGCTGCTGCAGAGCGAGGCTCGGCCGCTGCAGGCGGCGGTCTATCCGATCAGGGGGGTCGTGCTGCGTCGGACGCTGAGCCAGGATTTCCTGCCGCTCGAAGCCGTGCGGAAAGCCGGTGACCCGGCCTTGATCGAGGCCATCGCCGTTGAGCTGCGCGCGCTGCTTTAGGATAACGCTCACAAGGAAGCGATGACCATGCTGCGTCTCGCCGTTCGTTTTGCGCTTTGTCTGCTCATCCTGGCAGCGCCCGTGGCCGCGTTCGCCGACTGCGAGCACGAGGGTCAGACCTATCCCGAGGGTACCCGGCTCGGGCCTTACGTCTGCCAGAATGGCGAGTGGGTGCCGGGCTAGCGGACAGCCGATAGTCCGGTGGGTCCAGGGAGGCGAGCCTCCCTGGAATCGTCCCCTTTCTTCCCCGCCAACGGTCGCCATCCGGACCACGCTGATCTATGACGACCCGGCGGTCGACTGGGAAAGACGATGATCAGCTATGTGAGCACGCGCGGTGGCGCCGGGCAGCGCTCGTTCGAGGAGGTGCTGTTGCGCGGCCTCGCCGAGGATGGCGGGCTGTTCGTGCCGGGGGACTGGCCCGCGGTCGACATGGCAGGGCTCAGGGGTCTCGACTATCCGGAGACCGCGGCGCAACTCCTCGCACCATTCACCGCCGGCTGCTTCGAGGCGGCCGAGCTGCTCGCCATGGCGCGGGCGGCCTACGCCGATTTCCGCCATGCCGCGACAGCACCGCTGGTCCAGCTCGGTCACGACGAATGGCTGCTCGAGCTGTTTCATGGCCCGACCCTGGCGTTCAAGGACTTCGCCATGCAGCTCCTGGGCCGCATGTTCGAGACGGTCCTGGCGCGGCGCGGCCAGAGCATCACCATCGTCGGCGCCACCTCGGGGGATACCGGGGCGGCGGCGGTGCGCGCCTTCGCCGGGCTGAAAAGGATCAGGGTCGCGATCCTCTTCCCCAAGGGGCGGATCTCGCCGGTCCAGCGGCGGCAGATGACGACCTCGCGCGAGGCCAATGTCCGGGTGATCGCGGTCCAGGGCACGTTCGACGACTGCCAGAACCGGCTGAAGGAGATGTTCGCCGACGGCGCCTTCCGCGACCGCGTCAACCTCGCCGCGGTCAACTCGATCAACTGGGCCAGGGTGGTGGCCCAGGCCGCCTACTACGTCTATGCGGCGCTGCGCCTCGGTGGCCTCGAGCGACCGTTGGCGTTCAGCGTGCCGACCGGCAATTTCGGCGACGTCTATGCCGGCTATGTCGCCAAGCGCATCGGCCTGCCGGTCGCCAAGCTGATCGTCGCGACCAACGAGAACGACATCCTGGCGCGGTTCCTGGCGTCGGGACGCTATGCCAGGGGGCAGGTGGTGGCGACCTCGAGCCCGTCGATGGACATCCAGGTGGCCTCCAATTTCGAGCGGCTGCTGTTCGAGATGGAGGGCCGTGACGGCGCGGCGGTGGCGGCCGCGATGCGCGACTTCGCGGCGACCGGGGCCCTCGTGGTCGAGGACGCCAAACGGGACGCGGTCCGCACGCTCTTCGCGGGCGCGCGGGTCGACGAGGCGGCGACGGCGGAGACCATCCGCGAGGTCCTGAAGACCACCGGGCAGCTGGTCGATCCGCACACCGCCGTCGGGATTCGCGCCGGCCGTGCTATGGCCCCCGCCGGCGCGCCGCTGGTGACCCTGGCGACCGCCCACCCGGCCAAGTTCCCGGACGCGATGCGGGCGGCGGTCGGCGACCCCGTGCCGCTCCCCGTACCGCTCGCCTCGCTGATGCAAGCGCCTGAGCACTACACCACATTGGCCGATGATCTGGCGGTCATCGAGGCCGACCTTTTGCAGTGGATCGAAGGAAGTCGATGAAGATCACCACCCTCGAGAACGGCGTCCGCGTGGTCACCGAGACGATGCCCAGGGTCGAGACCGCGAGCTTCGGCGTCTGGGTCGATGCCGGAGCACGGCACGAGACGGCCGAGGTCAACGGTGTGGCCCACATGCTCGAGCACATGGCGTTCAAGGGCACGCCGACCCGGACCGCGCGCGGCATCGCCGAGGCGATCGAGGACGTCGGCGGCTCGCTGAACGCCTGTACCGGTCGCGAGCACACCGCCTACTACGCCCGCGTCCTGGCCGAGGACGTCCCGCTCGCCGCCGAGCTCATCGCCGACATCCTCTTGAACTCCACCTTCGACGCCGAGGAGTACGAGAAAGAGCGGCACGTCATCCTGCAGGAGATCGGCGAGACGCTCGACACGCCGGGCGACCTCGTCTTCGACCAGTTCCAGGAGGCGGCCTTCCCGAACCAGGCGATCGGCCGCTCGATCCTCGGCACCGAGGCGGTGATCGAGCAGCTGCCGCGCGAGGCGTTGCGGGCCTTTGTCGATGCCCATTACGGCCCCGAGGCGCTGCTGGTGGCCGCCTCGGGCAAGGTCGACCACGCGGCCATCGTCGCCATCGCCGAGGCGCGCTTCGGCCAGTTGCCGCGAACCCCCCGGCCGACGCCGGAACCGTCCCGCTACACCGGCGGCGAGTGGCTCACCGGCCGCGAGCTCGAGCAGGTCCATCTCTGCCTGGGTTTCGAGGCGATGTCCTACAAGGACGACGACTTCATCCCGCTGCAGGTCTTCTCGACCGCCTTGGGCGGGGGCATGTCGTCAAGGCTGTTCCAGGAGGTCCGCGAGAACCGCGGCTTGTGCTACTCGGTCTTCAGCTTCACCGGGCTGCACAAGGATTCCGGCCTCTTCGGCATCTATGCCGGGACCGGTGAGGCGGACGTCCCCGAGCTGATTCGGGTGATCGCGGGCGAGGTGCAGGGCCTCGCGGCCGGCATCGGCGAGGCCGAGCTCGCCCGTGCCAAGGCGCAGCTCAAGGCGAGCCTGCTCATGGGCCAGGAGGGCTGCTTCTCGGTCTGCGAGGACATCGCCAGGCAGTGGCTCTGCTTCGGCGACTACCTGACGCCGGCCGAGATCGCGGCCAAATACGCGGCCGTCACGGCCGACGACATCGCGCGGGTAGCCGCGCGGCTGCTCCGCCACCCGAAGCCCACGGTGGCGGCGATCGGGCCGGCGAAAGGGTTGCCGGATGCCGGTAGCTGGACCAGGGCCATCGGCGCCTGATCGTCACTCAAGGTTGCTATCGCGGCCGATAAGGGCCTTCCTGGGACCCATGCGCATCACCGCGATTCGCTTGATTGCGGCACCGATTGGCTCTACGACCGCCAAGCGGGATAGCTATGCTGATCGACCGCCTTTGCGCTGCATCGACGGCCTACCACCGGCTCCTACCTGCTCATTGCCAAACTCTTGAATTGCTCTTCACCTCAGCATGGGGGCGGGCAAGTGCGTACGAAGAATATTCGCGAGAGGGTGTACCGTGAGCATGACTTCGGGTGGTGTCTTGGCTGCCTATGCCTTCGGTTGGCGGACGTTCTGGCAACGTCCATTATTCTGGTTCAGCTTGGTGGTGCTAGTACTTAGCAT
Organism: uncultured Geminicoccaceae bacterium; assembly: GCA_964576715.1. Taxonomy (GTDB): domain Bacteria; phylum Pseudomonadota; class Alphaproteobacteria; order Geminicoccales; family Geminicoccaceae; genus SLRI01. The sequence continues at coordinate 259 of CAZNWE010000066.1, read as the reverse complement.
TGGAGTCGGCAGCCTGGAGATCGGGACCGCTGACGATTCATCGCGAGCACCTCATGCGCAGGGCGATATAAATACCGACAATCCAAATGATGGTATTCTGGCAACTTGGGATCCTCCAAAATTGGTTGAGGCCATATTTTCTATAGGAGTTTGGTTTTTCATCGTGCCGATGATTGTTGTTTCGGTGGTCATACTTTATTTTAATTTTCGCTTTGCTATTGGATTTCTCTCAGTCAATCTAAGAGCTGCCGACGGACGA
>CAZNWE010000065.1:0-24108 GCA_964576715.1 uncultured Geminicoccaceae bacterium | reverse complement strand
ACCGACGAATACGATGAGACCGCGCAGATCGGCGACGTCTTCACCAATTACGACGGGCTGGGGCGTCGCGACCGCATCCGCTACGATACGCCGGAGCTGCCCGGCGGATTCGTGGCGTCCGTCGACTACATCTCCGATCAGCGCTGGAGTGCCGGGCTCGTATGGGGTGGCGAATTCAGCGATTTCGAGGCCGGTGCGGCGGCCGGTTACTCCGACCCGGGCGGTGACAGCGACTACATCATCAACGGTTCGGCCTCGATCCTGCACAATCCGACCGGCCTCAACTTGACTGTTGCCGCCGGCACCCGTGAGGAAACCGACCGCGACAACGGTGTCTTCTATTATGCGAAGCTCGGCTACCGGACCGACCTGTTCACCTTTGGCCAATCGCGGTTCTCGATCGACTACAACCGGTCCGAGGATGTGTCGGTCAACAGCGACGAGGCGAATTCCGTCGGCCTCTACATGGTGCAGGTGGTCTCCGACTGGGGTATTGAACTGTTCGGCGGCTACCGGTGGCACGCTCTCGACCGCAACGGTGCCGATTTCGATGATGTGCACGTTTTCTCCGCGGGCTCACGCGTCAAGTTCTGACGTCGCTGGCGCGACGCCAGCTCATCGCGCGACGAACGGCCGGGCTCGACCCGGCCGTTCGCTTGCTCTGGGGGCTCGCTTCCGGCGATTATGTCGCGGCACCATCCGAAGCCCGAAGCGGCGCGCCGGCGCTGCTTGATTCGCGAAAGCCGATCTCCTACCAACGCCGGCCAAAGGCAAGAAGGCCACTTTCGGGGTGCGAAAGGGGTCGGCCGGCGCGGGAAATGCGATGTCGGAGAAAGCCGTCTATCTCTACGCCTGGGACCTCGTCGACGAGGGTCCGAAAGCGGTCACCGACCGGCTGCGCGACGCCGGCGCCGACACCATCACCATGGCCACGAGCTATCATGCCGGCAAGTTCATCCGGCCGCACGGGCACTCGGGCAAGGTCTATTTTCCCGACGACGGCACGATCTACTTCCGCCACGACCCCGCCCGCTACCGCCGGCTGCAGCCGCTCCCGCACCCGATGCTCGAGCATGTCGATCCGCTGGCCGAGCTCGCCCGAGCCGCCCCCGACATGGCGCGGGTCGCCTGGACCGTCTGCTGCCACAACACCCGGCTGGGCCAGGCCCATCCCGAGCTGGTCACCCGCAATGCCATGGGCGACGGGCTGTTCTACAGCCTGAACCCGGCGCATCCCGACGTCCGCCACTACCTCGTCGACCTCACCAGCGACCTCGCCAGTCGCTACGAGCTTTCGGCGATCACCCTCGAGACCCCGGGCTGGCTGCCCTACGCGCACGGCTACCACCACGAGTTCGCGATGCTGCCGCTCGACCCCTGGATCGAGCTCTATCTCGGCTTGTGCTTCGCCACCGAGACGATCGCCGCCGCCAAGGCTGCCGGCATCGACGCCGAAGGCCTGCGGCACCGCGTTGCGGCCCGGATCGAGGCCTGGCTCGCTTGCGAGGTCGCCCCGGGCGCGCGGGCGGCGGAATGGCTGGCCGCCGATCTGGTCGGCGACGGCGAGCTCGCCGCGTATCTGCACTGGCGCTGCCGGTCGGTCGCCGCGCTCCTCGCCGAGATCAAGGCGCAGCTGCCGCAGACGACCGAGCTTCGCGTCATCCCCTCGGTGCAGCGGCCGACCGCCAGGTCCTGGATCGAAGGCAGCGACCTCGCACTGCTGAGCCGAGCCGTCGACCGGCTGGACGTCTGCTTCTACGAAGCCTCGGCCGCCGCCGTCCGTGACGATCTCTTCGACGTGCGCCGACGGATCGGCGCCGGGGCGCCACTCGGTGCGGTGTTGCGCCCGACCCATCCCGACCTCGCCTGCGGGTCGGAGACCGTGGCCGCCGTCAGCGCCCTCCTCGACGGCAAGGTCGAGAGCCTCGCCTTCTATGCCTACGGCCACTGGCGGCTCACCGCCCTCGAGCAGGTCAGGGCCGGCTTCGCCGCCTGGGATGCCGGGCGGTGAAGCGGTTCCTCGCCAAGACCGTGCTGCTCACCGGTGGTGGTCGCGGCATCGGCCGCGCCATCGCCCTGCGCCTCGCCGCGGAGGGGGCCGCCGTCGCCGTGGTCGACCGGGACAGCGAGCCAGCGCACGCGGTCGCGAAGGCGATCGGTGCCATGGGCCGAACGGCGGTGGCGCTCGAGGCGGACATCGCCGCGGCAGGGGCGCCGGCCCGGCTGGTCGAGGCGGCCGAGAAGGCGCTCGGCCCGTTGCACGTCCTCGTCAACAACGCCGCCCAAACCGGCCCGGCCGACCTTGCCAACACCGACGCGGCCAGCTGGGACGGCGAGTTCGCCGTGACCCTGCGCGCCGCCTGGGCGATGGCCATGGCCGTGCTCACCGGCATGAGCGAGCGGGGGCAGGGCTCCATCGTCAACATCGCCTCGGTCAACGCGCTCACCGCGCTCGGCAACCCGGCCTACAGTGCGGCCAAGGCCGGGCTCTTGGCGCTGACCCGACAGATCGCCACCGAGTTCGGGCCCAGGGGCATCCGCTGCAACGCCGTCGTTCCGGGCACGGTCAAGACGGAGAACCCGAGCTGGACCCATCGCTTGAAGGAGGACCCGCAGATCTTCGAGAAGCTCGCCCGCTGGTATCCGGTGGGCCGGGTGGGCACCCCTGAGGATATCGCCGCCGCGGTCGCCTTCATCGCCGCCGACGAGGCCGGCTTCGTCAACGGCGCCAATCTCGTGGTCGACGGCGGCCTCACCGCCGGCATGGCGCCGATGATCCGGGAGCTCACCCCCGGCAACCGCTGAGCTCAACGCCCGGGCACCGGCGGCCCGTCATAGGTCCAGCGATAGCCGGGTGGGGTGGGCCCCTTGTTGCGCCCGCCCTCCTGCAGCTGCTCGTAGGCATGGGCGAGGATACCGACCGAGCGCGACAGGCAGAACAGGCCGCGCGCCAAGGGCGCGGGAAAGCCGAGCTCGGCAAAGATCACCGCCGTCGCCCCGTCGATGTTCATCGGCACCGGCCGGCCGGTCTCGGCGGCCAGCGCCGCCTCGATCGCCCGGCCGATCGCCGCCATCTCGCCGTTGACGACGCCGGCCGTGGCTGCCGCGTCGACCAGGCCGAGGAGCCGCGGCGCACGCGGGTCCACCGGCTTGTGGAAGCGGTGACCGAAGCCCGGCACGAAGCGGCCGTGCTGTCGCCGCCACTCGGCCAGGACCGCTGCGGTCGCCGCCGGCCCGCCGGCCCCGGCGATCGCGGCATAGAGGGCGACCGCCTGTTCGCCCGCCCCGCCATGCACGTCGCCCAGCATGTTGACCGCCGAGGCCATGGCATTGTTGAGCGGCAAGCCGCAAGTGACGGCCATCCGGGCGGTGGCGATCGAGGGAGCCTGCGGCCCGTGATCGACGGCGGCCACCAGCGCCGCCTCGAGCAGCGCTGCCTCGGCCGCGGACGGCAGGTCGCCGCGCAGCATCAGCCAGATCATTTGTGGCAGGCTGACGCTGCCGATCAGCGTCTCGATCGGTCGGCCGCGAATGGCGATCCGCCCTGGCGCCATGTCGATGATGGCGGTCCGCCACCAATCGGCGACGTCGCTCATCTCAAGCCGCCGCCGGCTTCTGCCGCGCAAGCCGGGCCCGCAGCGTCGGCAGCGCCAGCAGCAGGGCCGCGAGCAAGAGAAGCCCCAGGGTCATCGGCCGCTCCCAGATGAAGCTGTAGCCGTCATAGAGCTGCATCGCTCGGGCAAAGTTATCCTCCAGCATGCGCCCCAGGATGAAGCCGATCAGGAGCGGGGCCAAGGGGTAATTGGCGAAGCGGAAGACCGTGGCCACCACGCCGAGGCCGACCAGGATCAGCAACTCGCTCGCATTGTTCTGGCCGATATAGGCACCCATCAGGGTGAAGAAGAGGATGAACGGAATGAGGTAGTTGCGCGGAATGGCGAGCAGCTTGGCGATGTAGGGGATGAGCGGCAGGTTGAGCGTCAACAGCACCAGATTGCCGAGATACATCGAGATGATGACGCTCCAGAAGATCGCCGGCTGGTCGATCATCAACCGGGGCCCGGGCGACACGTTGAGCGAGAGCAGCGCCCCGAGGAGGATGGCCGTGGTCCCCGAGCCCGGGATGCCGAGGGTCAAGAGCGGCACGAAGGAGCCCGAGCAGGCGGCGTTGTTGGCGGCCTCGGGCGCGGCGAGGCCCTTGATCGACCCCTTGCCGAACTGCGCACGCTCGGCATCCGAGGCGAGATTCCGCTCGACCGCGTAGCCGAGGAACGAGGCGATCGTGGCACCGGCTCCCGGCAGCACGCCGATGAAGAAGCCCTGCGCCGACTGCCGGCCGATCACCGGGGCGATCGACCGCGCCTCGTCGCGGCTGATCCGCAGGCGTCCGATCTCGCCGCCCTGCTCGCCTTGTTGCCGCGAACGTTTCGGGTCGAGAACGAGATAGAGCGCTTCCGGCAGGGCGAACATCGCCATGGCGAGCGTGATGAAGCCGAAGCCGGACTGCAGGTCCATGAGCCCGCCGGTGAAGCGCGCGGCATTGAAGAGGGCGGCCTCGCCGACGGTCGCCATGATCAGCCCGAGGATCGTCATCATCAACGCCTTGCCGACATGGCCGGCGCCGGCGAAGGCGGCGATCGCCGAAAGGCCGAGCACCATCAGGGCGAAGTACTCGGCCGAGTGGAACAGCAGGGCCACCGAGGAGAGCGCCGGGGCGAAGATCATCAACAGAATGGTGCCGATCGTGCCGCCGGCGAACGAGGCGATCGCCGCCACGGTGAGCGCCTTGCCGGCCTGGCCCGAGCGGGCGAGGGGGTAGCCATCGAAGCTCGATGCCACGGTCGAGGCGACGCCTGGCGCGTTGATCAGGATCGAAGAGGTCGAGCCGCCGAAGATCGCGCCGTAATACACCCCGGCGAGCAGGATCAGCGCACTCGACGGGTCGCCGATGGTGATCGCGATGGGGATCATGATGGCGATGATCGACATCGGCCCGAGCCCCGGCAGCATGCCGATCAGCGTGCCGATCATGCAGCCGCCGATCACCATGGCGAGGTTGGTCACCGACAGCGCCGTCGCCAAGCCTTGCCAGATGCCGTCGAGCATCGCCGCCTCCCCTCTACCAGACGCCGGCCAGAAAGCCGGGCAGCGGCCTGAGAAAAATGCCGAGGACCTCCTGCACCAGCCACCAGATCGCCAGCGCGGCGAGCAGCGCCACCGGCAGCAGCACATGCAGCTTGCGCTCGCCGAGCGTCATCGCGGCGAGCACGACGAAGAGCATGGTCGAGGCGAGAAAGCCCAGGGGCCGCAACAGCAAGGCGTAGGCGAGCATCAGGCCGACGAGCAGCAGCGCCTGGCCGAGCTTGTAGTCGGGCAGCCGGCGGTAGTCGAGGTTGCCGGAGCCTGACTCCTCGGGCTCGCTCTTGCCGAGGAGAATGAAGAGCGCGGTCAGGGCACCGGCGATCGACAGCACCTTGGGAAAGGTGCTCGGCCAGACCGGGTTGCGCTGCATGAAGGGCGGCAGGGCGGCATCCATGGCGAACCAGGCGGTGTAGCCGTAGGCGAGGCAGATCGCCAGAAGAGCGAGCGCGATCCAGCGGTCGAGGGCCATGCGTCGCTTCCCCGATGTCGGCGGTGGCCGCGCGGCGAGATCGCCCGGCGCGCGGCCACGAGGCTCAAAGAAAGCCGAGCTCGGTCATCAGCGCCTGCATCTCCGCTTCCTGTGCCTCCAAAAAAGCGGTGAAGTCGTCGCCGCTGTAGTGGATGTCGGACCAGCCGTTGCGCGAGCGCACCTCCTCCCAGGCAGCGGTGCCCTTCATCGCCTCGAGAGCCGCCTCGAACCGCTGGCGCTCTTCCTCGGGCAGGCCCGGCACGCCGAAGAAGCCACGCCAGTTCACGAACTCCATGTCGTAGCCCATGCCGGCGAAGGTCGGCACGTCCGGGTAGTCGGGCACGGGTTCGCGCGAGGTGACGCCGATAATCGTGACCTCGCCGGCCTCGGCGAGCTCGATCGCCTCGGAGAAGCCGGTCGACAGCGCCGCGATCTCGCCCGAGAGCAGGGCCGCCATCGCGGCACCGCCGGCATCGTAGGGGATGTACTTGACCGCCAGCGGCTCGAGGCCAGCCGCCTGCAGGACCAGCGACGCCACCAGATGATCCATGCCGCCCGGCACCGAGCCGCCGCCAACGGCGACCGCGTTGGGATTGGCCTGGTACGCCTCGAGGAACGCCGCGAAGCTCTGGATGTCGCTGGTCTTGTGGGTGACGAGAGCGGCGTAGTCGGCGAGCACGCCGGCGACCGGCGTCATGTCGCGGAAGGTCTGCTGCACCTCGCCGTTGAGCCCGCGGATGATCATCGGAGTCGAGTTGACCATCAGCGTGCCATGGTTCGAGCGGGCATTGTCGATCATGTAGACCATGGCCTTGCCGCCACCGCCGCCCGACATGTTCTCGAAGCTGGCATTGCCGATGATCTCGGCATTGGTCAGCGCCTCGCCAACGCCGCGCGCCGCCCCGTCCCAGCCGCCGCCGGCACCGCCCGGCACCAGGAAGTGGATGCTGTCCACCAGCGGCTCGGCCGCGGCCGAGCCGGCCGCCAGAAGCGTGGCCGCGACAAGCGCAGCGAGACCACGGCGATGGCACCGGAAAGTGTTCATTTTCGTCTCCCTGATCGAACCAAGTGTTGTGGTGGCCAGCCTGGCGCCGGCACCATCTCGTCATGACCCTGACACAACACATCCGCGGCGAAAAGGGTGATGCACATCAAATCACCCCATCTGCACGCAGTGCCGCGATGGCCTCGGCGTCGAGGCCGAGCGTGCCCAGGATCTCGGTCGTGTGCGTGCCGAGTTCGGGCGGCGGCGCGGCGACCGCCGGGGCGCTGCCGTCGAGCTTGATGCCGGTGCGCACCACCGTGACGTCACGCCCGACCCCGGGCACGTCCGGGTAGGTGGCGAGCATGCCGCGATCCTGGATCACCGCGTGTGCGAGGATCTCGGGAACGTCGAGCACGGCACCGGCCGGGACACCGAGGCGGTTGAGCTCGCGCGCCCAGACCCGGGCGGGCTTGCTGGCGAGTGCCGCCTCGAGTTCGGCCTTGAGGGCCAAGCGGTTCGCCTTGCGGGCCTCGCGGCTGGCGTAGTCGGCGTGGCCGAGGAGATCGGCGCGGCCGAGATGGCGGGCCAGGAGCACCCACTGCTCGTCCTTGTTGGCGGCGATGTTGAGCGGTCCATCGGCCGCCATGAAGGTACCGGAGGGGGCCGAGGTCGGGTTCTCGTTGCCCTGCGGTGTCGGTGCGAGCCCGGCGATCAGCCAGTTGGAAACCGCCCAGCCCATGGTGGCGAGCACCGCTTCGAGCATCGAGACGTCGATAAAGGCCCCGTTGGCGCGGTCGTTGAGGGCCGCCGAAATGGCGAAGGCCGCCGTCATGCCGCCGATCGTGTCGGCGATCGGGTAGCCGACGCGCAACGGTGCGGTCGCGGCATCACCGGTGATCGCCATCACCCCGGACACGCCCTGGATGATCTGGTCGTAGGCGGGCCGGTGGATCCAGGGGCCGTCCTGTCCAAAGCCCGAGATGGCGCAGTAGACGAGCCGCGGGTTGACAGCGCTCAAGACCGGCCAGCCGAGGCCGAGCCGGTCCATGACCCCCGGCCGGAAGTTCTCGACCAACACATCGGCCGTCGCCACCAACTGCTTGAAGAGCGCCTTGCCGCGGGCGTCTTTGAGGTTGAGGGTCAAGGATTTCTTGCCGGCATTCTGGGCCAGGAACGAGACGCCCATCAGCCGCTCGTTGAGCGCGGCGTCGGCGCCGAGCTGCCGGGCGAGGTCGCCGCGGCCGGGGGCCTCGACCTTGATCACCTCGGCCCCGAGATGCGCCAGCTGGTGGCAGCAGAACGGCCCGGCCAGGACATTGGTGAGGTCGAGCACGCGAACACCACGAAGCGGCCCGCCCTGACCCGGCTCGTCGTTGTTGCCGTCTTCCGCCATGCCGTCGCCATCCTCCCCCTCGACCCTGGTGACACCTGCCTAGCGCACGGTCGGACCGAAGGCCATGCACAGCCCTTCAGTCGTGCCGCCAGGCGACACCGGCCGGGGCCAGCGTCGCCCCGTCGCCGAGCCGCACGGCGTCGGGCCCGCGGTTGAAAGTGAAGGTGAGGGCGCCGCGCCGTCGCGTACGCAGATGCGGTCCGAGATCAGTGGTCGAGAGGCCTGTGGCGTCGCACTCGGCGGCGAGATAGGCCAGAAGAAACTCGGTGCTCGGCCAGAACCCGAGATAGCTCGCGGGCCCGAGGCGAAAGACCGCCCCCTCGCCATCGGCGAACCGGGCTTCCGGCAGCAGACGGCTCTCGATCCGCTCGCGCCAGACAACGACCGGAAAAGCGTGATTGCGCCAGGTCAGCCGGTCCTCGAGTACGGCCGGCAGGCTCTCGACCCGGGTCACCTGGAGCGGCAACAGCCGCTGCAACGGCCCGGGGGCGAGGCCATCCGGGATGCGATGGTGGCGATCGCGGGAGCCGGTGCGCGGCCCGATCACCAGCCTGGCCCCGGTCGCCTCCAGTGCCGCCAAGGCCGGCTCCTCGAGGATCGGCAGGCTGGGTGCGACGACCAGCCGGTAGCCGTCGAGCGGCTGCCCCGGTCGCTTGATGTCGACATCGAGCCCGAGCCGGCGCAAGGCAGTGTAGAACGCGAAGACCAGCGCCCAGTAGTCGAACCCGGCCCCCTGCGGCTGGATCGACAGGGCCCAGTGCGCCGCCTCGTCGAAGACGAGTGCTACCGGGGCCTGCCGCGTCGGTTGCGCCGCCAGCCCGAGGGCGGCGATCTCGCGCGCCGCAACGGCCGCCTCCTCGCCACCCTGGTCGAGCGCACCATCCGGCCGGTTGAGCCCGGCGTGACACTGCTCTTGCGCCATCGGTGCCTGCCGCCAGCGGAAATAGCTGACGACCTCGGCCCCGTGCGCCATGGCCTCCAGCGTCCAGAGCCTGACCATGCCTTTGGCCGGTGCCGGGTTGTGCGGCGCCCAGTTCACCGGCCCCGGCTGCTGCTCCATCACCCAGAACGAGCCGTCCGGGCTGATGCCGCGGTAGAGGTCGTGGTGAAAGGCCGCGACGTCGGGATGTCCCGTCCGCGCATAGCGCCGCCGTTCCTCCGGCGTGAGCCAGGGCATGCGCTGGTCGGTGAAGCCGAGGGGATAGCTGTCCCAGCTGGCGAAATCGAGATCCGCGGCCACCGGCTGGTGGGCGAAGTCGCTGAAGAAGCCCATGAAATTGTGGGTCACCCGCCGTCCCGGACTATGCGCCCGGACGATCGCCGCCTGCTCGGCATTGAAGCGGACCACCTCGTCCGAGGCGAAGCGTCGCCAGTCCAGGCGATGCGCCGGGTTGGCCTCGGCGACCGTCAGGTTCGGCGGGTCGATCTCGCCGAAATGCCGGTAGTCCTGCGACCAGAACACCGTCCCCCAGGCCTCGTTCAAGGCCGCGATCGACCCGAACCGCGCCTCCAGCCACGCGCGAAACCGAGCCTTGGCGGCCGGCGAGTAGGAGAGCACGGTGTCGTGGCAGCCATACTCGTTGTCGAGCTGCCAGGCATGGACCGCCGGGTGGCTGCCGTAGCGGCGCGCCACCACCTCGCTGATCCTGGCCGCCTCCGCGGCGAAGGCCGGCGAAGAGAAGCAGTAGTGCCGGCGTGAGCCGAACCGCCGCGGCTGCTCCGCGGCATCGAAGGGCAGAATCGCCGGCCGCTCGTCGACCAGCCACTTGGGCGGGGTCGCGGTCGGCGTGCACATGACGATCTGCAGGCCGGCTCCCGCCAGCGTGTCGACCGCCCGGTCGAGCCAGTCGAAGCGCCAGTCGTCGCGGGCGGGCTCGATCCGGCTCCAGGCGAACTCGCCAATTCTGACCCAGGCGATGCCGAACTCGCGCATCCGCCTCGCATCCTCGGCCCACAGCGCCTCGGGCCAATGCTCCGGATAGTAGCAGACCCCCAGCATCACACGCGCTCCAGATAAAGCAGCCAGATCGTCTCAGGCATGGTCAGCGGCAGGCGGATGCCGACCTCGGCGAGGCTGCCGCCGTCGAGCACCGGCCGCCCACGCCAGAAGGCCGGGTCCGGCAGCGTCGCTGCGGCCGGCTCTGGCCACGGCTCGACCAGCTCGAGGCGGTAGCCGGCCTGCCGGTCGAGCCCGGGCAGCCGCACCGGCGGGGCCAGGGAGAAGCCCGGCTGCTCGCTGCAGACCAGCTGGGCCAGCGCCTCGCTGCCGTCGGCGCCGACCACGAGCTGGCCCATGACCGCCGGTGCCGCGATCTCGAGCCGCCAGAGCCTGCCGCTGTGCAGGAGATCGCGAAACCGCTTGTAGAGCAGGATCTCGCCCCGCACGGCCGTCGCCTCCGCCGCGCTGAAGCGACGCGGATCGAGCTCGAGCCCCAGATGCCCGAAGAGGGCCGTTCGGCAGCGGCACTGGAGCGCCGTCCGCCGTCCCGTCTGATGCGAGGGCGAGGGGCCGACATGCGCACCCAGCACCTCGAGCGGGAAGACCAGGCTGGCGCCGCGCTGCACCCGTTGGCGGACGAGCGGGTCGTTGTTGTCGGACGGCCAGAATCGGTCGGTGCGGGCGAGGATGCCGAGATCCATCCGCCCGCCGCCACTGGCACACGCTTCGATCACGACCGCGGGATGCCGTGCCCGCAGCGTATCGAGCAGCCGGTAGACCGCCAGCGTCTGGGCCCGCGCCGCCGGCCGGCCGGCCGAGGCCGCGGGAGCCAGGTCGCGATTGTGGTCCCATTTGAGATAGTCGATGGCGTGGTCGTTGAGCAGGGCATCGAGCCAGCCCAGCGTGTGCTCGAACACCTCGGGCCGGGTGAGGTCGAGGACCAGCTGCCGCCGCCCCGTCGGCCGCTCGCGGCCGGGCACCGCCAGCACCCAGTCCGGGTGTGCCCGGTAGAGCGCACTCTCGGGGCTCACCATCTCGGGCTCGACCCATAGCCCGAAGCCCATGCCGAGGCCCCTGACATGCGCGATCAGCGGTCCGAGACCGTCCGGATACTTGCGGCTGTCGACCGCCCAGTCGCCGAGGCTGGTGCAATCGTCGTCGCGCCGCCCGAACCAGCCGTCGTCCAGCACGAAGCGCTCGACCCCGAGCCCCGCCGCCGCCTCGGCGATCGCCCCGAGCTCCTCGAACTCGTGGCGGAAATAGACCGCCTCCCAGGTGTTGAGATGCACCGGTCGCGGCTGCGGCCGGGCGATCCGTCGGCGGATATGCGCATGGAAGCGCTGCGAAACGCCGGAGAGCCCCTGGCCGGACCAGGCGGCGTAGACGAGTGGCGCTGGATAGACCTCGCCGGGGCCGAGGGTCACCTCGCCGGGCAGGAGCCACTCGCCGAGCTGGAGCTGCCGGCTGCCGTCCGGCAGCACCTCGACCGCGAGCTGGTGGTTGCCGCTCCAGGCGAGATGGCAGCCGATCACCCGGCCAGTGGTCTCGCCGAACCCGGCCTCGCCCACCACCACGGTCGGGCTGCCGGCATGTCCCGTCCGGCCACAACGGCTGGTGCGCAGCAGTTCCTGCTGGTGGTCGAGCGAAAAGCGGCCGGGCGACAGCTCGGCGCCCCAGCGCCCTTCCTGCAACAGCACCTCGTTCAGGGCGGGCGGCAGCGGCAGGGCCAGGGCGGCGAGCCAGTCGAGCCTGAGCGGCGCCGCACCCCGGTTGGTGAGGCTGGTCGCCACGCTCAGCACCCCGCTCTCCGGGTCGAGCGCCAGGTGGATGGCGATGGCCACCCCGCCCGCGCCGTCGACCAGCTCGACCACGATCGCGCCGTCGACGCTGCGCATCGTGGCCCTGAAGGCGAAGCACCAGTCACCTGCCGGCCGCGATGCCACGAAGCCCGGCCGGCCGAAAAAGCCCAGCCCGTGCACCGGCAGGAGCGACAAGGGTACTGGCATGTCGGGGCTCGCCGGCAGGCGCTGCGGCCGGTTGGCGTCCATCAGGCCGGCCGGGTCGCCGGGGAGCGGCGGTCCGAAGTGCAGCACGGTCGGGACGGCATCGTCCGCGGCCGCCAGCACGAGGCAGGTGCCCCCGGCCACCAGCCGCTCGACCCTCGAACCCATGCCCTCAGCCCTTGGTGGCACCGAGCGTCAGCCCGGCGACGAAGTGCTTTTGCATCAGGAAGAAGATCGCGACCGGCGGCAGGGCGGCGATGATCGAGCCCGCCGAGATGAGCTGCCAGGAGGCGACCCATTGGCCCTTCAGCGCCCCGAGGCCCACCGTGATCGGCCGCACCGCGTCGGACTGGACGAGGACCAGGGCCCAGAAATAGTCGTTCCAGATGAAGGTGAAGACGAGCACCGCCAAGGCCGCCATGGCCGGCCGGACCAGCGGCACCACGACCTTCCAGAAAATCTCGAATTCGTTGACCCCGGCCACCCTGGCCGCCTCGATCAGCTCGAACGGCAGCGCCTTGATGAAGTTGCGCATGAACAGCGTGCAGAACCCGGCCTGAAAGGCGGTGTGGAAGAGGATCAACGACCAGTAGGTGTCGTACATGCCGAGCCGCACCATCAGGTCGCGGACCGGGATCATCAGGATCTGGAACGGGATGAAGTTGCCGGCGATGAACATCGCAAAGAGCAGAAAGCTCAGGCGATAGCGGTAGAGCGAGAGCGCCGCCCCGGCGAGCGTGCTGATCGCGATCGTGGCGACCACGGTCGGCAGGGTCACGACGAACGAGTTCAACAGGTAGCGGGCCATCGGCGTCGCCTCGAACACCGCCGAGTAGTTCTCGATCAGGTAGATCTCGGAGGGCCAGCCCCAGTAGTTGCCCTGGTTGATATCGCTGAGCGAGCGCACCGAGGTCAGCATCACCGCGATCAAGGGCAGGAGCCAGACGATGAGCGCCGCCGGCAAGCCGAGGCGATAGAGCAGTCGGGTCGCCGGCCGGGCCTTCTCGATCGGGGTCGGGAACATCAGCCGTCCCGCCGTTCCTGGCGGAGCATCCGCCAGAGGAACCAGGCGATGTAGACGTCCATGATGAGGAACAGCACGGTGGCGATCGCCGCGCCGTAGCCCATGCGGAAATTGAAGATCGCCTGCTCGTACATGTAGAAGGCGAGCACGTTCGAGCTGCCGAACGGGCCGCCCGCGGTCATGACGGCAACCAGGTCGAACGAGCGGAGCGCCCCGATCACGGTGACCACCACGGCGATGAAGGTCGCCGGGCGCAATTCGGGCAGGATGACGTTCCAGAGCATCGTCCAGCCCTTGGCGCCGTCGATCCGTGCGGCCTCGACCACCTCCGGGTTCACGTTGTTGAGCCCGGTGAGGTAGAGGATCATGCAATAGGCGATCTGCGGCCAGAGCCCGGCCAGGATGATCCCAAAGGTGGCAAAGCGCTCATCGGAGAGAATGCCCACCGGTTGTAGCCCGAGGCCCAGGAAGAGCTTGGCCAAGAGCCCGAAGCCCGGGTCGTAGAACCAGGCGAAGACGAGGCCGACCACCACCTGGCTGATCACGAAGGGAAAGAAGAAGAGCGACTTGACCAGGCGGATGCCCCAGACCTTCTGGTTCAGGAAGAGCGCTACCATGAGCCCGGCCGGCGGGGCCAGGAGATAGAGCACGAGCCAGATCAGGTTGTTCTGAAGCGAGATGTAGAAGAGCCGGTCGTCGAACAGTGCCAGATAGTTGCCGAAGCCGACCCAGCGCATCGGCCCGAGCCCGTCCCAGTCGTGGAACGACACCCAGATCGACTGGACGATCGGGTTGACCACGAAGACCACGAACATGAACAGGGCAGGGGCCAGAAAGACCACCGGGGCCAGTCGCTGCTGGTGCCGCTTGAACAGGCGGCCGAGCGGCGACGGTGCGTCGGTCGCGGGCAGGACCACGGACATCGGGCACTCCAGGCAGCGGCTGGCGCCGGCACGGGGCCGGCCCCCGCCTGATCGGAGGGTCAGTCGGAGAAGCCGGCGGCGAAGATCCGCCGCCGCGCACTCTCGAGCCGTTCGAGGATGTCGTCGAGCCGGTCCGGGTGGACCATGAACTCCTGAAAGCCCTGCATGCCGAGTTGCGCCATCTCCGGCTCGGTGTCCCGATCGTAGAACTGGGCGAGGCCGTCGGCCTCGCTCAGCACCGCGAACCCCGACTGGAGGAACGGGTCGTCGGCGACCGCCGCCTCCTTGTGCGCCGGCACGTAGCCCAAGGCCTCGGCGAGCGGCCCCTGGACCTCGGGGCTGGCGACAAAGGCCAGGAACCTCTTGGCATTCTCCTTGTTGGAGGCGCGGGCCGGGATGTGCAGCGTGTCGGTCGGCGCGTCCTCGCCGACATCGAGGGCCGGGTCGATGATCGGGAACTGGAAGTAGCCCATCTGCTCCGCGATTTCGTCCGGGAACATCGGCACGATGAAGTTGCCGATCAGATACATCGCCGCCTGGCCCTGGTAGAGGAAGGGCTGTGCTTCCTGCCAGCTGTAGTTGGCATGGTTGTCGATGAAGAATCCGGCATCGATCAGCTGCCGCCAATTGGCGAAGGTCGCCCTGACCCGGTCGTCGGTGTAGGGGATCTTGCCGTCGGTCAGATCGATGTGGAACTGATAGCCGTTGGTCCGCAGGTTGACGTAGTCGAACCAGCCGGCGGCGGTCCAGAGGAACTTGGTGCCGATGGTGACGGGCTTGATCCCGGCGGCATTGAGCTTCTCGCCCACCGCCAGGAATTCGTCCCAGGTCTCGGGCACCTCGGCCCCCGCCTGCTCGAACAGGTCCTTTCGGTAGTAGAAGCCCCACTGGTAGTAGCCGTAGGGCACGCCCCACTGCTTGTCCTCGACGGTGAGCGCCGAGCGCACCGAGGCCATGCCCTCGTTCAGGCCCTCGGCTTCCCAAACGTCGCTCACGTCCTCGAGGAGCTCGCGGTCGATGAACGCCTTCATCCGGTTGCCGGCGAACCAGGTGATCACATCCGGGGCCTGGGCCACGAGGAAGTTCCGGACCTGGGTCTTGAACCCCTCGTGGTCGAAGACGTTGAGCTCGACCTCGATGTCCGGATTGGCCGCCTCGAACTGTGCCACCACCTCCTGAAAGGCGGCGCGCGGCGCTGGATCGGAGGTGTTGGCGTTGATCACCAGGCGATCGGCCGCAGCCGGGCCAGCCAAAAAGAGCATGGTTCCGGCGACGAGCGTCGCCTGCAGCGCCGGATACGGCATCAGCATCTCCCTGAACGTTGGTTTTCTGACCATTGACTATGCGCCAATGGGAGTGGCGACGCTTCCTCTTTTGTGCCTTTCTTTTCCGGAATCCTACGATCGGCAGTCTGGGGAGGCGGCCTTTGGACCTCGTCGACATCAGCGCCCTCGAGCACAGTCACCAGGTGGCGTGCATGGCCGAGCCGCACATCCACAGCGAGATCGAGGTCAACCTCGTGCTGACCGGGGCGATGACCTACCGCTTCAACGGCGAGGCGCTGACCCTGCCCGCCGGCCGCCTCGTCGTCTTCTGGGGTGCAGTGCCGCATCAGGTGACCCTGACTCGGGGCGAGACCCGCTTCGGCTGCATGTACCTGCCGATCGAGCGCTTCTTGGGCCTGCCGGTGAGCCAGGGCTTCGCCCGGGCGGTGCTCGCCGGGCGGATGATCGAGGCGGCCTCGACCGACGAGCTCGACCAGCTGCGCTTCGCGCGCTGGCACCAGGACGTCGCGGCCAGGCGGCCGCAGCTCACCGGCATCGCCCAGGACGAGCTCGCCAGCCGCCTGCGCCGCGTCGATCTCGACGGCTGGCGGCCGATCGGCGGGGCCGCCGCACCGGTCGAGACCGTGGGGCCGATCGGCCGCATGGCCAAGGCACAGCGCATGGCCCGCTACATCGCCGAACATCTGGCCGAACCGCTGACCACCGCCGAGATCGCCAGGGCCGCCGGGCTGCACCCGAACTACGCCATGACCCTCTTTCGCGACTGCCTCGGTCTCACCATCAACCAGTACATCGCCCGCCACCGTCGGGCCGTGGCTCAGGCCATGCTGCTGTCGACCGACCGGGAGATCACCCAGATCGCCTTCGCCGCCGGCTTCGGCTCCCTGAGCCGCTTCTACGAGGTTTTTCGCGCCGAGTTCGGCACCACGCCGAAGGCCTATCGCGCGGCGCATCGTTGAGCGCGGGACGGTTCAGACGGCGACGCGATCGGCGGTCCAGGCGCCGGCATTGGCGAGAATCAGCTCCGGCGTCTGGTAGGCGCGCCTGAGCAGCGTCTCGTAGAGGGTGGCCTCGGCCGCGCGATCGAGCGGCTCTGCGGAGCCGGCAAGGCGCATCAGGGCCGGCGTCAGCGCCGCCACCGTGCCCGAGCCCTCGTCGAACTGCGCCTTCTGCCGCCAGACGAGTGCGGCCGGCAGCAGGTCGGCGCAGGCCTTGCGCAGGATCCACTTCTCGGTGGTCGGCCCGGTGCGCTCCGGGTCTGTGGGATCGGTGCGCCTGAGCTTGAGGGTCGCTGGAATGCTCTGGGCGAAGTCGATCAGCTCGCGATCGAGAAAGGGTGTCCGCGCCTCGAGCCCCTCGGCCATGGTCAGCCGGTCGACCCGCTGCAGGTTGATGTTGTGCATGCTGCCGAGTGCCCGGGTCAGCTCCTCGGCTAGTGCCCGCGGGTCGTCGACATAGGCGTGGTGGTAGGCGTAGCCGGCGAACAGCTCGTCGGCACCCTCGCCGGTGAGCACCGCCTTGACGTGGCGCCGGGCGAGCCGGGCGGCGAAATGCGTCGGGATCGCCGAGCGGACGAGATCCACGTCAGCACTCTCCAGGTGATAGATGACGTGCGGCAGCACCCGGGCGACGTCCTCGGCGGTGAACGAAGCCTCGCAGTGCTCGCTGCCGATATGCGCCGCCACTGCCCGCGCGGCGGCGAGATCGGCACTGCCTGCGGTGCCGACGGCGAAGGTCTTGAGCCGCCCTTTGCCGAGCCGGGCGGCGAGGGCCGCGATGATCGAGCTGTCGAGCCCGCCGGACAGGAAGGCCCCGACCTCCACGTCGGCCACCAGCCACTTGCGCACCGCCTCCTCCATGACCAGTCGAAGCTCGCTCGCCGTGGCCAGGACGTCGAAACCTTCCTCCTCGCGCGCGGCGCCATGCGGTGTCCGGTACCAGCGCCGCATGCCGTCGCGACTGTCGAAGAGACTGCCCGGCGGCACCGTCTCGACCGTGACGCCGGGAATGCCGTCGAATGCCTTGAGCTCCGAGGCGAAGGCGAGGCCGCCGTCAAGCCGCGCCAGATAGGCTGGCTTGATGCCCAGGGGATCGCGGGCGGCGACGATCCGCTCAGGGGTCGCGAGGACAAAGGCGAACATGCCGTCGAGCCGCGTGATCCAGCGCACGGCGTCGCTCCGGAAGAGGTGCAGGATGGTCTCGCTGTCGCTCGCCGTCTCGAAGGCGCTCTCACCGAGAATTGCCCGGAGATCGCGGTGGTTGTAGATCTCGCCGTTGACGACAAGGATGTCCTTCCCCTGAAAGATCGGCTGCGCACCGTCCTCCGGACCGATGATCGACAGCCGGCAATGCGCCATGGTGACCGGCAGGCCGGGCGGGCTGATCACCCCGACCGCATCCGGGCCGCGATGGGCGATTCGCTCGATCATCCGGCTGGCCAGCGCCTGATCGCCAACCTGCCAAAGACAGACGAACCCGCACATGCTTTCGGCCCTTCATCGTCACGCTGACCAACTGGAGCATAAGCCAGGGCAACCGCCCGGTCGACTCCGCCCGGCGTGTCCAGCCGGTCGGTGCTTCGGCAGGCAGTCGCCCAGCAGCGGCCGCCGCTATTGCTACCGGAGCCCGAGCGAGGCCGTGGCAACGGCGAGGCCGGGAAAACCGATGAGCCTGGGCTCCGGCCGGGCGGCGAGCACCTGACCGGCTGCGACCGCTCAGCCGGTGATCGTCAGGAGCTCGAGCAGCGCCCGGGTCAGCTCGCCGGTGACGGGAAGGCTCTGGGCGTCCTGGAAGGCCGCGACGGCGGCGCGCGTGCGCGGCCCGACGATGCCGTCGATGGGCCCCGGATCGAAGCCGCGTTCGGCGAGGAGCTGCTGGCCGCGGCGGATGTCGTCGCGGTCGAGCCTGACCGGCTCGACCCGCGTGCTCATCCAGCGCTCGAGGAGCAGTGCCTGCCGCAGCTGACGCTGCCGCTCGGGCTCCTGCGCAAGAGCCACCTGCTCGAGGGCGGCGAGCTGCCGCGCCTCGGCAGCGGTTGCCGCATCGTCGGCGTCGGCCGGTGCCGCATCCGGCCCCACTGCCGGCTCCACCGCCGCGGCGCGCAGCATCTCTGTCGCTGCCTGCCCGCCGATCAAGAGATCGCCGGCGATCACCGCGCTCATGATCGCGTTCGCCGAGGCTTCGGCCGCAGCCGCGTCCGCCGGGTCGAGCGGCCCGGCACCTGGCTCGATCGCATCGAGCGGGGCGAAGGCGCGGTCGTCCTGCAACCCGGCACAGCCGATCAGCGGCAGCAGGACGAGCGCGGCGCCGAGGCGGCGAGACCGGCTCATTGCACCGCCCGCCGCGGCCGGAACAGCATCTCCGCCATCGACACCCGGCCGTCGAGATCGCGATCCGCACGGGCGAAAGCGTTGAGCTTGCGCAAGCGCAGCTCGGCGAGCTCGATGCTGCCATTGCCGTCGAAGTCGACCTGCGCGAAAGCGGCCTCGCTCACCCCGAAGAGCTCGTCGGGCGACAGCAGGTCGTCCGCGTTGACGTCGAGCGTGACGAAAGCGGCGATCACGTCGGCGGCGAACTCGCTTTCGTCGAGCAGCTCGTCCTTGTTCAGGTCGGCGGCGCGGAAGGTGGCCCGCTCGAGCTGCTCGGTGATCTCCAGATCCTCGGCGACGGCGGGTGAAGGGCCGAGGACGACAGCTGCCAGTATCGCCACCAGCGAGGCGGCACTGCCGGCAGCTGGCGCACGCCTGACGACCGCAGCCGTGGTGATCGGTGGTCGGAGCATGGCAGGGCCTCCTGGCAGATGGGCGTTCGCCGCATGCCGTGGGCTGACCGCCGCAACCAGCACGCGGCGCTAAAGCATCGACACCGCCCCGACTTGTCAAGTGGCGAGCGAGGCTGCAGTAACGGTTGTATCATGGCGTGCTCTTTCGGGCAGACGCCAGCGTCGGAGGATCGTGATTGGCGCTCTTGTTCTACAGTCGAGACGACGATGCGCGGGCCTGGCGCGACGCCCTCCTGGCCCGCCTCCCCGATCTCGACTTTCGCATCTGGCCCGAGACCGGCGATCCGGCGGAGATCACCAGCGCGCTGGTCTGGCTGCCGCCGCCCGGCCTGTTGCAGAGCCTGCCCAATCTGGAGGCGATCTTCTCGCTCGCTGCCGGGGTCGACGCGATGCTGGCCCAGCCCGACCTGCCCGACGTGCCGCTCTGCCGCCTGGTCGACCGCTCGCTGACCACGACCATGAGCACGTTCGTCCTCGCCAACATCCTCTACTACCACCGCGACCTCGACCGCTTCGCCGAGCAGCAGGCAGCCGCACGCTGGCGACTGATCCTGCCGCAGCCGGCGGCGGCGCGCACCGTGGGCGTCATGGGGCTCGGCGAACTCGGCAGCGCCACCGCCGCGCAGGTGCAGGCGCACGGCTTTGGCGTGCGCGGCTGGAGCCGCCGGGCGAAACGCCTCGACGGAATCGAGACCTTTGCCGGCGATGCCGCACTCGGCCCCTTCCTCGAGGCTTGCGACTTCCTCGTTTGTCTGTTGCCGCTGACGCCCGAGACCTCTGGCATCCTCGATGCCCGGCTGTTCGCCCGCCTGCCAGAGGGCGCCGTGCTGATCCATGTCGGGCGCGGCCGCCAGCTGGTGCCCGCCGACCTGATCGCCGCCCTCGATCGCGGCCATTTGCGGGCCGCCCTGCTCGACGTCACGCCGGTCGAGCCGCTGCCGGTCGACGATCCGCTCTGGCGCCATCCGGGCGTCCGCATCACGCCGCACGCCGCCTCCTATGCGCTGCCCGAGACCGCGTCGCTGACCATCGCGGCCAATATCGAGCGGCTGCGGCAAGGCCGGCCGCTTGCCGCCGTCGTCGACCGAGAGCGCGGCTACTGAGCGCGCAATGTCGCCACCCCCGGGGCTGCGCCACGCAACCCGGGCCACAAGAAAGGCAAGCGCCATGTCCGCCATCATCACCATCGCCCAGCAGAAGGGCGGCGCCGGCAAGACGACGCTCGCTGTGCAACTGGCGACGGCCATGCGCCAGGCCGGCAAGACGGTCGCCGTGGTCGACATCGACCCGCAGGCCAGCCTCACCGCCTGGATGCGGCTGCGCGAGCATGAGGCCAGGGACGTCGCCGAGTTGCGCTTCTCCATGGTCGGCGGCTGGCGGCTCGGGGTCGAGCTCGATCGCCTGAAGCGCGACGTCGAGCGGATCGTCGTCGACAGCCCGCCGCATGCCGAGAGCGACGCCAAGGGGGCGATCAAGGCCGCCGACCTGGTGCTCGTCCCCTGCCAGCCGAGCCCGCTCGACATCTGGGCCTCGAAGAACACGCTGGACATCGCGCTCAACGACGGCAAGGCCAGCGCCCTCGTCCTCAACCGGGTGCCGCCGCGCGGCAAGAGCTTGGACGAGGCGCTGCAGTCTATTGCCGAGCGCGGCTACGAGGCGCTATCTGCGCGTCTCGGTAATCGGCAGGCCTTCATCGCCAGCCTCGGCCGCGGCCTGGGCGTGGTCGAAAGCGAGCCCAGGAGTGCGGCGGCGCTGGAGGTGCAGGCATTGCTCGCCGAGGTCGAGGCGCTGCTGCGCTGAGCCGGCCACGCGTTCCGTCATTCGGAGGAAGAACGACCATGTCGGCGCCATCGTCAGGCAAGGGCGAGCCGATCGAGGATCGCCGCCAGCTGGTCGAGTACATCGCAGCCGGCGCGAAGCCGAAGGACGCCTGGCGCATCGGCACCGAGCACGAGAAGTTCGGCTTCTGCCGCCGCACCCTGAAGCCGCTCGCCTACGCCGGTGAGCACGGCATCCGCGCCCTGCTCGAGGGCTTGGCCGAGACCTTCGGCTGGACCCTCGTGCTGGAGGACGAGAAGCTGATCGCGCTCCAGGGCGACGGCTGCAACGTCACCCTCGAGCCCGGTGGCCAGTTCGAGCTCTCGGGCGCTCCCCTGAAGCACATCCACCAGACCTGCAGCGAGGTGCACCAGCATCTGGCACAGGTCCGCGAGGTCGCCGATCCTCTGGGCATCGGCATGCTGGGCATGGGCTTTCAGCCGAAGTGGCGGCGCGAGGAGATCCCCTGGATGCCCAAGGGCCGCTACGGCATCATGGGCCGCTACATGCCGAAGGTGGGCAAGCTCGGCCTCGACATGATGCTTCGCACCTGCACCATCCAAGTCAATCTCGACTTCGCCGACGAAGCCGACATGGTGAAGAAGTTTCGGGTCGGCCTGGCGCTGCAGCCGATCGCCACCGCCCTCTTCGCCAACTCGCCGTTCACCGACGGCAAGGTCAACGGCTTCGAGAGCTATCGCTCGCACATCTGGACCGATACCGACGCCGACCGCTGCGGCATCCTGCCTTTTGTCTTCGCGGACGGCATGGGGTTCGAGCGCTACACCGACCACGTGCTCGATGTGCCGATGTACTTCGTCTACCGCGACGGCCGCTACATCGACGCCGCCGGCCAGTCGTTTCGCGACTTCCTCGCCGGCCGGCTGCCGGCCTTGCCCGGCGAGAAGCCGACGATCAGCGACTGGGTCGATCACCTGACCACCCTTTTCCCCGAGGTGCGCCTGAAGCGCTTCCTCGAGATGCGCGGCGCCGACGGCGGCCCCTGGCGCCAGCTCTGCGGCCTGCCGGCGCTTTGGGTGGGGCTGCTCTACGAGCAGACCGCCCTCGACGCCGCCTGGGATCTTTGCGAGAGCTGGAGCCTCGAAGAGCACGAGCGGTTGCGCGCCGAGGTGCCGCGGTCGGGCCTGCAAACGCCGTTTCGCGGCGGCAGTGTTCAGGATCTGGCCCTGCGCACGCTGGAGATCGCCGAAGCCGGGCTTGCCGCCCGCAACGTCATGGACTGGGACAATCGCGACGAGCGCAAGTACCTGCATGCGCTCTGGGAGATCGCCAAGTCCGGCATCACCCCGGCCGCGGAGAAGCGCCAGCGCTTCGCGGCCGAATGGCAGGGCTTGGTCGATCCGCTGTTCGCCGCCTACGCCTACTGACGCGACGTCCGCTACGACCCGACTCGCCATTGCGCCGGCACGAGGAAGCCAGGGGAAAGGCTTGCCGCAGGTCGCGTTCGCCGGGCCATCCGGCGGCCCGCGCGGCGTCGGCGGCGTAGGCAGGATGGCGAGGTGGTGCCGGGCGAGGTAGCCGTCGAGGTGCTTGGCGGCGACGCCGCACCGTCCGCCGCAACCGATCGCCGAGCCTCGGCAACAGCCTTTACGCCCGGCTCATGCGGATCGACCTCGTGCTTCCCCCTCAGACGATCTTGCCGCGAGCGGCCACCGGCAGCGTGCCGATCAGTTGCTGGCCGCGCACCATCACCAGCTGATCGACCATGTTGACCACGACACAGACATGGTTCGGAACGATGCTGACGACGTCGCCGATCTCCGGCCGCATGGTCGCGGCCGAGAGGTCCAGCATGCCGTGCTCCTCGGCAAAGCCCTTGATCCGCGCGTCCGGGAACTCGCGGATCAGCCCGAAGCCGTCGAGCCCGCCGCCGGTGTCGCTGGTCAGCGTCTTCGAGCCGGCATCGAGAATGCCGCGATCGTGCCCGGCCCGACTGACCACTGTCCCATAGACGGCAAGGGCACAATCGTCGAGGCTGGCGACACCGCAGCGCATCATCATCCGGTCGTTGAAGATCGAGGTGCCCGAGCGATGCTCCGTCGCCCCCTTGATGGTCCCGAGCGTCGCCAGGTTCGGGGTGCCGCCGGTCGAAACGATCCGCGCCTCGATTCCGTACTCGGCCAGGCCCGCCTTGGCCGCGCCGAGAAAGCTCTGCGTCTCGCCGATCCTGTCCTCGGGTGCATAGAGCAAGAGGCCGTCGAAGCGCAGCCCCTGATGCCGGGTGATCCGCCGGGCGAGCTCGATCGCTTCCGCCGGCGTCTCGACCCCGGCCCGCTCGCGGCCGGTGTCGCACTCGACCAGCACACCGACCTCGCGCCCGGCCTGCCGTGCCGCATCGGCATAGCCGTCGACCGTCATCGGGTTGTCGCAGCAGGGCCGAACGGTGATCCCGTCGCGGACCAACCGGGCGAGGCGCGCCATCTTCTCCTCGCCGAGGAGGTTGTAGCTGATCAGGATGTCGTCGAGCCCGGCCGCCGCCATGACCTCCGCCTCGCCGAGCTTCTGGCAGGTGATGCCCTGCGCCCCGGCCTCGCGCTGCATGCCGGCCAGCAACGGTGACTTGTGGGTCTTGATGTGCGGCCGGTTGCCGAGCCCGACGGCGTCGCAATGCGCCTGCAGCCGAAGGATGTTGCGCTCGACCACATCCAGATCGATCACCACGGCGGGCGTGCCGAGCTCCCGGGCGATGCGGCGGCCGAGCGGTGAATTGACGGGCGATGTCATGGGTTTCATCTTCTTCCTTCAACGTGCATGGAGGACCGGCTGGTGCGGCCGGGCGACAGCAAGGGTCAAGGCGGCGGCGAACGAGCACGAGGCCAGCGGCGCCTCGTCCTGCGGATTGCCGTCGACCTCGCAGCCTAGCCGGGTTGCCGGCGCACGGAAAGCCGCCTTGGCGGTGGTCGGGCGCCGTCCGGCCGCCTAGTCTGACCGTTGCACAGCCGAGAAGGCCGCCCGATGGCCGCATCCAGCCCCTGCATCATCACCGTCGCGATCACCGGCTCGGTGCCGACCAAGGCCGACAACCCGGCGGTCCCGATCAGCATCGCCGAGCAAGTCGAATCGACTCAGGCCGCGTTCGAGGCGGGGGCCACGCTGGCCCACTGCCATGTCCGCGATGACGATGGCCGGCCGACCGCCGACCCCGCGCGCTTCGCCCGATTGATGGAAGGCATTCGCCGCCACTGCCCCGGCATGATCGTCCAGCTGTCGACCGGCGGCCGGTCCGGCAGCGGCGAGGAACGCGGCGGCATGCTGCCGCTCGCGCCCGACATGGCCTCGCTCGCCACCGGCTCGTGCAACTTCCCGACCCGGGTCTACGAGAAC
>CAZNWE010000064.1:0-24664 GCA_964576715.1 uncultured Geminicoccaceae bacterium | reverse complement strand
CCCGTTAATCACGCCCCCCTCCCCGAATTCGTAGCAAACCCAAGTAACCGTGGGGGGGCGTGGAGGATCATCCTCCCCGCATCTCTTGCCATGATCAACGGCTCGGCCGGTCGGCGCGCGCCGACCGGCCGAGGGGAGCAAGTGTCATGGACAATCCACTAGGGCGATCACGCATCTATCGAGACTAGAGACACCTATCGCGACCACAGACACCGCCATGCCAGTGCTGCGGCGAGGGGCCGCCGGCAGCACGCGATTCTGTCCCACGGTGTGGTGTGACTGGGCTGTCGCGCGGTCGACGGCTGACCAGCCGGGCCGCGGCCCTGAGCGCGGCGGTCAGTCCCACCGGGACCAACCCGAGGCGGGCGACGTGCGCGTTGTTAGGGCTGCTTCCCGGGGACCATCGGCGCGGGCGTCGTCGGTCGCGCCCGCCGCGCCCCCCCGGCCGGGTTTCCTCACCCGGCCGCCGCCGCTCGATGATCGTCCGCTGACGGATCACGGCCGCGTCCTTTGCCAAGGTCGGATGATTGGCCGGTCGGCCGATCATGGCGAGAGGCGACAGTCGACCGGGATACGTCTTGGGCCGGCAATCTCGCCGACGAGGAGATCGTTCGGCCGATCCTCGCCGCCACCATGAGGCGCATGCGGCCGAACTCGAAGGTCACGGAGATCTCGGTGCGGGCGGTCATCGGCATACGGCGGCATGGCCAGAAAATCCGGCTTTCGATCAGCCACATGGCCGGGTACGGCAGGGCAGCCCAGCGCTGGACCCGCGATGATCTCGACGCCCGCCGGCTGAAGCGCCGCCACCGGCAGATCATCGACGGCGCGCCGATGCTGAAGGCCGCGCTCCGCCCACCAGGGCGCACCGATCCGCCGATCCGGCGCTACCCTAAGCCCATGCACCGCAACCGCTTCGGCCATGCGCCAAAGCGCCTGCACCACGAGCCGAGCCTCTCAAGCACCAGGTCGGCGTCGGCCGTCTTCTTCAGAAGCTCCTGCAGGGCCATCGTCTCGTTGATCATCACCTCCAGGGCCTGCTGGCCCTGTCTCCTTCGGAGATCGGATGAATGGACTGCTGGCCATTCATGGTCGCTCCGGTTCAGGTTGATCGTCACAACCCGACCTTAGCGGCGTACCGCTGGTGGCTACGCTCAGCTACACCACGTCCAGGGACATGACCTTTGGTGCCAGCAACCGAACCCAAGACGATCCCAACGGCTTATGTCGCGCCCGCCAGCCTAGAAGGCGGCCCAGGTGAATAATTCAGGCTGATCGAACAGTCCTTCGAGGTCGGCGACCGGGCCCGCCGAGCGTTCGTCGTCATCGGCACTGCTGCCAGCGATGCCGCCATCGTCCGCCGCATCGGCGTCCCGCGGCGCGAGCAACTCGGCTTGCCAGCCGTCGCCCGGCGTCCCTTCGGTACTGGGGCGTCGTCCGTTGGCGCGATGCCGCCTCGGTCGGGCCGCCAGCCGGCGGCCGCCCGATCGAGTGCGGGCGGCCCGGCGCACCGCCCCTCGTCAACCACACCCGGGGTCCGTGCTCGGGCGGGCTCTTCGCCGGCGGGCCCGGCTCCGGTGGGCCCTGCTCCGGTGGGGCTTTTGGCGGGTGCCGCAGCAGCGCGGCCCGCGGTCGCCGGCCATCGCCAGGCCTTGCCGGATGGCCATCCTTGTCGTGTCCAGGAACGAACCACCGCTCCAGGCTCGCGCCACGCCGGCGAGCGAGCCGCTCCGCCGACGCCCGGGAGGCCACGCAGATCGCCCGACCGCGCCAGCTTCATACCGCCAGCCCCCGGGGCCAGACGCCGGGGCCAGATGCCAGGCCGGGCGACGGGCCGAACGGCGGCTATTCGACGGTCACGGATTTCGCGAGGTTGCGCGGCTGGTCGACGTCGGTGCCCTTCAAGATCGCGGTATGGTAGGCGAGGAGCTGGATCGGCACGGCATAGAGCAGGGGGGCGACGAAGGGATCCACCTCGGGCATCGCGAAGCAGTGCTCGGCGTACTCGCCGAGGGCCTCGATGCCGGCGGCGTCGCTGATCAGGACGATACGGCCGCCGCGCGCCGCCACCTCCTGCAGATTGCTCGCCGTCTTCTCGAACAGCGCATCCGAGGGGGCGACGACGACCACCGGCACCGTGTCGTCGATCAGCGCGATCGGCCCGTGCTTGAGCTCGCCTGCGGCATAGCCCTCGGCGTGGATGTAGCTGATCTCCTTGAGCTTCAAGGCACCCTCGAGGGCGATCGGGAACATCGGGCCGCGACCGATGTAGAGCACGTCGCGCGCCTCCATGATACCCGCGGCGATGCGCCGGATCAGCCCGTCATGCTCCAGCACCTGAAGCATCAGCGCCGGCACCTCGTCGAGGGCTGCGACGAGGCGCGCCTCCTCGCTCGCTGCCAGGCTGCCGCGCGCCTTCGCACAGCCGAGTGCCAGGCAGGCCAGGGTGGCGAGCTGGGTAGTGAAGGCCTTGGTCGAGGCGACCCCGATCTCGGGGCCGGCGAGCGTGCGCAGCAGCCCGTCCGCCTCGCGGGCGAGCGAGCTCTCCGGCACGTTGACCACGGCGAGCGTCGGCCGGCCCAGGCCCTTGACGTAGCGCAGCGCGGCGAGGGTGTCCGCCGTCTCGCCCGACTGCGAGACGAACAGGCCGGCCGTGCCGGCGGCCATCGGCGGCTCCCGGTAACGGAACTCCGAGGCGATGTCGCACTCGACCGGCAGCCCGGCCAGGCCCTCGAACCAGTATTTGGCGACCATGCCGGCATAGTAGGCGGTGCCGCAGGCGACCGTGGTGAGCCGTGTCAGCTGCCGCGGCTCGAACGGCAGATCGGCGAGCGCTATCCGGTGATCGGCGACGGCGTCGCCGACCGCCGCGAAGGAGCGCAGCGTGTCGCCGAGCACAGCCGGCTGCTCGAAGATCTCCTTCTCCATGAAGTGGCGGTGGTTGCCCTTGCCGATCAAGGCGCCGGACAGGGCGGTCTGCCGGATCGGCCGCGCAGCGAGGTGCCCGGCGGCATCCTCGATCCTGACGTCGCCGATCCGGATGAAGGCGATGTCGTTCTCCTCCAGATACTGGATCCGATCGGTCAAGGGCGCCAAGGCGAGCGCATCGGAGCCGACATACATCGCACCGTCGCCGTAGCCGATGGCCAGCGGGCTGCCACGACGGGCGGCGATCAGCAGGTCGGGTGCCTCTTGAAAGAGGAGGACGAGACCGAAGGCACCCTCGAGCCGGCCGATCGCCCGCCGGGCCGCATCCTCGATCGAATGGCCGAGGGCCAGTTGTCGGGCCACCAGATGCGGCACCACCTCGGTGTCGGTCTGGGTCTCGAACTGGTGACCGGCCGCCTCGAGCTGGCGCCTGAGGGCCGCGAAGTTCTCGATGATCCCGTTGTGGACGACGGCGACGCCGCCGGCGAGATGCGGGTGCGCATTGGTCTCGGTCGGGGCGCCGTGGGTCGCCCACCGGGTGTGTCCGATGCCGACCCGGCCGCCGAGCGGCAGCGCCGCCATCAGCTCGGCCAGACGGCCGAGCTTGCCCTCGGCCCGGCGCCGGTCGATCCGCCCCTCGTCGATCACCGCGATCCCGGCACTGTCGTAGCCGCGATATTCGAGGCGCTGCAGCGCCTCGAGCAGCAGCTCGGCGACCGGCTCCCGGGCTATCGCACCGACGATACCGCACATGCTTCAGCTCCTTGTCCCGAAAATGGATCCCGGCCGGTCAGCCAAGGCGTGCCGGCGGCAGCGGCCCCTGTCAATTGCCGATCGTCGCCGCCAGTGCCGCCGGCGTCGAACGCGTCCTGCCTGGCCGATGGTGGCTCGAGCGCGGCGGGCGGCGGTGCTGCGGTCGGCTGCCCCGCGGGCTTGGTCGAGGCGACGCCGGTCGCCCCTGCCGCCGCGCCGATGGGACCCACCGCCTGACGCTCGACCAGCTGGCGCAGCTGGCTCGCCGACATCGGCTGGCCGGCGAAAAAGCCCTGGATGAGGTCGCAACCCTCGGCCCGCAACAGGCGCAGCTGATCTTCGGTTTCGACACCCTCGGCACAGACCGTGAGGCCGAGTTCGTGAGCGAGGGCCACGACCGAGCGGACGATCGATGCGGCATGGCGTGAACGCGTGACCCGCCGGATGAACGACTGGTCGATCTTGAGCTTGTCGAACGGAAAGACCTGCAGGTAGCCGAGGCCCGCATAGCCAGTGCCAAAATCATCGAGCGCGATCTTGACCCCCAGTCGCTTGAGCCGCAGCAGCACATCCAGGGTCGCGTCGGTGTCCTCGATCAACACCCCTTCGGTGATCTCGAGCTCGAGGCGGCCGGGAGCGGCACCCGTCGCTTCGAGCACCGCTATGACCTGCTCGACACAATCCGCTGCGGCCAGATCGATCGGCGACAGATTGACGGACAGCTGCAGATCGCCCAGTTGCCGGCTGTCCAGACAGGCTTGCCGCAGCGCCCAGCGACTGAGCTCGATCACCACGCCGGTCCGCTCGGCCAGCGGGATGAACCGCGCCGGCGAGACGAAGCCGTGTTCGCGATGGTGCCAGCGCATCAGCGCTTCAGCCCCGCAATAGCGGCCGGTCCGCAGATCGAGTTGCGGCTGATAGCTGAGCGTCAGCCGGTGATGGTCGACGGCGTGGCGCAGATCCTCCTCGAGCCGCCGCGTGGTCTCGGCCTCGACATCCATGCCGACCATGAACAGCCTGGTCGCCCGCCCGTCCCGCCTCGCCTGGGTGACGGCCAGCTGGGCGCGCCGCAGGCAGATCTCCGGCTCGCGATCGGCCTCGGCAATCTCGTAGACCCCGATCTTGCAGCACACTTTCAAGGTTTCCCCGGCCACCGAGAACCGCTCGTCCAGCGTTCGCTCGAGGCGGCCGAGCAGCTCGAGGAGCGGATCGAACGGCAACAGGTTCGGCCGGAGCACCATGAATTCGGCGGCCGACAGCCGCCCGAGGACATCGCCGTCACGCGCGCAAACCCGGATGCGCTCCGCCACCTGCTGGATGACCCGGTCTCCGGCGGCCGCACCGAATGCCTCGTTGATGCCGCGAAAGCGGTCGATGTCGACGACCAGAATGACCGGCTGCTGATCGGTCTGCCGATGGCGGCCGAGCAGGGCGGCCAGGGCCCGGAGCGCGCCGACGCGGTTGAGCAGCCCGGTCAGGCTGTCGTGGTGATCGACGAAGGCCAGCCGCTGCCGCGTCTCGACGACGTCGCTGATGTCGATGCCGGCACCCCGATAGCCCGCGAGCCGCCCTTCGGCACCGAAGAACGGCCGGCCGATCAGCCGCATGTGACGAGGCTCGCCGTCGACGCCCGGCAGGCTGATCTCGACATCGCGAAAGGCGCGCGCGGCGGCCATGGCCAGGCGCAAGCTGCGGCGCATGGCATCACTGACGGCGATGCCGGGAAGCGTTAGCCAAGTCCGGCCGATCGCCTCTTCGCCAGGACGACCGCTGCACCGCGCGAAGCCGTCGGACAGCGCCCGCAGCCGGCCGGCCGCATCGGTCTGCCAGATGAAGTCGGCGCCGGCATGGGCGACATCTGCGAACAGGGCATCGACGCCGGCAGCCTCGCCGACCTCGCAGCGCAGCCGGCGCGCCATCACCACGACAGCGCCGAGCCCGCCGGCGGCAGCAAGCAAGATGCCGACGAGCCAGGAAACGGGCACCGCCGCCGCCCAAGCACCCTGACCGGCGACCAGCTCGAGGTCGCCGCCGACGACGAACACCCAGACGATGGCGAGCATCACGCTGCCGATTACCAGCCCGAGAGGCGCCAGCAGGACATGGCGCAGTCGCCGGTCGCCGCCTTCCCGCCCGTCTGGATCGCCCAGCGCCAAAGCCTTGCTCCGCTGTCACCGTCGCCGCACCGCCGATCATGCCGGCGATCCCTTAAGATTCGCTTAGCGGGCGGCAAAAAAAACGGCCAACTCGCGGTCTTCGGCCGTGCCGGCGAGCAGCCGGTGGTGGCTGCGCGATCGTTCGCCCGAGCCCGGCTGGCTCGCCAGAGTGGCCGGCGGCCTAACAGTCGGGGGTCGGTCAGTCGGGCAGACCGAATATGGTCGGGTCGCGCCAGCGGAAGCGCTCGGGATCGATCTCGCCGCCGGTCTCCAGCGCCTCGAGCAGGATGTGGGTCACCAAGCCTTGCGGGTCGACGATCGACCAGCGCCGCAGCTCGAGCGGCTGCTCGCCGAAGACCAGCGTCACCGAGCCCTGATCGGCCGCATCGCTGCGGATCAGCGTCAAGGCGACCTCGTCGGCGGTACGCTCGACGTCGATCACCTCGACATCGCCGGACAGGCTGATCTCGGGGTCGAGCAGGATGCCGAGCGGGGTTTGCCGGATCGGGATGACGTTCACCTGCTCGATCGACGCGTCGTAGAAGATCAATCGCCAGTCGCCCGGCGCGATCAGCCGAATGCGCGACGGCGGGTCGTAGTCGAACCGCAACCGGCCGGGCCGTTGGATATAGACCTTGCCGGTGGCGAGCCCGCCATTGGGCGCGATCTGCGAGAACCGCGCCTCGAGCGTGCTGATCCGGTTGAGATAGCGTTCGACATCGGCGACCAGGCCGGCCCCCGCCCGGCCGGGCCGCGGCCGGGCGAGCCCGGCGACCAGCAGGCTCGCCGTCGCGCCGACGATGAGCCGTCGCCGCCCGACCACCGGCTGCCGACCCGGCACTGTCATTGGTCTCAAGGTCATTCGCCCGTCTCGCTCCGGCGCCGTCGCGCCCAGTCGTCGCCCGCCCAGTCGTCGCCCGCCCAGTCGTCGCCCGCCCAGTCGTCGCCCGCTCAATCGTCGTCGGTGCGTTCGGTGCCGTCGAGGCCGCCGCGCCCCATCAGCACCTGCCGGCGGCCGACATGGTCGGCCTGGGTGATCAGTCCGTCCTGCTCCATTCGCTCGATCAGCTTGGCGGCGCTGTTGTAGCCGATGCTGAGCTTGCGCTGCAGATAGCTGGTCGAGGCCTTGCCGTCCCGGGCCACGATCTGCACCGCCTGGTCGTAGACATTGTCGCCGGCAGCCTCGGATGCAAGCGGTGCCTCGTCGCCGCCACCGGCGTCGAGGGCACCGCCCTCGCTCGTCACCTCGTCGTGATACTCGGGCTCGCCCTGGGTCTTGAGATGCGCCACCACCCGCTCGACCTCGCCGTCGGTGACGAGCGGCCCGTGGATGCGCATGATCCGGTCGCCCGGCATCAGATAGAGCATGTCGCCCTGGCCGAGCAGTTGCTCGGCCCCGGGCTCGCCCAGGATGGTCCGGCTGTCGATCTTCGAGCTGACCCGAAAGCTGATGCGCGACGGCAGGTTGGCCTTGATCACCCCGGTCAAAACGTCGACCGAGGGGCGCTGGGTGGCGACGATCAGGTGCACCCCCGCCGCCCGGGCCTTCTGCGACAGGCGCTGGATGGCATGCTCGATCTCCTTGCCGGCGGTCAGCATCAAATCGGCCACCTCGTCGACGATGACGACGATCAGCGGCAGGGGCGTCATGTCGATCGGCTGGTCCTCGATGATCGGCTGGCCCGAGCCGGCCTCGAAGCCGACGCGCACTCGGCGGGTCAGGGTTTCGCCCCGGCTGCGCGCCTGCTCGATCCGCCGGTTGAAGGCAAAGATGTCCCTGACACCCAAATGCGACATCAGCCGGTAGCGCTCGTCCATCTGCCGAACCACCCACTTGAGGGCCACGACCGCCTTGTGCGGCTCGGTGACGACGGGTGCCAGGAGATGCGGGATGTCCTCGTAGACCGAGAGCTCGATCACCTTGGGGTCGATCATGATGATCCGGCACTGCTCCGGGGTCAGCCG
This sequence comes from uncultured Geminicoccaceae bacterium, assembly GCA_964576715.1. Taxonomy (GTDB): domain Bacteria; phylum Pseudomonadota; class Alphaproteobacteria; order Geminicoccales; family Geminicoccaceae; genus SLRI01. Next base: position 16,862 of record CAZNWE010000064.1, on the reverse strand, counting down.
GTAGAGCAGCGACAGGATCATCGCGTTGATGGCGACCGACTTGCCGGAGCCGGTGGTGCCGGCGATCAACAAATGCGGCATGCGGGCGAGATCGACGATGATCGAATTGCCCGAGATGTCCTTGCCCAGGGCCAGAGCGAGGCGCGCCTCGCTGCGCGCGAAGGTGTCCGACAAGAGCAGCGTCCGCAGATAGACCGTCTCGCGGCTCTCGTTCGGCAGCTCGATGCCGATGACATTGCGGCCGGGTACCACGGCGACCCGCACCGACAGCGCACACAAGGATCGGGCGATGTCGTCGGCAAGGCTGATCACCCGCGCCGCCCGGGTGCCGGGCGCCGGCTCGAGCTCGAACAGGGTGACGACCGGGCCGGGCTTGGCGTCGATGATCTCGCCGCGCACCCCGAAATCGTCGAGGACGCTCTCGAGCTGGCGGGAGACCTCGTCGAGCTGCACCTTGGTCATCCCGGTCTTGGCCCCGGACCGGGGGCTGCCCAGCATGTCGAGGCTCGGCAGGACGAAGGCGTTCATCGGCAGATCACCTTGAACCGGCAGCTCTTCGGCGCGTGAGCCCGGCAGCCGCTTCGGCCGGTTCGCCGCGGCCGGACCAGGCGCCGGCCGCGGCCGACCAGCGGCCGAGCCGAGGGGCTCCGGCTCACCCGGGTCGCGGTCATCCGGGGCCGCATCACGCGGTTCGACGACGGCCGCCCTGGCCGGCCGGCGGCCGCGCCGTGACGTCGGCTCGTGGTCCGCCTGGAAGCCGCCCCCGCTGCTGTCATACTCGTCCTGTTCTCGGCGGCGCCGTGGCAACCACGCGAGCAGCCGTGGCAACAGGCCGGGGCGCATAGCGTCCGGACCCGAGGGCTCGGGCACGGTGTCGGCCGGCGTCTCGGCGAGCCGCGCGCGACGGCGGCGCAGGCTACGCCGGCCGTCGTCGAACAGCCGGCCGGAATAGGCGCCGGTTGCCTGCACCGCCCCGCCGACCTGCCGGCCCAGCCAGCGCGAGCCGACGCCGACCCTGCCGAGCGCCCAGCTGCTCTCCCGCCAGGTGAGCCCGAGGGCGGCGACGCTGCATAGCATCGCAGCGAGGCCGGTCAGCCAGCCATAGAGGCCGCTATCGATATGCTGGCTCAAGTAAAGCAGCTCGAAATCGCCGACGATGCCCCCGAGACCGACGCGGAACGGCCACTCCGCGACGCTCGGCTCGGGCCGGCCGGCGAGAAACGCCGCGGCGCTCAACAGGGCCAGCGGCAGGGCGACCAGCGGCAGCCAGGGCCAGAAGACCCGCCGATCGGCGGCCATGCGCACGCCCCAGAACAACGCCGCGATCGGCAGCAGCCAGCTGGCCCAACCGAAGGTCTGCAGCAGCAGGTCGGCAGCGATGGCCCCGGCACTGCCGGCCGGATTGCTCACCGCGGCATTGGTCGCACGATTGAACGACGGGTCGGCCGGATCGAAGCCGAGCAGCGCCAGCCCGCAGAAGGCCGCTGCCGCCAGCAGGGCGAGGCCCAGGACGCGCCGCCCAAAGCCGCGCATCCACTCGGCCACGGCGTTGCGGTCGTCGGTATCGAAGTAGGATGTGGCCATGCTCGGGCTCTCCGCGGTCGCGAGATCAGCTGAGGACGTTGGCGAGGCTGTCGAGTGCCGGTTTCAGGACCGCCGGCTGGTGCACCAGGGCCACCCGGAGATAGCGCGCCCCGGGGTCGTCGCCGTCCAGCCCCCGGGCACTGAGATAGGCACCCGGCAGCGCCTTGAGGTGACAACGGCGCCAGAGTTCGGTCGCGGCCCGAACCCCGTCGCCGACATCGAGCCAGAGGAAGAAGCCGCCGGGCGGCCGGTAGAAGCCGGCCTTGCCGCTGAGCGCCGCCTCGGCGAGATCGATCTTCTCGCGATAGCGGCGCCGGTTCGCCTCGACATGCGCGTCGTCGGCCCAGAGCGCCGTCGCCGCGGCCATCACCGGCAGGGGTTGCACCGCTGCACCATAGGCCCGCAGCCGCAGAAACCAGGCCAAGAGGTCCGGATCGCCGGCGCAAAAGCCGCTGCGCAGGCCAGCCGCACTCGATCGCTTGGAGAGCGAGTGCATGACGACCAGATGGTCGAGCGCGCCGCCCAGATCGGCCGCCACCTCGAGCGCGCTCGGTGGCGGCGCCGCGTCGTAGATATCGGCGTAGCATTCGTCGACCACGAGAAGGAAATCGAACCTCCTGGCCAGGCTCAATGCCCGGCGCAGATAAGCCTTGTCGGCGACGACGCCTTGCGGGTTGGCCGGGCTGCAGAGGTAGCAGACGGTGGTGCGGACGAGATCCGCCTCGGCGATCGTCTCGAGATCCGGCAGGAAGCCCGAGGCGGCGGTCGCCGGCAGGAGTATCGGCTCCGCACCGGCGAGCAGTGCTCCGCCCTGATAGGTCGAATAGAGCGGGTTGGGCATCAGCACCGCCGGCCGGCCGGCGGTCGGGCCAGTGGCGCCTGCGGGGTCGGTGGCCACCGCGGCGATCAGGAAAAGCGCCTCCTTGGTGCCGGCGACCGGCAGCACGTGGCGGTCGGGCTCGAGCCAATCGGCGGGCAGGGTGAAGCGCCGGGTGAGCCAGTCGACGGCGGCACGGCGAAAGGCCGGGGTGCCCGCGGGCGGCGGGTACCGGTTCCAGAGCTCGGCATGCTCGGCCAGCGTCGCCGCGAGCAGCGGCGGCGGCGCGTGCTGCGGCTCGCCGATCGAGAGGTCGGCCAAGGGCCGATCCGCCGGTGGGGCAATGCCGGCGAGCAGCGCCGCGAGGCGGCGGAACGGAAACTCTTCGAGCGCCTCGAAGCGCCTGTTCCACATGGTCTGGAATCGCACCTGCCTGGTTGCCGGCCGGGCTGGGCAGCGCTACGGAGCCTGCGTCAGCCACCACGACGCCACGCCGGCACCTGCTCGGTACCGCCGCTCGGCCGTCTCGCATCGCTTTCAAACGGACCTTAACACCTCTCGGCAACCGCTTCAACTTGCGCTCAAATTATTAAATCACAATGTGCTTGCCGCGGCATTGGTGACGGGGCGCGGCAAACGCGCTAGCCTTGTTCATCATTCACCAGCGCCGGCGCCTGATGCCGTGGCGAACGGCCTTTCGGCTGCAGGGGACAGACCGATGCGTGGTGCCGCTGTCATTCTTCTTTGTGCCGGCCTGTTATGGCCGTCTGGCGGTCAGGCGCAGCTCGCCGAGGGCTTGACCGGCCGGTTCGTCGTTGCGTTCACCACCGTCGACATCGAGGGTCCGCTGCAAGTCGAGGTGCGAGCAGAGGGCGACGGCATCGGCCTGGACCTCGTGCTGCCCGGGATTACCCCCCTGGCGGCGCAGTTGGTGCCGACCGAACAGCCGCGTGTCTACGAGGAGGCGGCGGCAGCGCGCGGCCTGTTCGGCCTGTTCGACGACAGCGGGCGCGCCGATCCGCTGGACGGCGCGCCGCTGATCTGGGCGCGGCTCACGGCCACCAGCATCATCGCCTATCGCCTGGCGATTGCCCGCGACGGCGGCATGGCGCTCGAGCGCATCGTTCTCGACTCCGCCACCGACGGCGTCGAGCTGCAGGTCGAAAGACGGGTCGACGCCAGACCGCCCGAACAATGGCGGGCCGTCCTCGAGCGGGAGGATTGAGGCGGTGCACTTCCTCGCTTCGCGCCTGCTGATCATCGTTCTGCTCGGTGCCCTGTCGCCCCTGACCGGCGCCGCACCGGCAGCGGCGGTGCAGCTCACGGACTATTTCGGCGCCTATGTCGGCGTTGCCGAGGTGCGCGACGCCGCCGACCGGGTGATCGAGGAACGCGACATGGACATCGTGATCACGCCGTTTCGCCGCGGCGGCTTCAACATCCGCTGGGTGAACGTGACCCTGGTCGACGGGCGCCGAGATCTGCCCGGCGTGCAGCGACGCGGTGCTGAGGTCACCTTCGAGCCCAAGGAACGGACCGGGTTCTTCGTCGAGGCCAGGGTCGCTAGCGTCTTCACGCAGCGCGAGGAGATCGAGCCCATGGCCGGGGACCCGGTGCGTTGGGCCAAACTCGACGCCGACGGACTGCACGTCTTCAGCTTCGTCGTTCTCCCCAATGGCCGCTATGAGCTGCAAATCTACACGAGGCGAATGACCGATGACGGCTTGGACCTGTTCTTCGAGCGCGTGGTCGACGGTGCTACCCTCAGGCGGATCGAAGGCCGGACGGTGCGCGCCGATTGACCGTCGGCGGTTGCTGCTCGCCGCCCTCGGTGGCGGCATGGCCGCGGCAACCGTCGGCCTGCCGACCGCTCGCGCCCAGTCGATGCAGCTGTTTCGGATCGGCACCGGCGGCATCGCCGGGACCTACTACCCGATCGGCGGCCTGCTCGCTGCGATCATCAGCCACCCGCCGGGCGCCAGGCCCTGCGCCGAGGGCGGCTCCTGCGGCGTGCCCGGCCTCGTGGCCATCGTCCAGTCATCGAACGGCTCGGTCGACAATATCGAGGGGATCGAGGGCGGCGGGCTGGAGAGCGGCCTCGTCCAGAGCGACGTCGCCTATGGCGCCTACACCGGCACCGGGGCGTTCGCCGACCGCCCGGCGGTGCCCGGCCTGCGCGCGCTGGCCAGCCTCTACGTCGAGAGCGTGCACGTGGTGGTGCGCGCCGCCAGCGGCATCGCCTCGATCGCCGACTTGCGCGGCCGCCGCGTCAGCCTCGACAGCCGCGGCTCGGGCACGCAGATCGACGCGCTCTTGATCCTCGAGGCGTACGGCCTGGCCGCCGACGATCTCGACGCCCTCTACGTCAAGCCGGAGCAGTCGATCCGCCTGATGGCGGCGGGCGAGCTGGATGCCTTCTTCATCGTCGCGGGCTACCCCACGCCGTCGGTGTTCGAGGTCACCGCCGAGCACGGGGCGACGCTGCTGCCGATCGAGGGCGAGGCGGTCGACGCGCTGCTCGCACGATACCAGTTCTTTTCGCGCGACGTGGTGCCGGCCGGTGTCTACGCCGGGGTGCCGAGCACGCCGACCCTGGCCGTCGTGGCCCAGTGGCTGGTTCACGAGCGGCTCGACGAGACCCTGGCGCACGACGTCACGGCGGCACTCTGGCACCCGACGCACCGTGCCCTGCTCGACACCGGTCACACCAAGGGCCGCGAGATCACCCTGGAGACGGCGTTGGACGGTCTCGGCATCCCGTTGCATCCCGGCGCCGAGCGCTTCTATCGCGCCCTCGACATGCTCGGCGACTAGCCGCTCGCGGCCAGGGTGACCGCCGCGACCTGCAGGCCGAAATGGCGCTCGCCGGCCTTGGTGGTGCGGCGGTAACTGAAGTAGTGCTCGACTGCGGTGAAGGTGTCGATGCCAAGCCGGTCGACCCGGCCGACCCCGGCGGCAGCGAGGCGGCTGGCGCAATAGCCCTCGAGATCGAACAGCCGGCTGCCGGTCGGGCCGGTCGCGAAAAAGGCACGGCTGGCTGGGTCCGCAGCGACGAAATCGGCCTCGAACCCGGCACCGACCTCATAAGATGCGGCGCCGATGCAGGGCCCGATGGCGGCGACCAGTCGGGCGGCCGAGGCGCCGAGCGCGACCGCCGCCGCGATCGTGCCTTCGATAATCCCGGCTTTCGCCCCACGCCAGCCGGCATGCGCCGCGGCGATCACCCCGGCCTCGGCATCCGCCATGAGAATCGGCGCACAGTCGGCGCTGGTCACGCCGAGCACCAGCCCGGCGGTGCGGGTCGCGAGCGCGTCCGCCTCCGGCGGCGCGTGCGGCTCGAACGGCGCCTCGAGCACCGCGCAATGCCGCCCGTGCACCTGCCGGGCGATCAGCAGGGGGGCCGCGGCGACCCCGAGCGCCGCCGTCACCCGCCGCCGGTTCTCCAGCGCGTTGGCGTTGTGATCGGCATTGCGCAAGGAGACGTTGAGGCTGGCGAAGGGCCCCTGGCTGACCCCGCCGCGGCGCCCGAAAAAGCCGTGGCGGAGCCCGGCGATGGCGGCCAGCCCCGGCGCCTCGACCCTCATGCGGCATCCTCGTGGCTGAAGCCCGGCGGCGGCTCGGGCCAGCTGGTGAGCGCCAGCACCTTGAACAACGTGCCCATGGCGTCCGGATGGGTCAGCCGCCGATGCCCCGCCCGCAATCCCGCCATGGTCGCTGCCGGCGCCCGGCCGAGCAACTGGCCGAGCCGAAGCCCGGCGCCCAGCCGCTCGAGATAGGCACCCTGCGGCAGCGGGCCGAAAACCGCGAGCCCGGCAGCCTTGGCGACCGCGATCAGTGGCGCGAACGCCACCCGGCTCGACAGATCGACCTCGCCCGGCCGGGTCAACGGCGGGACCCGGCGATGGCCGCTGACCGCCTGCAGCGTGCTGCCGGGTGAGGGCTCACGCTCACCGTAGTCGATCAGGAGAGCCTGACCGCCCTGGGCGGCGAGCCGCTCGGCGAGAGCGGCGACCAGCGCCTCGCGGGCCGGAGAGAGCTCGACCACGCTGCCCTCGGGCTGGCCCCGCTCGACCCCGCCACCGAGGGGCGACGGCTCTTCCGCCAGGCCGAGACAGAGCCGCCCGTCGGCGGCAAGGTCGACGCGCACCTCGTGCCAGCGCCCCTGTTCCTTGACCAGCTGCCGGATCGGCAGGGCATCGAGGAACTCGTTGGCCACGACGAGCAGCGGCCGGTCGTTCGGCAGGGTCTCTAGGTCGTCGTGCCAGGCCGGCTGGCCGATGGCCGCCAGCCGCGCCGCCTGAATGTCGCGCAACCGCCGGCTCGTCTCGACGAGATGGACCGCGAGCTTGGCTTGGAAGCCGGGGACGCGGGCGGTGCCGCGCCAGAGATCGGCCAGCAGCGTGCCGTTGCCGGGGCCGAGCTCGACCAGCAGTGCCGGGGGCCCGCCGGCCGCGCCCCAGGCCGCCGCCAGGGCCAGGCCGAGCAGTTCGCCGAACAGCTGCGACACCTCGGGTGCGGTGACGAAATCGCCATGCGCGCCGAGGGCGGCCCGGCCGGTGTAGTAGCCGTGCGTCGGGTGAGCGAGGGCGAGCGTCATGAAGGTCGCGACATCGATCGGCCCGGCGGTCTGGATCAGCCGGGCGATCGCCGTCTCCAACGGGGTTGGCCCAGCCCCCGGCACCGTGCTGGCCGCCGTGCTCATGCCGCCGCCATCACGCCGCCATGCTCAGGCGAGGACGCGGCGGCGGCTCGCCCGGATCAGCATGGCGATGCCCAGCAGGATCATCGGCAGGGACAGCAGCTGCCCCATGGTGATGACGCCGAACAGCAACCCCAGGTGCCGGTCCGGCTCGCGGAAGAACTCGACGAAGAAGCGGGCGAGCCCGTAGCCGAGCAGGAACCCGCCGCCGAGCCTGCCGGCCGACGCCGGATCCCTGGCGCCCCTGGCCATGACCTGCAGGACGACGAACAACACCAGGCCCTCGAGCACGGCCTCGTAGAGCTGGCTGGGGTGCCGTGGCTCGGGGCCGCCCCCAGGGAAGATCACGCCCCAGGGGACATCGGTCACCCGGCCCCAGAGCTCGGCATTGATGAAGTTCGCGAGCCGGCCGAAGAACAGCCCGATCGGCGCGACCAGGGCGACCGCGTCACCGACCTCGAGAAAGCCGATCCCGTGCCGTCGGGCAAACAGCCAAATCGCGACCACGACGCCGATCAGCCCGCCGTGGAACGACATCCCGCCCTGCCAGACGGCGAAAATCTGCAGCGGATGGCCGAGATAGTAGCCGGGATGATAGAAGAGCACGAAGCCGAGCCGGCCGCCGAGGATGATACCGAGGGTGGCGTAGAACAGGAGGTCGTCGATCTGCTCCGGCGTCAGCGTCCAGCCGGGGCGCTGCACGATCCGCTTGAGCAACTGCCAGCCGAACAAGAGGCCGGCGATATAGGCCAGCGCATACCAGCGGATCGCCAATGGCCCGAGCTGGACGAGAACCGGATCGAAGGCCGGGAATGGAATAGCCAACAGCGACACGTGGTCTCGATCCTGTCATCTCGGTGATCCGGCGACGGGCGCCGCCGCAACGGTTCTGATAACGGCTGGCACGGATCGCGACAAGCGCAGGCTGGGCTTGTTCCCGGCTCGGCGATGCCCGATATTGCAGACACCGGCTCGATGTCGACGCCGTGCTCGATGGAGGCTCTGATGCAGACCGAGAACCGCCTGTTCGATGATCTCGCCCGCGTCGCTAGTGGGGCGATCAACACGCTTGGAGGCTTGCGGGACGAGATCGAGCTGCGCGTCAAGGAGCGGCTCGAGCGCTTCGCCAGCGAGATGGACCTGGTGAGCCGCGAGGAGTTCGACGCGGTCAAGGCGATGGCGGCCAAGGCCAGGGCGGAGCAGGAGGCGCTGACCGCGCGGGTGAGCGAACTCGAGGCGGCACTCACCGCCGAACGATCGGCGACGGCGCCCAAGCAGAAAGCCGCGTCAGGGCGCAACGCGACCGCGCGCAAGAAGCCGGCGAAGCCCGCCGACGCCGCGGCGGCCGATGCACCAGACACCGAGCCGACCGCCGAGAGCTGAGGCACTGCGATCCGAGCCGCTGCCGCGCGGACCTTGCCACTGCCGGTCGCTTTTGGCACGCTCGGGGCGAGCGCTGCGGCACCCCGCCCTGCCGGTCCGCTCGCCTGACGCGCGACCAGGTCGCCCAGAGCGTGGTGACCGTAAGCCGGGCCGGCAGCGCGCCACGCCTATGGAGTAGGCCCTCGTGACTTCTCTCCTTTCCGAATACCAGACCCCGAGCCAGAACCCGCTCGACATGGTCGAAAAGATCGCGGTCGCCAACGACTGGCCGTTTCATCGGCAGAGCGACGACGAGCTGGCGGCCGAGATCAGCGGGCAATGGTGCCACTACAAGTTGTGGTTCGCCTGGCACCCCGAGATGGGTGTCCTGCACCTTTCCTGTGCTCTCGACATGAAGGTGCCGAGCAAGAAGCTGGGCGCCTTCTACCACATCCTGGCGATCGCCAACGAGAAGCTCTGGCTCGGCCATTTCGAGGTCTGGCCCGACGAGGATTTGCCGGTGTTCCGCCACGCCTCGCTGTTTCGCGAGGGCTCGACCGCCAGCGCTGCGCTGATCGAGGACCTGGTCGAGATCGCGCTCAACGAGTGCGAGCGCTTCTACCCGGCCTTCCAGTTCGTGCTCTGGGGCGGCAAGGACCCGCACGAGGCGATTCTCGCGGCCATGCTCGAGACCGAGGGCGAAGCCTGATGCGCGAGGCCGGACCACTGCTGCTGCTCGGCGGTGGCCGGATGGGTGCAGCGCTGCTCGACGGCTGGCTCGCCCGGGGTCTCGCCGCCGCCGACGTCGTCGTGATCGAGCCTGAGGCCGGCCGCGCCGCCGAGCTGAAGCGGCGCGGCGTCACGGTGCACGCCTCGGCCATGGCGCTGCCCGAGGGCTTCGCCCCGCGCACCCTGGTGCTCGCGGTCAAGCCGCAGGTCATGGCCAGCGCGCTCGATGCGCTGCACGCCCGGCTCGTCGCGCCCGGGCTCGTCGTCTCGATCGCCGCCGGCAAGCCGCTGACCCTGTTCGAGCGCACCTTCGGCGGCGACGTCCCGATCGTCCGCGCCATGCCGAACACCCCGGCTGCGATCGGCCGCGGAATGTCTGCCCTCTTCGCCAATGCGGCGGCCGGCGAGGCGGACAAGGCACGCGCCGAGACACTGCTGGGCGCCGTCGGCGAGACGGTGTGGCTCGCCGCCGAGGACGACATGCATGCGGTGACGGCGCTGTCCGGCGGCGGCCCGGCCTACGTCTTCCTGCTGGTCGAAGCCATGGCGGTCGCCGGCGAACGGCTCGGCCTCGATGCCGACCTCGCCATGCGGCTGGCCCGCGGCACCGTGGCCGGGGCCGGCGCGCTGCTCGATTCCACCGATACCACGCCAGCCGCGTTGCGCGAGGCCGTGACCAGCCCGGGCGGCACCACCAAGGCCGCCCTCGAGGTGCTGATGCCGACCGATGATCACCCGGACGACACCAGCCAGGACGACACCAGCGACGACGGGGCCGACGCGGCGGAGGCCGTGGGGCTGGCCGAGTTGATGACCGAAGCTCTGGCCGCCGCCGCCGAACGCTCGCGCGAGCTCGGCTGACGGCAAGCTCGAAGCAAGCCCTCAAGCCCGAAGCAAGCCCTCAAGGAAGCGTGTCACGATGGCCAAAGCCAAGACCACCAGCCGCCCCGACCTGCTCGAAGCCGCCTTCACCCACCTCGCCGAGGTCGGCTGGGCCGGCTGGTCGGCCAAGTCCCTGGCGGCACAAGCCGGCTACGAGCTCGCCGAGGTCTACGACGCCTTTCCGGTGCCGGCCGCCCTGGCGCAGCGGCTCGGCGAGCGCCTCGACAAGGCGATGCTGGCGATCCCCGCCGACGAGCTCGACGGCCTCAGCCACCGCGAGCGACTGTTCGAACTGTTCATGCGCCGGTTCGACGCGATGGCACCGTTCAAGGCCGGGTTGGCGCGGCTGAGTCGGGAAGCGCGCGGCGAGCCCGAGTTCCTGCTGACCAGCTTCTGTACCCTCGACCGCATGGCCGGCTGGCTGATCGCGCTCGCCGAGCTGCCCTATAGCGGCCTTCAGGCGCGCCTCGCCCGCCGCAGCCTGATGCTCGCCTATGCCCGCCTGTTCCGCGTCTGGCTCGACGACGACACCGCCGATCTCGCCACCACCATGGCCGAGCTCGACAAGCGCCTCGACCAGCTCGAGCGCGCCGCCAATCTCGGCGACCGCCTGTTCGCCGGGCTGGCCAGCCGCCCGAGGGCCGCCTGAGCCGGCGCCGTTTTCGGCCCCGGGGCGCGTTCGGGACCCGCTCGATTTCCGGCAGGGCGAACGCTTTTTTAACCTTTCTCCTGGATAACCGGCGGTGCCGCGTGCGTCGAGGCGCGCGTCGGCGGTGTCCCCGCAGCTCGGCACGGCACCCTTGACGCACCCGCAGCGAACGACCGGGAGAACGAATTCATGGCGATGACCGCCACCACCAACACCACCGCCAATACGGCGTTGCGCTACCTCGGCCAGAACAACGCCGCCTCGGCGAGCTCGCTGGCCAAGCTGTCGTCCGGCTCGCGCATCGTCCGGGCCTCCGACGACGCCGCCTCGCTCGCCGTGGGCACCAAGCTCAAGGCCGATGTCACCGCCTTGAAGCAGGCCCAGGTCAACGCCGGCCAGGCCTCCTCGGTGCTGCAGGTGGCCGATGGTGCCCTGGCGCAGACCGTCGACATCCTGATGCGGATGAAGGCGCTCTCGGTGCAGGCGCAATCGGGCTCGGTCAGCGACAACGAGCGCGCCTTTCTCGACAAGGAGTTCCAGGCGCTGAGCCGGCAGATCGATTCGATCGCCGAGCAGACCAAGTTCAACGGCGAGACGCTGCTCGACGGCACCTCGGCCTTCGGGGCGGTGATCGACACCGGTGCGGGGGCGTTCGATCCGGCCGGCACCGACACCCTGTCGCTGCTCTCGAATGGCGGCTTCCTGCAGGACGGTGTGGAATACACCTTGACCTACGAGGTCGCCGATTTCGCCGCCGGGCCGCCGGCAGCGAGCAATGTCACCTATACCCTGGCGGGTGCCGACGGCTCGACCGCCACCGCCACCGTTGCCGCCGGCGGCAGCGCCACCTTCGGCGTCGGCCCGATCTCGCTCACCGACGCCAGCGGCAACGGGGTCGTCCTCGGCGTCGGTGCCGGGGCGATCCAGATCGACGCCAGCGCCGATGCGGCGGCCGGTCAGGCGATCGGCGGCGGCAGCACGTTCACCGCCAATGTCGGTGTCGACTTTCAGGTCGGCGTCGCCTCCGCCGACACCATCAACGTGGCCCTCGGGTCGACCAGGACCAACGTGATGGGCGCCTATCAGGGGGCCACGGCGACGCTCGCCGATGCGGCCGGCGACGGCAGCAACGTCGCCGCCTCGGTCACCAACCAGGACAATGCGGTCACCGCCGGCGAGATCCTCGACAACGCGATCGCCCAGCTCAACGAGTCCCGCGCCAATGTCGGCGCCCAGATCTCGCGCTTCGACTTCGCCGCGGCCAATCTGGCCACCACGGTCGAGAACCTCGATGCCGCCCGCTCGGTGCTGCTCGACGTCGACATGGCGGCCGAGATGAGCAATTTCTCCTCCAAGCAGGTGCTGCTGCAGGCCTCGGTGGCGATGCTCGCCCAGGCCAACCAGCAGCCGCAGCAGCTGCTCAGGCTGCTCGGCTGATCGCCCGTCCGTGAGCGCCGAACGGGTGCGAGGGCCGGCTGGTGCAGCCGGCCCTGCTTTTTTGGCGGCGTGAGCAAAAGCAACTCGGTACACACCAGGGTAGGCAGGCGGTCGTCGGTCCGCCGTTCTTTTCAGCTTTTGTTAAGGGCCGTCGCCTAGTCTGACATCGCACCAGATGAGTGGTGCCGGTCGGCAGATAGCCGATCGCGCAACCGGCCCAGAGGGCCGACTTCAGGTAGAAGGAACGACCATGGCGATCTCCGCTTCGACCAACACCACGGCCAACACGGCGCTGCGCTACCTCAACCAGAACAGTGCCGCCTCGACCAACTCGCTGGCCAAGCTCTCGTCCGGCTCGCGCATCGTCAAGGCCTCCGACGACGCCGCCTCGCTCGCCATCGGCACCAAGATCAAGGCCGACGTGACCGCGCTGAAGCAGGCCCAGGTCAATGCCAGCCAGGCCTCCTCGGTCCTCCAGGTCGCCGATGGTGCGATGGCCCAGACCACCGACATCCTGATGCGCATGAAGGCGCTCTCGGTGCAGGCCCAGTCGGGCTCGGTCAGCGACAACGAGCGCGGCTTCCTCGACAAGGAGTTCCAGGCGCTCGTCAAGCAGGTCGACGCCATCGCCGAGCAGACCAAGTTCAACGGCAACACCCTGCTCGACGGCAGCTTCGGCGCCACCCTCGACAGCGGCGCCACCGACATCAGCGGTGTCGCCGGGCTCACCGAAAGCGGCATCCTGCTCGCCGGCGACACCGAGGCGGGTGCCTACCGACTGAGCTTCGTCGCGGCCACCAACACCCTGACGCTGACCAACACCACGACCACGGACAGCCAGGACATCGTCCTCACCGACACCGCCACGGACGAGTTCACCGGTCAAGCCAACTTCAGCGACCTCGGGGTCATCGTCAACCTCAAGGCATTCGACACCGGCACGGATCTCGCGGCCGGGGCGACGACCGAGTTCACCGTCGCGGCCAACGAGACCATGAGCTTCCAGGTCGGCGTCGCGGCCAGCGATTCGATCGGCATCAACCTCGCCTCGATCGACGCCACCGCCCTCGGCGTCGCCGATGCGGACGTCAAGAGCTCCGCCAACGCGGTCGATGCCGGCAACAAGATCGACGCCGCCATCGCGCTGATGAACACGGCGCGCGCCGATGTCGGTGCCGGCATCTCGCGCTTCGAGTTCGCCTCGGCCAACGTCGCCAACACCATCGAGAACCTCGACGCCGCCCGCTCGGTGCTGATGGACGTCGACATGGCGGCCGAGATGAGCAACTTCTCCTCCAAGCAGGTGCTGCTGCAGGCCTCGGTGGCGATGCTCGCCCAGGCCAACCAGCAGCCGCAGCAGCTGCTCAGGCTGCTGAACTAACCCGAACGGTCCGGGGCCGGCAGCAAGGCCGGCCCCGGCCGCGCTTTTTCGACTGGGCTTAACCGATGCTCAATGCCTTGCCCCCTATCATGGCATCCGCCGCCCCGCCGGCGTCGGTGCGACCGGAGCTGCCGGCCGCCGACGACCGGGAGCGGCCCGTGCTCCAGCAGCCCGCGCTGCCCGCCCCGACGACGATCGCGGGCGACGCCGCAGGGGGCCGGCTGGAGCGTCTCGTCGAGGCAGCGGCCCGGGAGCTTTTTCCCGGCCGGGAGATCGCGGTTGAGAGCTTCTACGACAAGGACGCCGGGCGCTACGTGCACCGCATCGCCGACAGCCGGAGCGGGGAGCTGCTGCTGCAGACCCCGCCCGACGAGCTCTTGCGCTTCTTCGCCAGCGGCCGCGAGCCCTATGGCGAGCCGCTGCTCGAGATCGATGCCTGAGCGGCAGGGAGACGGCCGATGAACGCGACGATCAGCTTCGGCAACCTCGCCAACGCCAGCGGCACCCCCCGCCTCGCCGGCACCGCCTCCAAGCTCGATACCGAGGCGGTCGTCGAGGCCACCTACGAGGCGAGGCGGCTGCCGGCCGTCCGGCTCGAGCAGCGCACGACCGAGAACGAAGCCAAGCTCATCGCCTTCGAGGAGCTGCGCACACTGCTCGACGACCTCAAGCAGGCGGTCGACGGCCTGCGCAACCCGCCGGGCTTCCTCGGCGCCCAAGACAACATCTTCGAGACCAAGCAGGCCTTCTTCAGCTCGAGCACGGCAACGCCGCCGGCCGAGCTGGTCGGCGTCGCCGTCGCCAACACCGCCGCCGCCGGCAGCTTCGATCTCACCGTCAAGCAGCTCGCCACCGCCGAGAAGCTGTCGACCGCCAGCACCGCTGCCGCCGACGCCAGGCTCGGTGATGCCTGGAACGGCGGTGCGGCCTTCGCCGGCACGCTCGACATCGGCCTCGACGGCGGCCCGACCCGCGCGATCGACGTCGACCACGACATGACCATCTACGAGCTGCGCGACCGCATCAATGCCGAGCGCGCCGCGACCGGGGTCAGGGCCAGTGTGCTCAAGGTCGCCGACGACGATTTCCGCCTGGTGATGACGGCCGAAGAGACCGGCAAGGCGATCACCGTGAACGATGCGAGCGGCATCACCGGCGGCTTCCCGACGAGCCAGCTGCAGGCGGCCCAGCCCGCGATCTTCGAGGTCGACGGCGTCGAGCTGACGCGGCTGAACAACCAGGCCGACGACATCCTCCCCGGGGTCACCATCAACCTCTTCAAGGCCGACGAGAACACCACGATCGGCGTCTCGGTCGAGCCGAGCCTGGGCGACATCAAGGACCGGATCGCGAGCTTCGTCGCGACCTACAACAGTTTTCGCACCTTCGTCGCCGAGCAGTCGGCGGTCGATGCCTCGGGCCAGCCGGCACCCGAAGCCGTGCTCTTCGGCGACCGCACCATGCGCGGCCTGGTGAGCGGCCTCGGCGACTTGATCGGTGGCGGTGTCGCCGGGCTCGATCCGGATGCGTTGACGTCACTGCGCGCCATCGGCATCGAGCTCGATGCGGAGAACCGTCTCCAGGTCGATGACGCGAAGCTCGACAACGCGCTCTTGACCAGGCTCGACGAGGTGCGGAGCATCCTCGAGTTCCGCTTCGCCTCGTCATCGAGCGAGCTTGCCGTCTTCGCCCGCAGCAACGCCCTATCGGCGAGCGCGTTTCAGCTGGAGATCACCGATAGCGACAATGACGGCACGCCGGAAGCGGTGACGATGGGCGGCATTCCGGCCGAGATCGACGGCTCGACGATCAAGGGCCAGGTGGGATCGCCGTTCGAGGGTCTCGAGCTGATCTGGACCGGCCAGGGCTCGACCACCATCGACGTCGAGGTCAGCCAGGGCATCGCCGACAAGATCTTCAATTTCGTCGGCCCCGCCACCGACCAGCTCGGCGGCTCCATCAGCCAGGCGATCGACAGCCTGAAAGACCAGAACAGCAGTTGGGCGAAGCAGATCGAGCGGATCGAGGAGCGCGCGCTGAAGGCGCGCGACCGCCTGCTCGAGCGCTTCACGGCAATGGAAGCCGCGCTGACCATGGCCAACACCATGCTCTCGCAGATCCGCTCGCAAATCGATGCCATGACGGCCGAAGGGTAGGTTGAATGCCGCCGGCGGCACCCCGGTCGTGCGGTGTCGGGCATGCCGAATTCTCGGCAGGCCCGCTCACCGCCCGATGCGCGGGCTTTCAGACACTGTCGCGACCAACCGAAGAGGTCTTATCAGGATGAGCTCGATGCAGCATCGCGCGCGCGCCATGACCGCCTATCAGGCGGCAACCGAGACGGTATCGCCGGCGGCGGCGATCGTCATGCTCTATGACGGGGCGATCCGCTTCTTGTCGCGGGCGCGGCAGGCGATCACCGAAGGCCGCATCGAGGATCGCTACCAGCTGGTCAACAAGGCGCAGGCGATCGTCAACGGCCTGCAATGCCAGCTCGATTTCACCGCCGGCGGCGACATTGCGAGGCTGCTCGACGGCTACTATCGCTATTTGCATGATCGGATGACCCAACTGAACGTGCGCAACGACCCGGCGATTTGCGACGAACTGGTCGAGCGGCTGCGCGAGATGCGCGAGAGCTGGGCATTGATCGCGAGAGGTGTCGAAGCGGCACCGTCGGTTGCGCACGCCGATGGCGCGGCACCGAAGCTAGCGGCGGTAGTCGGCTGAGCACGCGCGTCCGCTTAACCGGCGGCGGCGACGCCTCGAGCCGCCGTAGCCCCGATACCCGCCCGTCGACCTCGAGGTTGAGGCGAGCCAGGACAGCCGCCCTGCTGCCGGCATGGCGGCCGCCCGATGCCGCGACCGAAGGATAAGAGCGGCCGCTGGTCGGCCAGGACAGCAGAGCGACACGACAGCTCCGGCCGAGCGCCCCTCGCGGCGCGACAACGAGGCGCGGTGCTGCGGTTCCGCCGCTCGCCTGACGGTCACGCCAGGCGGCCTCGGTCGATCGGCCCGCGGCGCACCACGACCGGCTGCATGCCGCTCGTCACGCTGGCGATTCAGCACAGGCGCCAGGCGGCCGGCGTGGCGCCGGGCCGCCGCTGCGAGCGGAGGGGAAGAGCGGCTGCCAGGCGGCCAAGCGGGCAGAGCGACACGAGATCGACGACCGAGCCACCCTGGCGGTGCGACAGCGAGGCGCGGTGCAGAGATTCCACCGCTCACCCGACGCTCACGCCAGGCAGCCTCGGTCGACCGGCCGCGGCGCACCACGACCGGCTGCATGCCCTTCGTCACGCTGCCGCAGGCTGGCGGACGATCG
>CAZNWE010000063.1:0-25036 GCA_964576715.1 uncultured Geminicoccaceae bacterium | reverse complement strand
CGCTTCGTACGAGAGGAGATCATGATAAACCGCAGGCCATCCTTGTTCCGGTCAGGGTTCCGGGCCGTCTCCGCCCGGAAACGGGACCGGTGTCCGGGGCGGCTCGTGCCGTTCCTGGCGCTGGCGGCGCTGCTCGCCGTGGCATCCACGATCTTCGCCGAGGAGCGCGCAGGCACCCTGGAAGCCCCGATCGTGGACAGCCGCATGACCCGGGAGCAGGCCGTGTACCGGGGGGGCCACCCGGATGCGCCCCGGTGGATCCTCCAGCGGCAGGCCGTTGTGGAGGTTTGTTATCGGGGCTTCGACGGGAGGGTTCTGGTCGCTCATTTTTGTCGAAAACTTGAGTGCGCCAAATGGTCCATCCTTCTTTCGACGCGAAGCGTTGATTAGTCTCTTCGAAACCCTAGTGCAATCCAAAACATCACTGTTCCAATCAACAACAACGCAATAGGTGGCAGGAAGACAAAGATAGCCAATAATGGCAATTCATTCGCCACGGCGGCATGGCGACTACGAGCTTCTTCAATTTTTGCGCAAACTATTTCAGCTGAGACTTGACGAAACGGATTATTTTTTTGCTCAACAAAGCGATTTAAGTGATCCACTTCGTAAAGAATGTCTTCCTCAAGGGTGGCATCATCTAAATTGGATATTCTAAGCCGATGCTCATCCGAAAGCGATTTATATTCAGGGCAGGAGCTGGTCTCAAGACTGGCAACGCTACGAAGTAAAAAATATTGAAAAAGTGCACTATGGGAAATAGTTAGGGTCGACAGAATCCAAAATGCGGAAGTCACGATGTAAAATCGGAATACGCCACGTCTATAGTTATATTTCATGATCTATTTCGCGTAGAAGGCAATGACCAAGAGACTATGAGGCATACCTCCGCCTTATCGCTTCTTCTAAAAAATAGGAAGGTGCAGGGAGGCCAGCCTCCCTGCGTTCTTTCCTAGCGGCCGTCAGGCCGCTTCCTCTCGTGCCTGGGCTGCCAGGGTTTCGGCCAATTTGGGTGGCACTTCTTGCAGGTGGTCGTAGGTCCAGGTGTAGAAGCCGGTGCCTTGGCTCATGGAGCGGAGCGAGACGATGAGGTCGTGGGTTTCGTTCTGGGGGAGGTGGGCCTTGATCTCGTCCCAGCCGGGCCAGCCGAGCTTGGCTTCGTAGCCGAGGATTTGGCCGCGTTTTTGGCTGATGTGTTGGAGGGACTTGGAGGTGGCGTCGGCGGGGACGGAGATGGTGACGGCGAGGATGGGCTCGAGGAGGACAGGGTTGCAGTTGGGCAGGCCTTCCTTGAGGGCCAGGGCCGTGGCCATCTTGAAGCTGAGCTCGTTGCTGTCGACGGTGTGGAACTGGCCGTCGGTCAGCGTGACGCCGATATCGACCACGGGGAAGCCCAAGGGGCCCTTGGCCATGAACTCCTTGGCCCCGGCTTCGACGGCGGGGATGTATTGCTTGGGCACGGCACCGCCGACGATCTTGTTGTCGAAGGCGAAGCCTTCGCCTCTTTCCAGGGGTCTGATCTCGATCTTGACGTCGCCGAACTGACCGTGGCCGCCGGACTGCTTTTTGTGGCGGCCGTGGGCGCTGGCACCACGCTTGATGGTTTCCTTGTAGCCGGTTCGGGGTGTGTGTGGGGTGACCTCGACGTGGTATTTGTTGCGCAAGCGGTCGAGGGCGACCTTGAGGTGGATTTCGCCCTGGCCCCAGAGCAGGGTCTGGTGGTTGTCGGGATCGCTCTCCAGCGCCAGTGAGGGGTCTTCGTCGCAGAGTTTCTGGAAGGATGCGGAGAGCTTGACCTCGTCGTTGCGGTTGGCGGCCTGGACGGCGAAGGCGAACATCGGCTGGCCGGTGTCCAGGGTGGGCAGGGCTGCGTCGGTTTGTGTCGTGCCATTCGTGAGCACGGCACCGGGCTGCGCATCTTCCATGCGGGCGAGGGCCACGATGTCGCCGGCCTGGGCTTCGCCCAAGCTTTCCTGGGCGTGGCCCATCAGCCGGTAGACGCCGCCGACGCGCATGCCGCCGAGCTGCATGCCGTCGTTCACACTGCCGGCCCAGATGCGAGCCAGGGACAGCTTGCCGGCGTGGGGCTGGTGGTAGTTCTTGAGGATCTGGACGGTGGTCGGGCCGGCCGGGTCGATGCCGAGGGATTCGGCCCGGGTGGCGGGGTCGGGCGCTTCGCGCTCGAGCGCTTCGAGGAAGCGGCGCACCCCCATGTCCTTCTCCGCCACGCCCATGAAGACGGGCACGACCTGGTCGGCCTTGAGCGTCTTCTGCAGGTCCTTGAGGATCTCGTCGGACGAGGGCTCCTGGTCCTCGAGCAGCTTTTCCATCAGGTCGTCGTCGAAATCGGCCAGGGTCTCGAGCATCTCGGCGCGGGCCGCCTGCTCGCGTTCGCGGTAGTCGTCGGGGAGGTCGATGCGGTCGGAAGGGGCACCCGCGTGGTAGGCGTAGGCCTGCTCGGTGACGAGGTCGATATAGCCGACCAGGTCCTCGCCGCGGCCGATGGCGTACTGGTGCGGGACGACGGGCCGGGCGCTGATCTGCCGGAGCGCTTCGAGGAGGTCGCGGTAGCGGACCTCGGAGCGGTCCATCTTGTTGATGAAGACGACATGGGGGAGGTCGGCGGCGTCGAGCATTTGCAAGAGCGGGGCCACGGCGTTCATGCGCTCAGGCACGGGCTCGACGACGACGACGGCGAGGTCGACGCCCAAAAGGGCGGCCTTGGCCTCGGCGGCGAAGTCGACGGCGCCCGGGCAGTCGAGGACGGTGAAGCGGTGACCCTCGTGCGCGAAGGAGGTGGCCGAGATTTCGGTCGACATCTGCCGGGCGCGCGCCTCGGCGGCAGCGTCGCCGACGGTGTTGCCGTCGGTGGTCCTGCCCTTCCTGTGGATCGCCCCGGTGACGAACAGCAGGCTCTCCATGAGCGAGGTCTTACCGGTGCCGCCGGGGCCGACGAGTGCGATGTTCCTGATGATTTCGGTCCCGGTCGGCTGATCTGCAGCCATGATTGCCCCCTCTCGATCGCGTGGTGCCGGTGAGGCCGCGAGTGGTGCGGCCCCCGCCCAGCCTGGCCGACTAGTTTGCCGCGGCGCTGGTCGAAGGCAACCGAAATCATCATTTCGTCATCGACGGTGGCAGCGGCACCGACGGGGCGCATTTCCGTCTTGATCCGCCATTGCGTCGCTCGGGCGTTTCGGTGAAACTGTGGTCGAGCGATCACGAACAAGGGTTCCGGCCCAGGCGGCTGGCGAGGGTCGCGGCCGGGTCGGTCGGCGAAGGGATGGCGTGATGCACTGCTCTGATCTGGAGCGGTACCTGGAGGCCTGCCTGGACGGCCAGCTCGGCGACAGCCGGCGCCGTGCACTCAAGGATCATCTGGCGTATTGCAAGAGCTGCCGGGCGCGGGTCGACGCCCTGCGGCAGTTCGAGGCCGATCTGCAGCGACGGCTGCGCTCGATGCGGCACGAGGTGTCACTCTGGCAGCCCCTTGGACTGGAGACGGTGGGCGGCACGCTGCCGGTGCCGCGGCCGACCCCGGTGGTCCTCCGCCCGGCGCGGCCCGAGGGCCGGGCTGCCGCGGCCAGGCATGACGCGGCGGCCGGGGACGACGCGGCGGCCGGGGAGCGCGCGGCGCGGCGTGGCCACCGGCTGCGGGCGCTGCCCGGACCGGCCGCGGCGGCCGTGCCGTCGGCACCTCAAGGGCTCGGCCGGCGATTGCAGAGCCTGGCGGGCGTGGCGCTGATCGTGGCGGCGGTGGCGGCCATCGCCGACGCGGCGCTGACCGGTCTCGGCTGGCTCAGTGGCGACCGCCGGGCCGCCGTCTACCGTGCCTATGTCGACGGCGACCTGCCGCTCGATCTGCGCACCGCGGAGGCGGCCCGCTTGTCGGGCTGGCTGGGCGAGCAGCTGGGCGTCCCGGTCAGCCTGCCGGCGGCGCCGGGCGGCTTCGCGTTGGTCGGCGGCAAGGCACTCTCGAGCGGCGAGCTGGCGCTCGACGAGCCGACGGACAAGGCGGGCATGGCGGTCTACACCACCGCCGAGGGCCCGGCCGTGCTGATGATCGAGACGTTGGCAGCCGACGATGGCGACAGTGCTCCGACGGCGTTGCCCGAGGTCGTGGTCGAAGACGGTCTGGCACGGCTCGACTGGCAGGATGGGCCGCACGCCTATTCGCTGATCGGCGCCTTGTCGGCGGACCAGCTGGCGCTGTTCGCCGACTGATCGTCGAGCCCCGGCGGTGGCCCGGGCGCGGCGCGGCGGCCGTCGTTCTCGAGCACGGCCTCGACGCCGGCCACGGCGCGGTCCACCGTGGCACGCCTGAGGCCGTAAAGCTTGCGCAGCTCGTCGAGCGTCTCCTCGAGCCGCCGCTCGGTGCGCCCCGCCCGCTCGGCATAGTGCCGCCAGGCCTGCCGAAACCCGGCCATCGCCTGCAGCAGCTCACGGCCGCTGCCGGCGAGTGCCGTCTCCCGGTCGAGCGCCTTCAGGCAGCGCAAGAGGGCGAACAGCGTGGTCGGGCCGACCAGGGCCACGGCCTGGCGGGCGGCCTGGTGGACGAGGTCCGGGGCGAGCTCCAGGATGGTGACGAAGAGCACGTCGGACGGCACGAAGAGCAGCGCGAAATCGGCCGTGCCGGCGGCCGGGTCGGCATAGCCGCGGCCGGCGAGCGTCGCGATGTGCTGGCGGACGTCCTTGACGAACTGCGCCTCGAGGGTCCTCCGGCTGTCGTCGTCGCTGGCCTCGACGGCGCGGCGGTAGTTGTCGAGTGGGAACTTGACGTCCATGGCGAGCCGGCGGCCGTGGCCGAGCTCGAGGAGGAAGTCGGGGCGGCGCTCGGCGTCGAGGCCGGCCTGGCGGTGGTAGTGCAGGCCGGGGGCGAGGCCGATGGTCTTGAGCACGTCCTCGGCCAGTTGCTCGCCGAACTGGCCGCGCAGCCGCGTGCCGCTCAGGCTGCGCGCCAGCTGCTGCGTCGTCCGGCCGAGCGCCCTGGCACTTTCGCCCGCCACCTCGAGCTGGCTGGCCAGCGCCTGGAACTTGCCGGCGCGGTCGCGCTCGAGCTCGCGGATCAGCGCCTGGGTGCGCTCGAGCTGCGCCAGCATGGTGCCGATCCTGGCATTGAGCTCGCCGCGCTCGGCTTCCACGGCCTGGCCCAGGGCCCGCCGCTCGCCGGCGAGCTGGAGCTGCGCCAGACGCAGCACCTCGTCGCGGCCCTGCCCCAGCGTCTCGCGGCTGATGTCGTGAAAGGCCAGCTTGACGCCGTCGAGCAGGGCTTCGGTCTCGGCCGCATGACGGCGCTCGGCGGCCCCGATCAGGCCCGTCAGCCGCCGCGTCTGGCCGCGCCCGAAGAGACCGGCGGCAGCGATCCCGAGAACCAGGCCGCAGAGGAACGCGGTGGCGAGCCACGGCAGCAGAAGAGGCGCGCTCGTCACCTGTGAGTAACCCTGCGACGGTTGCGGTTGACATTGGTTTTGGACAACCGAAGCTGCGACGTCGATGGATCTTGCGGACGTGATCCGAACCGCCAGCTTTGGGAGACCTCCATGCCGCGCCGGCCGACCCCGTTTCCGATGCCCATGCTCAACCGTCGCCGCCTGCTTGGCGGCGGGCTCGCCGTCGCCGCCGTCGCCGGCAGCCATCCGCGCCTGCTGAACGCGCAGGAGCGAGAAGTCAATGTTTTCAACTGGGACACCTATATCGGCCCGGACACGATCGACGACTTCACCGCCGCCACCGGCATCACCGTCCGCTACGATCTCTTCGGCAGCGCGGACGAGCTGTTCGGCCGGCTGCGCGAAGGCAACCCGGGCTACGACGTGATCTATCCATCGAACGACTATGTCGAGCGGATGATCGCGGCCGACATGCTGGTGCCGCTCGACCACGGCCGCATCCCCAACATGGCCAATCTCGAGCCCGCCTTCACCGACCCGCGCTACGATCCGGGCCGGCGGTTCAGCATGCCCTATTTCTGGGGCACCATCGGCATCGGCTATCGCAAGACGGTGGCCCAGCCGACAAGCTGGCAAACGATCTTCGAGTCGGACGAGCATGCCGGGCGGATCTCCATGCTCAACGACAAGAACACCATCCAGGCGGCACTCCGCTACCTCGGCTACTCGCTCAACACCGAGGACCCGGCCGAGATCGATGCGGCGGCGGAGCTCCTGATCCGGCAAAAGCCCAACATCAAGACCTTCGGTCCGGACAACGGCCAGGATCTGCTGATCGCCGGCGAGGTCGATCTCTGCCTCGAGTGGAACGGCGACATCTTGCAGGTGATGGAGGAAGACGACGAGCTCGGCTACGTCGTGCCGGCCGAAGGCACGCTGCAGTGGGAGGACGACATGACGATTCCCAAGGGCGGGCCGAACCCGGACGAGGCGCACGAGTGGATCAACTTCATCCTCGAGGCCGAGGTGCACGGTGCGATTGCCAGCTACATCAAGTACCCGCTGCCCAACAAGGCGGCCAAGGCGTTCATTCCCGAGGCGGACCTCGCCAACCCGGCGATCTACCCGCCCGAGGCGGTGATGGAGAAGCTCGAGGTCTCGGTCTACAAGGGCGAGGCGATCGAGAGTCTCTACGAACAGGCGCTGACCCGCGTGCTTGCCGCCTGATCTGATCAAGCGGTCACCGCTCGGCGGCAAGCCGGGCGCACGCAGACCATTGGAGGCACGCAGACCACTGGAGGAAGGAGGCCCACCATGCCACGCGCCCGCTGTTATTCGCGCCGTCAGGCACTGCACCACGCGGCCGGGCTGGCTACCGCCGTCGCCGTCCTGCCGCGTGGCGGCCGGGCGCAGCAAGGGGTGGTCAACATCTACAACTGGGATACCTACGTCGCCCCGGAGACCATCCCGGGGTTCGAGGCGGCGACCGGCCTCGCGGTGCGCTACGACCTCTTTGCCAGCAACGACGAGCTGTTCGCCAAGCTCAGGGCCGGCAATCCGGGCTACGACGTCATCTTTCCGTCGAACGACTACACCGCCCGGATGATCCAGGCCGACCTGCTCGAGCCGCTCGACCACGATCTGTTGCCCAACATGGCCAACCTCGACCCCGACTTCACCGACGTGGCGTTCGACCCCGGCCGGCGCTACAGCCTGCCCTATTTCTGGGGTACGGTCGGGATCGGCTATCGCCGCTCGCGGGTCGAGCGGCCGACCTCCTGGGCGTCGCTGTTCACCGACGACACCCATGCCGGGCGGATCAGCCTGCTGACCGAGACGGATTCGCTCTACGCGGCACTCCGCTATCTGGGCTTCTCGATCAACACCGAGGATCCGGCGGAGATCGACGCCGCGGCCGATCTCTTGATCGCCGCCAAGCCGCGGATTCGCACCTTCGCCCCGGATACCGGCCAGGATCTCCTGATCTCGGGCGAGGTCGATCTCTGCCTCGAGTTCAACGGCGACATCCTGCAGGTGATGGACGAGGACGACGACCTCGACTTCGTCGTGCCGAAGGAGGGCACGGCGCGCTGGGAGGACACGATGTGCATTCCCAAGGGTGCCCCCAACCCGGCGGGCGCGCACGCCTTCATCGACTACATCTACGAAGCCGAGGTGCATGCGGCGATCGCCGAGTACGTCCGCTACGCCCTGCCGAACCTCGCCGCCAAGGAACTGATCCCCGAGGCGGACCGGCTCAACGAGGCGATCTACCCGCCGGCCGAGGTGATGCGGCTCACCGAGATCGCCCGCTACAAGAGCAACGAGATCGAGGCCCTCTTCCAGGCGGCGATGACCCGCGTGCTGGCCGCCTGAGCGCCTTCCAGCAACCCACAGCCTCACGCTTTCGACCGTCGCGGCATTGCCCGGAGTCTGCTAGGCACGGCACGAGAGTACGCGTGAGGAGACGCCCCCTTTGCTCCGTCATTGGGACAAGATCCTGTTCGGGCTGGCGCTGGCCGGGCTCGTGCTGTTCTACGGTATCGCCGCCGGGCGGTTCGACCTCTTCCCGGCCCCGCAGATCAATGCGGCGGTCGATACGCTGCGCGACTGGCGGCAGAACTGGCGGCACCGGCTGCGGCTGCGCCCCGAACAGATGCTCGAGACGGCGCGCGTCGCGGGCGACGGGGTCGTGGTGCACGAGCCGGCACGGGTCGAACCTGGGCCGACCCTGCTCGCCGGGTTGTGGGGCGAGACGCTCGGCTTTCGCCTCGTCGCGATGGACGGCAGCCTGCTGCATGCCTGGGACATCTCGCTCAACGAGATCTTTTCCGATCAGCGCCATCTGCCCGAGCCGCGGCACGACTGGGACACGCTGATGCACGGCATGCACATCTTCGCCAACGGCGACATCGTCTTCAACTTCTCGGGCATCGGCGTCGCCCGCATCGATGCCTGCGGCGAGGTCGTCTGGCGCCAGCCCAACTATGCGCACCACTCGGTCTTCGTCGACCACGCGGGGGCCATCTGGGTCGCGGCGGCCGCTGGTCCAGGCGCTCTGAAGAGCGGTCTGCCGGGGGTGACCACGCCGCTCTACGACGAGCTGATCGTGCAGCTCGGCCCGGACGGTGAGGAGCTGCGACGGATCTCGGTCCTCGATGCCATCTACGCCTCCGGCCAGGAGGGCTTGCTGCTCGCCAAGGGCCGGGACAAGAACAACCATGACAGGGCGAGCGGACGTGATCTCTTGCATCTCAACGACGTCGAGGTGTTGACCCCAAAGCTGGCCGCCGCCTTCGCCCCGATGTTCGCCGCCGGCGACATCATGATCTCGCTGCGCAACGTCAATGCGATCCTCGTCCTCGACGGCGAGACCGCGGCGGTCAAATGGTCGATGTCGGGGCCGTTCCTCGCCCAGCACGACCCCGACTTCCTGCCCGACGGGCGGATCGGGGTGTTCGACAATCGCCGTTTCGACGGCAACTGGGCCGGCCTCGAGCCGCACAGCCGCATCCTGCTGATCGACCCGGTGAGCCAGGCGGTCGAGATCGCCTACGGTCGCGACGCGGGCGAAGCCTTCTACACCGCGCGCCTCGGCAAGCAGCAGTTCCTCGCCAACGGCAATATCCTGATCAGCGAGTCGCAGCCCGGTCGGGTCCTGGAGGTGACCCCGGACGGCGCCGTCGTCTGGGCGTTCGTCAATCGCTGGGACGCGGCGCATACCGCCTGGCTGGTCGAGGGACAGCGCTTGCCAGCGGACTTCCTCAAAGCCGATTTCGCCCGCTGCGGCTGACCCTGCCGGCAAAAGCGCCGGCGCGACATGGTCGCTCTCGACGCTGGCGGCAGTTTCTGGCAACCACCCCTTGGGTACCGCTGGGCTTGTGAACGCTGGGGAGCGACCGGCACAGGCTCGCGTTGTCCGGCCGCCGACCCCGCTCGCCTCAGCTAGCAGCCCAAGATCTGGAGAAAGCAGCCCATGTCTGGTCCCGACAAGCTGACGATCGCCATCGCCGCCGGTCTCTTGCTGACCCTGCCGAGCTACGCTGTCGCCTATGTCGGCCCAGGCGCCGGGCTCGGCGTCATCGGCAGCCTGATCGCGGTGGTCGTCGCCGTCCTGGTCACCGTGCTCGGCATCGTGATCCTGCCGGTTCGGCTGCTGATGCGCCGCCGCAAGGGCAAGGTCGCCGCCGCCTCGCCGAGCCAACCCGAGGGCGAGCGGCACTGAGCTGGTGGCGGTCCGGCGTCGCCCGTCGGCCGGTTGATGGCAGCGCTCTACATGGCGGCCGTGCTCGCCGGCTTGGTGCTCGGCTGGCTGGTGATCGTCGTCTGGCGCCGCTTCTTGCCGGCGGCGCGCGCCGCGGCATTCTGGCGCGATCTCATGCAGACGGCACGGCTGGTGATCACCACCGAGGACGTGGCGCTGATGTGGCGGCACTACAAGCACCTGCTCGGCCTCGTCGCCGGCTACACCACGCGCAACCTCCTCGGCATTGCGGTGGCGCTGGTCCCGGTCCTGTTGTTCCTCTGGCTGGTCGCCCCGCTCGGTCTCGAGCGCTGGAACGCCATGGCCCCGTTCGTCGAGATTCATCCAGCCGGGGTGCCGGTGACGGTCGAGGGTGCGGCCGTGACCGACGTTTCGACC
This sequence comes from uncultured Geminicoccaceae bacterium, assembly GCA_964576715.1. Classification (GTDB taxonomy): domain Bacteria; phylum Pseudomonadota; class Alphaproteobacteria; order Geminicoccales; family Geminicoccaceae; genus SLRI01. The sequence continues at coordinate 15,007 of CAZNWE010000063.1, read as the reverse complement.
CACGGGCTGTTGCCGGCCGGCAATGTGGCAGCGGTGCGGCTCGGCGCGGGCGCCGACGCCCTGGTGCTGCGCGAGCTGAGCATCAACCACGCGGTGTGCGCCGCTGGCTGGCGTTGCCTGCTGCTCGGTTCGCTCGCCTTTCGGCTGCATGCGCCACCGCCGGGGAGCCCAGATGCGCCGATCATCGTCCGCCCGTCGGTCGGTGACGGCAACCCGTTCTGGCCGTATCTCAACGATCTCGAATTCGTCTTCTTCCTCGCCTTCTTCGTCGCCACCATGGCCGGCTGGCTGTGGAGCCGCCGGTGGCGTTGACGCTGCGCACCAGCGACTACCTGCTCGCCCGGCTCAGCCGGCGGCTGGCCGACGAACTGGTGCTGCTCGGCGACCTCGAGACCCGGCGGCTCGGCCCGCGACTGGCGCGGACGCCGCTGGCCGCACCGGTCTTCATCGCCGGCCTCGCCCGTTCGGGCACGACCATCCTGCTGACCGTGCTGGCCGGCCTCGAAGGCGTGGCGACGCATCGCTATCGCGATTTCCCCTTCGTCTTCACGCCCACCTTCTGGCATCGCTTCCAGGAGCGCTTCGCGCGCGGCGCGACACCGGTCGAACGGCCGCACCAGGACCGGATCCTGATCACCAAGGAAAGCCCGGAGGCCTTCGAGGAGCCGATCTGGCAGCACTTCTTCCCGTTCGTGCATCGGCCGGAGAGCAGCCACGTCCTCGACCGGAAGACCGAGAACGCCGCCTTCGCGGCCTTTTTCAAGGACCACCTGCACAAGATCGTCATGCTGCGCGGCGGCGACCGCTATCTGTCGAAGGGCAACTACAACGTCACCCGGCTCGGCTATCTCGGCCGGCTCTTTCCGGATGCACGGTTTCTCGTGCCGATCCGCCACCCGACGACGCATGTCGCCTCGCTGGTGCGCCAGCACCGGCAGTTCACGGGCTATGCCGCGCAAGACGCCCGGGTCGGGCCCTATCTGCAGATCGCCGGTCATTACGAATTCGGCCCGCAGCGCGTGCCGGTGCACATCACCGCCGCCGGGGCCGAACGGATCGCCGAAGCCTGGCGGGCGGGCGAGGAGCATCGCGGCTACGCCATCCTCTGGGCCGAGGTCTACCGTTACCTGCACGAGGTGCTGGCGAGCGATCTGGCACCACGGCTCCGCTTGGTGCGTTTCGAGACGCTCTGCGCCGAGCCGGAGGCAACGCTCGCCGCGATCACCGCTTTCGCCGGCCTCGACGGGCGCCGGCCGCGCGCCGACGCCGAGCGGCCGGCGATCGCGGCACCGCCGGCAGCACCCGAGCTCGCCGGCGCCGAGGCCGAGGCGATCTGGCAGGAGGCCGGCCCGACCGCCGGGCTCTTCGGCTACACCGCCACCTGACCGGCGGCGTGCCGCTCGCCCTCAGACGCCGGCCATCAGGCCCTGCATCAAAACACGGCGGGCCGGGGGCAGCCGGTCGAGCAGGCCGAGTGCCAGGCTGGAGGCCTGGCGGAAGGGGGGCAGGCTGCCCTTGACCAGCATGTTGAGGGTGTCGACGCCCCAAAAGCGGGTCTTGACGTCCATGTCGCGGGCGCTTGCATAGGCGTCGAGGACGTCGTCGCCGCCCGGGTCGCCGTCGCAGCGGGCGACGAAGTCGGCGAGCGTGGTCACATCCCGCAGGCTCAGATTGAGCCCCTGGGCACCAAGCGGGCTCATCACGTGCGCCGCCTCGCCGACCAGGGCCCGCCTCGGGGCGGTGAGCGCCTTGGCCAGCCGAGCCCGGATCGGATAGGCATGCCGGACGGACACGGTGCCGATGCTGCCGAGCCAGGGGGCGGCGTGCACGGCCATGGCATCGCGGAAGGCCGCGTCGTCCATGGCCAGGCGCTCGGCACTGCTGGCGTCGGTATCGACCCAGACCAGGCTCGAATTGCGGCCCGGCAAGGGCACCATGGTGAACGGGCCGCCCTTGCGGTGCAGCTCGGTCGAGACATTGCGGTGCGGTTTTTGGTGACCGAAGCGGCAGACGATCGCGGTCTGGCCGCGATCCTTGTCGATCGTGTCGATCGCGGCAGTCTCGCGAACCAGCGAATCACGACCGTCGGCACCGATGACCAGGCGGGCGGCCAAGCGCTCGGCGCCGGCCCGCAGGACCAGGCGGTCCCGGGTCTCGACCACCGAGCTCAACGGTGCCTGGTCGTGGACCGTGATCAGCCGGTGCCTGGCGATGGCGGCGGCGAGCCGGGCGGCGAGCGCGGCGTTGGGGATGTTCCAGCCGAAGGCCTCGAGGCCGATCTCGCTGGCATCGAAGGTGATCGCGGGGGCCCTGGCATCGGCGAGGTTGACGATGCGCAGGCGATAGAGGGGCTCGGCGCCAAGGCCGAGCGGGTCGAACACGGCAAGCCGGGTCAACAGCTCGACCGCCGGCATCAGCAATGCGGCGGTGCGCCCGTCAACCGGCAGCTCGGCGTCGGCGCGCGGCAGCGGTGATGCCGCCAGCAGGGTCACCGGCCGCCCGGCCTTGGCCAGGGCGAGCGCCATGGCCATGCCGGCGATGCCCGCACCCACGACAACGATCTCGACCTCGGACTCACGCACCGGCATCCCTTTCAATCAACCGAATTATAAAAGCAGACTAGGCGGCCAGAGTGGCGCTGACCATGCGCTGCGGCAATCGGCGCCCGGCGCCCGGGCTCTGCCGTTGACAAGCGCCGACGGCTCGGCCCATCTAGCGGCGTTGCTGACCGGACCACGGGGATCGTCGTTTGGAGAGCTGGCGCGCACAGCCTGCCGTGTTCTGGGCCTTCGTGCTGCCGGGCGCTCTTTGGCTGTTGCTGTTCTTCCTCGTGCCGCTGGCACTGATCTGGATCCTCGCCTTCGGAGAACGGGTGGGCCCCGTCCAGATCGACATCACCTGGACGCTCGAGAACTACCGCGCCGTCTTCGATCCGGTCTATATCGGCCTGTTCTGGCGCTCGCTCTGGGTCGCGACCATCGCCACGGTGATCACGCTCGTGATGGGTCTGCCGGTGGCCTTGGCGGTCAGCTTCGCGCCTGAGCGGGTGAAGCCGCTCCTGCTGCTGCTCGTCATCCTGCCGTTCTGGACCAACATCCTGATCCGCACCTATGCGATGATCGCGGTGCTCAGGACCAGGGGCTTCGTCAATTTCGGCCTCGAATATCTCTGGCTGATGGGCAAGGCTTTCCTCTTGCCGTTCGGCCTCGACGAGATCGTCATGGGCGAGCGGTTCGAGCCCTTGACCCTCCTCTACAACAACACCGCCGTGATCTTCGGCATCGTCTATGTCTACCTCCCGTTCATGGTGCTGCCGCTCTATGCGACGCTCGACCGGCTCGACCGCTCGCTCTTGGAGGCGAGCCTCGATCTCGGCGCCGGGCAGTTCCGCACCTTCTTCAGCATCATCGTGCCGCTGGCCAAGCCCGGCATCGTCTCTGGCGTCATCCTGGTCTTCATCCCGGCGCTCGGCACCTTCCTGATCAGCGACCTCCTCGGCGGTACCGACAGCCTGCTGATCGGCAACGTCATCGAGCGGCAGTTCAAGGCCGCCAATCACTGGCCCCTGGGCTCGGCCATGAGCTTCGTGCTGCTCTACATCACCTTCGCCATCCTGGCCCTTCGCGCCTGGCTCACGGCAAGGGAGGAAGCGCGTGCTCGGCCGTAGTCCGATCGGACCCTTGGAGTACACCCGTCGCCTCTGGCTCAGGCTCTGGCTGCTCGCCGTCTTCGTCTTTCTCTACGCCCCCATCGTCATCCTCGTCGTCTTCAGCTTCAACGACAGTCGGCGCAACATCGTCTGGCAGGGCTTCACCACCGACTACTATGTCAAGGCTGCCGAGAACGCCTCCTTGATCGAGGCGTTCGGCAACAGCCTGCTCATCGCCTTCGTCTCGACCATCCTGAGTACGATCATCGGTGCGCTCCTCGCACTCGGGCTCTGGCGCTTCCGCTTTCCCGGCAGAGCCGCCCTCGATGGCGCCTCGGCCTTGCCCATCGTCATCCCGGAGATCTGCATGGGGGTGGCGCTGCTGGTCTTCTTCAACAGGGTCGGCTGGCCGGCGGGCCTGCCCTGGCCGCTGAGCCTGACGCCGATCATCATCGGCCACGTCGCCTTCAGCTTTCCCTTCGTCGCCGTGGTGGTGCGCGCCCGGATGGCCGGCTTCGACCGCGCGCTCGAGGAGGCGTCGAAGGATCTCGGGGCGTCCGAGTGGCAGACCTTCTGGAACGTCACCGTGCCCTTCATGAAGCCCGGGCTGATCGCCGGTGGGCTCCTGGCGATGACGCTCTCGCTCGACGACTTCGTCATCACCTTCTTCACCAGCGGCCCCGGCACCCTGACCTTCCCGGTCCAGGTCTATTCCATGGTCCGCTTCGGGGCGACGCCCGAGGTCAACGCGGCGTCCACCGTGCTGATCGTCGTGACCATTCTCCTGACGGTCATCGCCGTGCGCTGGCAACGACCCGACAAACAGGCGGCAAATCTCGCATGACCCAAGCCCACACCCGAGACCTGGCCCAGGCCCCGACCCAAGCCCCGACCCAAGCCGCAACCCGCGCCGCGACCGCGGCCCCGATCGTCGCCATCGAGGGCGTCACCAAGGCGTTTGGCGAGGTCAAGGCGGTCGATGACGTCAGCCTCGCGATCCCGCGCAACGCGTTCTTCGCGCTGTTGGGCCCCTCGGGCTGCGGCAAGACCACGCTGCTCCGCATGCTCGGCGGCTTCGAGCACGCCACCGCCGGGCGCATCCTGATCGACGGCGAGGACATGGCCGGCATCCAGCCGAACCGCCGCCCGGTCAACATGGTCTTCCAGAGCTACGCCGTCTTCCCGCACATGACCGTGAGCGAGAACATCGCCTACGGGCTCAAGGTCACCGGCGTGCCACGGCAGCAGATCGCCCCCCGGGTCGAGGAGGCGATCGCCATGGTCCGCCTCGACGGCATGGGTGGCCGCAAGCCGGACCAGCTTTCGGGCGGCCAGCGGCAGCGGGTCGCCCTGGCCCGGGCCCTGGTCAAGCGGCCGAAGCTGCTGCTCCTCGACGAGCCGCTCTCGGCGCTCGACAAGAAGCTCAGGGAGGAGATGCAGCTCGAGCTCGTCCGGCTGCAGACCGAGGTCGGCATCACCTTCATCATCGTCACCCACGACCAGGAAGAGGCCTTGGGCATGGCCTCCGAGATCGCGGTGATGAAGGAGGGCCGGATCCTGCAGATCGCCCCGCCCCGAGAGCTCTACGAGCACCCGACCCGGCGCTTCGTCGCCGAGTTCATCGGCGCCTCCAACAGCTTCGCCTGCGAGGTGCTGGCGATCGAGGGGCCGCATGCCCGGGTGACCAGCCCGCTCCTGGGCGAGCTCTCGGTCGAGCGCGCCGCCCCGGACGTCACCGGCGGTACGCTGATCATCCGCCCGGAGAAGGTGCGGATGGATTTCTCGACGCCCAGCCCCGAGCCCGGCGAGGTGCTGATCCGCAGCACCATCGACCAGATTGCCTATTTTGGCGATCTGTCGATCGTCTACCTCACCGCCGAGGATGGCCGGCGGCTGCAATGCTCGCGCTACAATGTGAGCCGGCTGGCCAAGGCCGACCCGCCGCCGGGGACCGCTTGCACGCTCGGCATCCACCCCGAGGACCTGTTGCTGGTCGGCGACTGACCGCCCGCGCTGGCCTGGGTGCAATTCACTGCCGCCACTTTAACTGATTATTCAGCATGTTGCGCCTAGAGTCCGGGCCGTGGGCGATGCCGCCCTTGCGGATGCGGGTTCGAGGATGGCCAATCAGGTCCAGGCAATTCCGGTGGAAGACGGCGAGCGGGCAATGGCCGCGGCGTCGGCTCGGCACTGGTTTGCAGCACAGCTGGCGCGCTTGGGCATCGAGCGCATCCTGGCTCTCGCCGTCACCATCCTGGCGCTGATCGGGCTCTTGGCATTCATCGCCTTCAAGGCGGCCGAGCAGCCCTACACCATCCTCTATGCCGGCATGGCGCTCGAGGATACCCGGACGGTCACCACCCGCCTGGCGGCGATGGACGTGGCCTACCGGCTGTCGGCGCAGGGCGACGCCGTCCTGGTGCCGGCCGACCGGGTGCTCGAGCTGCGCATGGCACTGGCCGCGGACGGGCTGCCCGGTGGCGGCGTGGTCGGCTACGAGATCTTCGATGCCACCGACAGCTTCGGCACCACCGACTTCCTCTCCAACGTCAACCTGACCCGGGCGATGGAGGGCGAGCTCGCCCGCACCATCCAGAGCCTGCGCTCGGTACGGAGCGCCCGGGTCCACCTCGTCCAGCCGCGGCGCGAGCTGTTTCGCCGCGATACCGCACCGGCGAGCGCCTCGGTCTTCCTCTCGGTGGGCTCGGGCGGGCTCGGCCGTGGCGAGATCGCCGCGATCCGCCATCTGGTCGCCGCTGCCGTGCCGGGCCTCGACGCCAACCGGATCACCGTCGCCGACGACCAGGGCCGGCTGCTGGCCCGCGGTGGCGACGGCGGCGAGGCCGGGCACATGGCGCTCGACGACGCCGAGAGCTACCGCACGCTGTTCGAGAGCCGGCTGCAGGAGAAGATCCTCCAGCTGCTCGAGCGCAGTCTCGGTCCCGGCCGGGTCGAGGCACAAGTGACCGCCGAGCTCGACTTCGACAGCACGACGACGACCGAGGAGATCTTCGATCCCGATCGCCAGGTGGTGCGCAGCACGCAGATCGTCGACGAGACCACCGAGCTCGACGAACGCGAACCCAACGACCGGGTGACGGTCGCCGAGAACCTGCCGGGTGGCGACAACCCGGACGACGCGGCGACCTCGCGCGAGCAGCGGGCGCGCAGCGAGGAGACCATCAACTACGAGGTCTCGCGAATCGTCAGAAACCAGACGACGCGGGGCGGCCGGCTGCAGCGGCTGTCGGTGGCGGTGCAGGTCGACGGCAGCTACCGCACCGACGACACCGGTGCGGTCGTCTTCGAGCCGCTGCCGGCGGCCGAGCTCGCCGAGCTCGAGCAGCTGGTCAGGAGTGCCGTCGGGCTCGACGACGCCAGGGGCGACACCCTGTCGATCGTCAGCCGCCGGCTGGCCGTGCCTGAGCCCCTGGCCGCCGCGGCAGCGCCGCTGCTCGGCCTCGAGCAGGCGGATTGGCTCAGGCTGGGCGAGATCGGCGGGCTCATGGTGATGGCACTCATGGTGTTGCTGCTCGGGGTGCGGCCGCTGTTGGGCCGGCTGGCGCCGGCGGCCGAGGCAGCGGCGTCGACCGATGGCCCCCGTCTGCTCACCGGTCCCGACGGCAAGCAGCTGCTGGTCCACATGCCCGGTGGCCAGACCATCCGCATCGACGAGAGTGGCAGGTCGGTGCTGGTCGGCGCCGACGGCCAACCGCTATCGGGCGAGCCGGAGGCGGAGTCCGAGAGGATCAGCCTGAGGCAGATCGAGGGCAGCGTCAACGCCTCGATGCTCGGCCAGATGTCGGATCTCGTGAAGAACCGGCCGGAGGACGCGATCCGGGTCATCCGCAGCTGGCTGCATCAGCAGTAGGGGGAAACAGTGAGCATGGCCGGCGCACCACCAATGCTGCAGTTCGAGAATCTCTCCGGCACGGAAAAGGCGGCCATCTTGATGCTCGCGGTCGGCGAGGAGGACGCGGCCAGCCTGTTCGCGCGGCTCGAGATCGACGAGGTCAAGGAGCTGTCGCAGACCATGTCGTTGCTCGGCCGGGTCGGCTCCGACGTGGTCGAGAAGATCATCGGCGACTTCGCCGAGCGGCTCTCCCAGGCCGGCGGCGTGGTCGGCAGCTTCGACACCACCGAGCGGCTGCTGCAGCGGTTCCTCGACCCCGAGCGGGTCGAGACCATCATGGAAGAGATCAGGGGCCCGGCCGGCCGCACGGTCTGGGACAAGCTTGGCAATGTCAACGAGACGGTGCTCGCCTCCTACCTCAAGAACGAGTACCCGCAGACCGTGGCCGTGGTCCTCTCGCGCATCGAGCCGGCGCACGCCGCCCGCGTCCTCGCCAGCCTGCCCGACGATTTCTCGGTCGAGGTGGTGATGCGCATGCTGCGCATGGAGGTCGTGCAAAAAGACATCCTGCAGGATGTCGAGCGGACGCTCAGGGCCGAGTTCATGAGCAATCTCGCGCGCACCAACCGCCGCGACAACCACGAGGTGATGGCCGAGATCTTCAACTTCTTCGACCGCAGCACCGAGGCCCGATTCGTGGCGTCGCTCGAGGAGCGCAACAAGGAGGCGGCCGATCGGATCAAGGCCTTGATGTTCACTTTCGAGGATCTCCTCAATCTCGACAGTGCCGGGCTGCAGACGCTGATTCGCAACGCCGGCAACGACCGCATCGGCATCGCGCTGAAGGGGGCATCCGAGCAGCTGAAGGAGCTGTTCTTCGCCAACATGTCGGAGCGCGGGGCGAAGATCCTCAAGGAGGACATGGCGGCGATGGGCCCAGTGCGGCTCCGCGACGTCGACGAAGCGCAGCAGTTCATGGTCAACATGACCAAGGAGCTGGCCGCGTCGGGCGAGATCTTCCTCGCCGACAACAAAGACGACGAGCTGGTTTATTGATGCCGGCCGACCGCCCCGCGAGCGACGGCGTTCGCCGCCTCTGGTCGGTCGGTCAGGCGACCGGCAGCCGGGCAAGCGCCATGTGGCCGGCGATCGGCGAGCCTGGCGACCGGACGCCGCAGCCCGCCGCCGAGCTCGGCGCCCCGAGCGACCCGCCACCGCTCCGCTTCGACGAGGCCGATCTCGCTCGGGCGACCGCGGCGGTCGCTGCCGAGAGCCGGGCACTGGCGCGCCAGGCGGTCGAGGCCGAGGCAGCCGCCCGCCAGGCAGCCGCCCTCGAGGCGATCGTCGCGCGGCTGCAGCTGTTCGACGAGGCGCTGGCGCAGCGGACGCGGCAGTTTCGCGAGGCGGCGGTGGCCCTGGCCGCGCTGGCCACCGAGACGGTCGGCCGCGGTGCCGGCGGCGGCCAGAGCGCGAGGCTCGCCACCCAGCTCGCCGCCCAGCTCGCCGAGGCGCTCACCCGGGACTGCCTGCGCCGCTTCGATCCAAACCTCGCCCTGACCGTCGAGGTGGCCCCCGCGCTCGCCGATCCGCTGGCGGCGACGCTGCGCGGCCTGCCGGCACTGCAGAGCCGGCCCGGGCGCATCGCGGTCGAGGCGGTGGCGGGGCTGGAGCCGGGCGAGGCGCGCCTGGTCTGGGCGGACGGCGAGGCCGACTGGTCGACCCGCCGCCTGCACGACGCCGGCGCCGCGGTGATCCGCCGGCTGACCGAGCCCGCTGATGCTTCATCCACGCCGAACCAGGGAGCCGCCACCGCATGAGCGACCAGAGCGAAACCGAGCCGACCACCGCACCGCCTGCCGGTGCGATGGTCGAGACCTCGCCCGTCGATCCGGAAGGGCCGCAGCCGGCAGCCGGCGAGCGGCTGTCCGGCGATCGGCTCAGCGCCATCTACGACATCCCGGTACAGCTCGCCGCGGTTCTGGGGCGGACCTCGATGCCGGTCAACCAGCTGTTGCGGCTCGGCCGTGGTGCGGTGGTCGAGCTCGATCGCAAGGTCGGCGAGCCGATCGACATCTATGTCAACAATCGGCTCGTGGCGCGCGGCGAGGTGCTGATCGTCGACGACCACCTCGGCATCACCATGACCGAGATCATCAAGAGCGACAGCTGATGGCAAGCTCGCCGATCGATCGACGCCGGCAGGCGAAGGCGGCGACCGGGCCGGCCAGGCTCACCCGGCTGCGGGCTCGGCTCGACCCGGCCGGCGCGCTCGGCCTGCTCGCCGGCTTTGCGGTGATCGGCCTGGCGATCGCCGCCGGCGCGGCGCCGGCCCGGTTCGTCGACCTGCCGGCCATGCTGATCGTCCTCGGCGGCACCTTCGCGGTGACGCTGGCGAGCTTCCCGCTCGAGGACTTCGCCCGGCTGCCGCAGATCGTCGGGCGGGCGCTGTCCCCGACCCCGCCGCCGCGGCTGCGCGAGGTCGCCGACGACGCCCTCGGGCTGGCCAGCACCGTCCGGCAGGCGAGCGTGGCGCTGTTGGAGCAGCGCGCCGCCGCCCTGGCCCGCCACGGCTTTTTGCAGCGCGGCCTCTTGCTGCTGCTCGAAGGGGCGGCGGCCGGGACGATCGAGCGCGTCCTCGAGCGCGAGATCCAGGCCATGGTCGAGCGCCAGCAGGCGACGTTGGCCATCCTGCGCCGGGCCGCCGACGTGGCGCCGGCGATGGGCCTGATCGGCACGCTGATCGGTCTCGTGCAGATGCTCGGGCAGCTCGACGATCCGGAGCAGATCGGTCCGGCCATGGCGGTGGCGCTGTTGACGACGCTCTACGGCGCGCTTTTGGCGCATGCCTTCTTCACGCCGCTGGCCGAGCGGTTGGCGGCCCGCTTCAGCCTCGAGCGGCAGGCTGCGGAGCTGCAGCTCCTGGCCGCCACGGCGATCGCCGAGCGGGACAACCCGCGCCGGCTGGAAGCGGCCCTGAACGGCCTGTTGGCACCTGAGGACCGTGCCGAGCGGTTGGCTTGAACAGGGTGTCGACGATGCCCGACGACGACAACGGAGGATCGGCTTTGGCGACACGGCTCTTGGTCATCGGCCCCGACGATCGGGAAGTGGCGACGGCGGTCGACATGGCGGCAGCGGCGGGGGCGGCGGTGCGGCGGGTCGCCGATGCGGCGGCGGCGCTGGCTGGCTTGCGCGCCGGGCGCGGCGCCGATCTGCTGTTCGCCGATCTCGCCGCCGACGTGCCGGCGCTGCTCGAGCGGTTGCGCGCCGAGCGCTTCCACCTGCCGGTCGTGGCCTTCGGCATCGATGCCCGGCCGCAGCAGGCGGTCGCCGCAATTCGCGCCGGGGCGCGGGACTTCCTGCCCTTGCCGCCCGACCCCGAGCTGATCGCGGCGATGCTGCAGGCGGCGAGCACGCCGGCGCGCGAGCTGGTCTTTGCGTCGGCCGAGATGACCGCGGTCCTCGAGCTGGCGCGGCAGTTCGCCCCGGCGGATGCCAGCGTCCTGATCACCGGCGAGAGCGGCACCGGCAAGGAGATGATCGCCCGCTTCCTGCATGCCGAGAGCCGTCGGGCCAAGGCCCCCTTCGTCTCGCTGAATTGCGCGGCGATCCCCGAGAACCTTCTCGAGTCCGAGCTTTTCGGCCACGAGAAGGGTGCCTTCACCGGGGCGGTGGCGCGGCGGATCGGCAAGTTCGAGGAGGCCTCGGGCGGCACGCTCCTGCTCGACGAGGTGACCGAGATGGACCCGCGCCTGCAGGCCAAGCTGCTCCGCGCCATCCAGGAGCGCGAGATCGACCGGGTCGGCGGCACTAAGCCGGTCAAGGTCGACATCCGCTTGATCGCGACCAGCAACCGCGACATGGCGGCGGCAGTCGCCAGCGGCCGGTTTCGCGAGGACTTGTACTTCCGCCTCAATGTCCTCACCCTGCAGCTCCCGCCACTGCGCGAGCGGCCGGCCGACATCGCCCCGCTCGCCGAGCTCTTCGCCCGCAAATACGCGCTGGCCAACGGCCGGCCGATCCTGTCGCTCGACCGCGCCGCGCTGCAGCGTCTGCAGACCCATCCCTGGCGCGGCAATGTCCGCGAGCTCGAGAACTGCCTGCATCGTGCGGTGCTGCTCGCCAAGGGCGAGGCGATCACCGCCGCCGACATCATCCTCGACGGCCGGGGCGAACCGGCGCGCCCGCAGGCCGGCAGCAGCGAGCCGGGCCAGGCGGCAGTGGGCAGGGCGTTGAGCGACGTCGAGCGTGACCTGATCATCGACACCCTCAAGCACACCTTCGGCAACCGCACCCATGCCGCGAGCATTCTCGGTATTTCGATCAGGACGCTGCGAAACAAGCTCAAGCAGTACGGTGATGCCGGGGTGGCCGTTCCGGCACCGGCGCTCGACGGTGCGAACGGCTGAATTCGGGGCAGGGCGAACGACGCATGGCCATCCAGCTGCAACAGACGACACGCGAGGTGTTGCCGGCCATCGGCCGGGCGCTCAGGCAGAGCGACGTGCTCATGGCCTTGGGCGTGATCGCCATCCTGGTCGTCCTCATCCTGCCGCTGCCGCCGATCCTGCTCGATCTGCTCCTGGCTCTCTCGATCATGTTCTCGGTGCTGGTGCTGCTGACCGCGCTCTTCATCGAGAAGCCGCTCGATTTCTCGGCCTTCCCGACGGTGCTCCTGATCGCGACGATGCTGCGGCTGTCGTTGAACCTCGCCTCGACCCGGCTGATCCTGGCGCACGGGCACGAGGGCCCGGCGGCGGCGGGCGGCGTGATCGAGGCCTTCGGCGGCTTCATCATGCAGGGCAACTTCGTCATCGGCATCATCGTCTTCGCCATCCTGGTGATCGTCAATTTCGTCGTCATCACCAAGGGTTCGGGCCGCATCGCCGAGGTCGCCGCGCGGTTCTCGCTCGACGCCATGCCGGGCAAGCAGATGGCGATCGACGCCGACCTCTCGGCCGGGCTGATCGACGAGGCGACGGCCAAGGCGCGCCGCAAGGAGCTCGAAGAGGAGAGTGCGTTTTTCGGCTCGATGGACGGCGCTGCCAAATTCGTCCGCGGCGACGCCATCGCCGGCCTCCTGATCACCTTCATCAACCTGATCGCCGGCCTGATCATCGGCGTCGGCCAGATGGGCATCAGCTTCGGCCAGGCGGCCGAGAGCTACACCATCCTGACCGTGGGCGACGGCCTCGTCTCGCAGATCCCGGCACTCGTCGTCTCGACCGCGGCGGGTCTGCTCGTCTCCAAGGCCGGCGTCACCGGCCGCGCCGACAAGGCACTATTGTCGCAGATGGGCGCCTTTCCGAAGTCCCTGGGCGTCACCAGCGGGCTGATGTTCGCGCTCGCCGTCCTGCCCGGCCTGCCGGCCCTGCCGTTCGTCGTCATCGGCAGCGGTGCCGGCTGGCTCGCCTGGCGCGGCTCGCGGGCGATGGTCGCCGAGGCGGAGCGGCGCGCCGCCCCGGAGCCCGCCCCGGCCAAGCCCGCCGAGGAGCCCATCGCCACCGCCCTGCAGATCGACCCGATCCGCCTCGAGCTCGGCTATGGCCTGCTCGCCCTGATCAACGAGCAGGGCGTCGGGCGGCTCACCGACCAGATCAAGGCGCTCCGGCGGCAGCTCGCGGGCGAGCTCGGCTTCGTCATGCCGTCGGTGCGGATCCAGGACAACATCCAGCTGCCGGCCAACACCTATGTCCTCAAGGTCAAGGAGATGGAGGCGGGCAGGGGCGACGTGCGCCCCAACATGCTGCTCGTCATGCACCCGCAGGGGGCGGCGATCGAGCTGCCGGGGGAGGAGACCGTCGAGCCGACCTTCGGGCTGCAGGCGATGTGGATCAACCTGGCCCTGCGCGAGGAGGCGACCTTCAAGGGGCTCACCGTCGTCGATCCGGCGACCGTCGTCACCACCCATCTGACCGAGATCGTCAAGGACAACCTCGCCGAGATGCTGAGCTTCGCCGAGACGCAGAAGCTCCTCGCCGAGCTCGACCCGCAATACCAAAAGCTGCTCGCCGACCTCGTGCCGCAGCGCATCTCGACCGCCGGCATCCAGCGCGTGCTGCAGGGCTTGCTCGCCGAGCGGGTGTCGATCCGCGATTTGCCGCTGCTGCTCGAGGCGGTGGGCGAGGCGGTCCAGTTCACCCAAAACGCGGTCTTCATCGTCGAGCATGTCCGCGCCCGTCTCGCCCGGCAAATCACCATGTCGGCGACCGCCCCCGGCGGCTACGTGCCGCTGCTCACCCTCTCGCCCGAATGGGAACAGGCGTTCGCCGAAAGCCTGGTCGGTCAGGGCGACGAGCGCCAGCTCGCCATGGCACCGTCGCGGCTGCAGGCGTTCATTCGGGCGTTGCGCGACGGCTTCGAGCAGCAGGCGATGCGCGGCGAACTGCCGGTGCTGATCACCTCGCCCGCGATCCGCCCCTACGTCCGCTCGATCGTCGAGCGGTTCCGGCCGGCGACCGTGGTACTCTCGCAGAACGAGATCCACCCCAAGGCCAAGCTCAAGACGCTGGGGCAGGTCTAGGCGATGCAGCTTCGGGTGTTCTCCGGGCGCACCGTCAACGAGGCGATGACCGCATTGCGGCACGCGCTCGGCGAAGACGCGGTGATCCTGGCGACCGAGGAAGCGCCGGACGGTGTCACGGTCACCGCCGGGATCGAGGTGCCGGCCGACCCGCTGGCCGAGATTCTCGGCGCCTCGACACCGGTCGAGATCGTCGAGCATCTGGCGCTGGCGCTGCGGTTCCATCAGGCGGGCGGCCGGCGGATCGAGCGCTTGTGCCTCACGGCACGGGACTGTGGCGCCGCCGCGGCCGTCGACGTGCTCGCCTTCGCCCTCGCCGCGCATTGCCGCTTCGCGCCGCTCGGCCGCCGGCTCGCCCGGCCGCTGCTCCTCGCCGGCGGGCCCGGCGCCGGCAAGACCCTCATGGTGGCGCGACTGGCCGCCGCGGCTCGGCTGGCCGGCGGTACGGTGCGGGTGGCGAGCACGGATGCAGCACGACAGGGCGGAATGGCGCAGCTGGCGGGTCTGGTCGAGCCGCTTGGCGTGACGGTCGAGCCGCTGCCGCCGGCCGGCGGACTGTCGAGCGGTGCGCCGGACGCGGCGGTCCTGCTGATCGACACGGCGGCGGTCAACCCGCTCGATTCGCGCAGCATGACGGTCACTGCCGACCTCGCGCGGCGGCTGGATGCCGAGCTCCTGCCGGTCCTCGCCGCCGACCTCGCGCCGGTCGAGGCGCACGAGCAGGCGATCGCCTGGCGGGCCCTCGGCGCCACCCGGTTCCTCGCCGCCCGGCTCGACGCGGCGCGCCGGCTGGGCATGCTGCTGGCGGTGGCCGATGCCGGCCTGGCGTTCGCCGGGGTCGGGATCAGCCCGCTGGTGGCCGAGCCGGTCAAGAGCCTGGCCGCCGCCAGTCTGGCCCGGCTGCTCCTGCATCGGGCCGATGCGTTAGCCCCGGAGGGCAAGCGATGAGCGCCCCGGAGGGCAAGCGATGAGCGCCCCGGAG
>CAZNWE010000062.1:0-25098 GCA_964576715.1 uncultured Geminicoccaceae bacterium | reverse complement strand
GCCGCGAGCCGCAATTCTACGCCCTGCCCCAGCCGATGCTGCCGGCCAAGCCGCCGGCGGCCGACGGGCCGCTGCAGTTCGAGCACCCGGGAGACGCCGCATGAGACACCACCTGCCGACCAACGTCACTCATTGCGCTAGCGCCGGAGGCCGGTACGGTCGACGCATGGCAGGCCGCGATCGGCAGCGTCCCGCCGGCCGCCACCGCGTGTCGCAGCGCAACGCCGAGGCGGCACGAATCGAGCGCGCCCTGCGCATGCTCGACCGCCTCGACATCGCCCGACACATGCTCCACCTCGAACCCGTCAACAGTCGGACCGCCCTCGCCCTGCAACTGCTCGAGCAGACCGCCGACGACATCGCCGAACTGGCCGGCATGCCTTGACAACCTGGATCGCTCGACGGCGCCCCGGGCGCGGCTGGGCCAGCCTGTGGCCCGTGATCGGGGACACCGGTGCGCCCGGGTCTCCGGCCGCGATGCGGTGCACGGCAAGCAGCCATTGCGTCGACGCGAGGCGGGAAGTCGATCGTGCACCGTGGTGTTGACGTGGATCAAACCGGTCGCCGCCAAACTAAGGGATAATGCGGGGTCGGCTTGGGTAAACCCCAGGGTGGCATGTCGGCGGGTTCAGGTCGACGCATTGCGTCCGGAATTGGGAGCTAATCATGATCAATCGCCAGCTCGTCGAAGCCAGTCTTTTCGGCTACGATACGTTCGCCGATGTCGCCGACTATCCCAGCACCGAGGCACTGCCGAAGTTGCCGACCGGCAATGCAGTGGATCGCGGCTGGGTGCCGCTCGCCTTGCCGGGCCTGGAGAGCCCAGGCGTCGACCGCGCCGACATCGGCGTCCTGGCCGGCTTGCCGGCCGGTACCTTCACCAGTGCGGCGCATTTTTACACGGGCGAGCTCGAGGGCCGCCAAACCCTGGTGGTCACGTATCGCAGCACCGATGAGGACAACGAGTTCGGCTTTCAGGGCAGCGAGCTGCCGGGCGGCGGCCGTGGCTGGGATCTTTACTACCTCGCCCACCAGGATGCCTCGGTCGCAGCACTGACCTACGCGGCGACGCCGGCCAACGGCATCGAGCAAATCCTGTTTTCGGGGCACAGCCTCGGCGGGATCATCGCGGAGTTGACCGCCGCCCGGCTGGTCGGCGAGGGGGCACCGTTCGCCGGGCTCGCCGACAAGACGCTGCTCATCACAATCGGCTCGCCCGGATCGACCGAGACGGTCGACGGCGTCGAGCAGCTCAACCTCGTCCACACGGACGACTTCGTCGCCCAGCTCTCGGCCCTGAGCCCGCTCTTCATCGACGGCAATGTCGCACGCGAAGGCGTCGACCTGACCGTCGAGCGGCCGGAGGTGCATTTGCCCTTCAGACCCGCAGACCTGGACACGCCCGACGAGATCATCGCCGCCAGTCAGACCCCCGGAATCGGCGACGAGCACCCGATCGCCGTCTATATCGACACGGCGAGCCTGCTCGAATCGGCCGAAAGCTTCGTGCCGGTGGTGCGCGACGCGCTCGACGATGCATTCCGCTGGCTGCACGCCGAGATCGACGAGACGATCATCGCCACCGGTGACGGCGACATCATCCGCGGCGGCAAAGCCGACGAGCTGATCTTTGCACTCGACGGCAACGACATCGTCTTCGGCAACACCGGTGACGACGTGCTGGTCGGCGGTTCGGGCCTCAACCGGCTGAACGGCGGCCGGGGCCACGACACCATGGTCGACGGCCCGGACAACGACATCATGCTGGGCTATATCGGCAACGACAGCTTCTTCATGGATGGTGGTCTCAATTTCTTGAACGGCGGCATCGGCAAGGATACGGCCATTTTCGACGGTGCGGCGGAAGACTTCTCGGTCTTCGCTTTCGGCGGCCTTGCGGTGGTCAGCCGCGTCGACGATGTCACCGAGCAAACGATCGTTCAGAGCATCGAGACCCTGACATTCGACGATCAAACGATGGTCGCCGGCCGGGGCGGGTTCGTGCCGGTCGAACCAGCAGCGGTCGCCAGCGTTCAGCTCGACGACCTGGTCATCGCCGGCGACGTCGCCTGAGCCGATGCGTCATCGACACCGGCCGGGCTCGGTTGACCGAGCGCGGCCGGTAGCTATGGTGCACTGCAACACCGCCACTTGCGCGAGGAGACGCCGCGATGCGGCCTGCCGAGATCGTCGAGATGCCGGTCAACCCGCAGGACCACGAGGTCTACAAGCGACTGATCGCCGCGGCGGAGGGTATCCCGGCCGCCCGGACGATCGTCGCCCATCCCTGCGACGGCCCCTCGTTGGAAGGCGCGCTCGACGCCATGGACGCGGCGATCATCGTGCCGATCCTGGTCGGCCCGAGGGCCCGGATCGAGGCGGCGGCGGCGAGCATCGGCCGGTCGCTCGAGGGCATCGAGATCGTCGAGACCGAGCACAGCCACGCTTCCGCCGAGCGGGCCGTGGCCCTCATTCGCGAAGGTGCGGGAGCGTTCCTGATGAAGGGCAGCCTGCACAGCGACGAGATCCTGGGCGCCGTCACCGATCGCGTGAAGGGGCTCAGGACCGAACGGCGGATCAGCCACGTCTTCGCCATGGCAGTACCCACCTACGAGCAGCCGCTGTTCATCACCGATGCGGCGGTCAACATCTTTCCCGACCTCGATGCCAAGCGCGACATCGTCCAGAACGTCATCGACCTGGCGCTGGCACTGAACCAGGACCCCAAGGTCGCGATTCTCTCGGCGGTCGAGACGGTGACCACCAAGATCCCGTCCACCATCGATGCCGCGGCACTTTGCAAGATGGCCGAGCGCGGCCAGATCACCGGCGGCAGGCTCGACGGGCCGCTGGCCCTGGACAATGCGATCAGCCCCGCGGCCGCGAAGATCAAGGGCATCGTCTCGGCCGTCGCCGGCCAGGCCAATATCCTGGTGGTGCCTGATCTCGAGGCCGGCAACATGCTGGCCAAGAACCTGACCTTCCTCGGCAACGCCGATGCCGCCGGCATCGTGCTGGGGGCCCGGGTGCCGGTCGTGCTGACCAGCCGGGCCGACACGCCACGCGCCCGGATGGCGTCCTGTGCGGTGGCCGCCCTCTTTGCCACCTACCAGGCGCGGCAGCAGCCGATCAGCGGCAGCTGACGCCAGCGCCGACGCTGCTCTGCGGCGCGCTTGAGCCGCCGGGCTGAAGGCGCGTCGTGCCCGGGCCGCGGGTCAAGGGGCGGCGGGGACGGTCTCGATCGGCATGGTCGAGGCGATCGGTGGCTCCGCCTGCCGGCGCAAGGCCTCGTCGAGTGCCGGCAGATAGGCGTCGGCCGGCTCGATCTGCGGCCGCGGCTCGGCGAACACCGGCGCCCGGCTGGCGATGACCAGGATCAGCTCGTGGCCGAACGGCTCGGCGATGGTCAGCCGTGGGCCGTCGGTCGGGTCGCCGACGCGCCGCTCGGTCAGCGGTGTCAAGGGCTCGGTTGCGGCCTCGGGCCGGGCCAGATGCACGACCATGCCGTCGGCGGTGAAGTAGTCGACCATGAGATGGCTCGGGAAGTCCGGCGTCAGCACCCGGATCACCAAGGGTTCGCTGGCCGCGAGCCGGTAGTGGTCGCGTCTCGGCCAAAGGTCGGCGAGCCGCGGCACTGCTGCCGTGGTGTGTGCATCGAGCATCGCGTAGAGCCGGCAATGGACGCCCTCGCGGTCGAGCTGGATGGTCACCCGCTCGAGCTCCTCGAGCGCGCCGACGGCAGCCAGGAGTGCGGCCCGGTCGGCGGCGGTCGCGGTGCTGCCGACGAGGCGCAAACCGGGCGCCGACGGCTCGACCTCGAGCCGGCTGCACGGCCGGCGCCTCGCCTCCGCCAGCAGCGCTTCGAGCCGCGCGCGGCTGTCGGGCAGCGCCGGCGGCGGCTCGATGGCCACTTCCGGCAAGGCGGCCAGCACCTCCTCGAGCGGGATCGGGGCGGCACTCTCGGGCGTGCCGGGCGACGCCGGGGCGCGCGCGGGCGCTGCCGTCGGTGACGGCACCGCGACCGGCGCCGGTGCCGCCGTCTCAACGGGTGCGGGCGGCCGGTCGGTCACCACCTCGTCAGCCGGCCACCACCAGAGCGCGGCGAGTCCGGCGAGCAGCAAGACGGCCAGGAGGCCGCCAAGCAGGGCCGGCGGCCGTCGCCGCCGGCCGCGTCCGGCGCCGGCGGCGGCGATCGCCGCCGGGCGCCCGGTCGGCGGTGGCGGTGGCGAAGCCGGCGGGGCCACGGTGCCCGGCTCGACGGCGGGCGGCGGCGGCGCGGCGAAACCCTCGCTCGCGGCGATCGCCAGCTCGAGGGCGGCGGCGACGTCATTGCCCGTGCTGTAGCCCCCCGCGGCATCGCCAACGCCCAGCCGCCGCTGCACGGCGAGCAGCGGCGGCGGCAACGGCGGCTCGTCGGGCGGTGCCTGCGGACCGCCCGCCAGCATCGCCGCCATGGTCCGGCCAAGGGAGTAGAAGTCGCTTTGCCGGTCGGCCGGCTCGCCGGCTCGCACGGCGGGCGCCTGGAAGGCCGGTGCCGCTGCTGCCGGCGGCAACGGGTCGGCGAGCCGGACGGTGCCGCCGACGAACAGAATGGTCAGCGGCTCGATGCCGCCATGCACCTTGCCCTGGGCGTGCAGCCGGTCGAGGGCACGGGCGATCCGCGCGGTGATTCGCGCCGCCTCGCGCCAGCTCAACGGCCCGTCCTGGTCCAATCTGGCAGCCAGTGATGGTGGCTCGGTCGACAAGGCAAGGATTCCGCTCGATCGGTGAAGAAGTCGCTGCGGCCGCGGCGGCGAACCAGCCGGCCAGCCTGCCGTGCCCTCAGCCTAGCGCCACCATTCTCAATCGAACAGCCGGTGGCTCAACCGCCGATGGGCGAGCCAGAATGCGGCGAGGGCGAGGCCGGCCGGATAGAGCAGGTGGACCAGCAGCGGTCCGAGCATCAGCGCCTCGCCGGTGGTCAAGGGCCGGATCACGGCGATCAGGTGGGTCATCGGCAACAGCCAGGCCAGCGTCTCGACCGCCGCCGGGAAGCGGTCGATCGGGAAGAAGGTGCCGGAAAAGATGAACATCGGCGTCACCCAGAAAGTGAAGAAGTAGGAGAAGAACTCCCAGCTCCTGGCGTGCGCCGTGCCGCACAAGCCGAACGCGGCGAAGCCGAGGCTGGCCAGCAGCAGCACCGGCAAGGCGAGCAAAGCGCCGGCGAGATCGACCACACCGCCCCAAAGTGCCCCGACGACCAGGACGCTGATGGCCGCGAACACGGCCTTGATCCCGGCCCAGATCAGCTCGCCGAGCAGCAGCTCGACGAGCCGCACCGGGGTCGCCAGCGTCGCGTCCCAGGTGCGCTGCAGGCTGAAGCGCGCGAAGGCGCCGATCGTGGTCTCGAAGCTGGCCGCGAACATCGCCGAATAGGCCATCATGCCGGGCACGATGAAGGTCAGGTAGCTGACCCCGTCCATCGCGCCGACCAAAGCGCCGAGACCGAAGCCGAAGGCGAAGAGGAAGAGCAGCGGGTTGGCGACGTTGCTGGCCAGCGATGGCCACATCATCTGCCGCCAGGTCAAGAGGTTGCGGCGCACCACGGCGGCGGTGTAGCGGTTCAGCCAGAGCCGCATCAGCGCTCGCGCAGCTGCCGGCCGGTGAGCCGGAGGAAGACGTCCTCGAGATTGGCGGCGCGGTGGGTGTAGACCGCAGCCTCGCCGAGCAGCTGCACCAGCGGCTCGGCGGCGGCGGCGAACAGCAGGACCGTGCGGCCGAGATCCTCGTGCGGGTGCCGGGCGAGGTCGATGCCGGCCGGCAACGGCTTTTGCACCTCGAACACCTGGCCCAGGACGTGCCGGGCGACGAGGCCCTTGGGGGTATCCGCATCGAGCATGCGGCCATCGTCGATGAGGATGATCTGATCGCAGAGCCGCTCGGCCTCGTCCATGTAGTGGGTGGTCAAGAGCAGGGTCTTGCCGGCTTCCTTGAGGGTCTGCAGCTGCCGCCAGATCAGCACGCGGGCCTGCGGGTCGAGGCCGGTCGTCGGCTCGTCGAGGATCAGCAGATCGGGGTCGCTGATCAGCGCCCGGGCGATCACCAGTCGCCGCTTCATCCCGCCCGACAGCTCAGCCACCCTGGCCCCGGCCTTGCCCTCGAGTTGCATGAAATCGAGCAGTGCAGCGACGCGCGTCGCGATGCGCTCCGGCGGCAGGCCGTAATAGCGGCCATAGAGCTCGAGATTGCGGCTGACCGAAAGCTCCGGATCGAGCGTGTTGTCCTGCGGCACGAGGCCGATCCGCGCCCGGTCGGCACGCTCGAGCTGCTGCGCCGGCTGGCCGAAGACGTCGATCCGGCCGCCGGACGGCCTGGTCAGGCCCATGATCATCCGCATCGTCGTGGTCTTGCCGGCGCCGTTCGGTCCGAGCAGCCCGGTGCAGCTGCCGGCGGCGATGCTGAAGGTCAGGCCGGTCACGGCGGTGACCGACGCGAACGCCTTCTGCAGCGACGTCGCGGCGATGATCGGCGCGGGCCCGGTGGCAGTGGTCATGCAGCCGAGGTAGCACGCGTCGGTCGCACCCGAAAGGCCGCTGCGGATTGTTGGTCGTTGGTGACAGTCGCAAAAAAACGGCAGCAAGAAAGGCTAAGACTTGCGACAAGCGAGGCGGATGCGATTGCAACTCCGCCGCGAAAGGTGCAGATACGCAAGTGGAACTATCGGGGGTGTGATGGCGGTCCGCTTGCGCATCCATGGGCGTGTGCAGGGTGTGTGGTATCGCGGTTGGCTGGTCGAGGAGGCCGCGGCCCATGCGGTGAAGGGGTGGGTTCGCAACCGGTCCGACGGCACCGTAGAAGCGGTCCTGGACGGCTCACCTGTGGCGGTGCGCGCGTTGATCGATCGATGCCGGGAAGGGCCACCGCACGCCCGGGTCGATCGCATCGAGGAGTTGCCTGCGGGCGACCTGCCGGCCTCGGGCTTCGTCCAGAAGCCGACGGTCTAGGAACCGGCCGCCACGGCGACAGTATGTGGAGTTGTTGTAGTGGGTCGGATGATGCAACCGAACGAAGCGATGACCACAGGGCGCTTGGGGTCCGTGTCACGCCGTGGCTTCGGCGCGTTCTGCCTCGGCACCATGGGGGCTCTGGCCCTGCCGTCGTCCGGGCAAGCCGCGGTCATGCCGGTCGACCGCCTGTTCGCGGTTTTCCGCAACGACAGCGAAATCGGTCGCCATGCGGTGCGGTTCGCGGCAGCTGCCGGCGGCTTCACCGTGACCACCGACATCGACATCGCGGTCAAGGTCGCCTTCATCACCGCCTTTCGCTTCAGTCAGCGCGCGTCCGAGCATTGGGCGGATGGCCTGCTCGTCGACAGTCGTGCCACGACCGACGACAATGGCCAGACGAGCACGACGGAGATCGAGGCACGGGGCTCGGCCCTCAGGGTCGAGGGCGGGATCGGCAATCGGGCGATGCAGGTGCCCCTCGGCACCATGACCGACATCGCCTTTTGGAACCTCGACATCGTTCGCCAGCGCGAACTGCTCGATATTCAGCGTGCCGAGATGACTGCGGTCGCGGCCAGCCACGTGGCCAGCGAGACGGTCGACCTCGGCGGTCAGCCGGTGAGTGCCGAGCGCTTCACGATCAACTCGCGCTCCGGTCGCAACGGCGACATCTGGTTCGACGCCGCCGGCAACTGGATCAAGGGTCACCTGATCACGCGGGGCGAGACGCTGGATTATCGGCTGATCGTCTGAGCCGGCGGCGGCAGCTGGTTCAACCGCCGCGGGCGGCGATCTGCTCGGCCAGGGCCACCAGACGCTTGGCCTCGATGACGTGCAGGCTCTCGACCAGCTTGCCATCGAGCACCGCCACTCCCTGCCCTGCCTCGAGTGCCGCCTCGTAGGCCGCGATCTGCCGGCGGGCATGCGCCACCGCCGCCGCCGACGGCCCGAACGTGTCGTTGGCCGGCTCGATCTGCCTGGGGTGAATCAGCGTCTTGCCGTCGAAGCCCAGGTCGCGGCCCTGCGCGCAGGCCGCGGCGAAGCCTTCGGCGTCGTCGAGGTCGAGATGCACGCCATCGACGATGCCGATGCCGGCGGCGCGCGCGGCGAGCAGGCAGATGGCCAAGGACGGCAGCATCGGCAGGCGCATCGGGGTATGCCGCGCCATCAGGTCCTTGGTCAGGTCGGAGGTGCCCATCACCAGACAGGCGACCCGCGGTTGATCGGCGATCGCCTCGGCGTGGAGGATGCCGCGCGGGGTCTCCATCATGCACCAGATGGCGAGATCGTCCGGCGCGTGCGCGGCTTCCAGCACGGCGACGGCGCGGCGCACCATGTCGGCGCTCTCGACCTTGGGCAGCAGGATGGCATGCGCGCCGGCGGTGGCCATCGCGTCGAGGTCGGCATGCCCCCAGGGCGTGTCCAGGCCGTTGACCCGGACGGCGAGCTCGCGATGGCCGTAAGCGGCGCGCTCGGCCAAGGCCGCGCGGATCGCGTCACGCCCGGCCGTCTTGGCGTCGGGGGCCACGGCATCCTCGAGGTCGAGGATCAGGGCATCGGCCGGCAATTCCCTGCCTTTGGCCAAGGCACGCGGGTTGGAGCCCGGCATGTAGAGGACCGATCGGCGAGGACGGGCGGCGGGCGACATGGACGCTCTCCGAAGGTTGCTCGTTCGACCGATCCTCTTAGCCGAAATTGCCGGTCGGCTGAAGGGTGGGCGACGCCGGATCCGGCGTACGATAAGAAAGAGTGAAACGAGCCAGACGTGAACGGACCATGTCGAAGAGCCACGGCAGCATTTTGCACGACCCCAAAGCCGCGTTTGCCGGGACGATGACCGAGGCGTGGCCCGCCCGCATCGCCGAGCGTGATGCCCAGATCGCGGCCTGGGCTTTTCGCGATCCAGATTAGGCGCGCGCCCAGGCGCGGGTACTCGATCGGGCGGTGGCAGGTGGCGGTGGGCGTGGGCCGCTCTTCGGTTTGCCGGTTGGGATCAAGGACATCTTCGCCATGGCCGACATGCCGACCGAGAACGGCACGACTCTTCATGCCGGGCGGCGGCCAGAGCGGGATTCTGCCGTGGTCGAGCGGCTCAGGGCCGCGGGTGCGGTGATCATGGGCAAGACCGTGACCACCGGGTTCGCCACCTTCGAACCGGCAAGACGCGAAACCCGCACGACCCGGGGCGCACGCCGGGCGGCTCGTCCTCCGGCTCGGCGGCGGTGGCGGCCGGCATGGTGTTTTTGGCCCTGGGCTCGCAGACCAACGGCTCGGTGATCCGGCCGGCGAGCTATTGCGTCGTTCATGGCTTCAAGCCGACCCTCGGGCTGATCAACCGGCGCGGCATGACGTTACCGGCGCCGACCGTCGAGCATCTCGGGCTGTTCGCCCGCAGCCTCGCCGACATCGCGATGCTGGGCGATGGGCTGATCGGTCATGATCCGGGCGATCCCGCCACGCGGCCGATGGCGGCACCTTGGCTGCACCGAGGCGCTGCGCCAGGGAAGGCAGGCAGCGCCTTTGCTCGCCTTCGTGCCGGGCCCGAGCTCGGCCGAGGCCGAACCCGCCACGCGAAGCGTGTTTGAGGGCCTGGCCGAGCGGCTGGACGCCCCTGAGCTGGCCCTGCCCGAGGGCTTCGCTGCCGCCATCGAGGTGCAGCGCAAGATCGGCTTTGCCGAGCTCGCGCACCACCCGGCACCGGAATACCGGGCGGGGCCGGGCGGTCTCAGCGATCGGTTGCGGCCGATGAGCGAGGCTAAGCACGCGGTCAGCGCACCCGACTATCTGGCAGCGCTCGCGGCTCGGGTGGCGCTGATCCGGTGCATGGACCCCGTCTTTGCCGCGTATGACGCGCTCCTGACGCCGGCTTCGACCGGCGAGGCGCCGTCGGGTCTCCGCAGTACCGGCAGCCCGCTGTTCTGCACGGTCTGGACGCTGCTCGGCACGCCGGCCGCGAGCCTGCCTCTCCTGACCGGGCCTGTCGGCAGGCCCCTGGGTGTGCAGCCTGTCGGCAGGCGGGGTGGCGGCGACGAGGCGCTCCTCGCCACCGCTGCCTGGCCGGAGCGGAAGCTTGGCCGGGACGGCTGAACCGGCAGCGGTGCCAAAAAAAACCGCCCCTGGAGAGAAATGGGAGCGGCCAAAGCTTTGCAGGTAACCCGATACGGACGGGTAGATAGCAGCGCCACGACGTCACCTCTGTGATCTCGGTCACAGAGCGTGTGTCGACGGTCAGCGCAGGCGATCGAGGAACCAGGCGACCAGGCGGCGCCAGACCTGGTCCTTCTCGGCCAAATCCTCGACGTCGTGGTTGAGGTCAGGGTTGTCGTTGACCTCGATAACGACGATGCCGGTCGGCGTCTCCTTGATGTCGACGCCGTAGAGTCCGCTGCCCATCAGGCCCGCGACCTTGACCGCGACCTCGATCACCTGGGCGGGCGCCTCGCCGATGGCCATGGTGTTGAAGCGGCCAGGGATCGCCTTGCCGTTCGGCTCGTGGCGGACGATCTGCCAATGCTTCTTCGCCATGTGGTACTGGCTGACGAACAGCGGCTCGCGGCCGAGCACGCCGACGCGCCAATCGAAGGTCGTCGGCATGAAGGCCTGGGCCAGGATCAGGTCCGATTCCTCGAGCATCTCGGCGGCGAGCCGCTCGAAGGCCGCACGGTCGTCGGCCTTCTTCACCCCGCGGGAGAACGAGCCGTCCGGGATCTTGAGGACCAGCGGATAGCCCAAGGCCGCGGCCGCGGCCTCGATGTCCCGCCGGCCGGCGATGATCCGGGTTGGCGGGGTCGGCAGGCCGTGTGCTGTCAGGTTCTCGGCCAGGAAGACCTTGTTGGTGCAGCGCATGATCGAGCGCGGGTCGTCGATCACCGGCATGCCTTCCTGCTCGGCACGCTGGGCAAAGCGGTAGGTATAGTGGTCGATTTTGGTCGTCACGCGGATCCAGAGCGCGTCGTAGGCGGCGAGTCGGGCGAGGTCGTCCTTGCCGATCAGGTCGACGCCGAGGCCCATTCCTTCGGCGATCCGGGCGAAACGCTTGAGGGTCGGCAGGTCCGAGGGCGGCAGGGGGTCCTTGGGATCGAAGAGGACGGCCAACGTAAAGCGCGGCTCGGTCCGGGTCTTGGGTTCGAGCCAGCGGCGGCCGAGATAGGCGGCAACGGCGCTATCGAGGCCGGGGCGATCCGCCGGCTCGAGATCGCCGAGCGAGAGCATGCCGAGCTTCTTGATCCGCCACCACTGGCCGGGCTGGATCTTGACCTCGAGCAGGGGTGCGCGGAACCAGTCGAATACGAGAAGCGCAAAGCGCTTGAAACGCGGGTCGCTCGGGCGGCCGAGAAAGATGCGGAGCGCGAAGCCGGCCTCGGGTGGATCGGCCAGGCGACGCGCCGTCTTGTTCAGTGCCTCCTCGAGGTCGGGCAGGGCGAGCGCGTACCCCGACCGGCTGCGCAACGCCAGGATGGTCTCGACCGAGGGCAGTACCTTCTCGGCCCGCGCCTCTGCAAGGAGGGAGACGTAGTACCCACGCGCCTGGTAGCTCGTGTCGCGGGCGAGGTTCAGGACCCTGGCCGGTCCCCGGCGGCCACCAGGGGCCTTTTTGGCGCCACCGCCATTGTCGGGCTTCCGGTTGGCGAGATAGTCCCTGGTCGACAGGGTGAGGGTCGTGCCCCGCAAGGTCGGGAAGTCGTCCTTGCGATCGCAGACGATCGTCCAGGCGGGCATTCTGTCATCCGTAGCGGGCGGTCAATCGCCAAAAGCGAGCTTCATTCTGCACGCCCGGGCGCCGTCCTCGTAGTAGCCGTCGGCGGTCGCGAATAGAGTGAATCCGAGCCGGCGATAAAGCCGGATGGCGCTTGTGTTGTCCTCGCGCACCTCGAGCCTGACACCCTGGGCCGAGGCCAGCCGCGCAGCCTCGAGAGCAGCCTCGAGCAGGCGCCGGCCGGTGCCCCGCGGCGCGCCGCCGGCGCGGATCAGCGAGTAGACTCGCCACCAGCTGCTGCCGCTTCGGTGCAGCAGCAGCGCATAGCCCAAAAGGCGGCCGTCGGTCTCGGCGACGAGGCAGACCGCCTTCGGGCTCGCCAGATGATGGCGCATCGCGCGCCGCGACAGTCTGTCGCCCGGGAAGGCGGCCTCGAGGGCGAGGAGGGCTTCGAGGTCGTCGCGCCCGGCCGTGCGGATGCAAGGTGTATCCAGCGGCGAGGCACCCTGATGGGCGCCCTTCGTCAGAACGTCGCCGGCCCCGGCTTTGGGACGCTTGCCGCGGCGATTGACACCCCTACGTTCTGGGTAGCTCATGCCGTCAGGTCATTCTCGCAAAGCAACAGCCTGCTCGTGGCAGCGCCAGGGAGGTATGGTGGCGGGCATGTCGTGGAGAGCCCAATTGGCCAATAGGCACTTTATTGCAATCCTCGGTGTGATCTTGTCGATCAGCGGCTGCCACGCCGTCGGCTGGGAACACCAGCATGGCGGCGACCATGCGCTTGCCGGGCGCATCGTCGACCTCGATAGCCAGACGCTGATCGACGAGGCGACGCTGCTGGAGCGCCTCGCCGCGGCCGACATCGTGCTGATCGGCGAGAGCCACGGCAACCGCGATCATCACCGGCTGCAGGCCCGGCTGGTGCGCGCCATGGGCGCGGCGGTCAACGGCGTCGTCTTCGAGATGATCGACACCGGCCAGCAGACGGCCGTGGTGTTGCACCTGCAGGATCGACCCGGCGACACGATGGGGCTGGGCCCGGCGCTGGCCTGGGAGAGCAGCGGCTGGCCCGACTGGATGCTCTACGAGCCGATCGCCGCGGCGGCGGTCGAGGTCGATGCCGAGATCGTCGGTGGCAACCTGCCACGCAGCGCGGTCGACAAGCTGATGGCCGAAGGTTTCGCCAGCCTCGATCCGGCCCTGGTGGCGCGCAGCGGTCTCGGCGAACCGCTCGACCCAGCACTCGAGGCGCAAGTGGTCGCGACCATCGACGAGGCGCATTGCGGCTTCGCCCCGGCCGATCTCTTGCCGGCGATGCTCGACGTGCAGCGCGGCCGCGACGCGCTCATGGCCGACCGGCTGGTCAGGCTCCGTGGCGGCGGGCAGAGCGTGCTGATCGCCGGGTCCGAGCATGTGCGCAACGACTGGGGGGTGCCCTACTACCTCGAGCGGCGGGACAGCGAAGCGGCGGTGCTGACCATCGCCCTGCGCGAGGTCGACGAACGACTGACGACCCTGCCCGTCGACCTGCCCTACGACATCGTCTGGTTCACGCCGCGCCGCCAGCCGATGGGCTTCGACCCGTGCGACGCCTATCGCGAGCAGCTCAAGCAGCTTGATGCCGGCCTCGGGCGTCTGGCTGCCATCGGCCCCGCTGCCGGCTGACCGCGCGAAATCCCCTTTGCAATCAGCCGGCAAGCCGCCATTGTTCCGCCGCGCGAGAGCAACGGAGGAGAACGCGGCATGATCATTGGCAATTCTTCGCGGCGGCGGTTCGTCAATCGCGTGCTGCGGTCGACGGCGGCCGCCGCCCTGCTGACCGGGGCGAGCCCGGTCGCGGCCGAGCCACTCGAGGTGGCGGCGATCTACACCGTCCCGGTCGAGCAGCAGTGGGTCAGCCGGATCCACAAGGCCTTGAACGCTGCGGTCGAGCGCGGCGACATCACCTACACCTTTTCCGAGAACGTCGCCAACACCGACTATGAGCGGGTGATGCGCGAGTATGCCGAACAGGGTGTGCAGCTGGTGTTCGGCGAGGTGTTCGGCGTCGAGCGCGCGGCCCGCGAGGTGGCGGCCGACTATCCCGAGGTCGCCTGGGTGATGGGCTCGAGCTTCGGCCCCGAAGCCCCCAACTTTTCAGTCTTCGACAATTACATCCAGGAATGCTCCTATCTGACCGGCCTGGTTGCCGGTGCGAAGACCGAGAGCAAGCTGATCGGGCTGGTCGGCGGGTATCCGATCCCGGAGGTCAACCGGCTGATGCACGCCTTCATGGCAGGGGCCACCGAGGTCGACCCCGAGATCGAGTTCCTCGTCACCTTCATCGGCTCCTGGTACGATCCGCCCAAGGCCAAGGAGGCGGCGTTCGCGATGATCGATGCCGGCGCCGACGTCATGTATGCCGAGCGCTACGGCGTCTCCGATGCCGCGCTCGAGCGCGGCGTCTTTGCCATCGGCAATGTCATCGACACGGCGGACGAGTATCCCGGGACGGTGATCGCGAGTGCGCTCTGGCACATGGAACCGACCGTCGACCGGGCGATCGAGAAGGTCGTGAGCGGTGACTACGCGGCGGAGAACTACGGACCGTTGAGCCACATGCCGGTCGGCGGCTGTAGTGTCGCACCGATGGACGGCGCCCTGGTCGCGGCCGAGGTGCAGGCCATGGTTGCGGAGCGCGAGGCCGAAATCCTGGCCGGTAGCTTCACGGTCGAGATCAACGACGACGAGCCCGTCTCGACGCGGTGAGCGAGGCCCCGGGCGTGGGGCCCGCGGCCGCACCGCCGCTGCTCCGGCTGCGCGGCATCACCAAGCGGTTCGGCGGGCTGCTCGCCAATGACGGCATCGACCTCGACCTCGCCCGGGGGGAAATCCTGGCGCTGCTCGGCGAGAACGGCGCCGGCAAGACGACGCTGATGAGCATCCTCTTCGGCCATTACGTGGCCGATGTGGGGTCGATCGAGGTGGCAGCGGCGGACGGCGGGCTGCGGCCGCTGCCCCCGGGCTCGGCGCGAGCCGCCCTCGATGCCGGGATCGGCATGGTCCACCAGCATTTCACGCTCGCCCTGAACCATTCGGTGCTCGACAATGTCACGCTCGGCAGCGAGCCGCTGTGGGCGGTCCGCCGCGACCGGGCGGCGGCACGGCGCCGGCTCCTGGCGCTGATCGAGACGACCGGCCTCGAGGTGCCGCTGGAGCGGAGCTGTGCCGCGCTCTCGATCGGCGAGCAGCAGCGGGTCGAGCTCTTGAAGGCGCTCTACCGCGAGGCGCGGGTGCTGATCCTCGACGAGCCCACCGCCGT
Organism: uncultured Geminicoccaceae bacterium; assembly: GCA_964576715.1. GTDB lineage: Bacteria > Pseudomonadota > Alphaproteobacteria > Geminicoccales > Geminicoccaceae > SLRI01. Next base: position 10,115 of record CAZNWE010000062.1, on the reverse strand, counting down.
GCTGACGCCGCAGCAGGCGGCTCGCCTGTTCACGACGTTGCGCGGCCTCGCCGCCAACGGCTTCGGCATCATCTTCATCAGCCACAAGCTCGACGAGGTCATGGCGCTGTGCCGGCGCGTCGCGGTGCTGCGCCATGGCCGGAAGGTGCTGGAGGTCGAAGCGACCGACACCGACAAGGCACGGTTGGCGCACGCCATGGTCGACCGGCCGGTCGAGCTGCCGAAAGCCCTGCCGCAACCGCCGGGCCCACCGGTGCTCGAGATCGACGGGGTGAGCGTCGCCCCGGCGCCGGGCCGCGAAGCCCTGAACGAGCTCGGCCTCACCGTGCATGCCGGCGAGATCCTCGGCATCGCCGGCGTCTCCGGCAACGGCCAGCGCAGCCTTGCCGGCCTCGTCGCCGGCACCGTCCAGCCGGCCCGGGGCAGCCTGCGGCTCGACGGTGCCGCCTGGCCCGGCGGCCCCAAGGCGCTGGTCGCGGCCGGGGTCGGCCGGATTCCCGAGGACCGCCACCGCCAGGGTGTCGTCGGCGACATGACGGTCTGGGAGAACCTCGCCCTCGAGGGCTACGACGCGCCGCTCTGCCGGCGGTTCGGGCTGTTGAACCTCGCGGCGTTCCGCCGCAAGGCCGAGGCGCTGATCAAGCGGTTCGACGTTCGCTGCGGCAGCATCGAGAGCCCGACCCGGCTCTTGTCCGGCGGCAACATGCAAAAGCTGATCCTCGCCCGGGTGCTCGGCCGCAGCCCGCGGCTGCTCCTCGCCGCGCAGCCGACCCGCGGCCTCGACATCGGCGCCGTCGCAGCCGTCCACGGACATCTGCTCGAGGCCCGCGCCCGCGGCTGCGCCATCCTGCTGATCAGCGAGGACCTCGACGAGCTCCTGCAGCTGAGCGACCGGGTTCGCGTCCTCTATCGTGGTCGGCTGGGACCGTCGCGGCGGCGCGCCGAGATCGAACTCGGCCGGCTCGGCCTCGAGATGGCCGGCGAAGACCCGGAGCGGCGGGCGCCCGTCGGCCAGGACAGCCCCGATGCGGCTTGAGCCGCGCCGGCACGTCCCGCCGCTGCTCGGCATCGGCGCCCCGGTCGGTGCCGCACTCCTGGCCCTCGCCATCTGCGCCGTGCCGCTCGCCCTGGCGGGTGCCGATGTCGGTCGGGCCTACCTGCTGATGCTGACCGGCAGCCTCGGCTCGCGCTTCGCCCTCACCGAGACGCTGAGCCGGGCGGCACCGCTGATCCTGACCGGGCTTGCCGCCGCCATCGCCTTTCGCGCCCGCCTCTGGAACATCGGTGCGGAGGGCCAGCTCTACATGGGCGCCCTGGCCGCCGTCGCCGTCGGCACCGGTGCCGTGCCGCTGCCGGGTTATCTCCTGCTGCCGCTGGTTCTGCTCGCCGGGGCCGCGGCGGGAGCACTCTGGATGCTCGGACCGACCTGGCTCAGGGTCCGGCTCGGGGTCGACGAGGTGGTGACCACACTGCTTTTGAACTTCGTCGTCCTGCTGTTCGTCGGGATGATGCTGGAGGGTCCGTTGCAGGACCCGATGAGCCTCGGTTGGCCGCAGAGTGCGCCGATGCTCGCCGAGGCGACCCTGCCGACGCTGGTCGAGCGCACCCGGCTGCATTGGGGCCTCGTCGTGGCGCTCGCCGCGGCCGGCGTCGCCTGGCTGGTGATCCAGCGCAGCGCCTTCGGCTTCGCCCTGCGCGCCGTGGGAGCCAATCCCGAGGCCGCCCGCTTCGCCGGCATCCCCGAGGGCCGGGTGCTGCTCCAGGTCGGGCTGCTCTCCGGGGCCATGGCCGGGCTGGCCGGGGTCGGTGAGGTGGCGGGCCTCAAGGGCTACCTGACCCAGGACCTCTCGCCGGGCTACGGCTATGCCGGGATCGTGGTGGCGACCCTGGCCCAACTCGGGCCGCTGGCGGTGATCGCCTCGGCCCTCTTCGTCGCCGGGGTCTTCGTCGGCGCCGACAGCATGAGCCGAGCACTGGGCGTCTCGAGCTACATCGCCAACCTGATCGTCGCGACCGCGCTCTTGACCATGCTGCTCGCTGGGCTCTTCACCCGCTACCGGATCAGCCGGTGATCCCGCGGCCCACCGTCTCGGCCGCCGACAATCTCCGCGCCGCCGGCATGGTGGCGCTGACCATGGCGCTCTTCGCGGTGAGCGACACGCTGGTGAAGACACTCTTCGAGCGACTGCCGGTGGGCGAGGTGATGGCCCTGCGCGGTCTCCTGATCACGCTGCTGCTCTCGACCTTCCTCGTCGCCCGCCACCGCCGCCTCGTGGCCCGCCACCTCCTCGATCGGATCGCCCTGGTGCGGGCGCTGCTCGAGGTCGCCGTGGCCTTCGCCTTCTTCAAGAGCCTGGCGATCATGCCGCTGGCTGATGCCACGGTCATCCTGTTCGGCGCGCCGATCATCATGACGGTGGCAGCCAGCCTCTTCCTCGGCGAGAAGGTCGGGCCGCGCCGCTGGACCGCCGTGCTCGTCGGCTTCGCCGGGGTCGTGCTGGTCGCCGGCCCCGGCAACCCGGCGATCGGTTGGGCAGCCTTCCTGCCGCTCGCCGCGGCCGTCCTGGTCGCGGTCCGCGACCTGATCACCCGGTTCGTGCCGCAGACCCACGATTCGACCACGGTGGCACTCACCACCGCGATCGCCGTCAGCCTCGGCGGCTGGCTCAGCCTGCCGCTGGGCAAGGCCGGCCTCGCCGGGGCCTGGCTCTGGCCGACGAGCGGCGAGTGGCTGGTCATCGCCACGAGCGCCCTCTTGATCGGGATCGCCTACAACACCGTCGTCATCGGCTACCGCCTGGGCGAGGCCTCGTTCCTCGCACCTTTCCGCTACAGCTCGATCCCCTTGGCGATCCTCCTCTCCTGGAGCGTCTTCGACGACGTACCGAGCCCGGTTATGCTCCTCGGCGCGCTGATCATCACGGCCTCCGGCATTTTCATCGTTGTCCGTGAGCGCCAGCTAGCAAGGCGGATGCCGTTGGCAGACGGGGGCTGATCTCGTAGATCAACGGTCCATGACCAGGAACGAGGCCGCGATGCACCCCGACGACGACGTCGAGGCGACGGTCGGCCGCCGGGGACGCGTGCCGATGCTTGTGGCCGTTCGCGACGCGATCAAGAGGCGGCCGGTTGGCGGTGTCGCCTGGTCGCTCGACGCGGCTGGCCGGCGTGTCGTCGCCGGCCAAGTCGCCATGGAGCGCTCGCGCCCTGAGCGCCGCGAGCCGGTGCCGGAGGGTGTCATCTCGGCGGATGCCTCGGCCGCGCCCATCGCCTCGGTATGCCGGTCCTCGGCACCGACCGCGCCAGGCGCGAAGCTCGATCTCGGCGGCGGTGTGGAAGTGATCCGCTAATGGACGTCCTCGACATCCTGCTCCACGCCAGCTTCTGGGCGGCGACGCTAAGGATCGCCACGCCCCTGATCTTCGGCGTCTTGGGCGAGTTGATCTGCGAGCGCGCCGGCGTGCTCAATCTCGGCATCGAGGGGATCATGACCATCGGGGCGATGTCCGGTTGGCTGTTCGTCCATCAGGGCTTCGACTTGTGGACCGGCGTGCTGCTCGCCGCCGGCGTTGGCGCCGCGTTCGGCCTGCTGCACGGTGCCTTGACCGTGCCATTGGGCCTGTCGCAGCACGTGACCGGGATCGGCATCACCCTTTTGGCCACCAGCCTCGCCTATTTCACCTACCGGATGCTGCTGCCGGACGTCGCGAGCCCGCCGCGGATCACGCCGTTCGCGCCGATGGCCGCCGACTGGCTGGTGGCGGTGCCCGTCCTCGGGCCGATAATGGCGCAGCAGACGGCGCTGACCTGGCTCGCCTTGCTCCTGGTCCCGGCCACCACCTATGTTCTCTACCGGACACCTTTGGGCCTCGCCGTGCGGACCTGCGGCGAGAGCCCGGCCGCGGCCGAGGCGCAGGGTCTGGACGTCTACCTCCTGCGCATCGGCGCCTTGATGGTCGGCAGCGCCTTGATGGCGGTGGGCGGCGCCTTCCTCACCCTGTCCGCCTTCAACGCCTTCTTCTTCGAGATGGTCAACGGCCGCGGCTGGATCTGCATCGCCCTCGTCGTCTTCGCCTCCTGGGTCCCCTGGAAGGCGCTCCTCGGTGCCGTGCTGTTCGGTGCCTTCGATGCCTTTCAGGTTCGTCTGCAGCAGGCGGTGGGCGGGGCCGTGCCCTATCAATTGTTCTTGATGATGCCCTACGTGCTCAGCATTGTGGCCCTGGTGCTCGTGGCGCGCCGCGCTGCCTACCCGCAAGCCCTCATGCGCCCCTATATCAAGGGCCAACGATAAGGACCGGGCCGTTGCAGGCCGATCTCATCATTCGCAACGCCACGCTGCCGGACGGCCGGAAGGGGTGCGACATCATCATCGCCGACGGCCTCGTCCAGGTCGTTGGCCCGGCGATCGAGGCGAGCGCGCACGAGGAGGTCGATGCCGGCGGCAGGCTGGTGACACCGCCCTTCGTCGATAGCCATTTCCACCTGGATGCGACCCTCTCGCTGGGGCTGCCGCGGCTCAACCGCTCCGGCACACTGCTCGAAGGGATCGCCCTTTGGGGCGAGCTCAAGCCGCTCTTGACCCACGAGGCGGTGATCGAGCGGGCGCTCGCCTATTGCGACATGGCGGTAGCGCAGGGCATCGGCGCCATCCGCTCGCATGTCGATGTCTGCGACGACCGGCTGCTCGGCGTCGAGGCGCTGCTCGAGGTCAAGGCGCGGGTCGCCCCCTATCTCGATCTGCAGCTCGTGGCCTTCCCGCAGGACGGCCTCTACCGCTCGGCCAACGGCCTCGCCAACCTCCAGCGTGCGCTCGATCTCGGCTGCGACGTGGTCGGCGGCATCCCGCATTTCGAGCGCACCATGGCGGATGGCCAGCACTCGGTGCAGGCACTCCTCGGCATCGCCGCCGAGCGGGGTCTGATGGTCGACCTGCACTGCGACGAGACCGACGACCCGCATTCCCGGCACATCGAGACCCTGGCGGCCGAGACCCTGAAGCGCGGCCTCGGTGGCCGGGTCGCGGGCTCGCACCTGACCTCGATGCACAGCATGGACAACTACTACGTCTCCAAGCTGATCCCGCTGATCGCCGAGGCGGGCGTGGCGGTGATCGCCAATCCGCTGATCAATCTGGCGATCCAGGGACGCCACGACAGCTACCCCAAGCGCCGCGGCCTGACCCGCATTGCCGAGCTCGAGGCGGCGGGCGTCGCCGTTGCCTTCGGTCACGATTGCGTGATGGATCCCTGGTACTCGCTCGGCTCCGGCGACCTGCTCGAGGTCGCCCACATGGCAGTGCACGCGGCCCATCTGACCTCGCTCGAGGCGATGCGCCGGGCGTTCGAGGCGGTAACCACAATACCGGCCGCGATCCTTGGTCTCGAGCGCTACGGCCTCGCCCCCGGCTGCCACGCCGATCTCGTACTGCTCGATGCGGCGGACCCGATCGAGGCGATCCGCCTCAAGGCGACGCGGCTGCTGGTGGTGCGCCGCGGCCGCATGGTGGCGCGCACCGCGCCGCGGACGACCGAATTGCACCTCGCCGATCGCCCGCGCCACGTCACCCTGCGCCGGCCCGCCCCGGCGGCCGGAGCGGCGCACGCTGCGCCGGGCCGCTAACCGAAGCTTAAGCTCTTTCGTTCATGCTCCGGCCCTGCAGCAGCAAGAGGATGCGCGGGATGCACGGCAGCGAAGACCGCAACACCATCGCCTGGACAGCGGCCAACCAGCGGGCGTTCAGCCGGTTCGCCTGGATCTTTGGCTCTGGCCTCGCCGTCGCCCTGACCATGCCGCAGCTGTTCTTCGCCGCCACCATCAGCTCGTTCAGCGGGCTCGCCGCCGGTCTGCTCGCGACGCTGGCCCTGTTCGCCCGCGACGACGTGTTCGCCCCGCACCTGACCCGCTGGGACATTGCCGCGGCACTCTACGCGGTCAGCCTGTTCGCCGGGCTGTTCGTCGATCTCGACAGTCTTCAGCTGCAGTTGATGCTCTACGACCGCAATCTGCGCTAGCGAGCGCGTCGGCAAGAACTTCGGCGCTGTGGCGCGCCACCGCACTTTGGCGATCCGCCGCCCGCGAATGCTTCCGCCGCAATGCAATCCCTAGAAGAGTTCGATCGCCCGGACTGTCGCGAATGCCGCAGCAGCGGGCCGGCCGCGGCGCGCCCATTTTTCGTATATGAACCGAGAGTCGTGCTGGGCGTCCTGCGCAAGCTTACCCCCTTTGCACAAATGTTCATTTTTGCGCTTGGCGGTTGGTCGGCTTTCTGCCAAGAACCAGTGTTGGCAGCAGTTACCCGCCGCGCAACGAGACAATAAGCGATCCGAGCGACCACCACCCGATGCTTGCCTTCACCCGCACCGATCTCGAACGCCTGTTCCCCGGCTCCATCTGGCTGAAGGCCGAAGGGCTGGTGGGCGAAGGCGCCGTCGTCGACGTCAATGTCGAGCGTGACGGCAAGTCGATCACCGGTCAGGTCAGGGGCCAACGTCGAACGCCCTATCTCACCCGGATCAAGATCGCCAACGGTCGCGGCGGGCGGGTGCGCCTGTCGAGTACCTGCTCGTGCTTCTACCCCGAATGCGAGCATGCGGCGGCGACCTTGTTGGGCCTGCTCGACCAGTCGACGACCATCGACCCCGAGGACGGCTCGGTGGTGGTCGATGCCGAGCTCGAGAGCTGGATCGCGGCCGTCAACGCGGCGACCAGGAACGGCCACGCCGAAGCCGCCGACGTGGTGCTGTACCTGCTCGAACCGGCACAGCGCTCCTGGCGCGACGGCGGTCTCGCCCAGCCGGTCTCGCTGCACACCGTACGCGCCAAGCGCATGCGCTCGAATGCCTATGGGCGGGAGAACGCGATCGCCATCGCCAATCTGCTGGCCGACCCGGTGCCCAGCTATGTCGCGCTCGAGGACCAGGTCATCGGCCGGATGCTCGGTGGCGGCAACGGGCAGAGCCGCCGGCTCGGCAACCGTGCCGACGCCGAGACCCTGGTCAAGGCGCTCGAGACCGGCCGCTGCCATTGGCGCAACGCGGCGAGCCCGCCGCTTCGCTACGTCGCCGAGCCGCGCCGGGGCGGTTTCGTCTGGCGCTTCGACAGCGAGGGCCAGCAGCATCTCGTCTGCGAGCTCGACCGCGGCAATGACGACATCGTCATCGTCGCCCTGGGCGAGCCCTGGTACATCGACCTCGGCGCGGCGGCAGTCGGCCGGGTCGAGACCGGGGTCGTCCCGTCGCTCGCCGGGCACCTGGTGAGTGCTCCGGCGATCCCGGCCGCCGCGGCCACGCTGGTGCGCCAACGGCTGATGCCGTCGGCCGAGCGCCTGCCGCTGCCCGAGCCGTTGAAGAAGCGCGAGCGGCTGGAGACGAGGCCGACCCCGGTGCTGCTGCTGCACTGCCCGAGCCTGGTGGTCCACAAGGGCACCGGTTGGCGGCGCGAGGAGCAGGAGGTCGACTGCCCGCTGGCGCGCGTCGCCTTCGACTATGCCGGCGCCGAGATCGGCTGGCAGGACGGCCGGCCCGAGATCAACCACGTCCAGGACAACCGGCTTCTGGTGCTGCCGCGCGACACCGTGGCCGAGGTCCAGGCGATCGAGCGGCTGAACGGGCTCGGCCTGCAGCCCTTGGGCCCGACCGGGCTCGGCCGGTTCGCGCCCGAGCAGCTGCGCCAGGACTTCACCTTCGAGGAGGACGACGACGACGACGTCGCCGTCCGCTGGGTCGAGTTCAATCACATCGACGTGCCGCGGCTGCGGGAAGCCGGTTGGCGCGTGGTGTTCGACGCCAGCTACCCCTTCCAGGTGATCGACAAGCCGCCGGCCTGGGATATCGAGCTCAACGATTCCGGCATCGACTGGTTCGAGCTCGATGTCGGGATCGAACTCGACGGCGAGCGCATCCGCCTGTTGCCGGTGCTGCTCGACCTCTTTCAGCGTTCGCCCGAGGAACTGACACCGACCGCGCTCGAGGCCTATGGCGAGGAGCCGGTCTACGGCACCCTGCCGGACGGCCGCCTCTTGCCGATCCCGGCGGCACGGCTCAAGGCGATGCTGGAAGCCCTCTATGAGCAGTTCGCGGTCGGCCGGATCGATGCGAACGGGCGGCTCAAGCTGGCCCCCGCCGAGGCGTCGCGGCTTGCCGTGATCGACCGGACGCTGACCGACGACGAGGTCGTCTGGCGCGGCGGCGAGCGCATCTTGAACCTGGCCCGCCAGCTCGGCGACGGCGACCGCATCCCCGAGGTGGCGCCACCCGCCGGTCTCGCGGCGACGCTTCGCCCCTATCAGGCACAAGGCCTGAGCTGGCTGCAGTTCCTCGCCTCGGCCGGCCTTTCGGGTGTGCTCGCCGACGACATGGGGCTCGGCAAGACGCTGCAGACGCTGGCCCATGTGCTCGCCTTGAAGGAGCAGGGTCGGCTCGATCGGCCGGCACTGATCGTCGCCCCGACCTCGCTGATCCCGACCTGGCGGAGCGAGGCCCGCAAGTTCGCGCCCGCCCTCTCGCTCCTGACCCTGCACGGCAATAATCGCGGCGACCTGTTCCGTCGGATCGAGCGGCAGGACATGGTGCTGACCAGCTACGCGCTGATGCTGCGCGACCGCGACCAGCTGCTCGGTCGGCGTTGGCGGCTGATCGTGCTGGACGAGGCGCAGGCGATCAAGAACCCGGCGACCAAGCTCGCCAAGGTCGCCTGCGAGCTCGCGGCCGACCACAAGATCGCATTGTCCGGCACGCCCATGGAGAACCACCTGGGCGAGCTCTGGTCGGTCTTCCACTTCCTGATGCCGGGCTTTCTCGGGGATCGCGAGACCTTCCGCCGGGTGTTCCGCAACCGCATCGAGAAGGAAGGCGATGCCGACCGGCAGGCGCTGCTCGGCCAGCGGGTGCGGCCGTTCCTGCTGCGCCGGACCAAGGAGGAGGTGGCGGCCGAACTGCCGCCCAAGAGCGAGTTCATCCGCGAGATCGAGCTGACCGAGGCGCAGCGCGACCTCTACGAAAGCGTGCGTCTCGCGATGCACGCCCGGGTCAGGGAGGAGATCGAGCAGCGCGGTCTCGCCCGCTCCAACATCGCCATCCTCGAAGCCCTCTTGAAGCTGCGGCAGATCTGCTGCGACCCGCGGCTGTTGAAGAAGCAGGACGCGGCGGCACCGCCGAGTGCGAAGTTCGAGATGCTGATGAGCATGCTCGAGAGCATGGTCGAGACCGGGCGGCGGATCATCGTGTTCTCGCAGTTCGTCGAGATGCTCGAGCTGATCGAGACCGGGCTGCAGCAGCTGGGCATCGACTATACCATGCTCACCGGCCGGACCCGCGACCGCGAGAGCCCGGTCAAGCGCTTCCAGGCGGGCGATGCGCCGGTCTTCCTGATCAGCCTCAAGGCCGGCGGCACCGGGCTCACCTTGACCCGCGCCGACACCGTGATCCACTACGATCCCTGGTGGAACCCCGCCGTCGAGGCACAGGCCACCGACCGCGCCCACCGAATCGGCCAGGACAAGACCGTCTTCGTCTACAAGCTGGTTTCCGCCGGCACCGTCGAGGAGAAGATGGTCGAGCTCCAGGACCGCAAGAAGAGCCTGATCGAGGGCGTGCTCGGCGGCGTCAAGGGCGGCGGCCTCGGCCTGACCGAGAGCGACATCGACGCCCTCTTCGCACCCCTGCCCGACTAGCCGCCAGAGCCGCACCGCAACCGCTTGCCACTTTCGGGAAGCACCTCTCATCAAGGTGGCTGGTGGCGGCAGCCGGGGGCAGCCGCGGGTGCTGCCGACCGGCCGAGGCACCGCGGCACCTGTTGCCCTTCCCCGCTGCAGCACCATGCCCTCCGCCGTCCGATGCGGCGTGCTACCCGCTCAGGCTCGATCGCACGGTCCGGGCTCGCCACGCGCGGCGCCGAGCACCGGACAGCGCCCTACCAAGAGCCTGAACGGTCGAGCATCTCGATCTTCAAACCAGCAACCAGCAACCAGCAACCAGCAAAGAGCGGGGCTGCAGCGAACGGCCGAAAAGGCAAGGTGATGCCTATCCGGTTGACTAGGCCATGTTAATTTTTTTGGATTAAGTTACGTTTTTTAGCCGTTGACCTAAAACGTCCAAGAGTTCCATGCGATGGCCGGC
>CAZNWE010000061.1:0-25120 GCA_964576715.1 uncultured Geminicoccaceae bacterium | reverse complement strand
GCCAGATAGCGCCAGTCCCAGGGCTGGATCGGCTCGTTCAGGCCGGCCTCCTGGGCGATGGCCTGGAGCTCGGCGGCATCGGCGAGGGCGCGCTCCCTGGCCGGCTGCCAGACCGAGTGGAGGAGGTCGAGCGCCGCCTCGGGCGTTTTCGCCATGCTGTCGTCGAGGCGATAATGGGCGAAGCTCGGATAGCCCAAGAGCCGCGCCCGTTCGGCGCGAAGGGCGACGGTTTCCTGGATGATCGCCCGGTTGTCGGTCTCGCCACCGTTCTCGCCCCTGGCGATCCAGGCCTTGAAGGCGACCTCGCGCAGATCGCGGCGGGCCGAGAAGGTGAGGAAGGGCTCGATGCTGGAGCGGGCGAGCGTGATCACGTGCTTGCCCTCGAGCCCGCGGGCTGCCGCCGCACTGGCTGCGGCATCGACGACGAAGGGCGGCAGGCCGGCGAGATCGGCCTCGCCGTCGAGGACGAGGGTGTAGGCCTGCTCGTCGGCCAGCATGTTCTGGGCGAATTGTGTGCCCAATGTCGCGAGGCGCTCGGCGATGGCCCCCAGCCGCGCCCGCGACGCCTCGTCGAGGGCGGCACCATTCCTGATGAAAGCCGTGTGGTAACGCTCGAGCACGCGCGCCTGCTCGGCTGAGAGCGCAAGCCGGGCCCGGCGGTCGACCAGGGACGCGATCCGGGCAAAGAGGCGCGTGTCCTGGTAGATGGCGTTCTGGTGCCGGGCCAGGACCGGGGCGATCTCCCGCTCGATCGCCTGGATCGCGGGAGTGGTGTCGGTGCCGGCGAGGTTGAAGAAGGTGAGCGCCACGCGGCGCAGCGTCCGCCCGGCGAGCTCCAATGCCTCGATCGTGGCGGCAAAGCTCGGCTGGTCCCGGGCTGTCGCGATCGCCTCGAGCTCCGCCCGATGCTCGGCCAAGGCCGCCTCGAAGGCGGGCTCGAAGTGCTCGGGCGTGATCGTTGCGAAGGGCGGCAGGCCGAAAGGTGTGGGCCAGTCGGCGAGTAGCGGGTTGGCGGCGGTCTGCGGCGAGTCGGCACGGGTCATATGAAGGGCCTGGATTGATGACTTGCGGAGAAATGCCGTCGGGGCTGGCGATTTACCTCGCACGACCGACGGCAACGATCAATTTAATGGCAGCCTTGCCGAATGACTACGGCACAAGGTCGCAGTGTTAGTCTTTGAGTTGCTTCGGTGACGTGGTTTGATACACTAGTGGTTAGAGTTTGTCAAAATCTTGGCAGGAAGATTAGGCGCAGCTTGCTCAGTAGAGTGCTGCCGGACGCGAAAAACTAGCAGTTGGTTCTGCTGTCAACTGCAAGTAAAAGCTGTGTCTAGGTGCGCGAAAAGTAGCCTGAACGTTTAGAGGGAGCTTGTCTGCCAATGACGGATCGACAGAATGCCGGACTTGCCGAGGATCCGCGACCGTTTGCGCAAGTCGACACAGTTCGATTGCGGTGCGAGGAACTGAAGGCCCGTTTTCCCAAGCGCGCCGCGGAGCTCGAGCGCGCGGCTGACAAGATCGAAGGGAAAGCGGACTTGCCAGTCGAAAAAAAGCTGCTGGCGTTTGAGCGCGCGGCAGATGCCATCGTCGATGGCATCAAGATCCTTATCAGCTACAAAGCGGAAGACTATGCGCTGGCAATCGCCCTCAAGGAGAAGCTTGCCGATTATGGCGCCAAACGATTGAACGAGGACGCCGATGGCGATCCCGCATTTTTCTTGCGGAGCAGACCATTCGCGGGGGCCAGGACTTTCTGCTGCAGATCAAGAGCAATATCCGCTCAGCCCACTGGGTCATCCTGATCCTGCCGGATGTCGACCTGGAGCGGGATTGGCTGGTGTGGGAGGCCGGCTATTTCGATCGCGGCATGCACGAGGCGGCCGGCGAGAGACTGATCTGCGTGCATCATCCGAACGTCAACTTGGCGTCGCAGATCGAGAACTATGAGAGCTACGATAGCGATGCCGTCGGGATCGGCAAGCTGTTCGCGGATTTGTTCTTCATTGCCGACGCCATAACCGTCGTGGACCGGATTGCCCCGCCGTTCAAGCAGAAGCAGCTGGCCGACGACGCGCAAGAACTGTCGATCGTCTTTGGCCATCCCAAGGCCAAGGTCGAGCCCATGTTTTGCCTCAAGTACATCGATATCGCGCATCGTGAAGGCGTTGATTATGCGGATGAGAACGACCTTCTGGATGCAACCGTGCTGCAGCTGCATGACCTTTAGGACGTCTTCAACCGCGAGGACAGCTTCAATGGGACAGTGCGCGAGCTGATCAGCGACGTCGATCACCGGGTCTACGGCACGGTCTGGGTCGGCGCGCTCGCCCGGGCGCTGCGCGATGTGGTCACCGGCCGGCCACCGCGGTCGGTCGTGGTGCCGTTCTTCAACTATCGCCGGACCGCACAGTTTCGCCCCTGCCTGCATTGCGTTCGGCGACGCGGCGTCGACGGTCCGCTCGTCAGCTTCCATGTCGTGTTCATCGAGGAGTTCGGCGGTCAGGTCGTCGGTGTGCCGCATGATCTGGACGCGCTGGAGACGACTGTGCGGTGGAGCTACCGCAGCTGGTGGGAGGTCTTGGGACCCTTCGGCAACCGAACCGTCAACACGCAGGAGCAGCTCGACACGATTCGCCAATACACCGAGCGGGCGGAGCAGGAGGCGCAGGCGCGCAATGCTTCGGACCCGGCCTTGCTCAATCGCGTGTTCGCCGAGCGCCCGGCCGAGCAGGCCAAGCTCACCGAGTTTCAAAGTCGCTACTATGCCGACTACCGCGACCCCACCGACGGGCAGAGCCAGCGGAAGATCGACCGGGCGTTCCGGGATAATGACCCGGCGCTGCTCGGCGAGGCGCTGGCCGAACTCCGCCCGATGGTCGCCTGGTTCCTCGTCCACGCCGCTCGGCGTTACGCCGAGCTCTTGGCGGAGAAGTTGAAGGACGAACTGCCGGCTGAGGACCCGCCGGCGAGCTGAGTGTCGCCTGCGTCAGGCGTCACGCGCCGGCGATGCTTTCAGCGGGCCCGCGTGCAGATGATCCGCGAGCCGGAAGGCCAACTGGGTGATCGTGTAGGTCGGGTTGGCGTGGCCGCCCGTCGCGAAGGTGCTGCAGCCGCCGATGTAGAGGTTGTCCAGGCCGTGGATCCGGCAGTTGCGGTCGACCACGCCCTGGCGCGGGTCGTCGCTCATCCGGGTCGTGCACATGTGATGGTGGCCGCCGACCTCGGCCCCTGTGTCGATGCCGGGAAAGGTCACCGGCTCCTCCAGCAGCCAGGGATCGAGCTTGAGCCGGCCGACGCGGCGCTCGGCCAGCAGCCGGCCGAATTCGACCGCCGCGGTCTTGATGGTCCGCGTGTCGATCTCGTCGATCCGCCAGTCGAGCTCGAGCCGCGGCAGGCCGAAGCGATCGGTCCGGGTCCGGCTCAGGGTAACCCGGCTGTCGCGGTTGACCGCCTGCTCGGCGGCGCAGCGCAGCCGCGCCCCGTGCAGCGCCTCCCGGTCGAGCTGCTCGTCGAGATAGGTCATGAGCCCGCCGTCGTTGCAGCGCATGCGGCTGCCGCGCACCGCCTCGGCCAGCCGCTCCATGAACGGAGCGACGCAGGCGACGCTGCGCAGGAGCTCGGCGCTGAATGACCGTTCGCCGACATCGGCGATGAACCGCAGGCCGAAATTGAGGATCTCCCGCTCCACCATGAAGGCCGGCGTCGGGGCATAGAACTGCCGGCCGCGCATCGGCGCCTCGAGCACGATGCGGCCGAGCGTGTGGTGCGGATGCTCGGTGAAATGGCGGCCGACGAGGTCGTGCTGGTTGCCGATGCCCGTGGCGACCTGCCGGTTGGCGTTGAGCAGGGCGCGCGGGTTCTCGAGGCCGCCCAGGCAGAGAGCATAGAGCCGGGCCTGCACGCGAAAGGGCTCGTCCCGCGCGAACGAGCGGAAGACGAACCCGGTCACCGCCTGGAGGCGGTTGTCGAGGTCGATGTCGACGAGGTTGGCGTGGAGGAAGAGGTGCAGGTTTTCGCTCGCCTCGAGCACCACGCGATTGGCGTCGGCCACGCTCTGCACACCGCTGAAGCGAAAGCGGATAGGCTCGAAGGGGCCGGTGTCGCGGCCGAAGGACGAGTCCTCGGGCGGCGTGTCCGGCGCGAGCTTGAAATAGGCGTCGACCCGGGCGGCATAGGGGTCGAGGTCGGCCTTGGTGATCGGCCAGCCGCTCAGCGCATGGAAGGGCTGGCGCTCGAAGTCGTGGGCGTCGAGCGGCCGGCAATAGCCGATCCAGTGGTTGGACGAGCCGCCCAGGAAGCGCAGTCGGGTGGCGTCGAGCGGGTAGTAGTCGGTGCCGACGACATCGCCGTCGTAGATCTCCTGGCTGTCGTGCGAGACCGCTTCGCCGCCACCCTCCATGACCGCGACCCGATAGCCCCACTCGGCCAGGGAGAGGGCGAGTGCGAGGCCGGCCGGCCCCGAGCCCACGATGCAGACATCGAACCGGTCCGGGGCGAACCAGTCGGGCTGTCGCGCCTCGGCGTCGTGGATCACCGATCCTGCCGCCGGTCAGGCTCGGCCAGCGGGACGACGCGTGAGAGAGAGTTGATATCGGATTGCCGAAGCAGCCAACCGCCGACGAGGCGGATCGGATCGTCCCCGGCCAGCCGCGCGCCGGCGGTGCGCCAGGGCAGGCACGCTATCGCGACGCCCAGGAGGCCGCGCAAGGCAGCGCGGCGCCGAATGCCCTTTCGCGCGATACGAAGTGCAATTGAAACAACCATGGGTTGATAGATAGCGACAAATACCGAGGCTTGCAACCCCGCCGCTGTCGGTTCAGCGCCGCTTCGGCCGCAGCACGTGGGTGTGGTCGGCGGCGTAGAGCCGGCTCTCGGCGAAGCCATCGGCGTCGAGCACCTTGCCGATCAGGACGAGTGCGGTTCGGGTGATGCCGGCCGCCTTCACCTGGTCGCGAATGGTGGCGAGCGTGCCGCGGACGATCTGCTGGTCCGGCCAGGTGGCGCGGTAGACGACGATGACCGGCGCATCCGGACCGAGGATCGGCTCGAGCCGGCGCCGGATGTCCGCGAGGTTGTTGATCGCGAGGTGGATGGCGAGCGTTGCCCCGGTCCGGGCGAAGGCCTCGAGCGTCTCGCCCTCCGGCATCGCCGAGGCGCGCACAGCGGTGCGGGTGACCACCACGCTCTGGGCGATGCCGGGCAGGGTCAGCTCCTGGCCGAGCGCGGCCGCCGCGGCGGCGAAGGCAGGAACGCCCGGCGTGATCGTCCAGGCGATGTTGTGCGCGTCGAGCCGCCGGATCTGCTCCGAGATGGCACCATAGAGCGAGGGGTCGCCCGAATGCACGCGGGCCACGTCCTGGCCCCGGCCATCGGCCTCGACCATGAGTGCCAGGATCGCGTCGAGATCGAGCGGCGCCGTGTCGACGACGACCGCCCCCTCGGGCGCCTCGGCGATCATCGCTTCGGGTACCAGCGAGCCGGCATAGAGCACGACCGGGCAGGTGCGAATGAGGTTCAGGCCACGCACGGTGATGAGGTCGGGCGCACCGGGGCCGGCGCCGATGAAGTGCACGGTCATGCGACCTCGTAGCCGCGGGGGGTGTAGGTGACGATGCTGCCGTCCACCCGGGTGAAGCTCGTGGTCCGCCTGGCGCCGACGAGCACGATCGAGAGCATGTCCACCTGGTCGACCGAGAGGGCCTCGAGCGTGGTCGTGGTCACCGCCTCGCCGTCGCGGCCGAGATTGCGGGCGATGATCACCGGTGTGTCGGGCGGCCGATGCTCGAGCAGAATGCGCCTTGCCGTGGCTAGTGCCTCCCGCCGCCGCTGCGAGACCGGGTTGTAGAGGGCGAGCGCGAAGTCGCCCGCGGCCGCCGCCAGCAGCCGCCGCTCGATCACCGCCATGGGGGTCAGCAGGTCGGAGAGCGAGACGACGGCGAAGTCGTGGCCGAGCGGTGCGCCGGTGCGCGCCGCCGCCACCTGCAGGGCCGAGACCCCGGGCAGCACGGTGACGGCGATCCGCCCCGCCGCCTCGTCCGTCGTCTTGTCGAGGATCTCCATCACCAGCGCCGCCATGGCGTAGATGCCGGGATCACCCGAGCAGACCAGCGCCACGTCGCGGCCCCGTGCCGCCTCGGCAACGGCGTCCTGGCAGCGCTGCCGCTCCTCGCCCAGGGGATAGCGCCGGCACTCGGCATGGCGGGTGAGGTCGGCCACGAGGTCGAGATAGAGTCCGTAGCCGATGACGAGGTCGGCCGTGGCCAGGGCCGCGTCCACGGCCGGCGTGCGGGTCGGGGCATCGCCCGGACCGACGCCCAAGACGGTGAGCCGCCCCTGCGCCCGGCCGATCCGGGCCGGATCGATCGGTGCCGGCGCCAGGGCCACCGCCACGGTGCAGCGGCGGCTCTTTTGCTTCGTGACCAGGAGCCGGCCGTCCGGCCCGGCCGCCGCCAGGGCCGCCGCCTCGGCAACACCGGGGATGCCGATCTCGGCCTCGACCACGGCCGAGGGCGTGGCGAGCCTGGGTGCCTCGGCAGCGAGCGCCTCGCGCTCCAGGAACCGGGCTGGCACGGCCAGCGAGCCGGCCAGCGCATGGATCGCTGGCTCGGCTGCCTTGAGCGCCACCGACACGACGCCAGCGACGGCCTGCGGGGCGAGCCCGGCTGCGGCCAGGGTCGCCTCGACGAGGTCGCGAAGCTCCGCGGCCGATGCGTGCCGCTCGCAGCCGACCCCCAAGGCCAGGGTACGGGGATGGATCACCAGCCGGTCATCCGCGGCCTGCCTATTCTCGTGGGTGATCTCGATCGCCAGCCCTGCATCCTCGGCGAATGGCAGCCGGCTCTCCCGCAGCCAGCCGGCGAGGCCGGCAGGATCCATCAGGCGGCAGGCAGCACCGTCGAGCAGTACGGCCATGAACCGCTTGGCAGCTTCCGGTCGGGCGAGGGCGAAGCCCGGCGGCGGCTCGTCGAGCGCCACGCCGAAGCGGGCATCGCCGGCGGTCGTGACGACCGCCGTGGCGTCGAGCGCTTCGGCCAGGCGGCGGGCCAGCGCATTGGCGCCTCGATGACCGCCAAGCAGCGGCAGGACGAACCTTCCCGCCTCGTCGACGACGACCACGGGCGGCTCGCGCCGCTTGTCGGCGAGGAGCGGGGCCAGCAGGCGCACGACGATGCCGGCGGCGGCGATCGCCACCACCGGCCGGCCGGCGGTGAAGGCCGCAGCGAGGGCCGCGGGCTCGGGGCCGACCGGTGCCGCACCGAGAACGGCGGCGATTCGGCCGGCCAGGGCAGCCGAGCGGCAGCCCAGGTGCCAGACCACCGTGGATGGGGGCGGGGTCACGGGCACTCCACCGGACCGGCCAGAATCAGCGCGAAATAGGGCGCCTCCTCGGCCTCCGGCCAGTCGGCCACGGGCACCACGCGCTCCTCGGGCCAGCCGACCCAGGTCACCAGCACCGCGGTCTCGAGCAGGCCCTGGCGCGCCAGGATGGCCTTGAGTCGCGGCAAGCGCTTGCCGACCTTGAGGATCGCCACGGCATCGCTTGCCCGGACCAGCGCCTCCAGCCGGTCCTCCGGGAGCAGCGAGGAGAGGATGGTGTAGCTGTCGCGGCGCCGGGCCAGCACCCGGCCGAGCCGCGAGGCGGCGGCGCCGAACGACATGATGCCGGGTACCACCTCGACGGCGAAGCGGTGGCGCAGGCGATCCAGGATGTAGACGAAGCTGCCGTAGAGCAGCGGATCGCCGAGGCAGAGCAGGGCCACATCTCGGCCGGCCTCGAGATCCCCGGCGATGGTGGCCGCGGCCGCGTCGTAGAAGGTGCCAACGATCGCCGGCTCGGCGCGCATCGGCGCCTCGAGCAGCCGCTCCTCCTGGCCCGCCCGCAGATGCGGGGCGACGATGGTGCGGGCGAGGCTCGGCGCATTCTCGGCCGAGAGATAGGCAACGACCGGTGCCGCCTGGATCATCGCCACCGCCTTCAAGGTCACGAGACCCGGATCGCCCGGGCCGACCCCGACGCCGATGAGCCGGCCGCCGCTGCCCCGCTGCTGCGTGGTCATGCGCGGTCGCTCGCGATGCTCTTGACCAGGGTCCACTGGGTCACCGGGGCCATCGCCTTCCAGCCGACGGTCCGCCCCATCGGCTCGGCTCGGCTGATGGCGACGCGCGAAAGCTCGCCGCCGTGCCGGCGCTGCAGCTCCAACAGGCGGGCCTCGCCACCCAGGGTGACGGCGTTGATCACCAGCCTGCCGAACGGCTTCAGGCGGGCGAGGCAGGCCTCGATCAGCATCGGGGTCGCGACGCCGCCGCCGACGAAGATCGCATCCGGGTCCGGAACGCCGGGCAGCGTCGCCGGGGCTTTGCCCTCGATGACCTCGAGCTCCGGCACGCCCAGCCGGTAGGCGTTCTCGATCATCAGCGCGACCCGCTCGGCCGCGGCCTCGACGGCGCTGGCGGTGGTCGGCCGATCCGCCATGCCACGCCCGGCCAACAGCCATTCGATGGCGATCGAGCCGGCGCCGGCACCGATGTCCCAGAGATGCTGGCCGGCCCGGGGAGCGAGCCTGGCCAGGGTGACGGCACGCACCTCCTGCTTGGTCATCTGGCCGTCGTGCAGAAACGCCGCGTCGGGCAGGCCCTGGGCGAGGCTGCTGCCACCGGCGCGCGATGGCGGATGATCGGCCTCGAGCTGGACCGCCAGGGTGTTGAGGTCGCCGAAGCTGCGATGGGCCGCCTCGGCCGCGACGAACTGCACCATCGTCTCGTCGCTGGCGCCGAGGTTCTCCATCACGACAACGGTCGAACGGCCGAACCCGGCGCGCTGCAAGCGCTCGCCGATCAGTGCCGGGGCGTTGCCGTCGTTGGTCAGGATCAGCAGCCTGCGGCCCGCCGCGAGGTGGCGATTGAGGCGGTCGAGCGCGCGGCCGTGCAGGCTGATGCAGGCGGTCTCGGCGAGTGGCCAGGCGAGCCGTGCTGCGGCCAGCTGGAAAGCCGAGAGGCTGGGGTGGAAGGCGAGCTCGCGCGGGCTGAAATGGTCGAGCAGCAGGCGGCCGATGCCGAACCATAAAGGGTCGCCCGAGGCGAGCACCACGGCTGGCGGCCTGCCGCGCTGGGTCTTCAGCCGGTCCATCGTGGCGGCGAGCGGGGTCGACCACGGGACGGCTTCACCGCCGATCAGCCCGGCGACCATGCCGAGGTGGCGCTGGCCGCCGACGACGAGATGGGCGTCGGCGATCAGTCGATGGAGGCCGGGCGGGAGGCTGGCTACTCCCTCGGCACCGATGCCGATGACGTCGAGCCAGTGGCCGGTCAAGTGGTGCTGTCTCCGAGGGCGTTGACCGCAGCGGCCGCCATGGCGCTGCCACCGCGCCTGCCGCGCAGCGTAAGGTAGCTCAGCCCGAGGCCGGCGCTAGCGTCGATCAGCGCTTCCTTGGCCTCGACCGCACCGACGAAGCCGACGGGAAAGGCCAGTATGGCCGCCGGCCGCTCCGGCCACTCGCGCAGGCGCTCGAGCAGGTGGAAGAGGGCGGTCGGCGCGTTGCCGACGACGACGACGGCACCGTCGAGCCGCTCTCGCCAAAGCTCGACGGCGGCAGCACTCCGGGTCGTGCCCAGCGCGCGGGCGAGGTCGGGAACAGAGGGGTCGTCGAGGGTGCAGAGCAGCTCGACGCCGGCGGGCAGGCGACCCCGAATAATGCCGGCCCTGACCATCTGGACATCGCAGACGATCGGTCGTCCCGCCTCAATGGCGGTGCTCGCGGCCTCGACCACGGCGCCGGACCAGGCGAGGTCCTGCGGGATGTCGATCAAGCCAGCGGCATGGATGAGCCTTCGGGCGAGCGGCCGCAGCGCTTTCGGCAGCGCCGCCAGCGCCGGCCCGGCCTCGGCCTCGATGATCGCGAACGACTGCCGGTAGATCGCCGCCGGGTCGCGCAGATAGTCGCCAAGAGCGGTGGTCATGGATCTCGACTGTGCCACGGATGGATGCCGCCTCGAGCGGCAGCGCAGGCGGTCTCGGGTACCAGCCGCGACGCCTGCTTACAAGTCGAGCCATTGGGCGGGCAAGTCGAGCCATGCGGCGGGGCGGCGCGGAGCCGGCGGCTCGGCGGTGGTGCGTGGCTTGGCCGGCGCGTGGTATGGCAGGGCCATGCTCTTGACCGATCTCGTTCTCCCGGCCCTTCTGGTCGCCCTGCTGGTCGATCGCCTCGTCGGCGATCCCGACGCCTTGTGGCGCCGATTGCCGCATCCGGTGGTGCTCATGGGTCGGCTCATCAGCTGGCTCGAATTGTCGCTGCGCCCGCCGGACGACGCCGAGGCGTGGGTGCTGGACCACGCCGCGCGGCTGCGCCGTCGGGGCGAGATCCTCATGGTGATCCTGGTCGGCGGCGCGCTGCTGGTCGGCCTCTTCTTGCAGCTGGCGCTGCTGGCGCTGCCCTGGGGCTGGCTCTGGCTCGGTATCGTGATGAGCACGCTGCTGGCCCAGAAGAGCCTGATCGATCATGTCCGCGCCGTGGCGACCGGGCTCGCCATCGACCTGGAGACCGGGCGCCGGGCGGTGGCGCATATCGTCGGCCGGGATGCCGGCGCCCTGGACGCCGCCGGGATCGGCCGGGCGGCCACCGAATCGCTCGCCGAGAACCTCTCGGACGGCGTCATCGCACCGCTCTTCTGGGCGCTGCTCGCCGGGCTGCCGGGCCTCCTGGCCTACAAGGCGATCAACACCGCCGACAGCATGATCGGCTACCTCAACGAGCGCTATGAGGATTTCGGCCGGGCTGCTGCACGGCTTGACGATGCGGTCAATCTGCTGCCTGCACGGCTGACCGCCATCCTCTGCGTGCTCGCCGCTCCGGGTCTCGGCTCGCCCTGGCGCGGCCTGCGCATCATCCGCCGGGACAGTCGGTTGCATCGCTCACCCAATGCCGGCTGGCCCGAGGCGGCGATGGCCGGGATCCTCGGGCTCAGGCTGTCGGGGCCACGGGTCTATCGCGGGGTCGGCACGGACGAGCCCTGGATCGGCGATGGCAATCCCGAGGTCGGCAGCGACGAGATCGCACTGGCGCTGCGCCTGGCGGATCGGGTCTGGGGCTTGGCCGGGCTCGCGATCCTCGCTCTTTGGCTGGTCACTTGATCCCGGCGATGCGGCCGATCGCCTCGATATCGAGATGCATCGCGAGATGTGCTGCGAGCGCGTCGAGCACCGCGTCGATCCGCTCGGCATAGGCCGGGCCGCTGGCCTCGCGCTGACGAATCCGGGTCAAGAACGCATGGCGGAAGGCGTCGCCGGTGAACAGCCCGTGCAGGTAGGCGCCCATTACCCGACCATCGGCGGCGATGGCACCGTCGGCGTGGGTTGCGAGCTGCAGCATCGGTCGCCCGGTGTCGGGGCCGGTGGTCTGGCCCTGATGGATCTCGTAGCCGCTGACCGCAAGGCCGGTACTGGTCTCGGTGGCCAAGCTCTGCCGCACGGTCTTCGCCGGCGCCAGTGTCGTCTCGATGTCGAGCAGGCCGAGGCCCCGGCTCGTGCCCGGCTGGCCTTCGAGCCCTTGCGGATCGTGGACCAGACGGCCGAGCATCTGATAGCCGCCGCAAAGGCCGAGCACCCAGCCGCCACGACGCTGGTGGGCCTTGATGTCGACGTCCCAGCCGGCGGCCATCAGTGCGGCGAGGTCGCCGCGCGTCGCCTTGCTGCCGGGCAGCAGCACGAGGTCGGTATCGCCCGGCAGCGGCCGGCCGGGCTCGAGGATCACCAGGTCGACATCGGACTCGAGCCTGAGGGGATCGAGATCGTCGAAATTGCTGATCCGCGGGAGCCGCGGCACCACCACCTTGATCCCGCCCGGCAGCGGCCGACCCTGCAGGCCGAGCACGTCCTCCGCCGGCAGGTCGGCGGCCGCCGCGAACCACGGCACGACACCGAGGCTGGCGAGGCCGGTGCGCTCGCGGATGATCGGGTGGGCATTGTCGAACAGGCTGGGGTCGCCGCGGAATTTGTTCACGATGTAGCCCTTTACCAGCCGTTGCTCGGCCGGTTCCAGAAGTGCCATGGTGCCGACGAGCTGGGCGATGACGCCGCCCCGCTCGATATCGCCGGCGAGGATCACCGGCAGGTCGACGGCCGTGGCGAAGCCCATATTGGCGATGTCGCCGGCGCGGAGATTGACCTCTGCCGGGCTGCCCGCACCCTCGACGATGACGAGGTCGGCCTGGCCCCGCAGGCGGGCGAAGCTGGCCTGCACGGCGGCCAGCAGCTGCGGCTTGAGCGCGTGATAGGCGCGGGCGTCGCAGTTGGTGAGGACCCGGCCGGCGACGACGACCTGCGCTCCGGTCTCGCTCGCCGGCTTCAAGAGCACCGGGTTCATGTCGCTTGAAAGCGGGGTCCGGCAGGCTTGCGCCTGAAGTGCTTGCGCCCTGCCGATCTCGCCGCCGTCCAGGGTGGCCGCCGCATTGTTGCTCATGTTCTGTGGCTTGAACGGCCGGACGGCGAGGCCCTGGTTGGTGAAATGGCGGCAGAGCCCGGCGACCAGCAGTGACTTGCCGGCATCCGACGACGTCGCCTGGATCATCAGGCAGCCGCTCATGCGGGTCGCAGCCGTGCCTGCAGCCGGCGCTGCTCGCGCAGGCCGAGCCAGGCGTTGGTCGCCAGCGCCAGGATGATCACCAAGCCACCGACGAGGCTCGCCGGGGTGGGGGTCTCGGCCAGCGCCAGCCACACCCAGAGCGGGCCCAGGATGGTCTCGAGCAGCATCAGCAAGCCGACTTCGGGTGCCGGAAGATAGCGGGGGCCGGTCGAGATCAGGACGAAAGAGACCGGCACGACCACGAGGACCAGGAGCGGCAGGAAGAGGTGGTCGCTGCCGCCGACGCCGATCGTCGGGGCAAAGGCCAGGGCGATCGCACAGGTGAGGAGGCCGCCCCAGGCCAGTGCCGGCAGCATGTCACGGCCCTTGGCCTTGCGCAGCAGCACGAAGACGAGGGCGAGTATCAGCATCACCGCCAACGCCGCGAGGTCGCCCCAAAAGCCACCCCGCTGAACACCGCCATGCACCGTGAGCGCCACGGCGAGCAGTGCCACGATGCCGGCCGCGAGGGTGCGCCGGGCGGTGCGCTCGGCGAGGATCAGCCGGGCGAGAAGGGCTGCGGCCAACGGTGCGGCGGCGATGATGACAAGCGTGTTGGCGGCGGTCGTGTGGTGGATCGAGAAGACGAACAGCAGCTGGCCCATGGCGTGCAGGGCGGTGATCAACAGGCCGATCAGGCCGGTGGCTCGGACGACGCGCGGCAGGTCGCCACCGTAGCGGGCGAGCGAGATCAGGCCGATGACGACGAAGAAGCCGAGGCCGCGCCAGACCAGAATCGTCCAGGGATCGGCATCGATCAGCCGCAACAGCAGCGCATCGGGGGTCAAGATCAGCACGCCCGCAGCGGTGATCGTCAGCCCCTTGGCGTGCTCGGAAAGCCGGGCCCAGCCCTCGCCGAGGCTCACCATTCGACGCCGCGCTGGCCCTTCACGCCCTGGCGGAAGGGGTGCTTGATTAGCGTCATCTCGGTGACGAGGTCGGCCGCCTCGATCAGCTCGGGCTTGGCATTCCGGCCAGTGACGACGACGTGGAGGTCCGGCCGCTTGTCGCGCAACGCCTCGAGTACCCGGTCGAGCGGCAGGTAGTCGTAGCGCAGCACGATGTTGAGCTCGTCGAGGATCAGCATGTGCAGCGCCGGGTCCTGCAGCATCGCCTCGGTCTCGGCCCAGGCGGCCTCGGCGGCCTCGACATCGCGCTTTTTGTCCTGGGTCTCCCAGGTGAAGCCCTCGCCCATCACCTTGATCGTGACGAGCTCCGGAAACCGCTCGAGGAGCTGCCGCTCGCCGGTCTCGCGCCGCCCCTTGACGAACTGCACGACGCCGAGCTTCAGCCCGTGGCCGAGGCAGCGCATCGCCAGCCCCCAAGCCGCCGTGCTCTTGCCCTTGCCGGTGCCGGTGTGGACGATGAGGAGACCCTTCTCGATGGTCTTCGTCGCATAGAGCTTGTCCTTGGCCGCCTTGATCCGCGCTTTCTTGGCGGCGTGGTCGGTGTCGGGCTCGTCACTTGTCGACATCTCGGCTCTCTTCCCATCCTGCTGCCGCCGGTCGGCGACGTCGATCCATCCGGTTCGGCCGCATCTGTTACCCTTAACCGTTCGATCGCGCCATGCTACGCGCTGCGGTCATCCGGGCTGGTCCGGCGGTGGCGTTTCGTGGCACATCGGGTGTCTCGATGGTTGATCTCGATGGAGCCCCTTATCCTGGTTCTGATCTTGGCCTTCGGTGCCAGTCTGGCGCTGACCATTCTGATGGCCGCAGCGAGCCACGCGCGAACGGGCCTGCGCGGCCGGCGTTTCTTCCTGTGGAGCGGCTTCGGACTTGGCCTCCTGGCCGGGACGGTCGAGCTGGCGATCGCCATTCAGCTCGTGCCGATCGCCCGGCTGGTGGCGGCGCTCGGGCGCAGCCTGTGGTTCGAGATCGGGGTCGAGGCGACGGTCGCAGCGTTCACCTACTTCTTCTTCATCGCCCTCTTCCTGCAGCTCGGGCTCTTCCTCAAGCGGCGGACCGCGCGGCGGCGCGGCGACGTGGTGGCACTTGCCGCCGGGCTCGGCTGTGGCGTGGCGCTGACCGCGACAGTGCTGCGGCTGGGCTTCGCCGGGATTTGGCCGCCGAGCGCCTTGTTCGTCGCCGTCATCTATCCGCCGGTGCAGCTCGGCTTCGTCCTGTTGCTTGCCGCGTCGACCCTGGCGGCCCGCGACGGGCTCGGCTGGCGCACGCTGTTCTGGCAGGCGATGGCGGTGCTGCTGCAGGGCGGTTACCAGTTCGTGCTCCGCGTCAACGAGACAGTCGGTCACTGGCTCGCCTGGCTCGAGCCCGGGCAGATCAGTGCTTTCTGGCTCGGTTTGATCATCCTCGCCTGGGTTCTGGGCACGGCGATCATGTACGGTCTCGGGCGGGCCGAGCCGGCGCCCGGCTATCGCGCGATGCAGCCCGAGAACGGGCTGCTCAGGCCCCGGCTCTGGGTCTGGCTCGCCGGGCTCGTCCTGGTCCCGACCACCCTCGTCCTGGTGGCGAGCTTCTACGTCGAGCTCGACGTGCGCACCGCCTGGGTCATGGTCCTCGCGCTGCTCGCCACCCCGCTCATGGCAGGTGCGATCCTGCTGCGGACCGCGTTCACGCTGAAGCGCGACCCGGACCCTGCAGCGTGGCGATGAGCGCGGCCGCGCTGTTGCGGCGCGGTTGCCAGAGGCGCCGGTCGATCGCCTCCTGAAAACGCGCGGCGACCTCCTCGAGGGCTCGCGGGTTGGCCTCGGCGATGAAGTCGCGGACCGTCTCGTCCTGCAGATAGGCTTCGAACAGGGCCTCGAAATGGTGGTCCTCGACGACACCGGTGGTGGCGGCGTAGGCGAACAGGTAGTCGACGGTGGCGGCGATCTCGAAGGCACCCTTGTAGCCGTGGCGCATCACCCCGGCGAGCCATTTGGGGTTGGTGGCGCGGCCGCGGACCACCCGGCCGATCTCCTCCTTCAGGTCGCGGATGCGCGGTCGGTCGGGATTGCTGTGGTCGGCATGCAGCACGATCGGCGGGCTGCCCGTCAAGTGGCGGACCGCGACGGCGAGGCCACCCTGGAACTGGTAGTAGTCGTCGCTGTCGAGGATGTCGTGCTCGCGATTGTCCTGGTTGTGCAGGACCACCTCGACCGCCTCCAGCCGCGCCCGCAATGCATCACCCGCGGCTTCGCCCTCGAGCCCGCGGCCATAGGCGAATGCGCTCCAGGCGAGATAGGCCTTCGCCAGATCGCCTTCGTCCCGCCAGCCGCCGTCATCGATCAACGCCTGAAGGCCGGCGCCGTAGGCACCGGGCTTGGAGCCGAACAGCCGGTAACTCGCCTGGCGTGAGGCCAGCTTGCGGTCGCACCCCTCGGCGACACGGCGATCGAAATCGCGCAGATACGCGGCCCTGAGCGGATTCTGCTCGGCCGGCTCGTCGGCGCCGGCCACGGCCCGAACCGCATCGTCGAACAGGGCCATCTGCTCGGGGAAGGCGTCGCGAAAGAAGCCGGAGACGCGGAGCGTGACGTCGATCCGTGGCCGCCCGAGGACGGCAAGCGGCAACAGCTCGACGCCGGTCACCCGGTTCGAAGCCGGATCCCAGAGCGGCCGGCAGCCGAGAAAGGCCAAGGCCTGGGCGATATCGTCGCCGCCGGTGCGCATGTTGGCGGTGCCCCACGCCGACAGGGCGAGGCGCCTGGGCCAGTCGCCGTGCTGCTGCAGATGCTGCTCGAGCAGCGTCTCGGCCGAGCGCCAGCCCATCGCCCAGGCGGTCGGCGTCGGCACGGCGCGGGTATCGACGCTGTAGAAATTGCGGCCGGTCGGCAGCACGTCGAGGCGCCCGCGGGTGGGCGCCCCGGATGGGCCGGGCTCGACGAAGCGGCCGTCGAGCCCGGCGAGCAGGCCCTCGATCTCGGCCTGGGCAGAGCCGTCCAGGCGCTGGGCGAGGTCGTCGCGGATGAAGGCGAGCACGGCGGCAGTGGCGGTCCAGGCAGGGTCGGGTGCGCGCTCGCCCCCGACCAGCGCCCGGGCGAGATCTTCCAAGGCGTCGCGCACCTCCCCCAGGTGCCGGCAAGCGGCAAGGCTGGCGGGCAGGCGCGCCGGTGCTGCGGTCGGCTCGGCGGTCATCGGGTCCGGTTCGATGCCCTGATCCAGGGCCAGCGCGCTGATCAGCGACGCATTCGCACCCTTGCCGTCGCCGCGCTTGAGCCGGGTCAGCGCGACCAGCAGGTCGGTGCGCGGCGCGCCGTCGGGGGCCTGGCCGAAAATGTGCAGGCCGTCGCGGATCTGCAGCTCCTTGAGCTCACAGAGATGGTTGTCGATGGTCGCCAGCGCCGCGTCGTCGGCGGGGTCGATGCCGAGATCCCGGTCGAGGCCGAGACGGGCCGAGAGGTCGAGGATGTCCCGGCGCAACGGCGGCAGGCGGCGCGGGTCGAGCTCTTGTGCAGTATAGTACTCGTCGACCAGCGCTTCGAGCGCCGCGAGCTCGCCATGCATGCCAGCCCGGGTCAAAGGCGGGGTCAGGTGGTCGATGATGACCGCCGCGGTCCGCCGCTTGGCCTGGCTGCCCTCACCCGGGTCGTTGACGATGAAGGGATAGAGGTGGGGCAGCGGGTCCATGGCGCGTTCGGGCCAGCACTCGGCAGACAGCGCCAAGGCCTTGCCGGGCAGCCACTCGAGGTTGCCGTGCTTGCCGAGATGGACCACGGCATGGGCGCCGAAGGCACGGCTCAGCCAGGCGTAGCAGGCGAGATAGCCGTGCGGCGGAACGAGGTCGGGACTGTGATAGGTCGCGGTCGGGTCGATCTGGTAGCCGCGGGCCGGCTGGATGCCGATGACGATGTTGCCGTAGCGGTGTAAGGCTAGGTGAAACGCGCCGTCACGGACGAACGGGTCGGCCTCGGGCGGGCCCCAGCGCTCGAGCAGCGTCTCCCGTGCCGCCTCGGGGAAGGTCCGCAAGACCTCGTGGTAGCGGTCGAGCGGAAGCGTGACCGTGGCACGGCGACGGCGATGGTCGTCGGGCGCATTGGTCGGCCCGGCCTGCAGGCGTGCCATCAGCTCGCCAGAGGTTTTCGGTTCGCCGTCAATCGTGTAGCCGCTGCTCTTCAGCGCCTGGAGGAGGACGATGACGCTTTCGGGGGTATCCAGGCCGACGCCATTGGCCAGCCGGCCGTCACGATTGGGGTAGTTGGCGACGATGACGGCGATGCGCCGCCCGGCGGGGGGCGTGCGGGCGAGATCGGTCCAGGCCCGAGCTAGCCTCGCTGTCCAGGCGATGCGGTCGGGGGCCGGGACATAGCGGGTAAGGCTGACCTCGGTGTCCGGGTCGGTGACCGGGGCACCCTTGAACGAGACGGCCCGGGTGAGCAGCCGGCCGTCGATCTCGGGCAGGGCCACGGACATCGCGAGATCGCGCGGCCCCAGACCCTGCTTGCCGGCGGCCCAGGCCGCTCGGCTGCTCGCGGCGGCGATCAGCTGGAGCACCGGCCGGCCGCAGGCCGAGAACGGGGTTCGGCTGGCCGTGGCCCCGGGGGTCGAGACCGCAAAGCCGGTGAGGTTGAGGATGATCGCAGCGCCGTGTTCGGTGATCGCCGCCTCGACGACCGAAGCGGCCTCGGGGTCCTTCAGCCCGGCGACATGCACCGCGAGGGCATCGAGCCCGACCGCGTCGAGGGCGGCGATGATGGCGTCGATCAAGGCCAAGTCGCCACTCTGCAGCAGGGCGCGGTAGAAGACGAGGCAGGCGACCGGGCGGCCGTCGGCCGCTGGTGGCCAGTAGATCCCGGCCCTGGGCAGGGGGCGTGGTGGTGGCGGGCTGGCGGCGTGGCCGAGCAGATCACCCATCCAGGCGATGGCGGCCTCGGCGTTGTCGATGCCGCCGTGGAGCAGGTAGCGGTGCAACAGGTCGAGACTGTCGGCGGGCAGGGTCGAGAGCCGCACGAGCTCCAGATCGGGCTGGTCGTCGCCGGGAAGCAGCGCCAGTGCCCGGTCGGCACGGCGTGCGTCGAGAACCAGTTGCTCGACACCGTAGGGCCAGTAGCTGCGGCCGCCGAGCAGCCGGACGACGACGAGACGGGCGTTTGCCAGGGTCCGCTCGACATAGAGGTCGACCGACAGCGGATGCTGCAGCTGCAGGATGTTGGCGAGGCGCAGTGTCGGTTTCGGCGCCGTCAGCCGGGCGTACGCCGCGGCGAGACAGGCGAGCTCGCTCTCCGCCGCCGAAAGGATGACGATGTCGGCCGGCGCCTGCCCGAGATCGACGGCCTCGTCGCCGCCATCGCTCGCGGCCTCGCGGGCGCTCAACAGATGCATCGGCTCAGCCCTGCGGCTTGAGCGTCAGGGCGAGCCCGGCCGCCACGAGGTCGACCCGGTCAGCCATGGCGGCGAGGCGCTGGTGCAGGCTGCCGGCGGCATCGACGAAGCGCCTGGCCATGGCATTGACCGGCACCACGCCCTGGCCGACCTCGTTCGAGACGAAGACCACCGGTCCGCGGCAACGGGCCAGGGCGGCGACGAGCGCCTCGCTCTCGGTGCCGAGATCGCGCTCGGCGAGCATCAGGTTGGTCAGCCAAAGCGTCAGGCAGTCGACCAGCACCGCACGCTTCGGCTCGGCGATCCGCGCCAGCGTCGACGCCAGCGCCAAGGGCTCTTCGTGCAGCGTCCAGTGGGCGCCGCGGCGCGCCTGATGCGCCGCGATGCGCGCCGTCATCTCGGCGTCGCCGGCTGTGCCGGTCGCGACATAGTGGCAGGTGAGCCCGGATGCCTCGACCAGTTGCTCGGCGTGCCGGCTCTTGCCGGAACGGGCACCGCCGAGCACCAGGGTAACGGGCAGGAGGGCTCGTCTGCTCATGCGTCGAGTGCAATGACGAGACGCACCGCCGCCGTCAAGCCGGGTACTGCGCTGCCGTTGCGCGCCTCAGGCAGCGACGCGGATGGCGCCCGCCTCGATCGTCTGGTCGACCTGGCTCTCCAGCTTCTTGAAGTTGCTCTCGAACAGCTCGGCCACCCGGCGCGCCGCGGCGTCGTATGCCGCGGGATCGTGCCAGGCATCGCGTGGGTTGAGCAAGGTCGGGTCGACGCCGGGGCAGGCCTCCGGTACGGCGAGGCCGAAGGCCGGATCGGTGCGGAAGCTGCCCTCGGCGAGCCTGCCGTCGAGGGCCGCGTGCAGCAGCGCCCGGGTCGCCGGCAGCGGCATCCGCTGGCCATTGCCGTCGGCGGCACCGCCGGTCCAGCCGGTATTGAGCAGCCAGCAAGTGGCTTTGTGCTTGCGCATCTTCGCGCCGAGGAGCTCGGCGTAGACGCTCGCCGGCCGCGGCATGAAGGGGGCGCCGAAGCAGGCGGAGAAGGTCGCCTGGGGCGTGGTCACGCCGCGCTCGGTGCCGGCGACCCTGGCGGTGTAGCCCGAGACGAAGTGGTACATCGCCTGCTCCGGCGTCAGCCGGCTGATCGGCGGCAGCACGCCGAAAGCGTCGCAGGTCAGCATGACGATGTTGGTCGGATGCCCGGCCCGGCCCGTCGGGCTCGCATTGGGAATGAAGTCGAGCGGGTAGGAACTGCGGGTATTCTCGGTCAAGGTCGCATCGTCGAAGTCGGTGGCGGCGGTGACCGGGTCGAGCACGACATTCTCGAGGATCGTGCCGAAGCGGGTCGAGGCCCGGAAGATCTCCGGCTCGTGCGTCGGATTGAGGCGGATCACTTTGGCGTAGCAGCCACCTTCGAAGTTGAAGACGCCGGTGTCGCTCCAGCCATGCTCGTCGTCGCCGATCAGCGTGCGCGCCGGGTCCGCCGAGAGCGTCGTCTTGCCGGTGCCGGAAAGGCCGAAGAACAGCGCGACGTCGCCATTCGGGCCGACATTGGCCGAACAGTGCATCGGCAGCACGTCTTTCGCCGGAAGGAGGTAGTTGAGGATCGTGAAGATCGATTTCTTCATCTCTCCGGCATAGGCAGTGCCGATGATGAGCACCAGGCGCTCGCTCAGATCGGCACACACGACGGTGCTCGAGCGGGTGCCGTGCAGCACCGGGTCGGCCTCGAGGCTCGGCACTTGCAGCACGGTCCAGTCCGGCTCGAAGTCGGCGAGCGCCTCATAGGGGGGCCGCAAGAACATGTTGCGCACGAACAAGTTGTGCCACGCCTGCTCGGTGATCACCCGCACGTTCAAGCGGTGCTCCGGATCGGCGCCGGCCCACAAGTTCTGGACGAACAGCGTCTTGCCGTTGACGTGCTCGAGCGCTCGTTGCTTGAGCGCCTGAAAGGTCGCGGGCGGGAGCGGCTTGTTGGCGGCACTCCAGGCAATGCTGGCCGAGGTCGTGGGGTGATCGACGATGTACTTGTCCTCGGCCGACCTGCCGGTTGCCTTGCCGGTCTCGGCGACCAGCGCACCCTCCGCCGACAGCCGTGCCTCGTTGCCCTGCAGCGCCACCGTAACCAGATGTGCCGGAACGAGATTCCAGTGCAGCCGGCCGGGCTTGGCCTGCTCGAGGATATCGAGGCTCTCCCTCGTCTTCGTCATCATTTGCCAAACCCCCTTGTGGCATCGGTTTTACAATCGATCAGAACGTGGTTCGCGCATCGGCGGCGCGCCGCCGGCCTTGTCGTGGCTGCTCGGTCATTCGCTGGCCGGCGATGACTGGCGGGCGCGCTTGACCAGCCGGACGAATTCCACGCGCGCCGCCTCGGCATCGGCCACGGGCTTGTCGAACCAGAGCCGGCAGCGCCGCGTGCCGGCCTGGAGATCGGCCCCCTCCGGGTCCAACCCGGTCAGCCGCCAGGTGGCTTCCGGCTGGCCGAGCAGCCGCGTGGCATAGAGGCCCACCGCATCCCGGTGGTCCTCGTTCATGTGTGCCAGAACCTCGGCCTCGGCGGCGCCGAGCGGCGCGGCGGATTGGCTCGGCCAGAGCACGGCGGCAGCATCCACCCAATGGATCTGGCCGAAGCCGGCGACCAGGTGCGCGCGTTCGACGACGATGCGGTAAAGGGCGAAGTCGGCAAAATCGGCGTAGCCGCGAGCGTCTTCGTGCCGGGCGAGGTAGCGGGCGCGCAGATTCCGATCCGCCGTCGGCTCGATCCGCCCCATGATCGTGGCCCGGGCCCCGGCGAGCGGGCTCGCCATGCCGTCGGTGCCGTCGACCAGCAGCGAGGCCCGTCCGTCGCGCTTGAAATTCTGCGTATGGTCGGCGAGGTCGGAGAGCAGGACCAGCGGTGCTGCAGCGTGATCGGTGGCGATCATGACCAGCGAAACGTAGGGCGCACCCGTCGGATCGAGCGTGCCGAGAGCAGCCTTGCTCGCCTGGCGGAGCAGCTGTCGGATCGTTCGGCCGGGCGTCGCGGACGGCGCCGGGGCGACATCCTCGTTAGCCGAGGGGGGGGCTCCGCCGGCGCTCACCCCGGCGCTCACCATTGCCGTGACCCACGCCAGCCGTGGCGCGGCCGGACGGTACTACCGACCGCCATGTCGAGGCTGCCGGTCACAGCGGACAACACGCTGTCATCAGTCGATTGTCGCCCCGAAAGGGCAGATGTTGAGCGGCATTTCCCATACCGCCACGATAGCAAAGCTTCGCCGTGGCAAACCTGGACGTATTGTCACATATGTTGCTTTGCCGCAAAGGTGCGCCCGCCGAGCGGTCGTCGTCACCACGGGCCCTGGAAAGCACACGTGTCATTCGAGAAATCAAGGCAAGTCCAGTACACCATCGAGCCGATCGCCATCGGCGAGCCGCACGAGCTCGCACCGGGCCTGCTCTGGCTGCGGTTGCCATTGCCGTTCGCACTCGATCACGTGAATGTCTGGCTGCTCGACGACGGCGATGGCTGGACCTTGATCGATGCCGGGGTGCGGGACGAGCAGACGCTGGCCATCTGGCGCGCCATGCTGGAGGGACCGCTGCGGCACAAGCCGATAAGGCGGATCATCGCGACCCATTTCCACCCCGATCATGTCGGGCTTTGCGGCTGGCTCGCTGCCCGCCTCGACACCGCCTTTTGCACCAGCCGCACCGAATGGCTGCAGGCCCGTCTCCTGGCGCTCGACACGAGCGACGATTTCCTCGAGGTCGGGCGCACGTTCGACCAGGCCGCCGGTCTGTCTGCCGAGCTCATCGACGCGCGGTTCCGCCGCGGCAATCGCTATCGACAGATCGTCGAGCCGCCACCGGCGGCCTATGCGCGTCTCGCCGCCGGCGACCAGGTCACGATGGCGGGATCGGCCTGGCAGGTGCTGGTCGGCGAAGGACACAGCCCGGAGATGCTCACCTTCTATTCGGCGGAGCGCAATCTCCTGCTCGCCGCCGACCAGGTGCTGCCGCGGATCTCCCCGGTGGTCGCCGTCTGGCCGCCGACCCCCGATGCCGATCCCCTCGCGGATTTCATCCGCAGCCTGGCGCAATACCTGGAGTTGCCGGAGGATGCGCTGGTGCTGCCGTCGCACGATGCGCCCTTTCGCGGCTTGCATGATCGGGTCGAGGCATTGATCCGCCACCATGACGAGCGTTGCGAGTTGACCCTTCGCGCGTGCGCCAAGCCGGCAACCACGGTCGAGATCATGCACAAGCTGTTTCGCCGTCGCTTCGATGCGCAGCAACTCGGATTCGCGCTCGGCGAGACCACGGCGCACGTCAATCACCTCGTGGCTGCCGGGCGACTGATGACGATCGGCAGGCGCGGCTCGGCGCGGCTGTACCGGGCGGTTTGAGGCCCTAGTCTTTGACAGCCGGAAAATTTGCGGTCTAGTCTAGTCCGGTGGAGAGACAAAAGGGCCGGGCGGCAGGCTGCGGTGCGCCAAAATGGCGATAGCCTTGTCGGCCGCGCAATGGGTTGGCGGCACGCGTCGCCGCCGCCGAGTTGCGGATCGCCGGTCGCCGTTGCCGTGGGCGGCGCAAGTCGGCGCCAGCCGCGCGGCAATCCGCGCGACAATCGAGGAGAACGACCATGCTGCCATTGATCGGCAAGCGCCTGGTGCAGATGGTCTTGATCATGGTCGTCGCGTCATTTGTTTTGTTCCTGATTTTCGACAGCGACGAGTTTAAGAAGAAGATCGCGGTCAATGAGCTCGGTGGTTTCGCCGTCTCGGCCTTGAGCGATGCCGACTACCAGCAATGGCTCGCCGACAAGGGCCTCGATGTGCCCTTCTTCCAGCGCTACACCGGCTGGGTCGGCGGCGTCCTGGCCGGTGATTTCGGCCATTCCTTCGAGAAGAACACGGCGGTCGGCCCGTTGCTCTGGGATCGCTTGAAGAACACCGGCATCCTCGCCTTTTGGGTGTTCGCCTTGATGATCCCGATCTCGCTGGTCCTCGGTGTCATCGCCGGAATGAAGGAAGGGGGCAAGCGCGACCGGCTGGTCTCGTTCTTCGCCGTCTTCACCACCTCGATTCCGGAGATCGCGACGGCCATTCTGCTGACCGTGTTCCTCGCCCTCGGGCTCGGCTGGCTGCCGACCAAATCCGCCATGACCCAGGGCTTCGACGGCTGGCAGCTGGTCCTGCCGGTGCTGACGCTGGTCATCTACTCCTTCGGCTACGTCACCCGGATGACCCGCGCCTCGATGGCCGAGGTGATGACCAGCCAATACATTCGAACAGCCGTCTTGAAGGGCCTGCCGCGCAACCGCATCATCATGCGCCACGCACTCAGGAACGCGCTGATCGCCCCCTTCACCGTGATCGTCCTGCAGCTCAACTGGCTGCTCTCGGGGGTGGTCGTGGTCGAGGTCTTCTTCGAGTACAACGGCTTCGGCAAGATGCTGCTCGAGGCAGCACTCTTCGGCGACATCTACGTGGTGCAGGCCGCCACCTTCGTCGCCGTGGTGGTGGCGGTGACCTCCCAGATCATCTCGGACATCGGCTACACCTTCCTCAACCCGCGCATCCGCTTCAGCTGAAGGCAGGGACATGGCCGCCGCAACCGCCCCCGAGACCCCCGATCTGCCGAGCCTGTCGCCGCTCGCCCGGCTCACCCAGCCGCGCACGCTCTTGATCCTCGGCGCCCTCACCTGGCTGCCGCTCGTCGCCTATGTGATGTTCGGCGCCTCGCGGCTGGTGCTGCTGCCGGCGATTCCGGCGATTGTCGTCCTCTACCTCCTCGCCATGATCAACTGGCGCGAAAGCACGGTGGCGCTGATCGGCGTCACCCTCGTCTGCTTCTGGCTCCTGATTGCCGTCTCCGTCCCCTTCCTGCCGCTGCCCGACCCGAACCAGCCGGTGCAACCCTTCGTCCAGCCGTTCACCGAGGCCCGCGACCAGTTCTTCTGGCTCGGCACCGACTTTCGCGGCCGCGACATGCTCTCGAGGGCACTTTGGGGCTGCCAGCGGGTGATCGTCTGGGGGGTGACCGCGACCGCCACCGCCTATGTCATCGGCACCACGCTCGGCCTCGTCGCGGGCTATCTCGCCGGCTGGTGGGACGAGATCATCTCCTTCATCGGCAACGTCATCCTGTCCTTCCCGGTGATGGTCCTGTTCATCGTCATCCTGACCTATTTCGGGCCCTCGGGCTTCAACATCATCGTCGCCGTCACCTTCGCCTCGGCCCCGGCGATCATGCGCATCGTCCG
>CAZNWE010000060.1:13031-25868 GCA_964576715.1 uncultured Geminicoccaceae bacterium | reverse complement strand
AGAGCTTTTCATGACCAGTCGTCATCGCCCGTGTTCCGCTCGGCGGGGCTCGTTGCGATCGGGCGGTGATGGGCTGGCCAAGCGTCGGCCTTCGCACTAGTCTCCGCCCGCACACACGATCGCCGGCAATGCCCGGCACCCTCAGGGAGGCAACGACATGCAGCTTGGCCATTGGGCGACCGCCGCGGCCGTGGTGGTGGCGCTCGCCGCCGCGACCCCGGCCCACCTCAACCGGGCCCAGGCCCAGGACGACATCGAGATCACCCTGATCCCGGGCCTGACCACCGACGATTTCTACATCACCATGAACCGCGGGGCCCAGGCTGCCGCCGAGGCGCTCGGCATCACCGTCAACTTCCAGGGGGCCGAGGAGTTCGAGCCGGTCCTCCAGGTGCCGGTCCTGGATGCCGTGATCGCCCGCGGTCCCGACGCCATCCTGATAGCACCCACCGACACCACCCAGCTGATCGAGCCCTTGCGGCGGGCGCACGACGCCGGCATCCCGGTGATCACCGTCGACACCTTCATCGGCAACGGCCAGTACCAGACCGGCTCGGGCGACGCCGACTTCCCGATCAGCTACATCGCCTCCGACAACATCGAGGGTGGGCGGATCGCCGCCCGGGCGATGGCCGAGGCGATCGGCGGCGAGGGCAAGGTCTACGTCTCGAACGTCAGGCCCGGCATCTCGACCACCGACCAGCGCGAGGAGGGCTTCAAGCTCGAGATGGAGAACCATCCGGGCATCGAGGTCCTCGACACCCAGTACAACGAGAACGACGCCAGCCTCGCCGCCTCGCAATTCCAGGCGGTGATCGCCCGCTCGCCCGACCTCGCCGGGGTGTTCGGTGCCAATCTGTTCTCGGCCCTCGGTGCCGCCAACGGGGTCCAGTCCGCGGGGCAATCGGGCGAGGTCCAGGTCATCGCCTTCGACGCACCCCAGTCGATCGTCGACAACATCAAGGAGGGCCTGGTCAACATCGCCATCGCCCAGCACCCGGCCGAGATCGGCTATTACGGCGTGGTGACCGCCTACGCCCACCTCTCCGGGCAGAGCGTGCCGCCGGCGATCGGCACCGGCTTCACCGTCATCGATGCCACGAATGTCGACGACGAGGCGATCCAGAGGTTCATCTACTCGGGCGAGTGATCGCCATTGCTTGACCGGGGCGGCGGTACCGGCCGCCCCGCCTGCTTTCTCGGAGACCGGGCACGTGGCCACGACGACCGATACGGGTGCTGCCGCCTCCGGCGGTCGGGCGCGAGCGCTCCGCCTGATCCTCGCCACCTGGTCCTGGGTGTTCCTGGTCATCATCCTCGTTTTCTTCGAGGCCTGGGCGCGGCTCGAGACCGGCAACACCTTCCTCTTCAGGGCGCACAATCTCCAGGCCATCTCGATCGCCGCGTCGCAGACCCTGCTGCTCGCCATCGGCCTGACCCTGGTCATCGTGGCCTCCCACATCGACCTCTCGATCGGCTTCGTCACCGGCCTTGCCGCGGTCACCATGGCCGTCGTCATCCGTGCCGTCGACCCCGCCGTGCCGCCGGCCCTCTCGCTTCTCCTCGGCATCACGATCGGCCTCGCCGTCTCGCTGATCCCGGGCTTGGTCAACGGCTGGCTGGTGGCCCGGCTCAACGTGCCCTCCTTCATCGGCACGCTCGGCATGTACGGCATCGCCCGGGGCATGGCGCTGCTGGTCGCCGGCGGGGCCACCGTCTCGATCAGGAACCCGGCCGCCACCTGGTTCGGCAACCAGCACCTGTTCGGCGTTCCCTGCGTCGTCGTCATGACCATCCTGGTCACCCTCGCCTTCCACTACCTTTTGGCCTACACCCGCTTCGGCCTGCACACCTACACCATCGGCGGCAATGTCGAGGCCGCGAGGCGGGCCGGCGTCGACGTCGAGCGCCACCTGATCGTCCTCTTCCTGCTTTCCGCCTTCACCGCCGGCTTGGGCGGCATCGTCTACACCGCCCGCTTCTCCGCCGGCGCGGCGCAAGCCGGCGAGCCACTTCTCCTCTATGCCGTCGCCGCCGTCTTCATCGGCGGCGCCAGCCTGACCGGCGGGCAGGGGACCATCAAGGGCACGGTCATCGGCGCCTTGATCATCGCCGTCATCCAGTTCGGCCTCGTCTTCATCAACGTCGCCCCCTACTGGCAGTTCATCGCCGTGGGGGCGGTGATCATCGTCGCCGTGCTCATCGACCAGCTGCGCGACCAGCTCCAGGTCGGAAGCCCCGCATGACCCCCGACCCCGGCAATGGGCCAATCCTCGAGGCCAAAAGCCTGAGCAAGCGCTTCGGCGGCATCCACGCCGCCC
This sequence comes from uncultured Geminicoccaceae bacterium, assembly GCA_964576715.1. GTDB lineage: Bacteria > Pseudomonadota > Alphaproteobacteria > Geminicoccales > Geminicoccaceae > SLRI01. The sequence goes on along the minus strand of CAZNWE010000060.1, from coordinate 23,547 downwards.
GCGACGTCTCGCTCCACGTCATGCCGGGCGAGGTCGTGGCCCTCGCCGGCGACAACGGTGCCGGCAAATCCACCGTCATCAAGATGATCGCCGGCGTCTACAAACCCGACGGCGGCGAGGTGCGCTACCTGGGCGAACGCGTCGACCACCTGACCCCCCGCGAGATCCGCGACCGCGGCATCGAGACCATCTACCAGGACCTGGCGCTGGCCGATAACCTCGACGTCGGCACCAACCTGTTCCTCGGTCGCGAGTTGATCAGAAACTTCCTAAAAATTCCCTACCTCGACCGCAAAACCATGCGCAGCGAGGCCGAGAAGGCCTTGAAGGCCCTTGGTATCGTCGTCCGCGACCTCGACGCCCCCGTCCGCACCCTCTCCGGCGGCCAACGCCAGGCCCTGGCCATCGGCCGTGCGGTCTACTGGCAGGCCAGGCTCCTCATCATGGACGAGCCCACGGCGGCGCTGGGCGTGCCCGAGCAGCGCGAGGTCCTGGCGCTTATCCACCGCCTCAAAGCCAGCGGCGTCGGCATCATCTTCATCAGCCACAACCTCCACGACATCTTCGCCGTAGCGGACAGGATCGTCGTCCTCGAGCGCGGCAGGAAGGCCGGAGAGAGGCTGGCGTCAGAGACCGACGGCGACGAGGTGGTGAAGCTGATGATGGGTGGGGCGTAGAAAAGAAAAAGGCGGGGAAGATGATCTTCCCCGCGCCCCAACGGTACTTTTGCGGCGGCGCATTTTGGGCCGGCTTGGCCCATTGGGAGCGATTGACAAAATAGCTTTTTTGGTATATACGGTGTGTGTGTATGTTGGACCGTCGAGACGCTCAACGCGACTGTCGATGAGGAGGTTGCGTCGCTGCCTCCCGACATGCGGGCACGGCTGGCGCATATCGTTCGGCTGATAACCGAGTTCGGCCTCGAGCGGACGGGCCACCCGCATGTCAAGCATCTGGACGGGCCTCTCTGGGAGATGCGCGTGTCTGGAAGGGACGGCATTGCCCGCGCCATCTACGTGGCCGCGACGGCCCGCCGGGTCGTCATCGTTCGCGTCTTCGTCAAGAAGACTCAGAAAACCCCGCGACGTGAGTTGCAAACCGTCCGCCGCAGGGCTGCCGAAATCGAATAGGAGAGGTCGATCGATGACCGAATTTAAAGACCTGCACGCCAAGTGGCTGAATGACAACCCGACCTACGCCGCCGAATTTCAGGCAATGGAGCCCGAGTTCGCGCTCGCACGCGAGCTGATCCGCGCCAGAACCACCGCCGGCATGACACAAGCCGACGTGGCCCAGCGCATGGGCACCAAGCAGACCGTCGTGGCCAGGCTGGAAAGCGGCCGCGCCAAGCCCTCGACCCGAACCCTCGAACGCTACGCCGAAGCCACCGGGCGCCGCCTGAAAATCAGCCTCGAGCCCGTCTGACCGGGACCCATCATGCTGACGACAAACCGCAAGCCAGCCACCCCCGGCGACATCCTGAGCGAAGAGTTCATCCAACCAATGAACCTGACCCAGGCCGCCCTTGCCGAGGCCATGGGCGTGCCCCGCAAGCACTTCAACGACCTCTGCAACGACCTCTGCAACGACCGCCGCGGCGTAACCGCCGCCACCGCCCTCATCCTCGCCCGCGTCTTCGGCAACACTCCCGACTTCTGGCTGAACACCCAACGCCGCACCGACCTCTGGCATGCCACCCACGAGCCCAAGCAACGCGAGCGCATCGCGCGTGCCCGGCCGTTGGCGGTCGCCTGAGACTGGCCAAGGAGAGAGGTATCCCCCTAAGTCGTGCGGATTCCGCGCAAGGGTTCGTCATCATGCCGCGAGCGAGACTACGACTCGGTGCGGTGATATGGCGGCCGCGCTGAAGAACCGCCCAACCTATGATGATGACTTCTACGCCTGGACCCAGGACCAGGCGAAGCGGCTGCGTGCCCAGGCCAGGCTGCGCCAGAACGAGCCTCTGGACTGGCAAGAGCTCGCCGAGGAGATCGAGGACTTGGGCAAGAGCCAGCTCCATACGTGCGAATCGCTCGCCGAGCGCATCATCCTTCACCTCCTCCTGCTTGAAGTCTCGCGCGCCACCGAGCCTCGGGCCGGCTGGGAAGAGGAGATCGTCGCCTTCAGGGTCGGCCTGGAACGCAAGCTCACCCCCAGCATTCGCCGCAAGATCACGCGCACTCTCGATCGGCACTACGCCACCGCCTGCCGCCTGCTCCGCGCCCGCCGGCGCCGCGACGAGCCGGAGACCCAGGCCGCATACCCCGCAACGTGCCCCCAGAGCTTCGACCAAACTCTCGACAACAAACCGTGATCCCGGTGCCTCGAGCCCGCGGTTCTCAGCAGGCATGGATCAGTGCGGTTCCGGGCAGCAAAAAAAGGAGGTGTTCGGCAGAGTGCCGGAAGCCAAACGCCAGCGTCGTGCCGATGGGCGAGGGCCGTGACGACGGCACGGTCGACGACCATCGGCACCTCGTGCGGGCTGACGCTGCTCTTCACGCAAGTGTGATTTCCATACGGCTTGGCGCACGTTGCCACTGACCGCTACCAAAGACTGGAGGTGTGCGTCCCGCTTTGATGCAGAGGTGGCTTGGACGGAGGCGCGACCATTGATAGAGAGCCTTTTTCGTTCACTCAACTTTGGAGGGTCAGGACCTTGCGCGCCCTGCATCGCTTTGTTCTCACCTGTTCTGTTGTTGTGGCCATGATGTCGATGGCAATGACGCCCGGGCAAGCTGCGGAGCTACTGCCCCTGAGCGATGGCGACCTGGACCTGGTCGTTGCTGCTGGTGCTGGAACGAGGGTGCTCAGCGTCGTTCGGCTGGGCCGCTATCAAGCTGGCATGCGACAGGAAGAGTTGGGGCTTGCCGATCGCCCTAGGAGTGCGGCCATTGCGCTATTGCTGCCCGCTATCCAGTCGGCGCGCGAAGCAGCGCGGGGCCGTAGCGGCGGCGGCTTCTTCTATTCGAACCCCTACACGTCCTTCAACAGCGCGCCGTTCTGAAGCCCGAGGAGCCACCACTCACGGAGCCGTCAGTCGCTTTCCCGACCTGAAATCGGGGCCACGAGACTCAACTGACCGTTTCCGTCGTCGCGCATCGTACCACCGACAACCACATGCCCAGCGCCCGCATCACCGTCGGCAGCGCCGGGTTGCCGTCGCCGCGGCGCTGGCGGGTAGCGACATTGCCGCCAAGCGTCGCCTCGTGCGACAAGGTTCGGCATGGCAAGACACGATGACGGGATCAGCCGAGCGGACGAGGCAGGTGATGCCGCACCTCGGCCCGGCGACGTCAGCCGGCCGACGGGCGCGAAGCTGCTGACGCGTGCCGACGCTGCCGCGAGCCTGCTGCGCAACCCGGGCGTCGACCGCTTCCGACCGTACGCTGCCGCCGAGCGCGCCGTCCTCTCGGTCGCGGCGGGGCGGCGGGCGCGGGCGATCATCGCCGGCTGGGCCGGCTATGCCCCGACCCCGCTGCACGCGAACGATGCGCTGGCGCAGCAGCACGAGGTCGCGGCGGTGCTGCTCAAGGACGAGAGCCGGCGCTTCGCGCTGCAAAGCTTCAAGGCACTGGGCGGGGCCTACGCGGTCGAGCTGCTGGCCCGCGACCGCGGGCCTGGGGGCTTGACCGTCACCTGCGCCACCGACGGCAATCACGGCCGGGCCGTGGCCTGGGGGGCGAAGCGGGTCGGGGCCAGGGCCGTCATCTTCGTGCACGAGACGGTGAGCCAGGGCCGGGTCGACGCTATCGCCAGCTTCGGGGCGGAGGTCCGCCGGGTCCCCGGCACCTATGACGACGCCGTCCGCCACTCGGCCGAGGTGGCGGCCAGGGAGGGCTGGCAGATCGTCTCCGACACCTCCTGGCCGGGCTATGACGACGTGCCGCGTCACGTCATGCAGGGCTATGCGGTGCTCGCCGCCGAGATCCTCGAGGTGGAGCCACAGCCCACCCACGTCTTCGTCCCGGGCGGCGTCGGCGGGCTCGCCGCCGGCGTTCTGTCCTGGCTCTGGGAGCTCAGGGGCAGCGAGCGCCCGGTCTTCGTCGTGGTCGAGCCCGACCGGGCGGCCTGCCTGTTCCTCAGCGCCGAGCAGGGCGCGCCCGCCACCTTCCCGGGTGAGCTCGACACCATCATGGCCGGCCTCGCCTGCGGCGAGCCCTCGATGCTCGCCTGGCGCATCCTCGGGCCCGGCACCGATGCCTTCATGACCGTCACCGACGCTGCCGTGGTGGCGATGATGCGCCGGCTCGCCGACGCCGGCATCGTCAGCGGCGAATCCGGGGCCACGGCGATCGCCGGCTTCCATCATGCGGCGGGCGATCCGGCGCTGCGCGAAGCGCTCTGCCTCGGACCCCAGGCGCGGGTCGTGTGCCTGTCGACCGAAGGGGCCACCGACCCCGAGATCTACCGCAGCATTGTCGGCCGGGACGCCGCCGACGTCGCCAAAGGGAAGCCGGCATGCGCCGCATCTTGACCGTCGGCTGTGCGCAGCTCGGCCCGGTCCAGTGCGCCCACAGCCGGGCCGATGTGGTCCGCCGGATGCTCGACCTCCTGGCCCAGGCGGCCGGCAACGGCGTCGACCTCCTGGTCTTCCCGGAGCTGGCACTCACCACCTTCTTTCCGCGCTGGTACATGGAGGATGCGGCCGAGCTCGACAGCTTCTTCGAGCGTGAGATGCCATCCCCCGGGACGGCACCGCTCTTTGCGGCGGCCAAGGAGAAAGGCATCGGCTTCTATCTCGGCTATGCCGAGCTGACTCCCGAGGGCCGCCGGTTCAACACCGCGATCCTGGTCGACAGATCGGGCTCGATCGTCGGCAAGTACCGCAAGATCCACCTGCCCGGCCACGCCGAGCACGAGCCCTGGCGCGCGTTTCAACACTTGGAGAAGCGCTATTTCGAGGTCGGCGATCTCGGCTGGGGGGTGTGGCGGAGCATGGGCGGCAATCTCGGCATGGCGATCTGCAACGATCGGCGCTGGCCCGAGACCTATCGGGTCATGGGCCTTCAGGACGTCGAGCTGGTCATGCTCGGCTACAACACGCCGCGCCACAACCCGCCCGCCCCCGACCACGACCGGCTCTCCGAGTTCCACAACCAGCTGTCGATGCAGGCCGGCGCCTATGCCAATGCCACCTGGGTGGTCGGCACGGCCAAATGCGGGATCGAGGAGGGGTGCGAGCTGATCGGCAACTCCTCGATCATCGCCCCCAGCGGCGAGGTGGTGGGCCAAGCCACGAGCCAGGACGACGAGCTGGTCGTCGCCAGGGTGGACCTCGATCTCGGCCGGTCCTACAAGGCCTCGACGTTCGATTTCGCCCGCCATCGGCAGCCCGACCAGTACCGGCTGATCGTCGAGCGGGCCGGGGCAGTGGCACCCGATTGAACGAGCGCGAACCAGGGGGGACTGCGCGTTGAGCTTCGACCTCGTGCTGGCGGGCGGCCGGGTCATCGATCCGGCGACTGGCACGGACACCATCACCGACGTCGCCTTCAAGGACGGTCTCGTCGCCGTCCTCGGCGACGATCTCGCGGGCGCCGACCGCCGCGACGTCAGCGGCTGCATCGTGACGCCCGGCCTGATCGACCTGCACACCCATGTCTACTGGGGCGGTACCTCGCTCGGCATCGACGCCGAGGAATTCTGCCGGACCAGCGGCGTCACCACCGCGGTCGATACCGGCAGTGCCGGGCCCGGCAACTTCAAGGGCTTCCGCCGCCACGTCATCGAGCCCAGCCAGGTGCGCATCCTGGCCTATCTCCACGTCTCCTTCGCCGGCATCTACGCCTTCTCCGAGACCGTCATGGTCGGCGAGAGCGAGGAGATGCGACTGCTGGCACCGGCCGACGCGGTCGCCGTGGCGCTCGCCAACCGGGACGTGATCGTCGGCATCAAGGTTCGGGTCGGCCGCTTTGCCTCCGGCAACCAGGGCGTCGCACCGCTCGACATCGCCCTGCAGGTGGCGGACGCCGCCGGCCTGCCGGTGATGGCGCATATCGACCACCCGCCGCCGACCTACGAGGCGGTCCTCGACCGGCTGCGGCCCGGCGACGTGCTGACCCACGCCTTCCGGCCCTTCCCCAACGCGCCGATCGACGGCGAGGGGCGGGTGAAGGACGCGGTCTGGCGGGCGCGCGAGAAGGGGGTGATCTTCGACATCGGCCACGGCAAGGGCTCGTTCGCCTTCAAGACGGCGCGGGCGATGCTGGCCGGCGGCTTCGTGCCCGACGTCATCTCCTCCGACATCCACGCCCTCTGCATCAACGGCCCAGCCTTCGACCAGGTGACCACGCTCTCCAAGTTCCTCCACCTCGGCATGCCGTTGGGCGCGGTGATCGCCGCCTCCACCGTCAACGCCGCCAAGGCGCTGCGGCGCCCCGACCTCGGTAGCCTGGCTCCGGGCAAGGCCGGCGACGCCACGATCATCGCCATCGAGGACGACCGCTTCCCGCTCGTCGACGTGGTCGGCGAGACCGTCACCGCCGAGCGGCGCATCCTGGCCAAGGGCACGGTCGTCGGCGGCCGCTTCTGGCACCCGAGCGACTGGCCGCGGGCCGGTCGGCCGCAACCGCAGGAGAACCATCGATGACCCATGATCCCGAGGCGCGGCTGAAGGCGCTCGGCCTCACCCTGCCCGAGGTGCCGAGCCCGGCCGCCAACTACGTGTCGTTCAAGCGGGTCGGCGACATGGCCTATCTCTCCGGCCAGGGCCCGGCCAACCCGGACGGCAGCTACCCGACCGGCAAGGTCGGCGCGGCGATCGACGTGGCCACCGCCTACGGTCACGCCAGGACGACGGCACTCGGCCTGCTCGCCGCCGCCAAGGCCGCCGCCGGCACGCTCGACAAGGTCGAGATCGTCAAGGTGCTCGGCATGGTCAACGCCGCCCCCGACTTCAAGGATCACCCCAAGGTCATCAACGGCTGCTCCGACCTCCTGGTCGAGGTGCTCGGCGAGCGCGGCCGGCATGCCCGCTCCGCCGTCGGCATGGGCTCGCTGCCCAACCTGATGACCGTCGAGATCGAGCTGATCATCAAGATCCACGACTGAGGGCGGGCGGCCGGGCGGCACATCCCGCCACGATAGGCGGCGGCCGAAGCACCCCGCGCCGCCGCCGCCGAAGCGGCCCGGGCGGCGCGCTACTCGAGCATCTCGACCGTGGTGATGCTCCCTTCCAGCACCGCCCAGTGCTCGAAGGTGCCCGCGACATCGCCGTTCTCGTCGAACTCGTGCGCACCCGCCGCACCTTCGTAGTTGATGTCGGTGCCGGCGGCGATCAGCTCCTTGGCCTTGGCGAAGTCGCCGGGCAGGATCACCTCGCCCGGGGCGTTGGCGACTTCGCGCAAGGTGTCGCGGATCGCCGGGCCGTCGGTCGAGCCCGCCTGCTCGATGGCGAGCGCCAGGATCATCGTCGCGTCATAGGCGCTGTCGATGTAGGGCAGGGGCGGCAGCTCGCCGAACTCGGCCTCGTAGGCGGCGGCGAAGCGGGCATTGGCGTCGCCCTCGAGCGGTGCCGGAGAGGTCCCGAACATGCCTTCCATGAACGCCGCACCGATATCGTCGAGCAGCTGCTCGGTCTTCATCCCGTCGGTGAAGACGAAGCGGTCGAAAAAGCCCTCCTCGAGCGACTGGCGGATGATCAGCAGGCCGCCGTCGTCCGGATAGGCGATGAGCAGCAGTGCTTCGGGGTCGCCGTCGGCAACGCTCTGCAGCTCGCCGCGATAGGAGGCCTTGTTGGGCTCGAAGGCGGCCGAACTCGCCAGCGTTCCACCATAGTTCGCCGCGAAGGCCTCGGCCAGGCCGACACCGTAGTCGTTGTTGACGTAGAGCACGGCGACGCTGTCGATCCCTGCCTCCTCGACGAGCTGCGCCAGGACCACGCCCTGGTAGGCATCGGAGGGGGCGGTGCGGAAGAGAAAATCGTCGTCCTCGAGCGTGGTGATCGCCGGGGCCGTCGAGGCGTTGGAGATCTGCGGGACCTGGTTGGCCTTGGCGACCGTGGTGGCGACGGGGATGGTGTTGCCGGAGGACAGCGCGCCGAGGATGCCGGAAACGCCGTCGACCGAAACGAGCCGCATGGCGGCGTCGATCGCCGGCTGGGCCCGGGTCTGGGTGTCGCCGACCACGAGTTCGAGTTCGCCGCCGAGCACACCGCCCGCCTCGTTGATCTCCGCGACCGCGAGGCGCATGCCGTTGAGCGAGCCCTCGCCATAGGCCTGCAGCCCGCCGGTGAGCGGGATCAACGCTCCGACCCGCGCCCCTTCGGCCATGGCCGTGCCCGCCATCAGCGCCGCCGCCGCGGCGGCGACCGCCATCACCCGCACACCCGAACCGATCATCGCTGAGCTCCCTCTTCGCGCAAATCCGGGCGCGACGACCCTCCCGGCTTGCCAGATGCCGCCGCCCGCCGCACATACCCTCTACCTCTTAGTGAACCGCGAAGTGCCGCGCAACCGGGACCCGCCATGCCGATCATCAACCGCATCGCCGACTACAAGGCCGAGCTCACGGCCTGGCGACGACACCTGCACAGTCATCCCGAGCTCGCCTACGAGGAGGTGGAGACCGCGGCGTTCGTGGCCGAGCGGCTGCGCGGCTTCGGCGTCGACGAGGTGCACGAGGGCATCGGCAAGACCGGCGTGGTCGCAGTGATCCGGGCCGGCACCAGCGATCGGCGGATCGGCCTGCGCTGCGACATGGACGCCCTGCCGATCAGCGAGGCGACCGGGCTGCCGCACGCCTCGACTCGGGCCGGCAAGATGCACGCCTGCGGCCATGACGGCCACACCGCGATGCTGCTCGGTGCGGCGAGGTACCTCGCCGAGACCCGCAATTTCGACGGCACCGTCTATCTCGTCTTCCAGCCGGCCGAGGAGGGCCGGGCCGGCGCTCGGGCGATGCTCGATGACGGGCTGCTCGAGCGCTTCCCGCTCACCGACATCTACGGCCTGCACAACTGGCCGGCGCTGCCGACCGGCAGCTTCGCGATGTGCCAGGGCCCGGCGATGGCCGCGTCCGACGAGTTCAAGATCACCGTCGAGGGCCGCGGCTGCCATGCCGCGATGCCGCATTTCGGCCGCGATCCGGTGACTGTCGCCGCGCAGATCGTGACCGGCCTGCAACTGATCGTCAGCCGCGAGACCGATCCCTTGGACAACGCCGTCCTCTCGGTGACCCGGATCCGCGCCGGCCACGCCTTCAACGTGATCCCCGAGACGGCCGAACTGGTCGGCACCGTGCGCAGCTTCAAGGCCGCGACCCGCGACCGCATCGAGACCCGGCTCGGCGAGGTGGCGAGCGGGATTGCCCGAAGCTTCGGCCTCGCGGCCGAGATCGGCTACCGCCGCGGCTACCCGCCGACCGTCAACCATCCGAGGGAGGCGGCGATCGGTGCGGCTGCCGCGGCGCTCGTGGTCGGCGACGACAAGGTCGAGCGCAACCCGCAGCCGGTCATGGGGGCCGAGGACTTCGCCTTCATGCTCGAGGCGGTGCCCGGCAGCTATATCTGGATGGGCAGCGGCAACGACGACGGAGCTCCGGCCCTGCTGCACAGCCCGTACTACGACTTCAACGACGAGGCCCTGCCGATCGGGGTCAGCTACTGGGCGAAGCTGGTCGAGACCCGTCTCGCCCGCAGCGTCTGAAACCGATGGCCCGGCAGTGGGGCCGGGAGTGGGGAGAACGACGATGGACAACGAGCCCGTCCTCCTGGAGGACGAACATGACGGTGTGGTGCGCCTGACGCTCAATCGGCCGCAGGCGTTCAACAGCCTGAACCGGGCGCTGCTCGATGCGCTGCACGACGCCCTCGACGCCATCGCCGCCTCGCCCACCGCGCGGGTCGTGGTGCTCGGCGGAGCGGGCAAGGCGTTCTGCGCCGGCCACGACCTCAAGGAGATCGGCGAGGACCGCAAGGCCGAGCCGATCCAGGCACTGTTCAGCCACTGCTCGGCGATGATGCTCAAGCTGCAGGACCTGCCGCAGCCGGTGCTCGCCGAGATCGACGGCATCGCCACCGCGGCCGGCTGCCAGCTGGTGGCGGCCTGCGATCTCGCCGTCTGCAGCGACGCCAGCCGCTTTGCCACCTCGGGCATCAAGTTCGGCCTGTTCTGCTCGACACCGATGGTCGCCCTGGCCCGCAACGTGCCGCAAAAGCCCGCCATGGAGATGCTGCTGACCGGCGACTTCATCGATGCCGCCGAGGCGCACCGGCTCGGCCTCGTCAACCGTGTCGTGCCGCAGGATGGGCTGCCGGCGGCGACCGCGGCGATGTGCGCGCGCCTCGTCGACAAGCCCAAGGACGTTCTCGCGTTGGGCAAGCGGGCCTTCTACCGGCAACGCACCATGGCGGAGGCGGAAGCCTATCGCTATACCACCGAGGTGATCGTCGAGAACGCCGTGGGTGAGGCCTTCGGCGAGGGTCTCGATGCCTTCGTCGCCAAGCGCCGCCCGCAGTGGCCGGGCTGAGCGGCGGCCCGGGCTGAGAGGGCCGGGCCGAGAGGGCCGGCTGAGAGGG
>CAZNWE010000060.1:0-12931 GCA_964576715.1 uncultured Geminicoccaceae bacterium | reverse complement strand
GAGAGGGCCGGCTGAGAGGGAACGATGCCGCAGACGTTCGAGACCATCATCCACCCGACCGACTACGCCAAGAGCAGTGTCAGCGCCTTCGCGCACGGCTTGAAGATGGCGGTGGCGAGCAAGGGGCGCTTCACCATCGTCCACAATGCCCAGGACGAACTCGAGGACGAGGCGCGCCGCGAGGCGTTTCCCGGGGTGCGCGACACGCTGGCGAGCTGGGGGCTGCTCGATCTCGGCATCCCGGCCGAGGACGTCGAGACGGCACTCGGGGTGAAGATCAGCAAGATCGATCTCGCCGGCAGTGCCACCATCAAGGGCATCCTCGACTATATCGACCGCCACGCGGCCGACCTCGTCGTCCTCGGCACCGCCCGCCGCGACGGGCTGCCGCGCTGGCTCGAGGGCTCGGTCGCCGAGGCGGTGGCGCGGCGCAGCGGCGTCGCCAGCCTGTTCCTGCCCGCCCAGGGCCGCGGTTTCGTCGCGCCCAAGACCGGCGCACTCACGCTCACCAACATCCTCGTGCCGGTCGACCGCAAGCCTTCGCCATCGCTGGCCCTGCAGGCGGCGGCGAGCCTGGTCGATCTGCTCGATGCCCGGGAGGCCAGACTGCACCTGCTGCATGTCGGCCAACCCGGCGGAGGGCCCGCCTTCACAGCACCGGCGTCGTTCGGCGACCGCGTCGAGCGCCTCGAACTCGCGGGCCCGGTGGTCGACACCATCGTCGCCACGGCCGACCGGCTCGACGCCGATCTGATCGTCATGGCGACCGAGGGCCGGCACGGCTTTCTCGATGCGCTTCGGGGCTCGACCACCGAGGCCGTGCTGCGCCGTGCCGCCCGCCCGCTCCTGGCGGTGCCGGCTTGACGCCTTGGCACCACGCGGCGCTCCTCGCCGCACTGCTGCTGCCAGCCTGCGATGCCGGGGACGAGAATGCGGCACCGCAGGCCGGCCCGCCGGAAGTCACCGTCGCGACCCCCTTGATGCAGGAACTCGTCGAATGGGACGAGTTCACCGGCCGGTTTGCCGCCGTCCAGCGGGTCGAGATCCGGCCCAGGGTGTCGGGCCATGTCGAGACCATCGACTTCGCGGACGGGGCTTTGGTCGAGGCCGGCGATCGCCTTTTTACCCTGGATAGCGCGCCCTTCGAGGCGGCCCTCGCCCGGGCCGAGGCCAACGTTGCCGATGCCGAGGCGACCTTGGCGCTGGCCCGGGTCGACGAGCAGCGCGCCGCGGACCTGGTTGCGAACAACAACATTCCGCGTGCCACCTACGACCAGCGTGTCGCCGAGCGGCAGGTGGCCGAGGCGGCGCTGGCGGCGAGCCGGGCCGCCGTGCAGCAGGCGCGGATCGACCTCGACTACACTACGATCACGGCGCCGATCGCCGGCCGCATTTCCGACAGCCGGGTCGATTTCGGCACGCTGGTGGTCGCCGACGGCGGCATGCCGACGCTGCTCTCGACCATCGTCTCGCTCGACCCGATCCATTTCCTGTTCGACCTCAGCGAGGCCGAGTACCTGGCCTACCAGCGTGCCGCCGACCAGGGCCTGATGCTGGCGAACCGCGACGGTGAGACGCCGGCCCAGCTGCGGCTGATCGACGAGGAGGGGTGGCCGCACGAGGGCCATCTCGACTTCGTCGACAACGAGCTCCTGGCCGAGAGCGCCACCATCCGGGCCCGCGCCGTTTTCGCCAACCCCGATCACCTGTTCACGCCCGGCCTTTTTGCCCGGGTGCGCATCCCGGGCTCGCCGCGCTATTCGGCGATGCTGATCCCCGATGCCGCGATCAGCGCCCAGCAGGCCGCACGCCTGGTCATGGTGGTGGGCGAGGACGACACGATCGAGCAGCGCGAGATCCGCCCCGGCCCGCGCGAGTTCGGCCTGCGCGTCGTTCGCGCCGGGCTCGAGCCCGACGAGCGCATCGTCGTCAACGGCCTGACCCGGGTGCGCCCCGGCGCCACGGTGACGCCCGTGCCCGGCACCATCGAGCCCGCCGACGAGCAGGGCTGAGCCGGGGTGCGCTGGACCCACCTCTTCGTCGACCGGCCGGTCTTCGCGACGGTCATCTCGCTGCTGCTGACGATCATCGGCGGGGTCTTCTACTTCCTCCTGCCGGTCGAGCAGTACCCGGCGATCGCCCCGCCGACCATCGAGGTGACCGCGACCTATCCCGGTGCTTCGGCCGAGGTGGTCGCCGACACGGTGGCCACCCCGCTCGAGCAGCAGATCAACGGCATCGAGGGGATGCTCTACCTGCAGTCGGAATCGACCGGCGACGGTCGGCTGACGCTGCAGATCACCTTCGCGCTCGGCACCGATCTCGACGTCGCCCAGGTGCTCGTCCAGAACCGGGTCGCCATCGCCGAGCCGCGGCTGCCGGAGACCGTCCGCCGGCTCGGCATCGACGTGCGCAAGACGACACCGGACCTGATGATGGTGGTCCACATCGTCTCGCCGGACGGCAGCCGCGACCCGCTGTTCATCTCGAATTACGCGCGCACCCAGATCGTCGACCGCCTGGCCCGCGTCGACGGCGTCGGCAATGCCACGCTCGTCGCCGAGCGCGCCTACTCGATGCGGGTCTGGATCGACCCCGACCGGGCGCGGGCGCTCGAGCTCACCGCCGGCGAGATCGTGGGCGCCGTCCGGGTCAACAACGTGCAGGTGGCGGCGGGCACGCTCGGCGAGCCACCGGTGCCCGCGCCCGGCGCCTTTCAGACCAACGTCGAGACACGTGGCCGGCTGGTCGATCCGGACGCCTTCGAGGACATCGTCGTCAAGCAGGGGGCCGATGGCCGGGTCACCCGGATCGGCGACGTCGCCCGGGTCGAACTCGGGGCCGAGAGCCTGGACACCATCGGCTATCTGGATGAGGACCCGGCCCTGCCCATCCTGATCTCGCAGCGCCCGGGCTCGAACGCCCTCGAGACCGCGGCCGAGGTGATCCGGGTCATGGACGAGCTGGCGGCGGTCTTCCCGCCCGGCGTCGCCTACCAAATCGTCTACAACCCGACGGCCTACATCCAGGAATCGATCGACGCCGTCTACCGCACCCTGGTCGAGGCGCTGGTGCTGGTCGCCATCGTCGTCCTCGTCTTCCTCAAGAGCTGGCGGGCAGCGCTGGTGCCGCTGGTCGCCATCCCGGTGTCGCTGGTCGGCACCTTCGCCGTGATGGCGGCGATGGGCCTGACCTTGAACAACCTCTCGCTGTTCGGCCTGGTGCTCGCCATCGGCATCGTCGTCGACGACGCCATCGTCGTGGTCGAGAACAGTGCCCGGTTGATCAGGGACGGCGTGCCGCCGCGCGAGGCGGCGAGACGGACCATGGACGAGGTCGGCCGCGCTCTCGTCGCCACCAGCCTGGTGCTGGTCGCCGTCTTCATCCCGGCCGCCTTCATCACCGGCATTTCGGGGCAGTTCCTCTACCAGTTCGCGGTCACCATCAGTGCCTCGACGATCATCTCGACCCTGGTCTCGCTGACCTTGAGCCCGGCGCTCTGCGCCTTGCTGCTGCGCCCCGAGGGCAGCGGCCGGCAGTGGGCGATCACCGCACCGTTGCGCGCCTTCAACCGCGGCTTCGACCGGCTGATGGAGGGCCTGACCGACGGCTACGGTGCCCTCACCGCCCGGCTGGTCCGCGTCGCCGCCCTCGGCCTCGTCGTCTATGCCGGGCTCATGGCGCTCACCGCCGAGCGCTTCGTCAACACAGCCACGGGCTTCGTCCCGGAGCAGGACCAGGGCTACCTGATCACCGTCGTCCAGCTGCCGCCCGGCGCCTCGCTCGAGCGCACCGACGCCGTCGTCCGCGAGGCCGTGGCCGTGCTGCTCGAGCTGCCGCACGTGGCGCACGCCGTGGGCTTCGCCGGCTTCGACGGCGCCACCTTCACCAACGCGCCCAATGCCGGTGCCATCTTCACCATCCTGGCACCGTTCGCGGCGCGCACCGCGCCGGACGCCAGTGCCCAGGCGGTGCTGCAAGCCTCGCAGGCCCGCCTCGCCCAGATCGAGGAGGCCAACATCTTCGTCCTCGCCCCGCCGCCGGTCAGCGGCATCGGTACCGGCGGCGGCTGGAAGCTCTACGTCCAGGACCGCGAGGCGCAGGGTGTGCAGGCACTCGAGGCCGCGACCAACCAGCTGATCGGTGCCCTGAACGAGACCCCCGGCCTCGCCAACGTCTTCACCCTCTACAACACCCGCACACCGCGCATCTTCGCCGACATCGACCGGGTCCGGGCGGAAAAGCTGGGCGTCCCGGCCGAGCGGGTCACCGAGACCCTCGAGGTCTATCTGGGCTCGGCCTTCGTCAACGACTTCAACTTCATCGGCCGGACCTACCGGGTCACCGCCCAGGCCGACGGCCGCTTCCGCGACGCGCTGCCCGAGGTCCGCCGCTACGCCACCCGCTCGACCAACGGTACGATGGTCCCGCTCGCCTCCGTCGCCCGCTTCGAGGAGCGGACCGGCCCCTACCGCGTCCCCCGCTACAACCTCTTCACCGCCGCCGAGGTGCAGGGCGACACCACTCCCGGCACCAGCACCGGCGAGGCGATCGCCAGGGTGGAAGAGGTCGCGGCCGAGACCCTGCCCGACGGCTTCGCCTTCGAATGGACCGAGCTCGCCCTGCAGGAGAAGCTCGCCGGCAACACCACGCTCATCGCCTTCGCGCTCTCCGTCGTCTTCGTCTTCCTGGTGCTCGCCGCCCTCTACGAGAGCTGGCTCCTGCCGTTCTCGGTCATCCTCATCGTGCCGATGTGCCTCTTGGCCGCCCTCTTGGGCGTCAACCTCCGCGGCATGGACAACAACGTCCTGGTGCAGACCGGCTTCATCGTGCTGATCGCCTTGGCCGCGAAGAACGCCATCCTGATCGTCGAGTTCGCCAAGCGCGCCGAGGCCGCGGCCGGCACGGCACCGCGCGAGGCTGTCGTCGAAGCGGCGCGCACCCGGCTGCGGCCGATCCTGATGACCTCGCTCGCCTTCATCCTCGGCGTCGTCCCGCTGCTCCTGGCCCAGGGCCCGGGTGCCGAGCTCCGCCAGGCGCTGGGTACTGCCGTCTTCTTCGGGATGATCGGGGTGACGCTGGCCGGCCTCCTCTTCACCCCCATCTTCTACGTCACCGTGCGCTGGCTCGCCGGGCTCGGCGGCAAGCCCCAAACCGCTTCGGAACAGGCATGAGCGAACCGCCCCTCAACTATGATGACAGCTACATCCGCAGTATTCTCACCAGGGTGAAGCGGATCGCCATGGTGGGTGCTTCGGCCAACGACATGCGGCCATCCTACTTCGCCATGCTCTATCTGCAGAACAAGGGCTACGCCATCGACCCGATCAACCCACGCAGCGCCGGCGAGACCATCCTCGGCCGCACCGTCTACGCCAGCCTCGACGACCTCCCCGAGCCGCCCGACATGGTCGACGTCTTCAGGAAATCCGCCGACGTCCCGCCCATCGCCGACGCCGCCATCCGCAGCGGTGCGAAGGTGCTCTGGCTGCAGCTCGGCGTCCGCCACGACGAGGCCGCCGCCAGGGCCGCGGCCGCCGGCCTCGACGTCGTCCAGAACCGCTGCCCGAAGATCGAGCACGGCCGCCTCTTCGGCGAGATCGGCTGGCTCGGCGTCAACCGCGGCACCATCTCCGGCCGCAAGGGCGAGGCCCTGCAGCTGAAGACCAGGAAGGGGCGGCTGCTCTAGCAGCCTGCCGGGGCCGGGACGGGCAGCAGCACTGCCAGTGGTGCTTCGGGCGATAGTGCTTCGGGCGATGGTGCTTCAGGCGGCTGCGGCCACCCGCACCCCGTCGAGATAGAGCGTCACCCCGGCGGCATCCCAGGCCAGGGCCATGGCCAGTGCTGCCGGCTGCCGCCGCAACGGCAGGCTGGTCAGCGTCCAGGCCCGGCCGAGCGGCCCGTCGACGAAGACTTCGAGGGCCTGCGCCCCGGTCAATGCCACTTCGACATAGAGCCCGTCTGCCGCCACCGGCGGGAAGCGGCAGCTCTCCCCTCGCGTTCGCCAATACCCCTCGGGCACCCGCAGTCGAAAGCTCAGCGTCCCGGCCGCGGCCAGGCTCACCGTTGCCGCCAGATCGGCCTGGGCGGCCGTTCCGGCAGCATCCCCTCGGGCCGGAAAATCAAGATCAGCTGCAACAGCAGCCCGATCAACAGGACCCGGAGCGCACTCGCCTGGGTCACGTACTCGGCCGGCAGCTGGTTGGTGACGAACTGCGTGCCCGACCATATGCCCCAGATGACGAACGCCCCGAGGATCGCCCCGCGGTTGTTGCCGCTGCCGCCGGCGATCAGCATCACCCAGACGATGAAGGTGGCGAACACCGGATCGAAGGCCTCCGGGCTGATGAACCCCACGAAATGCGCGTAGAGGGCGCCCGACAACCCCATCAGGGCACAGCCGATCACGAAGGCCTGGAGGCGAAAGGCGAGGCTGTTCTTGCCCATCGCCCGGGCCGCCGCCTCGTTGTCGCGGATCGCCCGCTGCACCCGCCCCCAGGGTGCCCGGTAGAGCCGCTCGAGCCCCCAGTAGACGACGCCGACCAGCAGCAGCAACAGTGCCAGGAGCACCAGCGCGTCCTGCCCCGGCAGCACCCCGTCCAAGGGCTTGGGGATTCCGACGATCCCCCGCACCCCGCCGGTCAGCCATTCCTCGTTCTTGAGCACGAGGCGGACGATCTCGGCGATCCCGATCGACGCGATGGCGAGGTAGTCCGAGCGCAGGTTGAGCGTCACCAGGCCGATCAGGAAGCCGACCAGGGCGGCGATCGCCATCGCCGCCAGCAAGCCCACGGGCCACGGCAAGCCGAACCCGCCGAGATGCCCGGCCGCCGGCGCAGTGGTCAAGATCGCACTCACATAGGCACCGACGGCGAAGAATGCCGCCACGCCGACATTCAACATGCCAGCGAAGCCCCACTGCACGTTCAACCCCTGGGCCAGCAGCGCGTAGATCCCGGCGAAGGTCAAGAAGAAGACGAAATAGCTGAACAGCCCGGCGCCGGTCATCTCAACTGCTCCGCCCGGCAAACAGTCCGGTCGGCCGCACCAGGAGCAGGAGGACCAGGATCGCGAACGGTACGACCGGGCTGTACTCGGTCGGCAGGACCAGGGTCGAAAGCTCCATCATGATGCCAATGATATAGCCCCCGGCGATCGCCCCCATCGGCTTGCCCACCCCGCCCAGAATGGCCGCGGCGAAGCAGGCGAGCAGCAGGAACCAGCCCAGCTCCGGCTGCAGCCGCGTGTCCATCGCCAGGAACACCCCGGCCAAGGCCGCGAGCCCGCCACCGATCACCCAGGTCCAGACGATCACCCGCTCGGTGTCGATCCCCGATAGGCGGGCCAGGGTCGGGTTGTCGGCCATCGCCCGCATCGCCTTGCCGACCTTCGTCCGCTGCAGGAAGACGTGCAGGCCGAGCACCACCGCCACCGTCACCAGGATGATCAACAGCTGGTCCCACTTGTAGCGGATGCCCTGGAAGCGCTGCGCCAGCACGATCTGGCTCGAATACATGAAGGTCCCCGTACCCCAGACGACCTGGATCAAGGACCTGAGAATCAACGCCGCGCCGAAGGAGGCGATCAGGCTGACGATCGGCGGGCGCGCCCGAAACCGTCGAAACAACAGTCGATCGATCAGCAGGGCGGCAAAGATCGTCGCCGGCACCGCCGCCACCACGCCGAGCCAGAACGGCAAGGCCAGCTGCACGTAGATCAAAAAGCACACATAGGCACCCAGGGTCATCAGATCGCCATGCGCGAAATTGGCGAACCCGAGGATCCCGAACGTCAAGGTCACGCCTACCGCGCCGAGCGCGATGATCGACCCCAGAAGCGTCCCATAGAGCAACAGCTGCACGATCTCGACCAAGACGACCCCGCCCGAATTCAAAGACACCCCCGGCTTAGCCATGCGGACGACGGGCGGCAAGAATACGCTACCCGCGCGGTCGCTGGCCTAGTATGGACGTGGGAGGCATCAGGGAAGATGAGCCATGAGCGAGTTGCCGCGCCATGCCCGGGTCGTCGTCATCGGCGGTGGGGTCGTCGGCGTCTCGGCTCTCTATCACCTGGCGCTGGCCGGCTGGACCGATTGCCTGCTGATCGAGAAGAACGAGCTCACCGCCGGCTCGACCTGGCACGCCGCCGGCAACGTTCCGACCTTCTCGGCCTCCTGGTCGATCATGAACATGCAGCGCTACTCGGCCGAGCTCTATCGGGGCCTCGCCGAGGCCACCGGCTATCCGATGAACTACCACGTCACGGGCTCGGTCCGCCTCGGCCATTCCAGGGAGCGCCTCAGGGAATTCAAGCGCGTCGTCGGCATGGGCCGCTACCAGGGCATGGCGCTCGACATCCTCTCGCCCGACGAGATCAAGAGCCGCTACCCCTTCGCCGAGACCCACGAGCTCGAGGGCGCCCTCTACGACCCCTATGACGGTGACATCGACCCGGCCCAGCTGACCCAGGCGATGGCCAAGGGGGCGCGTGACCTCGGTGCCAGCATCGTCCGCTTCTGCCCGATGACCGGGGCCGTTCGCGAGGGCGACGAGTGGCGCATCCAGACGCCTAAGGGCGACATCACCTGCGAGATCGTCGTCAACGCCGCCGGCTACTATGCAAGCGAGGTCGGCCGACATTTCGGCCGCGACGTGCCGATGATGGTGATGAGCCACCAGTACATCCTCTTCGAGACCATCCCAGAGCTCGAGGCCTGGTCGAAGGAGGTCGGCCACAAACTGCCGCTGCTCCGCGACGTCGACAGCTCCTATTATCTCCGCCAGGAAAAGTTCGGCATGAATCTCGGGCCTTATGAGCGCAACTGCCGCGCGCACTGGGCCTCGGCCGACGACCCGATGCCCGACGACTTCTCCTTCCAGCTCTTCCCGGACGACCTCGACCGGCTGGAGTGGTACCTCGAGGACGCCGTCGCTCGCGTTCCTATCCTCGGCACCGCCGGCCTCTCGCGCACCATCAACGGCCCGATCCCCTACACCCCCGACGGCAACCCGCTGATCGGCCCGATGCCGGGTGTGCCCAACGCGTTCGAGGCCTGCGTCTTCACCTTCGGCATCTGCCAGGCGGGCGGGGCCGGCAAGGTGCTCGCCGAATGGGTGACCGAGGGCGAGACCGAGTGGGATATGTGGTCCTGCGATCCCAGGCGGTTCACCGATTTCTGCGACCAGCCCTACACGATCGCCAAGGGCATGGAGGTCTATGGCCACGAATACGCCATGCACTTCCCTCGCCACGCCTGGCCCGCCGGCAGACCAATGAAGCTCTCCGCCGTGCATGACCGGACGACGGCCTTGGGTGCCCAGTACGGCGCCGCCAATGGCTGGGAACGCGCCAATTGGTACGCCAGGCCCGGCGATGACACGTCGGAGGCTGCGACCCAAACCTGGGCGCGCGAAGGCCCCTGGCACCCGCGCATCCGCGAGGAATGCCTCGCCGTTCGTGACCGGGCGGGCCTGCTCGATCTGCCCGGCTTCTCCCGGTTCAGGCTCGACGGCGAGGGGGCCCGTGACTGGCTCGACGGGATGATCACCGGCCGTGTCCCCAAGCCCGGCCGGCTCGGCCTCGGCTATTTCGCCGATGACGCTGGCCGCATCGTCACCGAGATGTCGATCCTCGCCATGGCCGACGGCAGCTTTCGCCTGATCACCGCCGCCGCCGCCCAATGGCACGACCGCGACTGGCTCGCCAGGCGCCTCGCACCCGGCCTGACGCTCACCGACGAGACCGAGGCGCTGACCTGCCTCCTGCTCACCGGCCCCTCGAGCCGCACCATCCTGGCGCCGCTCACCACCGCCGACCTCGTCCGGCCCTGGCTCAGCCATCAGCCGGCCGAGATCGCGGGCGAGTCCTGCCACCTCGTGCGCGTCTCCTTCGCGGGCGAGCTCGGCTGGGAGATCCACTGCCCACCTTCGGCCGCGCCCGCCATCTGGGATGCGCTGATGCGCGAGGGCGGGCCCAAGGGGCTCCAGCCCTTCGGCATGTTCGCCCTCGATTCGCTGAGGCTCGAGAAGGGCTACCGCGCCTGGAAGGGCGACCTCTCGACCGACTACAGCGTGCTGCAGGCCGGCCTCGAGCGCTTCGTCGACTGGGCCAAGCCCGACTTCAAGGGCCGGGCGGCCCTCATGGCCGAGCATGAAGGCGGCCTGAAGCGCCGCTTCGCCACCCTCGTCATCGAGGCCGGCGATTGCGATGCGCCCTACATGTCGACCGTCTGGCAGGGCGACCGGGTCGTCGGCGAGACCACCTCGGGCGGCTGGGGGCACCGGGTCGACAAGTCGATCGCCCTGGCCGTCGTGCGTGCCGATCTCGCCCGCCCCGGCACCAGCCTCCAGGTAGAGATCTTCGGCGAACGGTTCGCCGCCGAGGTCCAGCCGGGAGGTCCCTTGTGGGACCATGACAACGCCCGGCTGCGGGCCTGAGGAGCGAGCCGATGGCCGAGATCGTCCTCGACGAAACCGTTGCCCAGGAACCGCGGGGTCGCCGCTCGGGCGGCAGGGCCGCCCGCCACGCGCTGAGGTCAGCCCCCCTGGCACGGAACCTCCGCCCGGTCCGCCCGGGGCTCGAAGGTGGCCAGTACCGCCCGCTCACGGAGGAGGGCGTGCAGCGCATCCACCAGGCAGCGCTGGATGCGCTCGAACAGATCGGCCTCGCCGACGCCCCGCCCTCCGGCATCGAGATCATGACCCATGCCGGTGCGGTGCTCGGCGACGACGGCCGCCTTCGCTTCCCCCGTGCGCTCGTCGAGGACATGCTGGCCAAGGCTGCCCGCGACATCACGCTCTTTGCCCGTGACCCTGCCTTCGACCTCGACCTCTCCGGCAGCCGTGTGCATTACGGCACCGCCGGAGCCGCCGTCCACGTCGTCGACGTCGAGACCCGAGAATACCGGCAGAGCACGGCCCAGGACCTCTACGACGCGGCCCGGCTGACCCAGGCACTCGACAACATCCACTTCTTCCAGCGCGCCATGGTCTGCCGCGACATCCCCGACAACTACGAGATGGACACGAACACGCTTTATGCCTGCTGTGCCGGCACCACCAAGCATGTCGGCACCAGCTTCTCCGACCCCGCCCATGTCCAGGGCTGCTTCGAACTCCTGCATCTGATCGCCGGCGCCGAGGCGGCCTGGCGGGCGCGCCCCTTCGTCTCCAACTCCAACTGCTTCGTCGTCCCGCCGATGAAGTTCGCGACCGAAAGCTGCCTCACCATGGAGGCCTGCATCCGGGCCGGCATGCCGATGCTCTTGCTCTCGGCCGGCCAGGCCGGGGCCACCGCTCCCGCCTCCCTGGCGGCGGCCATCGTCCAGGCGGTGGCCGAGTGCCTCGCCGGCGTGGTCTACGTCAACGCCATGAGCCCCGGCCACCCGGCCGTCTTCGGCACCTGGCCGTTCGTCTCGGATCTGCGCACCGGGGCGATGTCCGGCGGCTCCGGCGAGCAGGCGCTGCTCAGCGCCGGCTGCGCCCAGATGCACCGCTTCTACGGCCTGCCGGGCGGCGCTGCGGCGGGCATCGCCGATGCCAAGCTGCCCGACATGCAGGCCGGCTGGGAGCAGGCGATCTCCAACGTCTTGGCCGGGCTCGCCGGCCTCAACCTCGTCTACGAGGCCGCCGGCATGCACGCCTCGCTCCTGGGCTTCTGCCACGAGAGCCTGATCTTGGGCGACGATCTCTTGGGCCAGGTGCAGCGCTGTGTCCGCGGCATCGAGGTGACCGAGGACAGCGTCTCGCTCGATGCCATGCGCGAGGTCTGCCTCGGCGGCCCCGGCCATTATCTCGGCCACCCGCAGACCCTGGGCCTGATGCAGACCGAGTATGTCTATCCCGCCACCGCCGACCGCACCAGCCCCAAGGAATGGATCGAGCTCGACCGGCCCGACCTCGTCGCCAAGGCCACCCGGCGCAAGCACGAGATCCTGGCGGCATCCAAGGCCCCTTTGATCGATCCCGCGACCGACGCCCGCATCCGGGCGGCCTTCACCATCCACGTCTGAGCGGAGCCCCCCAACATGCGCCTCGGCTTCGTCGGCTTGGGCGAGCTCGGCGGCAACCTCGCCGCCTGCCTCGCCAAAGCCGGCTTCGACCTTGCCGTCCACGACCGGGACCCGAGCCGCGCCGCCCGGCATCTGGCGCTCGGCGCCAGCTGGGCGCCCGACCCGCAGGCCCTCGCCCACGATCGCGACGCCGTCCTCACCTGCCTGCCGTCGCCCGCCGCCTCCCGCGCGGTCCTCGGCGCGATCCTCCAGACCCTGCCCAGGGGCGCCACCTGGATCGAGCTCTCGACCCTCGGCCGCGACGACATCCGCGCCCTGGCCGAGCTCGCCGCGGCGAACGACATCGAGGTCCTCGAAGCCCCCGTCACCGGCGGCGTCCACCTCGCCGCTTGCGGCACCCTAACCGTGCTCACCGGCGGCGACGAAGCCCTCGCCGCCCGCTTCGCCCCGGTCTTCAAGGCGATCGGCGACAAGGTCATCCATATCGGACCCTTGGGCTCGGCCGCGGTGATCAAGGTCATCACCAACATGCTCGCCTTCATCCACCTCGTCGCCGGCGGCGAGGCGCTGATGCTCGCCAAGCGCTCCGGCGTCGATCTCGCCACCGCCTACCACGCCATCGCCGCCAGCTCCGGCAACAGCTTCGTCCACGAGACCGAGGGCCAGCTGATCCTCAACGGCAGCTACGACATCGGCTTCTCCATGGACCTCGCCCTGAAGGACCTCGGCTTCATCGCCAGCCTCGCCGAGGAAGGCGGCGTGCCGCTCGACGTCGCCAACCTCACCCGCGCCATCTTCGAGCGCGGCAAGGCCACCTACGGCGGCCACGCCCCCTCCACCCAGATCGTCAAGCTGCTCGAGGACTGGCTCGAAACCGACCTCCGCGCCCCAGGCTTTCCGGCCAGACTCGTCTAGCCC